>CALDSR010000004.1 GCA_937924505.1 uncultured Granulosicoccus sp. | reverse complement strand
GATGCCTGTCTATATACAAGAGCACGGTGCCATCATCCTGCTGACGCACCACATGGGCATCCCAGACCTTGTCGTAAAGTGTTTTGCCAGCCATCGAAAAACCTCTCGTTGTCGCAAGATGTGCCTATGATATCGACGCCGAAAAGATAACTCAAATTCATATTTTAAATGATTTGTATTCTTGCATGGAATATCTGTAAGGATTTCCGTAAAATTCGCCCATGGATATCCCTAATCTCAAAGCCTTTGTGGCGGTCGCCGAGTACCAATCCTTTTCGTTGGCAGCCGAGTCCTTGTTCATTACCCAGCCCGCGATCAGTAAGCGCGTCGCAAGCCTCGAGTCAGAGTTGGGCGTTACGCTGTTTGATCGGCTCGGCAGACAGGTTCAGCTGACCGAAGCCGGCACGACCTTTCTGCAGAGTTGTCGCCGTATTCTGTCCGATCTCAGCGTTTCGACGGACGAGGTTCGTGCATTGTCGGCCACCATCGGCGGCAAGCTCCGCATGGCAACCAGCCACCATGTCGGTATCCATCGACTACCCCCGGTACTGAAGACGTTCACCCAAGCCTATCCCGATGTCGAACTCGATCTGCTGTTCATGGATTCCGAGCTCGCCTGTCATGACGTAGCCAATGGCACGCTGGAATTGGCCGTGGTGACATTGCCCGATGAGGCGGATGCGAGTCTGCTGACCGAATTGATCTGGCCAGACCCGCTGGTTATCGTGACCGCACCCGATCACCCCCTGGCGAACAACCCTGTTTTAAACGAACCAGATTCAAAAACCGGCATTAAACAAAAGACAGGCACTACACAAAATACAAACATTGCACAAAAAACAAACGCTACTCACCTTAAGACTGGCGTCACACCGAATGTGTTAAGTGAACATGCTGCAGTGTTACCTGCTGTTGGAACAGTAACCAGAAAAATTTTGTTCGATGCACTTCGCCCCTTCGATATCAAACTCGAAACCGCATTGGAAACCAACTATCTGGAAACCATCAAGATGATGGTGTCAGTGGGTTTGGGCTGGAGTGCCTTGCCGTCAAGCATGATAGACAACAGCATTGTTGAAGTACCGATCAATGGCCTGCACATGCAACGACAACTTGGGGCGGTTCAGCTCAAGAACCGAACGCTTGGTCGTGCCGCAAAGGCATTTGTAAAGATGTTGAAGCACGACGACATCATCGGACAAAGCTCTGTCGACAATTCACGCCAGTAGGGATGACCTACCAAACGAAGAACTCAGGCGGCTCAAAAAGGAATGTCATCATCAAAGTCAGCACTAGCCTGACTTGCCGCTGCTGGTGCCGTCGCACCACTGGAAGCAGCACTCGAGCTCGCGTCTGACGCAGCACCAGCGCTTGAATTACTCCCGTCGCCACTGTCTTCACCACGGTTCATTCGCCAGGCCTGCAAATTGGTGAAGTACTTGCCATTCCACTCGCGGCCACGCAAATCAAACTCAACGGTGACGACATCGCCTTCCGCGTATTCGTCAACGAGGGTGCACTTGTCCTGCACCAATTGAAACTTGACCATCTGCGGGTACTGGCCATCCGCGACTTCAATAACGAATTCGCGCGCCTGAAACGATGCACTCTTCTGTTCCGTATCGAAGATCTTGACGATCTTGCCACTTGCCTTGTAACCCATGTGTCTTGTCCTGAATGTCTGTTTGTTCTGCGTTCTATGATTAACGATCCGTTCAGGGTCGCGAACCGGGAATGATTGGCGTGCTGCATTGCACGTCGTTGTTCTGTGCACGATGCCGCATGGCATGATCGATCAAGGTCAACGCCAGCATGGCTTCGGCGATTGGCGTTGCGCGAATGCCGACGCAGGGGTCGTGACGACCTGTGGTGATTACTTCAATATCATTACCATTGACATCAACGCTTTGCCCCGGCAAGCGAATGCTTGATGTAGGCTTGAGCGCCAGCGATGCAACGATGTTCTGACCCGAGGAAATTCCGCCGAGTACCCCACCGGCCTGATTGGATAAAAAGCCCTGGCTGGTGATCTCGTCGCGATGCTCGGTACCGCGTTGTGACACGGATTCAAACCCTGCCCCGATCTCGACACCTTTAACTGCATTGATACTCATCAAGGCGTGCGCGATGTCTGCATCAAGGCGATCAAACACTGGCTCGCCCCAACCTGGCGGTACGTTCTCGGCCACGACCGTCACCTTGGCGCCGATGGAGTCACCCTCCTTGCTCAAACGCTGCATATAGGTTTCGAGTTCCGATACCTGAGCAGCATTAGGCCAGAAGAACGCGTTGCGCTCGATTTCGCCCCAGTCGAACGCCGATTCATCGAGCACGATCGGCCCGAGTTGTGACAAATAACCACGCACCTTCACACCGCCAAAGGCGGGTGTCGCCAGTGCAATCTTGGCGATCGAACCTGCGGCCACACGCATGGCGGTCTCGCGCGCTGATGAGCGGCCACCACCGCGATAATCGCGAAAGCCAAATTTTTGCTGGTAGGTATAGTCCGCGTGAGCGGGTCGAAAACGATCCTTGATCTTGTCGTAGTCACGCGAGCGCTGATCGGTATTTCGAATCAACAGGCCGATCGGCGTGCCCGTAGTCATGTCTTCAAAGACACCGGACAGGATTTCAACCTCGTCGGCTTCGCGTCGCTGGGTGGTATAGCGACTCTGACCAGGCTTGCGTCGATCAAGATCGCGCTGCAAGTCCGCGGTGGTCAGCGGCAATCCGGGTGGACAGCCGTCCACAGTACACCCTAATGCCGGGCCGTGACTTTCGCCAAAACTCGTGACCTTGAACAACTGTCCGATGGAATTTCCTGCCATGGTCGCGAGTATAAGGGTTCAGACGAGCTTCGTGCCGGCTACCTCGTCAACAATGACGAGCCCGCCATTCACTGGGACTGCAACCCGTGATCCGCCGAAACTCACGATTGAAATTGGACTTGGTCAGAAAACCCGCATCGTGCATCGCCTGCGTGACCGTCGTACTGCCATCCTTGAGTCGCTCACAGGCCTTTTCGATACGCGCACTATTGACCCACTGAGACATGTTCTGCCCGGTATGGGTGTTGATGATTCTGGATACCGTACGAGCCGGGATCCCACTTTTGCGCGCCAGTCGCATCAGATTGAGCTCGGTATCAGCATACAAACCGTCGTCGATCAGCAATCGGTTCAGGTGCGCCAGCTGCTCAAGTTCAACAGCGTGATCTTCGGCCACCGATGCAGTTTCAACGTCAACGTCAACGTCAACGTCAACGTCACGATCACGATCACGATCACGATCACGGTCACGATCACGGTCAGAATCACGATCAACAACATAATCAGCGTCTGATGCCACGCCATTCTCGGTCAGGACTGCGGGCATTGATTCATCGTCGATGGTCCGACCACCCGCCGCGCGCACCAATCCCCAGCCGAGCAACAGCAACACGAACAAATTGACAACACCAACAAACCGTTCGGCATGCCGACCGTCATACAGCAGGAAATCGATCGTGATGATCACATCCATCACGACGTTGACAATCAACAGCGCGGCGACCAGCCACAAGGCCCGCTGGGCACTACTGAAGACACTCAATCGAACCATCTGCAAGGAACCTGGGCCCTGGTGCGCCAGACGGATCAACAGCAGCGCGTAAACGAGATTGGTTACGATCACGATCACTTCCACCCAAGGCGGTCGAATCGCTATGGCCATGAGAATCAGCAGAATCGGCAGCAAATGCCAAGCGTCACGCGCCAAGGAAAGAACCGGGCCTTTACGCCCAAGACTCCGAAAAGCGAGATACGTCAGAGCCATGCCAATCACGGACAATCCCGCGGCAATCGGTAGCAGCGCAATCAGATCGAAGGCCCAGCGCAGCCCGATGCACACCAATGAGGCGGCAAACAAATAAAGCACTAGTTCAAAAACCCGCCCGGTGGCCGTGACTGCCAATCGCTGATGATTGGCTGCTGCAAGCACGAGCAACAAAAAGGCAACGACCAGCGGTATGGGGAGAGACGTCATGGTTACAAAACTACGCGTGATGAGTGATGATTAAGTGCTGACTGGGTGCTGGATCATGATCGAGAACCTGCTCGATCGTGTTCAAGGTCGTGTTATCAGCAGTTTATGACGATAGTCGGCAAACGCCAACACACCTCTGGAGTCGTCATGTCATTCCCTGTCGTTCGTCTTTTCGCAAGGTACGCTCACGTAGCACTGATTGCCACGCTGATGCTTCCCACGCAGCCCCATGCCGCCGGATTCCGCTTGCTGCAGATTGCCGACCCCGGCCACAAGGATTTGCAAGTCGGTCTGTGGTACCCGACCAGGCAACAACCCGCAGCCAAACCAAACACCGAGTTCGGCTTGAGCGTCGCCCTTGAAGCGCCAATTGCCGATGCCAATGGCGGCTTGATTCTGATCTCACATGGTTTCAGTGGCTGGTACGCAGGGCATGCGGACACGGCCGCAGCACTTGCGGACGCGGGCTATATCGTGGCAGCCCCCTCGCATACCGGTAACACCTGGTCAGATATGAGCTCAAGTCTGGATCAGTGGATGATTGATCGACCGCGACATATCAGCCACGTCCTCGATCAATTATTGGCTGACGACGAGCTAAGCTCGCTCATTGATCCGGCAAAGATCGGTGTCTATGGATTTTCCGCCGGCGGTTATACGGCTATTGGACTGATTGGTGGGATACCAGACTTAAAGCTTGCAAGCAGGCATTGTGATGATTATCCACAAGAGTTTGTATGTGCCGAAGGAATGATTGAGCAGATAAACCTCAAAGATATGGACAAGCTACCGGCAGAAGCCTGGGGCGCAGATCCACGCATCAAGGCGGCATCCATTGCAGCCCCCGGATTCGGCTTTGCTTACTCTCGAAAGTCATTGGAAAACGTCAGTGCTGCCGTCCAATTATGGTCAGGTGAACGCGATAGCAGCGTGCCAACTGAAACCAATGCGGCGTTGTTAAAAGCACGCTTGCCGAATCCGCCGGAGACACATTGGGTCGACAAGGCCGGACATTTCGCTTTTATCGTCGTGCCCTGTCGTGAAGCGTTCAAACGAGCAGACCCAGAGGAATATGAATTCGTGTGTGGCGACGCAGATGGCTTCGATCGTTACGCCTTCCACGACGAAATGCACATCGAGATGGTACGGTTTTTTGATGAAGCGTTCAGATAACCCGTTCGACAGTCTGCACATTACGCAGCTGTCGAATTTTATCCATGACGGTTGTCAGTTCACCCATATCAGCGATATGCAGTGAGATTTTCATATCGGCTGTTTGTTCCTGCTTGTCACTCAACGTATTGACGGCTACGACATCAACATCCAGCGTTGACAGTGTCGTCGACACATCGCGCAGCAGCCCATGACGGTCATAAGCATGTATGCGGATTTCCACTTGATAACGCCCGGCTTTGTCATCACCCCAACCGACATCGATAAGCCGCTCCAGCTCCGCTTCCCGAAGGTTCAGAATATTCGGGCAATCGGCGCGATGAATGGTGACGCCTTTGCCACGCGTGATGAATCCGACAATACTGTCCGGCGGTACAGGCTGGCAACACGGTCCGATATTGGTCAAAAGATTTCCCACACCGCGCACTTGAATCGCGCCGCTTTGTGCGTCTTTCTCACGGATGCGTGTCGGTTCTTCAAACGGTTGACTGATGGGCTGAGCCAGATGATCAATCGCACCAATGATCTGTGGCATCGTCAATTCGTTACGCCCAATTGCAATGAACAAGTCATTGGGTTTGTCAAATTTCAAACGCTTGACCAGCTTGTCAATCGAGACAGACGTTGCTTTCAGACGTTTCAGCTCACGATCAAGCATTGCCCGACCATCAAGAAGATGTTGATCATGATCCTGAAGGTTGAACCATGCGCGGACCTTGCCGCGTGCACGACTGCTATTGATATAACCGAGCGATCGGTTAAGCCAATCACGACTGGGTTGGGGCTCGCGCGTGGTCAGCACTTCAACTTGATCACCATTGCGCAAGGTATAGGTCAGCGGCACGATGCTGCCATTGACTTTCGCACCACGACAGCGATGACCGATTTCAGAATGAATATGATAAGCAAAATCCAGCGGTGTTGAATTTGCCGACAGATCGATAACCTCGCCCTTGGGCGTAAACACGTAGACTCGTTCGGCATCCAGATGCTGCGAGAAACCTTCGATCAGTTCATCATCATCATCGTTGTCATCAAGCAATTGCCTGAGGGCATTGATACTGCGTTGCAATGAAACATCCACCGGAGAACCTTCCTTGTACGCCCAATGAGCCGCGACACCGTTTTCAGCATCGTCGTCCATGGCGACAGTGCGAATCTGCACTTCCACTGGCTTGCCAGCCGGACCAATAACCGCCGTATGCAAGGAGCGATATCCATTTTCCTTGGGGTTCGCGATGTAATCATCAAACTCTCGAGTGATCGGTTGCCACTTGCTATGCACAATTCCCAACACGGCATAACATTCCTGAATGTCGTTGACCAGCACACGTACCGCGCGAACATCGAACAGGTCTGAAAACTCGATATGTTTTGCCTGCATCTTTTTCCAGATGCTGAAAATATGCTTCGGTCGTCCAAAGACGCCAGCATCCTGAATGCTGTGTTTCTCGATCAGCGAGCTCAAATCGGCAACAAAATCCTTGATGTAGTTTTCACGCGAAGCGCGGTTTTCCTCCAGCGCCTTGGCGACGCGCTTGTAGGCCAGCGGCTCGACTATGCGAAAGGCAATATCCTCAAGCTCCCACTTCAACTGGCCTAAACCCAAACGATTGGCCAGCGGCGCATAGATAGACAGCGTCTCTCGCGCCAGTCTTTCTCCTTCTGGTGCATCGCGCTTTATCATCGCGTACAGGCGTTGCGTCCGATAACCTAGCTTGACAAGAACGACACGCACATCATCAACGATAGACAGCACCATACGCCGAAAGAATTCCGCTTGATCAGTACCGCGACTACTGCTCTCCAGCAGATCAAGGGAACTGAGTTCATTCAACCAACGCACGCCCTCGGTCAACTTGGCGCACTCCTGACCGTAGTGTTCGCGAATGAAGTCAATTGAATAAGCCCGGGCCGAGGCATCCGTGCCGAACAACGCCGAGACGATGATCGGCGTATCAGCGCGCATGCTTTTCAGTTGCGATGCAACATACAGGGCGTTTGGGTAATGAGTTACATCATCCTTGATGGCCCAGTAGTGCTCGACAGCCCGCTTGATGATCAACGCCTGATTACGCGTACAGCTATCGACTAACGACGCTTGCGCAGATTCAAGGGTCGCGAAATCATTTTCTTCGGCCGTAAAAGCATGCTTCATTGAGCGTCACCCCGTATGGCGTAACGCAACAACGGGGGGCGTATGCAAGACCTTGCGCGTCGCAAGATAACCCGCGATGCTGATACCGATGGCTCCACCGACAACGGCAAAAATCCACAACCAAAAATTAAAGTGATACGGTAATTCAAAAACAAATCTACTTAAAGACCAAGCGATAACACTAGCAAATATCGCCGCCATAAACCCTGCAATCCCACCAAGAATGGCAAATTCTGCAATTACCGCATGGCGAACCTGTTCATGCGATGCACCCAATGCGCGCAGCAAGGCAGATTCTCGTATACGTTCAGCCTGACTACTTTGTACTGCCGCAAGGAGTACACACAAGCCTGCCAGTAAGGTAAACAAAAACACGTATTCAACTGCCAGCGATGCGCGATCCATCAATGACTTGACGCGCGTGATGATTGCACCAATATCGAGCGTTGCAATGCCCGGAAATTCACGCACCCACCCGGTTGTTGCCGAGACAAAGTCCTTGTCAATATGAAAACTGGTGACATAGGTAGATGGAAACCCTTCAAGCGTTGACGGTGTAGCGACGACAAAGAAGTTCACCTGAAAAGATTCCCAGTCCACTTCCCGCCAGTTACTGACCACCGCCGTCGTTTCAACACCTGCACCTTTAAAGGTCAAGGTGTCGCCAATGGCAAAGCCACGTTCCTCAGCCCACTCACGTTCGATGGACAACAGTGGGGGCGCCGATCCATCAGTGTCCCACCATTCACCAGCAACAATTTCATTGTTGGCTGGCAATTCATCAGTAAACGACAGATTGTACTCACGACGGGCGCGGCGTTGTTCCCGCTCGGTCGGGTTGTCGCCGAGAATGGGTTTGTCGTTGTGCCGGACAAGACGAGCCCGCACCATCGGGTACATACCCGTGGTCTCAATACCGTCGGCATCAAGCCTGGCCGCAAATCCCGGCGCTTGATCGGGTTGAATATTGACAACAAAAACATTCGGCGCATCCTCGGGCAAGTCCTGCTCCCAGGCGGCGAGTAAATCCACGCGGACGATCGATATCAGCAGCAAGGCCATGATACCCATTGCAAACGCGGCCAGCTGAATAACGCTACTGGCTGAACGCCGTTGCAGTCCAGCGGTGCTCAATCGAAAACGCGGGCCGGCAAGGTTTCGTACCAGCTTGATCAACAGTTGCCCGAACAAGCCAAAGACCGCAAGCATCGCGACCACACCCAGCACCACAATGGCACTCAAAGCAAGGTCCCGCGATAGCAACCACACGATAGCAAAAGTTGCCAGCAATCCCGCAGCCACTGCAACCGCCGAACTGGTATCCATTGATGAGTAATCACGCTGCAATACCCGCATGACATTGACACGTCCTGCTTTCAATACAGGTAACAAACCGAAACCTGCCAGCGCCGTCAGTGCCGTAAGACTACCAATCAACGGCGGCAGAAAACCTGGCGCGGGTAAATTGAGGCCAAACCAGCCTTGCAGCAGATTTGCCAGTACCAACTGAGCAAACCAGCCAATAACAATGCCGATGATCGATGCGATGACCGCAACCAACAGCAATCGCATCGCGAGCCAGACAATAACATCGCGCCGGCTTGCACCTAAAGTACGCATCACCGCACTGGCATCTGCCTGACGCACGGCAAAGTGTCGAACGGCAAGCGCTACTGCGGCACCTGCGAGCAATACCGTGACCACCGAAGCAAGACCCAGAAAACGTTGCGCCCGATCCAATGCACGCTTCATTTGCGGGCTGCCATCACGCACCCCTTGCACCCGCACTTCCCCGGCAAGATTACTCGAGACCCAATCGCGCATCTGTTCCAGTGACGCGCCATCACCTGCCAGCAACAAGGCATAGCGTGCACGGCTGCCAGGACCCAACAAACCTGCCTTCTGGATATCATCGACATGCATCATCACGCGCGGGGCAAATTCAAAGAAATTCTGCCCACGGTCAGGCTCGAACAAAATGACGTGAGTGACGATAAAATCCTGACTCCCGAGCGTCACCGTGTCACCAGCTTCCAGAGCCAGCGCAGAACGAAGCTGCGGGTCAACCCAGACACTACCGGGTTGCGGCCCACCTACGGCAACACTATCGGGCAATGCCGTAGTGGGGTCATCCATGCTGGCAAGACGCACCGAGCCACGCAAGGGATACTCACCCTGTACCGCTTTGATCGCAACGAGTTGCGATTCATCTTGTTGATTGATAACGACAGTTGGAAATCGAGTATGGCTGGCCGTTTCGAGATTCAGCGACGCTGCTTCTTCGACCAATTCTTCAGCGATTGGTAAACCAGAGGACATCAGCATGTCCGCTGCAAGCACGTCACCTGCCTGACGTTCGACCGCACGCCCGATTCGATCAGTAAAAAAACCGACCGCCGTGACAGAGGCCACTGCGACGATCAGCGCTAGCGCAAGAACACGCAACTCGCCAAGGCGAAAATCGCGTCGTAGAGAACGCAAAGCAAAACGCAATTGTCGGCTAGCAGTCACAGTTCGGTCAGCCTTCCATTGCCCATACGCAAGCGTCGATCACACCGCTTGGCAAGTTCATTGTCATGCGTCACCAGTACAACAGCCGAACCTTCACGCCGACGCATATCGAACATCAGCTCGACAATGCGCTCCCCGGTTTCACTATCCAGATTACCCGTTGGCTCATCGGCGAACAACAAGGCAGGACGCGAGACAAACGCCCGCGCCAACGCAACACGCTGCTGCTCGCCGCCGGACAGTTGCAATGGCAAGTGCCCCAAACGTCCAGACAATCCGACATCGTCGAGCTTTTGCCTCGCGAGCTGCTCGGCATCATTCACGCCACCGAGTTCCAGTGGCAACATGACATTTTCAAGGGCACTCAATCCGGGCAACAGCTGAAAACTCTGAAACACAAAACCGACATGCCCGGCACGACGTCTAGCGCGGGCGTCCTCATCAAGTGCCGACATGGCTTCCCCCATCAGATCGACACTGCCGGCGGTCGGCGTGTCGAGCCCGGCGAGAATACCGAGCAGGGTCGATTTGCCGGAACCGGATGGCCCCACAATTGCCACCGCCTCGCCCGCCTCGACCCGCATGTCCAGAGAATGTAGGATAATCAGCTCACCCTCCGGACCTTCGACACGTTTTTCGATGTCCTCAGCCAGCAAAACCGGTGGGGGAGCGGCACTTATTGGCTTATTTGCACTCGGATCAACCATAGTATTTACTGTCGTTATATAAAGAGCTTTATTCGGATCGAACAAGTAATGAGATTTCTGACCATTATCTATGCTCTCACGTTCCTTGCTCCAATCAATGCTCATGCATACAAAGTGTTGGTCATGGGCGACAGCATCAGCGCAGCATACGGACTGGCCGAGGACGACGGTTGGGTGGCACTGGCCGAAGCCAGACTGCAGCAAGTCAATCCCGATGTCTCGTTTATCAATGCCAGTATCAGTGGTGACACGACCGGCGGCGGTCTGCGACGACTGCCCGCGGCTCTGGATCGGTTTGAGCCAGATCTGGTGGTGATCGAGCTCGGCGGCAACGATGGCCTGCGCGGCTATCCGCCGCAAGTGATGCAACAGAACCTCGAGTCAATGGCCATGCTCGCCAAAGACGATGGCGCAGAGGTATTGTTCCTTGGCATGCAGATTCCAACCAACTATGGTGAAGCCTATCTGCGCTTGTTCAGCAGCGCTTTCGAGAAGGCCGCGCAAAATACCGATACCGCGCTACTGCCATTCTTTCTGGAACCCATTGCAACCGAGCAAAACTATTTTCAGCGAGATGGCATACATCCAACGGTTGATGCACAACCGTTACTGGTTGATCATGTCATGCCCCTGCTTGAAACGTTTATTGCTGACAAAACTACGACTGACAAAACCTCTGACAACGTCACCGACAAAGAAGCCTTGTAGCCATGCCTCAACGTGAAAAATTCGAATTTACAGGCCACGCGGGAAATTCACTTGCAGCCTTGCTTGAGACACCCGATCGCGAGCCGATCGCGGTCGCGCTATTTGCCCACTGCTTTACCTGTGGCAAGGACATTGCCGCCGCGTCTCGCATTGCACGCTCATTGGTGGCTCGTGGCTATGCGGTCATGCGCTTCGACTTCACGGGGCTTGGCGGTAGTGATGGCGATTTTGCCAATACCAACTTCTCTTCGAATGTGCAGGATCTTGTAGAGGCCGCGAATCACTTGCGCGAAAAGGGCATGCCCCCATCCTTGTTGATCGGTCATAGCCTGGGTGGCACAGCAGTCTTGTCAGCGGCCCATGCCGTGCCTGAGTGTGTCGGTGTTGTGACCATCGGCTCCCCTGCCGATGCGCAGCATGTCTCCAAGCAGTTTGCCTGCGACATCGAGACGATCAACGCGAAAGGCGAAGCAGAAGTCGATCTTGCCGGGCGCAAGTTCACGATCAAGAAGCAGTTTCTCGACGATCTCAACGAGACTTCTGTTGAACATATCGGCAGGCTTAAACCTGCGCTGCTGGTCCTGCATTCCCCGATTGATTCAACGGTCGATATTCGCGAAGCGGAACGTATCTATGTTGCGGCCAAGCACCCGAAGAGTTTCATCAGTCTCGACAATGCCGATCATCTCCTGACTCACGCCGCCGATGCCGAATTTGTCGCCGGCATCGTGTCAGCCTGGGCAGCTCGTCGAGTCGGTGATGATGACAAGCAGGAACAACCAAAAGTTGCCAAGGGAGAAGTACTGGTCAGTGAGCGGGATCATCGCTTTATGCTCAATGTCGTCAGCGATACCCATCATTGGATTGCAGACGAACCTGTGCGTTCCGGTGGCAAGAACGTCGGACCCGACCCATACGAGCATCTACTTGCGTCGATCGGCACGTGTACCGCCATGACCTTGCGCATGTATGCACAGCGCAAGGAATGGCCACTTAAGGATGCAACTGTCACGCTTCGTCATCTGCGTGAACACATTACCGATTGCGAAACCTGCGATGAAAAACCACAACAACTTGACGTCATTGATAGAGATATCGTTTTAAGCGGCGATCTTGATGAATCTCAGCGTGCTCGCCTGATGCAAATTGCTGACAGGTGTCCAGTGCATCGGACTTTGACGGGGCAGTTGGATATAAGAACGCGCGAAGTCACCTGACTAGCCGACTTGAGTGCAACCAAGTGAGACAGTTAGCGAATGATGCTCAGCACCTTACCACCACCAGGATCATCGTCATCTGTATCCGTTTCGTAGTAGCAACGATTCTTGACTGATTTCTTGCCGCGCATCAGAGCCTGGTCCGCACGCTTCACCACATCTTCGACACTTTCACCATCCCGCCAGCGGGCAACGCCAGCGGTCAGACCAACGGTGTGTAATCCGCGTGGCGAGCTTATCCCACCTTCGACCGCACGACACCGAACACTTTCGACGATCTCCATATAGTCGATACCTTTATGTACGCGTAGCGCCAGCACGAATTCATCCCCGCCGAGGCGCCCGACAAGCTCGCCTTCACGAATTCGCATACGTAGCCGCTTGGCAACTTCAGACAGAACCAGATCACCGACAGAATGATCATATTCGTCATTGACCGCTTTGAAACCATCCAGATCAAGTACGACCACGACTATCTGACTATCACGATCGTTGCGACGCACGTTGTGAGTGATTTTTGTCAGGCGATGGAAAAACTCATTACGCGTCAAGGCACCGGTCAGCTGATCAACCGATGCTTCCAGATAGTAACGCTCAATTGGCGCAGTCAATCGCATGATTGCCGCGGCGAGTATGACGCCCGGCAACAGCACGGTAGCAATCAGAAACCACAGATTGTTGTTCAGCAGTTCGGTCACGCCTCCGCTGTATTCGGCTTCAGGAATTTGCGCAAGTAACGTCCAGTTCGCATTACTGCCTTGGATAGAAAAACCGCGTGCAAGTCCAATATGCGCCACGCCGTCTTCCAGTATTCGCGTAATTTCCCCCGGCGTTTCAAGCGTCGCGCCATCTGACAAGTGTCGCTGTGCATAGATGGCTGACAACGACGCATCAGTAATGTCTTCAAGCAGCGGGGGCGCCTTAAGACCGGCAATTGATTTCAGATAACTGCCGCTTGAATAGGCAATAACATGACGATTTTCATCGAAAATTATGGCACTGCCCAGATAGTTATCACCGCTCATTTCGATAAATGAAGAAAGATCGGAAATGTATACATCAACACCAATCACACCGATAGCTTCACCATCCTGATTTGACAAGTTGATCGCAGCAGACACGCCCGGCCTACCAGACGTGAAGAACATGTACGGTTCCGTCCAGATAAGCGAACCAGACTCTACGGCATCCAGGTACCAAGGTCTTGCGCGCGGATCATAAGCGTCTTCGGCATCTGCCCAGATACGCGGCGGTGCAAAATCGGTGTATTGTCGGAACTGGACCGAACGTTTACCGTCGTCGACGCTAATCTGCTTGGTTTGAAGTCCGTCCGGCTCACGACTGACAAACAGGAAACTGCCATCAGGCCGCCCAAGATATAGGCCGCCCAGGGATTTTACCGATTCAAGCTTTGCCAGAAAGTAGCGTTCAAGCTCAACATCATCAGAGGCCGAGATAACATTCTGGTCAATCAGACGCTGCGCGACCATTACCGCATCAACTGCTGGCACCAGATAACGTTGCGACTGGTCAGCGACGCGCCGTGCGAAGTCATCAAGCGTCTGCTCGGCGTTAGCTGTGAATTGCTCGCGAGTCTGCCGATGCGTACCGATCAGCACAAAGCAAATGGACGCGATCTGTCCAACGATGACCAGCAACACCAGCAATCCGCGAAGATAGGTCGGCTTCATCGTACTAGCTTAGCTTCCAGCCATCACGTACGCGAACTGTACAGTCTCGGCGAATAAAAGACCAGACTGTTTACAGGAATACAACATCTAGCTCACCGGACTTCCGTAGAAACGTTCTTCCAGTGTCCGTCCGCGTGACAACTGCCGATATTGCCAACCGCGTTGCTGCAACAATTCAAGCACCGCCTGGCTGGCCAACATGTCGTCGCTAACCTTCAACAGGTAATCACCCTGAGCGAGTCGGCTGACATCCAACACGGTTGGTAACATGATACAGGCTGACAGAAAATCACTTTCGTCAGCATCAAGTAAACGCAAGGTCAACAGCCCATTGCTCGTGTCATCAGCCAGCGAACCATGACTTAGAAGTTTACCCTTTTCCAGATACACCACTGATTCGCACAAGCGTTCAAGTTCATCAAGATTATGCGAGCTCACGATAAATGTAATATCACCGGATTCACGTCGAACAACATCACGAATCATCTTGGCATTTGGCGGATCAATGCCTGCCGTCGGTTCATCAAGCAAAACGACACTCGGTGTACCTAGCAAGGTTTGCGCGATGGACACGCGCTTGCGCATGCCGTGGCTGAGTTCCGTTGGCTTCTTGTGCACGACATCAGCCAGATCAACAGCCTGCAGAACACGTTCGACGTCAACACGAGCTTCGCGCCGTGTCATACCTTGCAATTCACTTAAGAATTTCAACTGCCTGCCTATCCCGAGGCGCGGATCAAGCACTGCGTCTTGCGGCAATGCAGCAAGATGGCCACTAAGTGAAGCGCTACCGGGTTTGTTACCGAGTATCTGGACGGTACCCGCGCTTGGTCGTATGAATCCGCACAACAAACTGAGGAAGGTGGTCTTGCCTGCACCGTTTGGCCCGATCAATGCGATTGGCGCACCAGGCTCAAGCGTCAACGTCAATTGATCAAGCGCCGTCGCGCTGCCATAACGCTTTGTCAGACCCTCAGCAACGACAAGGCTCATAGATCGCGCCTGTGCATCATGAAGGCGCCGAAGCCAAGCAATACAACCGTATGGACTATGGGAATGAGGGCATAGTCAAGTGTTTGCCAGTCAAACATTTTTCGTAGATGCGCGATTTGCGAGCCAGGCAATACCCAGTCAAGTAGCGGCACTTCACCATATTTTCGTTGTACGTACCAGATAATGATCGAGACGAGAACCCAGGCCATCATCGCAAACAGCGTTGCTTGACGCGCAGATTTTGCTATTGCCGACACACCCGCCATCAACGCGGTATAGGGTAAAAGCAACAACGCCAGATTGACCATGATGACGGGACTGCGTTCAAGGCTTGCGCTGAGCAATTCTGGCGACTTGATTGCAATCAAAATCAATACACTCGCCAGAGTTGTCAGAACCAGCAGACACTGTACGAAAAACTGCCCGAGAAACCGACCAAGAAAAATGTCGAGTCGACTACAGCGCAAGGCAAAGAACCTGAGGGTGCCGCGACTCCTGTCGCTGGCCGTTTGATCCGCCGCTGTCATCACGGTAAAAAAAGGAAACAGGTACAAACCCAGAATCCAATACAAGGCGAGCGAAGGCGCTGGCCACTCGGCAAGCACCGTCAAACCCAGCGGCACGAAGATCAATTCGGCAAGACCGCTTGCTTGCCCACTCTGAACCAGGTTGGCTGCAGGGACCAATGCATACAGCATGATCGCCAACCAGATCAGGGCGAAAGCTGCCAGTGATAGCAGACCACGACGAGTTGATGGCAAGCGCAGGACTTCATCACGTGCAATAGCGATGGTTTTGTGAACCCCATTCACTGATTGTTCTCCGACCAGTTCTGAATCCAATCGGGTACCGCTGGAGACTCGGCATCGATATCGAGAAAATCAAGAAGTTCTTCAGGTGTCACGATTCCACCGTGATGAGACAGGAAGCGGACATCGATAACCGCTCGAGCGACAAACGTATCACCTCTGTTGAATGTCTGTTCAAGAAAAATGGCTTTCTCCGTCCAGGCGATGATTCGCGTAGTAATGCTGAAGCGCTGCCACAGTTTCAGTGATTTTTTAAATCGAATGGTTTCAGCGGCAACAACCGCGTACCAACCCTTCTTTCTGATTCGGCTCAAGGCATTAGAGCGTAGCAATAGATCGGTACGCCCGAGGTCAGCAATGGTCAGGTAGACACCATTGTTCACATGCATCAAGACGTCCAGGTCGTTGGGGAGCACGCGAAAGTGCGTTTTACAGGGGCCCATCAAATTGCAGCGCGAGCGTCTTGAATGTGTCAACACCAGCCACAGCAGCCGAAATAGATATTTCATTCACTCATGATAGCAGTACAGTGTCCGCGGCCGCCCGGCCAGAGCCGTTATCCGAGCCCTTAATCCACGACCTTGTCAACGACCTTATCCGCAACCTTATCCGCAACCTTATCCGCGACCTTATCCGCGACCTTATCCGCGACCTTATCCGCGACCTTATCCGCGACCTTATCCGCGGTTTGATCAGCGTCTTGCCAATGAGCGAGACCGGCAATAGCCTGTGCACCGTCATACCAGCCAACTTTGTAATCGATCACGAGGTCTTCGGAGCGACTACCAAATACCTGACTCTTTAATGGTATTTCCGGCTTGATTACGACGAGCTCTATGTCCTTATCGTGATTGTTGATGAAATACTCCGCTTCGCGTTCCGCCCGCTCGTAACATTCCAGCATGCGAATCATCCTTGCCGGCAGCGCCCGCAACTTGCGAAATCGCTCAAGCCGATGACGCCAGCTCGGTTCGCTGCCTTGACTCGTGGTACGAATGACAATCATCCGCTTTGCGCCCAGATCGATAGCACGTTTGATCGGTATCGGATCAGCAATGCCCCCATCAAGCAAGGTACGACCGCCGAACGAAACACCCGCCTTATACAGAAATGGTACGGCACTGGATGCCTTGAGACATTCCACGACATTACTTTCATCAGGCTCGAGATACACCGGCTCGAGTGATTCCATGTCTGTCGCGACAAAAAATAATCGTCGCTGGGTTTGTACCGTGGTTAGACGCTGATACGGCAACAAATAATCCGGGTTATTCAAGGAATGGGCAAAATATCCATCCAGATCAATGATGCCTCGCTCACCCACCCAGCGATACGGAACAAAGAACCCCGGCGCGCGGGTCAACTCTTCGATGGCACGTCGCGCATAGCCAGGCTGTTCAAGAAAATAGCTGAATAGATTTTGCGCGCCAGCAGATACGCCGATCCCCATGCTGAAGGGATTGAACCCGAAGTGCAGGAAGGCATCCAGAACACCGGCGGTATATATTCCGCGCTGCCCACCTCCCTCTGCAATCACCGCCGTGTTCTCCATGGGCAAATCATAAGGCAGATGACAGGGAGTTTCCACGCCGAGTAATCAAAACCAGTTCAAATACCGACCGACGATAACAAGGTTTCCGGCACCGTTAGACATTCAGCGCTTGAACCACCGCACAGACTGCAAAACCCTCTAAATAAGGGCTGGAGGGTGAGGCGTATACTGGCGTCAGGAGGATCAACCATGTCGACTCACTCAATAGTTCGATCACTGGCGCTTGCCGGATTGCTTGGCGCGTCGGGAGTTGCTAGCGCATTCGAGTGCGGCGTTCTGTCACCACGCTTACTGTCGCTCGGGGATGCATATTACGACGTAGGCCCTACCCGCGATGACAACGGTACAGTCAATCGTGCCACGCCAATCAATGATTGGTCGAAAGGCTTGTTGAAGACACTCGATCGAAGCCATTTCCGAGGCGGCAGTGGTACCCGTTATGCATGCTCGGGAAAAAAGAATGACTCCACCGTTTACCGCAGCGAATTCGAGCTAAATGAAATCTCGGTACGACAGAACAAATATGACTTTATTCTTCGTGCCTTTGAAGATGACAGGGAATCAAAAACGGTCAGGGCCAATACTCTGCACATTCCACTGTTCGAACATGAGCTGACATTCGTCAACAAGAACGAATTGATCGCACACCGCCGACAACGTCATTTCAACCAGCAAACCGGCTTCACTTTTTTTCGTGAGATTGAGCTTAAAGCCGTGCGCAACCGGTCGGGCATAACCCTGACACAGACACTCTGGATGAATGGCGAACTGGCTGAGACAACAACCTGGGAACTTGAAAACTAGGTCTTCTCGTAATCCGCAGTCCTGCACTTCAAGCCGCCGCTGAGAGTTCTGTCAATCAGTCCTGCACTTCGGGACGCATATGCGGAAACAGCACAACGTCGCGAATACTCGGGGATGCCGTCAATAGCATCACCAAACGATCAATACCGATTCCTTCACCTGCTGTTGGCGGCATCCCGTATTCGAGCGCACGCACGTAGTCCGCATCATAGTGCATTGCCTCTTCGTCGCCGGCATCCTTGTCGGCCACTTGCGCCTTGAAGCGCGCAGCCTGATCCTCAGCATCGTTAAGTTCAGAAAAGCCATTGGCGATTTCGCGACCACCGACGAACAGTTCGAAGCGATCCGTGACAAAGGGGTCGTCATCGTTCAGTCGAGATAACGGAGATACTTCGGTTGGGTAGTGGGTGATAAACGTGGGATCATTCAGATTCTCTTCAACCGTTGCTTCAAAGATCTCGGTCTGGATTTTGCCCAGCCCCCAATTCCGTTTGACGTCTATGTGTAAATGCTTTGCGATATCAGTCGCACCAGCTTTGTCGCGCAAAGCGTCTGCGGACATGTCCGGATTGTGTTTGAGAATGGAATCAAACAGACTCAAACGCGTAAACGGTTTGGCGAAATCGAAATGACCAGTGCCCTCTTCGTTGGCAATTTGCAGTGTACCGACAACATCTTCGGCCAGACCTCGAAATAGCTCCTCGGTCAGGTCCATCAAGTCTCGGTAGTCTGCGTAGGCCATATAGAATTCAAGCATCGTGAATTCAGGGTTGTGCCGCGTACTCAAGCCTTCGTTACGAAAGTTGCGGTTGATCTCGAACACACGATCAAATCCGCCGACAACCAGTCGTTTTAAATACAATTCAGGAGCAATACGTAAATACAGATCAATGCCGAGTGCATTATGGTGTGTGACAAACGGTTTTGCCGCCGCGCCGCCTGGCACCACTTGCATCATCGGTGTTTCAACTTCAAGAAACTCACGCGCCATGAAAAAATTGCGAATGTAAGCAACCACGGCTGAACGCACACGAAAATTGTTACGTGTCTCTTCGCTGGTAATCAGATCGACATAACGTTGCCGGTAGCGTGTCTCCTGATCGCTCAGACCGTGAAATTTTTCCGGCAATGGACGCAAGGACTTGGTCATCAGCTCACAGGAACTGGCCTTGACCGATAGCTCTCCGGTCTTGGTCATGAACAAGGTGCCTGTTACACCGATAATGTCACCGATATCAAGGCCCTTGAAGTCTTCGTAGCCTTCTTTACCCATCACGCCTTGATTGACAAAAAGCTGTATGCGCCCGGAGACATCCTGCAAGTCAGCAAAGCTTGATTTACCCATGTCACGACGTGACATCATACGCCCGGCCACCTTGACCGAGATTTCCTCGGCTGCCAGGGCGTCTTTTTCCTTGCCTGCGTGATCACGATGCAGATCGTTCGCCTGATGCGTTGGCCGAAAGCTGTTCGGAAAAGCATTACCGGCAGCGCGCATGGCCTCAAGCTTTGCACGTCGTTGTTGAATCAGTTGATTGTCGTCGTCACTCATGGATACAGTCTGGTCGCAGGTTTCGGCCGGATGAATACTCGTCTGTTATAGACCAGCTTTGAGGCTCTCTTGCAGGAAAGGCGTCAGATCGCCATCCAGCACGGCCTGGGTATTACTGGTTTCAAGGCTGGTGCGCAGATCCTTGATGCGTGATTGGTCGAGTACATACGAGCGAATCTGGCTGCCCCAGCCGATATCCGACTTGCCCTCTTCCACCACCTGTTGATCACCCTGGCGCTTCTGCAACTCTGCTTCATACAGTTTGGATTTGAGCTGTTTCATTGCTGTCGCCTTGTTCTTGTGCTGGGATCGATCGTTTTGACATTGCACGACAATACCGGAAGGCTCGTGTGTGATTCGCACAGCCGATTCCGTTCGGTTGACATGCTGACCACCGGCACCGCTCGCTCTATAAACATCTATTCGCAGCTCCGCCGGATTGATCTCAATATCGATGTCGTCATCGACTTCCGGCGCAACAAACACCGCAGCGAAGGACGTGTGCCGACGATTGCCGGAATCAAACGGGCTTTTGCGCACCAGTCGATGTACGCCCGTCTCTGTGCGCAACCAGCCAAAGGCGTGATCGCCATCGAAACGGATGGTTGCGGACTTGATACCGGCCACATCACCGGGGGATGCCTCGATAAGCTCAGTCTTGAATCCGGCGCGCTCACCCCAGCGCAAATACATACGCAGCAGCATCTCGGCCCAGTCCTGCGCCTCGGTTCCACCACTGCCTGACTGGATATCGAGAAACGCGGCGGCGGAATCGTTGTCACCGGAGAACATGCGACGAAATTCAAGCTTGGCGACGCCCTCTTCCAGGGACGCAAGGTCGGCGGCCACGGCCGTCACGGTGTCTTCGTCGTCTTCCTCACGCGCCATCTCCAACAGATCACCGGCATCACCCAAGCCTGCATCCAGCGCTTCAAAGACATCAACGATATCTTGCAATGAGGCGCGCTGTTGACCGAGTTTCTGGGCTTTATCCGGCTCGTTCCAGACTGCTGGGTCTTCGAGCTCGCGCAGAATTTCTTCTAGCTGCTCTTTCTTGGCATCGTAGTCAAAGATACCCCCGGAGGGAGTCGGCACGCTGCCGCAAATCCTCGATGTGTGTCAGGTAAGCGTTTATCTCGATCATGGCGCGAAGTCTAACCGAATCTCATGGGTTCCAGATGCAATACATTGAGTTGAAGTGTCACACGATTGCGCCACCGATTGACATCAAGACTATAGACCAGCCGAACCCAGTCACCCGGTTTCACAGGCGTCGCGCAATTAAAGGCAATCGCATCCAGCGAACCCTGATCGGTGACGACCGATAATTTCAAATGCCCCTTGCCGACAGACTTTGCCGTCTTGACCAGAAAATCATTAGTGAATATCGGCGCCGGGAAGCCCTGCCCCCACGGCATCAAGCCAGACAGCAACAGGGCGGTATCAAGATCAAGCTCCTCCGGCCTTAGCGAACCATCAGTCAACCAGGTTCTTGTGGGTCGCTGATTCTTCAGCACCCGTCGCACTTCAGTATCGAAGGCTTCCTGAAATGGCTCAAAACAATCGCGTGACAAGCTCAAGCCTGCAGCCATGGCATGACCACCAAACTTCTCGATCATGCCCGGATTACGGGCAACGATGGCCTGCATGACATCACGCACATGAACACCGGGAATCGAACGCGCCGAGCCTTTCAGCGTATCGGCATTATCCGCGGTGAAAACAACTACCGGGCGGTGCAAACGCTCTTTCAATCGGCCTGCCACAATACCAATGACCCCTTGATGCCAGCTTTCATCCATCAGGCAGATGCCGAATCGATCCTCGCTGATATCGGCATCGATGCGGGCCAACTGCGCTGAGGCAGACTCGCGCATACCGGCCTCGATCTGGCGCCGGTCCTTATTAAAGGTATCAAGCGCTGTCGCCAGTTCCTGCGCATCGTCCGCATCCTTACTAAGCAGACAACGGATACCCCAGGCGATGTCATCAAGACGTCCCGCGGCATTGAGACGTGGCGCAATACCGAAACCGATATCGGTCGTACTCAGGGATGTGTGATCACGCCCGGCCACCTTGATCAGTGACAGCACACCGGGTCGAGTACGTCCCGCCCTTATTCGTCTCAGGCCCTGTTCGACCAAGGTGCGATTGACACGATCAAGCGGTACCAGATCAGCGACCGTGCCGATGGCGACGAGATCCAGCAGATCGGCCAGTGGCGCAGCACCCGCCGAATCATCGTCTTCTGCCAAGGCACGTCGCAGCGCCAGCAAAACGTAGAAAAGTACACCGACACCCG
This sequence comes from uncultured Granulosicoccus sp., assembly GCA_937924505.1. Next base: position 242,455 of record CALDSR010000004.1, on the reverse strand, counting down.
CCAGGCTGCGGCTCGGAAACGTCGCATCCGGGAGGGTCGGATTGACGATCGCGACAGCTTCTGGCAACTGCAAGGGCGGCAGATGATGATCCGTGACAACGACATCGATACCCAGCTCACTGGCACGTTTGACACCATCAACGGATGCAACACCGTTATCCACGGTCAGGATCAAGGACGGATGACCAAGCTTCGCAACATCCACGATCGCTGGCGACAGTCCATATCCGAATTCAAAACGATTAGGCACCAGATAGTCGACCTGGTCAAAACCCATCATCGCAAGACCCAACACAGCGACCGTCGTGCTGGTGGCCCCATCACAGTCATAGTCACCGACAATCGTGATGCGCTCTTGATTGGCGCGCGCCAGCCGTAAACGTGCAACGGCTTTGTCGATTCCCGGCAAGGTATCAGGCGTTGGCAAATGGGCCAGCGAGCAGTCCAGCTCACCGACATCAGTAACCCCGCGCGCCGCGAGTATGCGATGCGCGACCGGGCTGGTATGTAACTGTGGCGATACATCGGGCACGTCACGTACCGCTATCTCAGTTGGCGTTGTGCTTATGGGCACGGCGTTGGTCATCGTGAATTGAATATGTTGCGCAGGCGAGAAAGCCACCCGACCTCCGCCTGCAGCGTCGCGCGATGTCCGTCTTCAGTAACAACATCAAGCCGCGGCAGCTGGTGTTGGTCAAACGCATCTACCAGGGTTGGTATCAATTCATCATTAATAGTGGCCAAAGCGTCCGCCAGTTGATCAGCATCTCTTGCCATCCATGCATCCAGCAAGCAGGTGTCCAGAATTGCCAAGCGTGCCACCGTCTGCTCCCCGCTGAGCTCAGCGCTCAGCCGCGTCACATCTGCAAGCGACTTGCTCGGCACACCAAAACCGCGACACAAGGCCTTGGCATCATCATCGCTCGTGTACACCAGAGCGGACACAGCGCTGGCATCGGGCATTGCACTTCCTCCCCATATCCAAAGACTGTTTATCGGCAACTTTCCAGCGGCCATACGCGCTTGATTTACCGGGTGACTGTGCAACAGCATTTGCCATTCGGTTTGCCAGCGCTGCCAGCGTAGATCGCCCGTCGACGTTGAGAGGTACGGAGAGATCGATCTATCGGCAAGATAATGCGGTGGAAAAGTGGCGAGATCGTCTGCGGCGACACCTTTGAGAATCCAGCGAGACGCGTGACGAAGTTCAAATTCCAATCCGTCTTCCCGGACAAACTCGTTGAGCGAATGGATCAAGGCTCGCGCATCGTCGGGCTCGATTGACAGTACCCGCCCAGGCACCAGACTGGCAGTGTCACGATCAGCCTTGAAATGGATTGGGTCGGCACAGACAACTGGCATTGACGAGCCAGCCGCCTCAATGCTGTGACACAAGGCCCGAGCCATCGGAATAACCGTATCACCGACGTTCAAGCCCAGCGCATGCTGCAGAGACACCTCCCAAGGACGGGACAGGTCATCCGCCCAGCTCAAGCGGCTCTCTGCCAGCAAGCGTGTCTTGTCTGGATCATCTGCCAGTGCTGCCGTCGCGGATTCCAGGCCGGGTAACAGCAGTGTTACTTCGGTGCTTGCGCGGTGCATAATGTTGAAGTATTCCGACAAGCCGCTATGGGGTTTAAAGGCCTGGACAGCGCCACGGAACTCTGCCGAGGCCCTACAATCTCATAGCCATTATGCCGCAACTTAGATTCTTCAGTCTGTATCATACGCGGGCTCTCGCCACGCCGTTACCGGACCACAAACGACGATGAATAATAGAAAACTGATTTTCGTTGTAATTGCCGCGCTCATCGCGGCATTTTTCATTTTCGACCTGGGACGGTTTTTCGATCTTCAGTACCTGAAAAGCGAACAGGCGGCACTCAATACACTTTATGAGAACAAGCCGCTGCTGGTCATCCTCAGCTTCTTCCTCATCTATATTGCCGTAACGGCGCTGTCACTACCCGGAGCTGCAATCCTGACACTGGCGGCGGGTGCCCAGTTCGGACTGTGGCTGGGCGTGATCATTGTGTCATTCGCGTCAACGATCGGGGCGACCCTGGCATTTCTGGTGTCACGGTTTCTGCTCCGCGACACGATCGAAGCAAAGTTTGGCGACAAGCTCAAGACATTCAATGACAACATTGAGAAGGATGGTGCCTTCTACCTGTTTACAGTTCGACTGGTTCCCGTGTTCCCCTTCTTTCTCGTCAATCTGGTCATGGGGCTGACCCGACTGAAAACTCTGGTTTTCTACCTTGTCAGCCAGATCGGGATGCTCGCCGGTACCATTGTTTTCGTCAATGCAGGTACTCAATTAGCCAAGATCGACAGTCTTGGCGGCATTCTGTCACCAGGACTGATTTTCTCCTTCGCCCTGCTGGGTATTTTTCCTCTTGTTGCAAAGAAAATTGTCGAAGTGATAAAAGCCAACAAGATTTATGCAGGACATGAAAAGCCAAAATCTTTTGACAGAGATATGGTGGTTATCGGCGCAGGCTCCGGTGGCCTCGTCTCATCCTATATCGCCGCGGCAGTCAAAGCAAAAGTCTCGCTGATCGAACGCCACAAGATGGGTGGTGACTGCCTGAACACAGGTTGCGTCCCCTCAAAAGCGCTCATTCGAAGTGCGAAACTGATGAACAATATCGAGCACTCGGAAAAATACGGTGTGCAACACGCCAGTGGCGAAATTGATTTTGCCAAGACCATGCAACGAGTACACGAGGTCGTCGCGAAAATAGAACCACATGATTCAGTTGAGCGTTACACAGGCCTTGGTGTTGATGTCATCGAAGGTGAAGGCCGTATAACCTCACCCTGGACGGTTGAAGTAAACGGTCGCACACTGACCACGCGCAACATCGTCATCGCAACTGGCGCATCACCGTTTGTGCCACCGATCCCCGGTATCGATACCGTTGAATACCTGACGTCGGACACGCTCTGGCAGTTGAAAACACAGCCCAAACGATTGATCGTGTTAGGCGGTGGCCCCATCGGCAGCGAGCTGACACAAGCGTTCAACCGCCTCGGCAGTGAAGTGTGGCTGGTCGAGCGCGAAGAGAAAATCATGGATCGTGAAGATCCTGAAATCAGCGAAATGGTACGTGAAAAATTTGTCGCCGAAGGCATTCATGTCATGATCAATACCACCGCCGTTGGCGTCGAAACGAACGCTGGCGAGAAACAACTGGTATGTGAGCGAGATGGCGAAACGATCAAGATCGCTTTTGATGAAATCATTGTCGCGGTTGGCCGCAAACCTAATACAACCGGGTTTGGTGCCGAGGAACTCGGTATTACGCTGAACCCGAAAGGTACGATTGCGACCAATGAGTATCTGCAAACGGATTACCCGAATATCTATGCAGTCGGCGATGTTGCAGGCCCTTATCAATTTACTCACACCGCCTCACACCAGGCCTGGTATGCCGCAGTCAATTCTCTGTTCGGTACCTTCAAAAAATTTCGCGCCGACTACCGGGTGATTCCATGGGCCACCTTTACTGATCCTGAAGTCGCCCGTGTAGGCTTGAATGAACTTGAAGCCAAAGAGCAGAACATTCCTTATGAGGTGACGACCTACGGCATTGACGATCTCGATAGAGCCATTGCCGATAGCAGCGACTATGGCGTGGTGAAAGTACTGACCGTTCCGGGTAAGGACAAGATTCTGGGAGTCACCATTGTCGGTGAACATGCCGGGGATCTGATCGCCGAGTATGTACTGGCAATGAAATACAAGCTTGGACTGAATAAAATTCTCGGCACCATTCACATCTACCCGACCTTGGCAGAATCAAACAAATATGTGGCGGGGGAATGGAAACGCGCACACCAGCCGGAGACTGTTCTTAAATGGATCGAGAAGTACCACAGCTGGCGCCGCGGCGACAAGAGTGGCAAGTCGTCAAGTCATACTGAATCCGCGTAAGGTTACGTCAGCATGAGCATTGGCGGCAGCTGCCTCTGTGGCAAGGTGGCAATGACTGTCACGTCATTCGAGCGTGATGTTGTTGCCTGTCACTGCACACAATGCCGAAAGCAGACCGGGCATTTTGTTGCCGCGACTCGTGTCGAGAACAGCGAACTAACGATAAGCGGCGAAGAACATCTGAAGTGGTACAAGGCATCTGCGCATGCGAGTCGTGGTTTCTGTCAACACTGCGGTTCCGTGTTGTTGTGGCGCAGCAAGGGTTCGGATCGCACCTCGATTATGGCCGGTTGCCTGGACTTACCGACTGGACTGGCCCTATCGCATCATATCTACGCCGCCGACAAAGGCGACTACTATGAGATCGATGATGGCAAACCGGTATTCGAAAAGAGCGACCAGGTTTAGTCTTCCGTGACGTCATCCTGAACAACGTCATCAAGCGTGCTTTCACGCTCGAGCAAGGTGGACTTGCGCTCGACGCCCCAGCGATAACCAGACAACTTGCCACTACTAGCCACTACCCGATGACACGGCAAGACAACAGCCAGTGGATTCGCAGCACAGGCTTGCGCGATGGCCCGCGACGACTTCGGTTTGCCAATGGCCACCGCGACATCCTTGTAACTCAACGTACTGCCTACCGGAACGCGCCGTAATACTTGCCAGACTTGTTCCTGAAAAGCGGTGCCCTGAATATCAACAGGCAAACTTGTTGACAGCTGCCAATCGTCTAATGTTGGTTGTTCTATCAATCGAGTTGCGAGCGCAAGCCATTGATGCAGCGATACATCCGATGACACACCCACTGAACCGGCATTCACTACATCAGCTTTCGCGTTGGCAGACAGTTCAACTATGCCTGCCTTGATATCCGGCTTGGTCGTGTCAGCCTTCTTTAAGTCAGCCTTGGGAAAGCGCGTGTTCAGCTCGTCACGCAATGCCGCTTTTGACTCGCCAAAGATCACTGAACACAGACCGCGTTCGCTGACGGCGATAAGCACCAAGCCTAAGGACGTAATGGCGTAGTCATATCGAATTGACATATCGGGTGCTCCCTTGGTGGCAAGTTTGACTGGCATCCCCAGCCGCTCGCCGGCATCTTCATAAAAACGCGAGGCAGTCTCGTAACCGGCATCAAAGATTGCATCGGTTTTTCGTCCACTCGCTTTCAGAACTGTTGATAAACGCCCGGCCCGAATGGCCTTGTCATACGCCTTGGGACTGATACCGACATGCGCCTTGAATACCCGTTGCAAGTGATAGCGACTGACATCCAGCGACATTGCGATCGTTTCGATACGCGCTGGACCCGTTGACTGTTCAATCAGCCGGCAGGCTTTCTCGACAAGTATCAAATGCCGCTCAGCCAAGGGAGGGCGATCCGATTGACAGCGTTTGCAGGGTCGCAGCCCATCTTCGATCGCCGCCTGGCGAGAGGCATAGAAGCGCACATTTTCCCGCCGTGCATCACGTGAGGCACAGGACGGATAGCAATATACGCCAGTGGTCATCACGCCGTAGAAGAACATACCATCGGCCACAGTTTCGCGATTCTGGACTGCGTTCCAGCGGGCTGAATCAGTGTCGAATTGTCCGTGAGTTGCTTTGCTCATGAGCCCAATGTACTGGGATTTTTCAAACAAAGCATCCTGAATTGTGCTTTCAAATCTTTGATTGCCGATTCAAAGAAATCCACGATATAAATCCATCATCAAAAAAAAAGCCCCCTGCTCGAATCAGGAGGCTTTTCTCGTCTCTAGTGTATGGACAAGTTGAGACTATTATTTTACGAAACGGGCTATCTGCATAGGCGATCCTCGTTATGTTGCCAAAGATGTCACTTCGCTATGTCGAGACGCTGACGGGCAGCAACGCCGATTCGAATGTACCGACGCCAAGTACTCTCTTCATAGCCACTAATGCACTTGCATCCTCATCACATTCAAATTTTTATTGAATGCTTGAGAATGGTGACGCCAAGACGGCAACCGCAACAGCGCGCACAACTGTTGTTGCGAAAACCGTGCTAGGGACCGATAAAAGCTAACTACGCTTAACCGGTTACACACCTCAATCGAAGTGACTCCTGGCATATGGCGGCCCCGCTACCCTTCTGTTACAAAGGACCGGAAGCTTTGCGTCACTGCCTCACGGCAGTTTTGCCTTTTTCAACCATCGAACAATGTCCGATACTTAAGGTGACGGCACTCGGCAGGCTCGAATTCAGTGAGACGAGGTTAGTTCCTGGGTATTTTGAGACGGCGGCAGAATTTGCCGCAGGTTATACGAGCTATTTAGTTAATAAGCTCAGGTTTTCCGACATGAAAACCTTGCGCGAAATCGATACCAATATCGCTGACGGCATTCATCAGACGCGGTGTTTCGACAAATTCGGCAACGGTACGTTTGCCCATGGATTTGACAATGTCATTGATCGCCTTGACCATGGTGAAGTCAGTTGGATCATCGAGGATATCCTTGATCAATAGCCCATCGACTTTCAGGAAATCGATCGGTAGTTTGCGCACATAGGCGAACGATGAGAGCCCTGAGCCAAAGTTATCGATGCTGAAACGAGAACCAGTCGCCGCAACCCTGTGCATGAACTCGCTGGCCTTGGACAAATTCGCAATGGTCGCCGTCTCTGTCAACTCAAAGCACAGTTTTTCAGGCGCTACACCGCTTTTTGCAATCATGCCAATCAATTCATCAGCAAAATCGAGGTTTGTAAACGAGCCGCTAGAGAGATTGATCGACACATGTCGCAGGTTCTGTTCTATTTGAGGATTCTTGAGCAACCAAGCCAATGTGAGCTCAACGGCTCGGACATCCAGCGCCGCGGTCAAGCCATAGCGCTCGGCTGACGGCAGGAAAGACTGAGGATTGATAATTTTACCATCAGGCATCTCGAGCCGGAGCAGCACTTCGCAACGCAGGCCATCGGTCTGTTGACCGAGCGGCTGAATCTTCTGCCAGGCAAGTCGCAGACGATTCTCTTCCAATGCCGTATTGATTTCCTCGACCCAGCGCGTCGCGACCTTGCGATTACTGACATTACCCTCGCCTTCGCGATAAACAACGACACGGTTACGTCCTTCGTTCTTGGCGATGTAACAGGCGGAGTCTGCTGCGCTGAACGCGGACTCGATGCTCTCCCAGCGATCATCAACAACCACCAGTCCGACACTGACACCCACGGTAAAGCGATTCTCTTCCCAGAGGAATTCAAAGTTCTCGACTTCATGGCGTATCTGGTTTGCCAATTTGAGCGCCTCGGGTACGCTGCATTTGTACAGGAAGACACCAAACTCATCACCACCCAATCGGCCCAGTACATCACTCTTGCGTACCAGTTGGTCAAACATTTGAGCCAGTTGACGCAACAGTTCATCGCCGGCTTGATGGCCACAGGTGTCATTGACGATCTTGAAGTTATCCAGATCCAGAAAACACAGTGCATGTGCCTGACGATTGCGACGCGAAGCTTCGAGCGCTTCGCTGACCTTGCGTTCGAAGTGACGACGATTAACCAGCCCGGTCAGCGCATCATGATTCGCGTGGTAGGCGGTTGTCTCCGCTTCGCGTACCGATGCCGTGACATCGCAACCGACACCACGGTAACCCAGGAATTGCCCGTCGTGACGCTTAACAGGAACACCACTGAAACGCAGCACCCGTGTCTCTCCACCCACAGACCAGCGAAATTCAAAGTCACGGAACGGTTGATGGTCGTTCAGTGCCTGCAGATGCATGTCAAAATGCCCTGAGTCGTTGACGTTACCTGGGTGATCAATCAGTTGTTCGGTTGTGCGACCAACAAGATACTCACGCGGGACACCCAGTATGTTGATCAATTGATCCGACACAACCCGAAACATCAACTTCTCATCGATCTCCCAGAAGAAATCAGCTGCGGCACTGGTGTAGTGGCGATAACGTTGCAGGTTCAAACGCAAGTTTCGCAACACAACATCTGATTCATGCGTCGATGCATCGCCGACACTCAGCTCGGCAGGTGTTGCAACAGATTGAAGCTTTACCCTTGCTGCATTCGCGGCTATTGATGTGTTGGGCGCGACTGTTGTCGCTGTGGTGGCGGTTAATGGACTGACATTAGTCGACGGTGCTTTTGTCAGGTTTCCCTGTAACGACTCTGGTTCATGCGACCTTGATTCAAATGTGTTCAAGGTGGGAACAGACGACTCAGCTAAAGCAACATCCACGAAAGACAACAGGATTGCTGACGCTGCCCCCCATTGGACTTGAGTAATTCGCGCGATAAGACGCACCGGCTTACCGTCGCGACTGGTGGCGCCAAGCGCAACACGTTCGCCAACATCGCCGCGAACCTCAGCGCGGCTATCATGCGAAAATTCGTTGATCCGTTCAAGTTCGCCCGGGTTGAATATCTGTTGCGTCTGACCAATGTCGATCATGCTTTGCGCACTCGCGAAACCCAGAACATGAGCGGCATTGTCGTTAGCAAACAACACTGCCTTCCCGGCGATGATGAGACTGCCCTGAATACCTTCGTTGAATAGTGTTTGGTAGTCGATCGTCAAGGCTGATCGCCTGGTACTCGGGTGCGGGCCGCTGACCAGACGTATGTCGATACCGGCCACTTGATCGTCAGCGGTCAATACGGGCGTTCGAACAATCATCGCCTGGTTGGCTGGCTTGCCCATATCGAGTTCGGCAAGATTGATGGCGCTAATGTCGGCCTGCGCAGAAAACATCGTCTGGCTGTCGAGCGCCATCTGCTCACGGGCAACCTGCCGCGGGAAGATGTCGAAATCGGTCTTGCCGATTATTTCATCCGGAGAGTTCTTGCCCAGGCTACGCGCGAAGGCCGTCGAGCAGGCTCGATAGACCAGATGCTGATCTTTCAAGGCAACACGATCGCTTTGCATTTCGGACGAATCGGCCTGGCTCATCTATGGAGCCTCTCGATACGCTTGAACGATGCCAGCCGCACTGTGTGGGGACGAATTTTCACTCCCCGATTATAGTTCAGCCATAGCAGGCTGCCGGAAAGATCAGGCCCTGGTCACCGGTCGATTTGTGGTCGGTATCGCAGAAACGCCTGTTGTATTTTTGCCACTCGTTTAAAGGTTGCGTCGGTACTGCCCACCCACCTGAAACAGCGCCTCGGTGAGCTGGCCGAGGGAACAACACTCGGCGGCCCGCATCAATGCCGCAAACACATTACCGTTGGCAATCGCGGTTGATCGAACATCTTCGATTGCCCTTGAAGCTGCCTCCTCATGACGCTGGTGAAAATCCTCGAGCCGCGCAATCTGCTGGTCTTTCTCAACGTCGCTCGAGCGAGCTAGCTCAATATCAGGCAGCTCATCGCCCTCAGGATTCCTGAACAGATTGACGCCGATGATAGGCAGGCTGCCATCGTGCTTGCGATGTTCATACAACATTGATTCATCCTGAATCTTGCCGCGCTGGTAACCGGTTTCCATGGCCCCGAGAACGCCACCACGATCTGACATGCGATCGAACTCAAGTAACACCGCCTCTTCGACTAGATCGGTCAGTTCATCAATGATGAAACTGCCCTGCTGCGGATTTTCATTTTTCGCCAAGCCCCATTCACGATTGATGATCAACTGAATTGCCATGGCGCGGCGCACGGATTCATCCGTGGGAGTAGTCACGGCTTCATCGTAGGCATTGGTGTGCAGGGAATTGCAATTATCGTAAACCGCAATCAAGGCCTGCAAGGTGGTGCGGATATCATTGAAGGCCATTTCTTGCGCATGCAATGAACGGCCGGAAGTTTGAATGTGATATTTGAGCTTCTGACTACGCGCATTCGCGCCATAACGCTCACGCATGGCAACCGCCCAGATACGTCGGGCAACCCGACCCAGTACAGTGTATTCGGGATCCATACCGTTACTGAAAAAGAACGACAGGCTGGGCGCAAAGTCATCAACATTCATCCCTCGCGCAAGATAGCTTTCAACGTAAGTGAAACCGTTTGACAAGGTCAGGGCAAGCTGTGTAATTGGATTGGCACCCGCCTCGGCGATGTGGTAACCCGAGATTGAAACGGAGTAGAAATTCTTCACCTCGTGCTCGATAAACCATTGCTGAATATCGCCCATCAGTTTGAGGCTGAACTCCGTTGAGAATATGCAGGTGTTTTGTCCCTGATCCTCCTTAAGGATGTCTGCCTGCACGGTGCCACGAACGCGGCGATAGGTATCCTGTTCTATCGCCGTCGCTTCCATATCGTTTGGCTCGCGACCGTTTACCTTGACAAAGTGTTGCCGCTGCTGCCGCACGGCGGTCAGAAAATAAAAAGCCAGGATCGTTGGTGCCGGGCCATTGATCGTCATCGACACAGATGTGGCGGGATCACACAAGTCGAAGCCGTCATACAGTATTTGCATGTCTTCAACGGTGGCGACGGATACACCAGAATTACCCACCTTGCCGTAAATGTCCGGCCTCACGGCAGGATCATTGCCATACAAGGTAACGGAATCAAACGCGGTCGATAAACGCTTCGCGGCAGAATGCTCCGACAAAGCCTTGAATCGACGATTGGTACGGGCCGGATCACCTTCACCGGCAAACATGCGGGTCGGATCTTCATTCGCACGTTTGAACGGGAACACGCCAGCGGTATACGGGAAATAACCTGGCAAATGTTCTCGGCGCAACCAGCTGAGCATGTCGCCATCATCATGATAATTTGGCAAAGATACCTTTGACATGATGGTGCCGGACAAGGAGGTAACCGTCAGTGCATCATCGGATGCGCCATAGGTGTCCGCTATTGCCGGCCACGCGTTTAGTAGCTCGTGACAATCAGCCGCCAGCGCAGCATCTCGGTCACGGATCAATCCGGCCAGTGCGCTACGGTCAGCGTTCGATGTGCCGCCGGTGTCGCCGTCGCTTTCCAATATTGTTTTTGCCGTGATCAGATGTTGCCGTTCCCGCGCAATGATTGCGGCCGTTTCGGTCTTTGCGTGATAGAGCCTGACCGTATCCGCCACATCGGACAGGTAACGCTGTCGCGAGCTTGGGATGATGACACTTTGTCGCGTGCTCTCGCGCGTATCAACCTTAGGCAATTTGCCCGGTTCCAGCTGCAAGCCACGATGATCAAGTTCCGCGACCACCGCCTGATACAAGGCCGTAACGCCATCATCATTAAAACGCGCGGCGATTGTGCCAAACACCGGCATGTCATTGACACTTTCCGCAAACGCTTGCCGATTGCGTTGCACTTGCTTGCGCACATCGCGCAAGGCGTCATCGCCGCCTTTACGTTCCAGTTTATTGATGGCGATAACATCGGCGAAGTCAAGCATGTCGATTTTTTCAAGCTGACTGGCCGCGCCGAATTCCGGTGTCATCACGTACAAGGACACATCACTCAATGACACAATACCAGCATCGCCTTGACCAATCCCGGGTGTTTCGACAATAACCAGATCAACACCAGCAAGTTGGCAGGCCGCAACCATAGCCGCAACACCTTCGGGTACTTCATTGGCTGCATCACGGGTGGCAATCGAGCGCATGAAAATACGCTCATGCTCAATCGCGTTCATGCGAATTCGGTCACCGAGCAAGGCACCGCCGGTCTTGCGCCGCGTTGGATCGATAGCCAGCAAGGCAACCGAAATATTATCTTGTTGGTCAAGTCGTAGCCGACGTATCAGTTCATCGGTCAATGACGACTTACCGGAACCACCCGTGCCAGTAATACCGAGCACCGGTGCGGCCGTTTTCATATCCGCCGCACGCGCCAACAAGCGATCTCGCTCTGCATCAGCGAGTTGGTTGTTTTCAATAAGACTTAACAAACGTGCAAGCGAACGATGCGCCCGCCTACCGAATGTAGAAGTCGCTGGCGCAAACAAATCACTGACAGGTGCACTACGGTTCACCTGTGTCCAGCTTTGGCAAGTGGCGTCGATCATGTGATCGATCATCCCCTGCAACCCCATTGCCTGACCATCCTGGGGTGAGTAGATGCGCGCGACACCATAGGCGTGCAGTTCATCGATCTCACTGGGCACAATGACACCACCGCCGCCGCCAAACACCCGAATGTCACTGGCATCCGCCTGCTTCAGGCAATCGATCATGTACTTGAAGTATTCGACATGTCCACCCTGATAGGAACTCAGGGCTATGCCGTGGGCATCTTCCTGAACCGCTGCAGACACAATCTCCGCCACAGATCGGTTATGCCCAAGATGCACCACCTCAACGCCGGAGGCTTGCAACATGCGACGCATGATATTGATCGATGCATCATGCCCATCAAACAGGCTGGCAGCGGTGATGAAGCGAAGCGGCGTGGTCGCCGTTTGCGGTGTGAATTCGCGGGTGACTTCATTGGCCGGGCTGGACATGCGCCAAAGACTCCTGAACAACGTGAGTGGAACGGCTGGTGTGGGCGGAACCCGATGGACCTCAGTCTCCCAATTATTGACGTTTACGTCAACGTCAATATACTATCCGTGCCATGTCGATTCATCCCAGCCCCAGCTACACGATTACCGATCTCGCCCGAGAGCTTGATATCACCACGCGCACCATTCGCTTCTATGAAGACAAGGGCCTGTTGCGCCCGGCTCGCGACGGACTTAAGCGCATTTATTCACGCGCGGACCGAACGCGACTCAAACTGGTGCTAAGAGGCAAACGCCTGGGTTGGCCACTCGATGAGATTCGCAAGATGATCGAGTTGTACGATATACCCGGTGGCGAAGCGCAGCAGCTGACCATGATGATCGACCGCATCGATACAAGTCGTCAGACTTTGCTGCAACAACGCGATGATATTGAACTCGCCCTGCGCGAATTTGACGAAATAGAGGCACGCTGTCAAAGTCAGTTGCAAGCGCTGAGCCTGCTCAACTCGGCGGCTGTTTGATGCTGGCGCTCACTCTCTTAAGCAAAGCACTGACAGTGCCGTATCAACGCAGTACACGCAAAAAAACCAGCGCGGTTCTTACGCTGTCCCGCAATCACAACAACTCTAAACCTAAATATTTGCATCGATCATGAATACATCTGCCACAGATCCAGTCGTCATAGTTGATGGCGCTCGCACACCAATGGGAAGTTTCCAGGGTGTTCTTTCCAACGTTTCGGCACCCGAACTCGGCGCTATCAGCATTAAAGGCGCGCTGGAGCGAGCAGGCGTTTCGGCAAACGATATCGAAGAAGTCGTGATGGGATGTGTTTTGCCAGCAGGCATGGGGCAAGCCCCGGCACGTCAAGCTTCACTCGGCGCAGGACTACCACAGGAAAGCGGCTGCTCGACCATCAATAAAATGTGTGGCTCGGGTATGAAAGCCGTCATGTTCGCGCATGACCAACTGCTGGCGGGCAGTGCCACGACGATGGTGGCTGGCGGGCTGGAAAGCATGAGCAACGCACCCTATCTACTGCCCAAGGTTCGTGATGGTTTGCGCATGGGACACGGTGAAGTCAAAGACCACATGTTTCTCGATGGCCTGGAAGATGCCTACGAACCGGGCAAACTGATGGGGCACTTTGCCGAGAAAACAGCAACGCGTTATCAATTCACCCGCGAAGCGCAGGATGAGTTTGCGATTACCTCACTCAAGCGTGCGCAGGCAGCCATGGACAGCGGGGCCTTCGCCACCGAAATCAAGGCGGTCAATGTCAAGACACGCAAGGGCGAGCACGAAGTACTGCTTGACGAACAACCACCGAAGGCAAACTTTGAGCGCATCCCGACATTACGCCCGGTGTTTGACAAGAACGGCACGGTAACCGCCGCCAATGCCAGTTCGATTTCCGATGGCGCAGCTGCCGTTGTCATGATGCGTATGAGTGAAGCGGAAAAACGTGGACTGACGCCACGCGCCCGCATCATTGCCCACACCAGTCATGCGCATGCACCAGAATGGTTTACGACAGCACCGGTCAATGCGCTTGAAAAGCTCTTTGCAAAGATCGGCAAAAAAGCGGCCGATGTCGATCTCTATGAAATCAACGAAGCCTTCGCCGTGGTTACCATGGCGGCCATGCACGAACATGGCCTGCCGCACGACAAAGTCAATGTCTATGGTGGCGCCTGTGCACTGGGACATCCGGTCGGTGCCTCCGGCGCCCGCATCATCGTGACCCTGATGAATGCGCTTGAACGCCACGATCTCAAACTCGGTGTCGCCTCCCTGTGTATCGGCGGTGGAGAAGCAACTGCGGTTGCCATCGAACGTTTGAGCTGATTGGCCTGCAAGTCAGTTGCGTAATTCGGCTGTGCAATAAAGCCGAGTAATTCAGCTGTTGTATAACAACGAGACGTGAAACCGAGCCCAGTGATGCAACGCCAGTGATGCAACTAACGCAAGAGCAGCAACTGATCCGTGATACTGCGCGTACATTCGCACGTGATGTATTGCAACCTGCGGCTGCAGAAAATGATGCTCAATCCCGCTTCCCCAGCGAGGCTATCGCCTCAATGGGAGAGCTTGGCTTTCTCGGCATGCTGGTACCGGAAAGCTATGGAGGTGCGGCAGCGGATAATGTTGCCTACGCATTGGCGCTGGAAGAAATTGCCGTCGGTGAAGGTGCCACCTCGACCATCATGAGTGTGCACAATTCCGTTGGTTGCATGCCCATTCTTGCTTTCGGTAGTGACGCGCAGAAAAAACGCTGGCTACCTGATATGGCTAGCGGTAAACGCCTTGCCGCTTTTTGCCTGACAGAACCTGAAGCCGGTTCAGATGCCTCCGCCCTTCGCTCCACGGCGGTTCTCGACGGCGATCATTATGTTTTGAATGGTACAAAACAATTCATCACCTCTGGCAAGCATGCGGATCTCGCTATCGTATTTGCGCGCACCGACGATGGCAAACGCGGGATCACAGCCTTCGTGGTTGAAACCGATAATCCCGGTTATATCGTCAGCCGTGTTGAAGACAAACTCGGGCAACGCGCCTCTGACACCTGTCAGATCGTCTTCGATCAATGTCGTGTTCCGGCAGACAACAGACTCGGCGAAGAAGGCGATGGTTATCGCATTGCTTTGGCCAATCTTGAAGGCGGGCGCATCGGCATCGCTGCGCAATCCGTCGGCATGGCGCGTGCTGCCTATGAACAATCGCTTGACTATGCACAGAGTCGAACGAGCTTCAATCAGGCAATCATTGAACATCAATCAATTGCTTTCAAGCTTGCCGACATGGCCACACAAATTGAAGCGGCACGCTTGATGATTCTGCGTGCCGCCGCCTTGCGTGATCGTGGCGAGCCGTGCCTGGTTGAAGCATCAATGGCAAAGCTCTTTGCCAGTGAAATGGCGGAAACTGTTTGTTCGGATGCCATTCAGATACATGGCGGTTATGGTTATCTGCGCGACTATGCCGTCGAACGCATTGCCCGTGATGTGCGCGTCTGTCAACTCTATGAAGGCACATCGGAAATTCAGCGGCTCGTCATCAGTCGAGCACTTCCGCAACGCTCCAAGGTTTAAGTCAATGGCAAAAGTGCTCGATTTCTATTTCGATTTTTCGTCACCCTATGGCTTCCTTGCCAGTGAACAAATAGAAACATTAGCCGCACGGCATGACCGAACTGTCAACTGGCACCCTATCCTTCTCGGTGCGGTGTTCAAAGTCACCGGTCAAGCACCCTTGGTCATGGCACCAGTCAAAGGTGACTATGCCACCATGGACTTTGCACGTTCAGCGCGCGAACACAATATTGACTTCAGGATGCCAGACACCTTTCCGATTGGCGCGGTTGCCGCAAGTCGAGCTAGTTGGTGGTTGCTCAGCCACGCAGACCCTGCGATGCAGAAAAAAAGTGCTGACTTCATTCACGGCTGTTATCGCGCCTACTTCAGCGAGGGGCGGGATATTACTAACGTGGATGTACTCAGCAGCATTGCAACGTCGATAGGTATCGATGCCCCAGAGATGACCACCGCCTGCGGTGAACAGCGTGTCAAGGATTTATTACGCAACCAGGTAAACGCTGCCATTGAATGCGGTGTGTTCGGCTCTCCGATCATCATTGTCGATGATGAAATGTTCTGGGGACACGACAGACTCGAACAGGTCGATCGCTGGATGAGCACCGGCGGCTGGTAACACATGACAGAAAAAGAAGTTAAGTCCCGGCAGCTTGCCTTGCTCGGAATACTCCTTCAGTGCCTGCATGTCCTGTTTGGCATCACCGCCGTCATTGGCGTGTTGATCGCCCATAACAAGATTCAATCAACCGCAGGGACGGTCTATCACTCACAGTTACGCTGGCAGCTCATAACCTTTTGGGTTGGACTGTTCGCCTATGCACTGGCGATTTATTTCTGGATCACACAGTCAATGATTTGGCCCATCGTGCTGGTTTTCGCATTTGTGCTGTACAGACTGATCACCAGCATTGTTTACTGGCAGCGGTCACAGGCGCTCAAACGGCCACTCTGACCCATCCCTGCATAAGCCGTTACAATGCAATGGCGACAAGGGGATCCGCGCAATGTCAAATTTGTCCGTCGAAACCGATCATCGTGGTGTGACTACGCTGACCTTGAACAGACCACGTCAGCACAATGCGCTCAATCGGCAGCTGATAGATGAGCTGACCGAGACGCTTTACGCGCTGCACCAACAGACACGTGTACTGGTCCTTGCGGCCAATGGCAACAACTTTTGCGCCGGGGCCGACATCAACTGGATGCGTGAGGGCGCATCGCTAGGCAAGGAAGGCAATCGCAACGATGCGCTCGCCTTCTCCACTTGCCTCAAGGCTCTGAACGATTTCCCCAGACCCACCATCGCTCGCGTTCAGGGTGCAGCACTCGGGGGTGGTACCGGGCTTGTGTGTTGTTGCGATATCGTGGTGGCCAATGAAGCCGCGCGTTTTGCATTTTCTGAAACTCGGCTTGGTATCATTCCAGCCACGATCAGCCCGTATGCACTTCAAGCGATTGGACCAAGACAAGCAAGACGTTACTTCCTGACAGCAGAGGCCATCGACGCACTGGAAGCGTATCGCATCGGACTCATTCACGACGTGTGCTCGTCCGACAATCTCCATCGCCGAGTAGAAGAGAAAATCAGCGAGTTACTTGAATGCAGCTCAACCGCGCAAGTAGCAGCCAAGCAATTGATTCCCGAAGTCGCCGGACGCGTAATCGATGACGATTTGCGCGAACAACTGGCCGCCTTGTTGGCAGCGATTCGCGCGACCGATGATGCGCAGGAAGGTCTTGCTGCTTTTTTGGAAAAACGCCCGGCGCGATGGGTGCCGACCAAGGGCGAATTCTCGTCCTGATCTGCGCTTTTGCACTTCTTTAATCGGTGATCCGAAGACGTCAATTCATAGGTAAGATAAAAAGTACCCCACACCCACTTACAAACAGAGCGAAATATGGATAAGAATTCACTACTGGCCGATCTCAATAGAGCACTTGATCTCTTGAATCAAGTGAATGAAAGCAGTTTGGATTTTTCTCCTGACGGAGAAGCTTCCGCCGACATTCATGAGCTGACGGGTATTGAAACCTATCCGATTGGTTCTCACACAGAGAATGTAAAGGCTCGAATCAAAGCGGTGAAAAAAGCAGGAGACACGCTCAAGCCACGCGTCGCTTCCGAATACATATCGAAACTCATTCCCGCCTGCGTCAAGCTCGCGCCCCCCAGCGATGATTGGAGAACCGCCAAATAGGGAAAGCGTTCATCAGTTACGGGAGACTATCCACCGCCTGTTGCGTCGCTGTGTCATAGCCTTCAAATTTACCGGTTGCAATGTGGCCATATCACTACCCTACTTTGCCGCGGCCTCCATCGCCTCGTCAAAGCACATTCCTGCCTTCTCTTCAGAATAGCCCGCATCAGCAAATACATCCTTTGGACAGGATTCCAGCGCCGCATTATCCAGTTTGTCTGGATCGATTTCCTCCGGGAGTGGGAGCAAACACTGTTGGATCGCTGAATCCGACAAGCGTTTGCACTCGGATTGTGAAAATCCCATGCAGCCGGCAAAAACCTCTGATTGACACAAGACGTCGTACTGACCTCTGGCCATGTCAATGAGAATTGCTCGGGGAATTATTTCACCCGAACGGACCGGGCTTGCAGTGATGACAACCACGCTGGCCACAGCCAGGAAAACACGAAAATACATGGGACTTGAATCCAGTGAGAACGTATACCGACAGTATACGGTTTATTGAAAACCAGAAAGTGTGAGACAAGTCCGGATGATTCAACCCCGTTTTCTGGTGTCCAACGTTTACAGGTTTGTCGTTCACGATTTATTGGAATCAAACCATGTACAAGAAATCCAGCATTGTCAGCCTCAGCAGTCTCACGACTATCGCCATTATTTCCGCCTGTAGCGGCCCCTCGGACAAACACCTCGAGGAAGCGTCGACCCGTGATACCGAATCACCGGTCCTGCTGTATGAAATTGATGCGCTCTCTCCTGCCACTGGCAAGCCAGCTGCCGAGCAAGCCTTGGCGCAAACACGATCTGAGCTTCGTATCAAATCAACCAGCCGCCACAACACCTCCATCACCCTGGATGCGCAGACGTTCGACCCCGTACTACAGAGCGTGGTCGTTGATCCAGACACTTTTCCGGTTTATCTCGATGAGAACACTGAAAACTATCAAGCGCTGGACGCGAATCCAATCCATATGACTTCAGTGGAACCGGTATCCACCTTCAGTGTCGATGTGGATACCGGGAGCTACGCCAACGTGCGTCGCCTCCTTAGCGGCGGCCAGTTGCCGCCAGCTGACTCGGTACGGGTAGAAGAAATGCTCAACTACTTCTCCTACGACTACGCGGACACCGCCACGCAGAACATGCCTTTCAGCATGACAACCGAACTTGGCGCCACACCATGGAACGACAAGACAACCTTGCTCCACGTCGGCCTAAAGGGGTTTGATCCAAGTGACTCCAGTGACCGTTCTTCAAATCTGGTGTTTTTGATTGATGTGTCAGGATCAATGAATTCAAACAACAAGCTCGGTTTGTTGAAACCGTCTATCGAAATGCTGTCACGTCAACTCGATAGCAATGATCGCGTATCGATTGTTGTTTACGCCGGCGCATCGGGTGTTGTCCTTGAGCCAACACCGGGCAATGAACATCGCAAGATCGCCAGCGCCATCAATCGATTGTCTGCGGGAGGCTCGACCAATGGACAGGCCGGCATTGAACTCGCCTATGCGATGGCGGAGAAGAACTTTACGCCAGACGGCGTGAATCGGGTAATTCTCGCTACCGACGGTGATTTCAATGTCGGCATTTCCGATATTGATAAATTGAAAAAGCTCATCGAAAGAAAACGCGAATCAGGCATTGCGCTGACGACGCTGGGCTTTGGCGCGGGAAACTACAATGATCACTTGATGGAACAGCTGGCTGATGTCGGAAACGGAAACTATGCCTATATCGACACCCTCAATGAGGCACGCAAGGTGCTGGTCGATGAGCTCAACGCAACACTGTCAACGATTGCCCACGATGTCAAGATCCAGCTCGAATTCAACCCGGCTGTCGTTAGCGAATACCGTCTGATTGGCTATACAAACCGCAAGCTTGCCAACGAAGACTTTAACAACGACAAGGTAGATGCCGGTGAAATCGGTGCTGGTCATACCGTCACCGCATTGTATGAACTCGCGCTGGTTGGCAGTGGTGGTGAACGTCATAGCCCAAACCGTTATGCACAGTTGGAGCAAGGCGGTGCGCGGCAAATCGCTCGCGATGAACTGGGCGAACTCAGAATTCGTTATAAACTGCCGGGCGAAAAGCAAAGTCGTTTGATTCGAGACGTCATCAGAACACCGGATTCTTCACTGTCAGATACGCGGTCGAACAACTTTCGCTTCAGTGCCAGTGTTGCAGCCTTTGGACAAGCCCTGAATGATGACAAGTATCTGGAATCTTTCACACTGACCGATACCGCACGACTCGCCCGTAGCGCCCTCGGTGAAGACAGGTTCGGGTATCGAGCTGAATTCCTGCGGTTGATCATGATCGCCGACAGCCTAAAGGGAATTGCACAATCCGGAAACGGAGTCGACGATGATTCGAAAGGCTAAGCCAATCCATTGGTGTATGGGTGACACAGCGGATATGATTGATTGAATGGAAATCGGTACAGCCCTGGATGACTCTGCATCCGATAAATCATTGATGCTGGCCTACGCCGATGGCGATACGGAGGCTTTCGAGACTCTGTATCAACGCCATCGGCGTGGACTTTACCGCTATGTATTGCATAGCTGTGGCAATGAAGCGGATGCCGCGGAAATATATCAGGACATCTGGCTCAAGCTTGTCAATGGGCGAGAGGCTTATCAGGCCGACGCCCCGTTCACTGCCTGGTTGTATCGCATCGCTAAAAACCGTCTCGTCGATCACTATCGACAGCATGGAAAAATCGACACTGAAGAGTTTGATGATCAACAAAGCGACATCACCATGATTGCCCCAGCCCTGCAACCGGATGAGGTCGCTCGCGTCAGAGAAAAACGCGAGGTGCTGCAAAATGCACTCGATACCCTGCCGGAAGGACAACGCGATGTCGTGTTGCAGCGTCATGTCGCTGGCTTGAGTCTTGCGGAAATGAGCAAGCTGAATGGCGAAAAAGCGGAGACTGTCAAGAGCAGGCTACGCTATGCCCTGGTCAAACTTCGCAGCCAACTGCGGGAACAGTCATGAAATCACGTGCTTCCAACGATATGAACGACGAGGACATCGCCCGTGTATTTGATGCGCACGATGTCGATGTACCAGCAGCGCTGGATGACAGAATCCTCAAGGCCGCTCGACAATCCGGTACGGCGTCGGCCGACACGAACGAGACCTCCCGCTACCCACGCAAAAATTGGCTCGTACCGACATTCGCAATCGCCGCCACGGTCATGCTGACAGTTGCCATTGCACCTTTGCTGATTCAATCACCGGATGCAGGCCACCTGTCAACGTCTGGTGAATCAGACGTCGCAGTAATGGCACCGCCTGCAGATGACGCGGTAGTATCAAATGAAACCACGCGGAGTAGCACGGCAGCAATCAGCGAGGAAGTACAAGCGACAGAGCTTGCCGACATAAACACGACAGCGAGGCCAGAAATCGTCTTGGCTGAGCAATCCAGCGAGCGCACTGAAGAAACCGTTGCCGAAACAAGCAGCGCTGCGCGTGCACGCATAAGTGCCAAATCAGCTGCGCGAAAAAATAGCGCACAAGCGTCTGAGGCCGTCGTACAGCAATCTATCAGTGGCGGCAGTGCAAGTGCCGACGCGTCAGCATTACAGGAAATCGATCAGTTTCGTGGGCAGACAATCAATGGCATGGCCGCCGCGATCAAGAGCCTATCCTATGATCCGGACAAACCAGATACATGGTTAGACGCCATCAGGCGCTTGGCGAGCGAAAACAAGCCAAAGATGGCCCGCGAGGAGTTTGATAAATTCCGCGCTCGTTATCCTGACTATCAAGTAGACTTTCGCCTTGATGAATTTCTCCAAACGCCAGAGACTCAGGAACAAGCGACCGATTAGCATGGAACAAAAAACCCTTGAACAGCACGGTCACTGGTTGTTCGACATGGACGGCACGCTGACCATTGCGATGCATGATTTTGATGCCATGCGCGCCGAACTTGATTTGCCTGTTGGCGTACCCATTCTCGAAGCATTGGCGCAATTGCCTGATTCAATCGCGCGAGAAAAACACCAACAACTCGATGATATGGAACTGGACATGGCCTCCGCGGCATGCCCTCAACCAGGCGCTGTGGACTTGTTGCAATCTCTGTCAGATAAAGGCGCCAAGCTCGGTATCGTGACGCGTAATGGCAAAACCATCGCCGAACGAACACTGGACGCCTGCGGTCTGGCCGGATTTTTTAACCCGGACACGGTGATCAGTCGGGACTGCTGTGTGGCGAAACCCGACCCTGCGGGTGTAAATCTGATGCTGGAACGCTGGTCCGCTGCCGCAAACGATACCGTGATGGTAGGTGATTACCGATTCGATCTTGAGGCAGGTCGTGGTGCCGGCGTTACCACGGTCCATCTTGATGTTCATGGCCTGTTTCCCTGGCCAGATCTCGCTGACTATTCGGTATCTGCATTACAAGAGCTTACCGTTCAAATCACGTAAGCCGCGGCGCAAACGCAACGCGACAAACCACCCGATTAAAAACGGCAATATCGACAAGGCTCCGCCACCAGAGCTACCCGCCAGCACATCATCACTGCCATCGCTATTCGCATCATCATTGCCGACAAATTCTGGCGTTGATTCGGCATCACGATTAGCCATGTCAATCGCGAACTGGCTGGCATTGCTGATCGCATCCACCACTTCAAGGCGACTCGCTTCAGAACCTGAAAAACACAGATCAGTCGGGATCAGTGTGTCGACAAGACAAACATCAAGTGCATGTTGACCTTGGCGAATCAACTGCAAGCTTGATGCTTCAGTGCACGCCTGCACCTCTCTGAGCCTGGAGATCGAAACGTCCGGTGCATCTATCGGTGTTAGCGTTCTGCCTGCCAATGCGTCGCAAAGCCGTACTGCCTGTCGCGCCTCGACCAGATCATCTTCAAGACCATGGATCATGAATATCGGCGCTGGTTTTATGCCGTCTTCAACAACGCGTAACGGAAAGCTATTCTCCGGAACAGGTGATGCACTGAGGTCGATCAAAGACAAGTCCGCATCCTCATCAAGCTGCATCACTCGGCGAAGAATGCCAAGTCCCTGCTCGTTGGCGTATACGCCACTGACGGCACGTTGCGCGAAATCGGTAAAGTCGGTGGGTGGGTACATCAAAACCGCACCACTGACTTCATCGGCACGGTAGATCGCGAGGGATGCCGCAAGATGAGCACCTGCGGATTGCCCGAAGGTGACCGGGTTTCCACTGGCACCGAATTGCCCTGCTTCACGTTGCACCCACTCAAGCGCGGCATTGGCGTCATCGACAATGTCACCAATCGTCGCGTTATGACAGGCAGCACTGCCGTCAGAATCGCCCAGCAAACGATAGAACGGCGCGAACACAACAAAGCCTCGCTCGACATAATGCGGTACGGTCAGCTCAAGACCAAAGAAGCCGAAACCTCGTGAACTCCAGCTGCCACCGTGATAAGCAATCATGGGTTTCTGGTTTTCCACAGCGGGATGCGATGCATAGATACGCATCTCGAGTTCGCACAAGCCTGCATCTGTATCTATTTGACGATAGATCGTGCTTTGCATGTAAGGCTGCTGAACATCGTCAAGTGACCGTGCGCCCAGATCCAATCGAGAACCCGGAGACAAGGTCCAGGTATTGTCGCGAAGGTCGACACCACTGCCCTCGCCGAGACCGCTCGAATCAAGCAACAGGGCGCAGTGATCGGCAAGGTCGGTCGGCGTAAAATTGACAAGGCTGCTACAGCGGTTGTCACTAAAGTAATCTACCCCGGCACTGTCGGGTCTGACCGCCTCGCAGCCGTTATCCGTCACCTGATATAACGGTGCGACAGGCATGTCTGCGAACACTGAATCAATCAGAGCACAGGCCAGTTCCGACCGAATAATGTCCCTGATGTCGGGGGACTGGGCAGCTGCAGAGAACGACAGCAGGCTGGCACCTGCAAGCGAGGTTGCCAGCACGCATCGGTGCATCGCGGCACCGCACTCAAGATTACCGGGCAAGAGATGCATCCAACACGACAACCTGTATCTGGCGGGCACGTTGCGGCGTTAATTTCTTACCGGTATCAACCACATGTCGTTTACCGCCCGGGATGACCGCATTTACCCGCTGTACTTGTTGGCGCTGACCAGGTGCAACCGTGACGCCAAGCTGGATATTGGACAACGGACGTGAGGTTTGATTGACCAGTTCGATAACAAAGTGCCCACGCCGGTTGAGTCCTTGGCGCACCATCAGATAGGTGTTCTTGTTGACCGGCGGTTCGAGACGTTGCAGCGCTGATCGTGCTTTATCCCCCGCTGGTCCCTGGGCTTGCGCAGCCATGGCATAGAAGCGTTTGGCCGCTACCAGATTTCCAGCACGCTCGGCATATTGACCAAGACTTGCCTGTGCATCAGATGTCGGCAGATACTTCATGCTGGTTGCATAGTCCTGACGCGCAGCTTGAGGATTGCGGGTTGCCTCGAAAACTTTGCCTCGCTGCAGGTAGTAGTAAAAGAAATCCTTGTTCAGGGAAATCGCCTTGTCATAATGTTGCTTGGCGGTTCGGTAATCCTTGCGCCGCTGCGCAAGATCGCCCATAAATGACTGAAAATGCCCTTCACGCGGTTCTATTCTGATGGCTTGTCTGATCAGCGAGTTGGCCTGGTTGAGATCACCCTTCTGCGCCGCTATCTGCGCCTTGTCGAATGCCTCATACGCTTTGGTCGATTGGCGCAACCGGCTCATGGCACGTTGATATTCGTTGACACCTCGCTGACCGCCTGTCCCCAAAGCCGCAGCCGTTGCAATGTTCTGTCTGACGCGCTGCTCGGAAGGTGGATGCGATGCGAAGAGTTTTGACAGGGGATCGTTGGGCCGTCCTTTCGACAATTCAACAAAGGTTCTTTGCAAACCAACGGCCCCCTGCGGATCGTAACCGGCTCGTTTCATGTATTCCATACCGAACCGGTCTGCTTCAAGTTCCGCACCTTGACCATAACGGCTGTTGATCAATTGCGCCCCGACCGCCGACAATCCCTGCGTCAATTGCCCGTAACCTTTCTGTTGCCCGACAACCGTTGCCGTCAAGACACCCAGCTGCAAACCCAGGCTTCGAGTTTGAGCGCGTGCACCGTGCTTGGCTGCCGCATGCACGATTTCATGACCAAGCACAGCCGCCAGTTCTGATTCATCCTTGAGTCTGACCAAGAGGCCACGGTTGATGCTGATCTTGCCACCAGGCAAGGCCCAGGCGTTTGGTGTGGAATCGTTGATGACATTGAATTCATACGGCAAATCCCGATCACTCTTCGCGGCCAACCGTTGACCAACCTTTTTGACATAGGCTTCGACGTTTGGATCGACGACATAGTCACCACCCTGTGCCTGACGCAGTGGCGCATATTGTTGCTGACCCACCTGCAGCTCCCAGGCTTCAGAGACTATAAGAAGGTCCTTTTCGCCCGTTACCGGGTTGGTGACACAGCCTGTAAATGCCACGAGGGCAAACAGGCCACTGGCAATGAATAACGATTTGCGGGCAATCATGAAGCGTCTCCAATCATTGTCTGAGGCTGGTTAACCGAGGTTGAATACGGTTGCTTATTCAATGCTGATGTCCGCCAACACCATGAGCGTGGCCGTGCGCCAATTCTTCATCACTCGCCGGGCGAACGGCGTCGACGGCCACGTCAAAGGTCAGATCCACACCTGCTAAAGGGTGATTCATGTCAATTTCTATCATGAACTTGCCGGCCTTTACGATCGTACCGTGGGTCGGGCCTTGCTCGTTGCGTAAATGAATCACATGCCCGGGGCGGAACGTTTGCTTTTTACCCGCGTCTATTTGTTTACGCGGCATGCGCTGCGTTCTGTCCGGATAGCGTCGGCCATAGGCCTTCTCGTGTGGAATGGTGACAGAAAAATCATCCCCGACCAACTTGCCTTCAAGCGCGTCCTGTAATGCTGCCAACACGGATGAATCACCAAATAGAAACAAGATGGGATTGCCGCCCTTGGATGACTCGATCTTCTCAGCCTCAGCGGTGTAGAGATCGTAGTGCATCGCAACGACCATCCCCGGACCAACAGCATGCGTGCCAGATTCTGCTGCACTGTCTGGGTGTTCTGACATCAAATTTTCCCCGCTGTCATGTGGCTAGCCGTTTTTTACCCGGCTACACCATGGTTTTGTGGTTAGAATCCTAGGTGTCATGATACTCAGAAGCCAACAGTGGCGCACCATTCTCGTGCTCCTCGCCGTGACTGTGTTGGGCGCCTGCACCAACAGCAAGCTCGTGATCGGACCGCTGTATAACCGGCTCGATGACCAGATGCGCAAGGAATTCAACAAACTGGGCGATTTCAACGACGAGCAAAAGGCAGCCTTCGAAACAACCGTTGGCAGCTTCCACGTCTGGCATCGACAAAATGAATTGCCCAAATACGCCACTCTGCTGCGCACGATCGCGAGCAGCATTGCCAAGGCAGATCAAACCAGCAGCGCCGAAATCGCTCATTGGTTCGAGACGGCTGAATCACATACGCAGGCTATCCGACAGTGCCATCCTGTCAACTACTCATTCGATCTGATGCGCTCACTGGACGATGAACAAATCAATTTCATCGAAAACCGATTCAAACGCGAGCGCACAAAGAATCGCGCCAAATACACAAAACGAACACCCGAGGAACGTGTCGAACGCCGACTCAACAGGATTGACACCTGGGCCCGCCGCGTCGGTCTTGAGCTGACCGCTGGCCAGCGAGCTATGCTGCGCACCACGCTGGGCAGGCAAATAAGCATGCGTCCCCAATATTACGAACTGTCTGACGAGTGGAATCGGCAGTTTTTTAATATCGCACGTGATCAGGAAAGCACAAGCTACGACGTAAAGATGAGCACGCATCTGCAACAGCTATGGTCATTGCTGGAAACCGCTCACCCTGAACAATGGGCTGCCAATCGAGCGCTCTGGCGAGGTTTTGCCTTGCGATTCGTCGACAGTATGAACCCGGAACAACGTGCCCACGTCAATCAATGGATGAAAAAGATGGCAAACACACTCGAAGCCATTTCCAAAGATGAGCCGTCGTTCAAGTCAACCAACGACCCGGGGCTGGGTTGCCTGATTGAATCGCGCGCAAATATTGCGGCGCCCACAACATCAGACCAAACCGGCTGAGTTGAACCTTGCGCAAAAAGATTTAACTAGCGGTGGTGCAGGACTCGTCCAATAAAATTCAACAATAACTGAGCGGCCAAGGTCGATGTGCTGCCCGCATGATCATAATCCGGCGCGACTTCTACAAGGTCCATCCCCACCACACTGCCGCGCCTTGCCAGACCGTCCAACAATTCCAAACCTTCATAGTAGGTAAATCCGCCATGACTGGGCGTACCCGTGCCCGGTGCGATAGACGGATCAAACCCGTCAATATCGATCGTGACGTAATAACGCTTACCCGCAGGGATACGTTCGAGCACAGCCTCGACACCCAGTTGACGAAATTGTCTGACCGACAAGATATCCGAGCCCATGGCCCTCGCGGACTCGTAGCCATCCTTCGCGGTTGACGACACATTACGTATTCCAATCTGACTCAACCCGGTGACATAGTCTTTTTCAGCAGCCCTGCGCATCGGATTGCCATGACCATAGCGCACACCGTGACGTTCATCGACAAAGTCCAGATGCGCATCTATCTGTACAAGATGGATCGATTCCTGATCATCGAAGGCATTGATACACGGAATATTGACTGAATGATCACCCCCTAGCACAACAGGGATTGCACCGGCTGCCAGAATTTTTCTGACACCAAACTCTATGTTCTCATGACTCTTGAGCGTATCGGTATGCACGATGTCGGCATCCCCGATATCCACTATCGACGTGCATTGCGCATCCAGATAAGTGATGTCATCTTCATGATCATAAGCACCCGAATGACCAAACGAAAACAAGGTAGAGGCCTCACGTATCGAACGCGGTCCAAACCGTGCGCCCGAGCGGTACTGGCAGCCAAAGTCATAGGGTGCGCCGAGTACCGCTACCTCTGCATCAATCGTATCCCAGTCCTGCACATAGGGATATTTGCCAAAGGTACAGATGCCAACGAAGGGCAAGTTCAAGCGACCCGATTCATAACCATGTGACATAAGGATTTCTCTCGTCGTGGTGATGACATGCAATTCACATTGCAGCCATCAGTGTGCTGTTATCAATGCGTAAAAATTTAGCGGACCAAAACCGAGGCAGCCTGAAGATCTCGCTGACGATGATCGCTGAAGGCCTGATGGATCGCACGCGTATCGTGCAAGGTTCGAATACGTTTGAACAGATCGTCGGCTTGCGGATAATTTCGCTTGAGGTAGGCCAACCACTGCTTGGTGCGATTCCCAACATGACGAGGACTTTGAGAATCACTGAGGACGAATTGCCGTTCAACCCGATCCAGTACAGTCTCCCAGGCCATCGGCGCCTCGTAACTACCACGCTTGATGCGATTCGCCAGATCGGGAGCGGCCAAGGCACCTCGGCCAAGCATCACGTGCTGACAGCGACTCGCCAGACGGGCATCACGACTATCAGACACTGACCAGATCTCGCCATTGATATAGATGCGAGGTTTTAAGGCCTGCTCAAGCTCACCGACCCGTGACCAGAATGCCGGTGGCTTGTAACCATCGAATTTGGTGCGGGCATGGATCGCAATTTCGGTTGCCCCTGCCTCACTGATACCCGTCACTATCGTCTCCAGTTGATCCGTGTTGTCATACCCGAGCCGGATCTTGGCCGTCACTGGAATCTCGACCGGTACCGCATCACGCACAGCTGCCACGAGAGCCGCCACATTGCCCGGATCTCTCAACAGGATCGACCCGCCCTGACTGTTATTGACTGTTTTTGCAGGGCAGCCAAAATTCAGATCGATGCCCGGCGCGCCCAGCGATACCGCACGTAAGGCATTCGCCACGAGGGCTCCCCGCTGATTGCCCAACAACTGTGTGTACACCGGCGTTCCACTTGGCGTATGCGCCCCTTCCGCAAATTCGGGGCACAGGCGCAAAAACACTTTTTCCGGAAGCCGCACATCAGTCACTCGGATGAACTCCGTGACGCAGCGGTCGTAACCCCCCATGGATGTCAGAAAGGCTCGCATTGGCGCATCGATGACGCCTTCCATCGGCGCAAGCAGAATGGTTGGCGCAGCCAGTGGCAAGGACCTGCCTGGGCCCTTGCGAATTTCGTCCAATGGGGGGACCGATGCGTTCATGGCACAAGCATAACGACTCTCAAGCCACCCTGCTTTGCTGGCGCTCAGCGCGCGCTAGGCATACACTCGCCCCAGCATGGATATTGGTTACACATACAGTTTGCCCGTCACGCGCAGAACGCAGTCTCATCTTGAGTTCGACGCTGGCGATCTCGGTACCGCCGTCTGCCCTATTGGCGATGCGCCTGATGCCACCATCGGCGACACTCTGAGGGTGTTCTTGTATACCGACACACAGTCAAACCTCGTGGCGACAACGGCCACACCACGCGTCGAGCGCAACAAGGTTGCCACACTGAAGGTCAGTGCGGTGACAAACGCTGGTGCTTTTCTTGACTGGGGACTGGACAAGGAGCTGCTGTTGCCCTTTGCCGAACAACGGCGCCCGGTGGAAGCGGGGCGTTACGAGAGCGTGCTCGTTTATCTCGACAACAGTGGTCGACTGGCTGCAAGCAGTCGGATTGACCACCATTTGTCGGATCAGGCATACGACACCAATGACTTCAAACCCTGGCAGGCCGTTTCACTGCTGATTTATCAACGCACCGATCTCGGCTTCAAGGCCGTGATTGACAATCGCGCTATCGGGCTTGTCTACAAGGATGAAATTTTTCAGCGAGTGCGCGTTGGTGAACTCACCAACGGCTATATCAAGCGTATTCGCGCCGATGGCCGCATTGATCTGTCGCTACAGCCGAGAAGCCGAGATGCGCATCACGATCTGTCGCAAACGATTCTGGACTATCTGCACGCCAATGATGGCGTCTGCGAATTACACGACAAGAGCTCACCGGATGATATCTACCGAGCCTTCAAGGTCAGCAAGAAGAATTTCAAGAAGGCAGTGGGCAGTCTGTACAAATCCGGAACCATCAAGATCGAAGCGACCCGAATCGTACTGAGCGATCTGGATAGTCTCTGACGCATGGCGATTCAATGGTTTCCGGGGCATATGCACAAGGCCCGAAAGGAAATGGCCAAGGTGCTTCCAGCTATTGATGTATTGATAGAAGTACTCGATGCCCGCATTCCGTGGAGCAGTGAAAACCCGATGCTCACCGAGCTGCGGGGCAAAAAGCCCAGCTTGCGCGTGTTGTGCAAGTCGGATTTGGCAGACCCGGATCTGACTGATACCTGGATTACGGCGCTGGCTGAACAAGATAAAACCGAGGCCCTGGCCGTCAGCACCGACCACAGCGAGTCGTATCGGGAGCTTCCCAAGCGACTTCGAGAACTGATGCCCCCTGACTCCAAACGCATCAAGCCGCGCGTTGCGATGGTGGTGGGTATTCCGAACGTCGGCAAGTCCACCTTGATCAACCAATTGGCGGGACGGGTGGTCGCGAAAACCGGTAATGAACCTGCCATCACCAAACGCCAGCAGCCCATTCAACTCGGCGAAGGGTGGATCCTGAGAGACACACCCGGTGTGCTGTGGCCAAAGGTCGATAATCAAGCCAGTGGCTACCGTTTGGCCGCAACGGGCGCGATTCGCGACACCGCGATGGATAGTAGCGAGGTGGCTGCCGTGCTTCTCGATTTTCTCAGTGTCCACTACGCTGATCGCTTGAGGTCCCGATTTGGCGACGACCTTGAGCTCACCGAAAGTGTTCGGACTCTGGAGCAAATTGGCCAACGGCGTGGCTGCCTCGGTGGTGGCGGACATGTCGATTTTGATCGGGCGGGTCGCTTGCTGTTACAGGAATTTCGCAGCGGACTGCTCGGCGGCATGACACTGGAAACACCTGACATGCGGGAACGGGAGATTGTCGAGACACAGGCACGTCTTGCTGCAGAAGAACAAAAACGCGACGCCCGGAAACGAGCACGCCGTGCCAGTTACAAAAACAAATAGAGCCATGAGCGCGACACGATTACCGAAGGCGATTTATCTGCTGTCACTGTGCAATGCATTTATGTATGTGTGCGCATCATTGCTTATCACGGTATCTGCCTTGATAGGCTTTGAACTGGCACCGAACAAGAACCTCTCTACCCTGCCGATGGCATTGCAGTTCTTTGCCATCATGTGCAGCACGATACCAGCCTCGTACATCATGAGCCGAATCGGACGCAAGAAAGGGTTTCTGCTCGCCGGTTGTCTTGGTATTGTTGGCGCCTGTCTTGCCCTGTGGGGCATATTCAATCAATCTTTCATCCCGTTTTGTCTGGCGACTTTATGCTTCGGTGCGTTCACCGCATTTGCCAACTACTATCGCTTCACGGCCGCCGAAGTCGTGGACGATTCCATCAAGGCACGTGCTATTTCAATGGTCATGGCCGGAGGTGTCCTTGCCGCCTTCATTGGCCCTAACCTCGCCAACTGGAGCAGCCATTTTTTTACCGAGCGTTTTGCCGGACCATTTGCCGTATTGATCGTTGTTTACATGCTCTCTATGTTGACTATCTCGTTTGCAACACTGCCCGGGCCCATCGTTCGCAATACCAGCCACAGTGGTCGCTCTTTGGGCGCTATCGTTTCACAACCGATTTTTATCATCGCTGTCATCTGCCAGATGTTCGGCTACGGCACGATGAACCTGGTCATGACCTCAACACCACTTGCAATGGCAGTGCATGACTATGGGATGGGAGCTACGGCCATGGTTATTCAATGGCATGTCGTTGCGATGTTCTTGCCTTCGTTCATCACCGGTAATCTGATTACTCGTATTGGCATTGTTCCAGTACTGACCGCCGGTGTCGTTATCGGCATTGTTTGCATACTGATCAATCTCAATGGCGAGACACGCGCGCATTTCGTCGCATCATTGATTCTACTTGGGGTGAGCTGGAATTTTCTGTATGTCGGCGGCACGACCTTGCTGACAGACACCTATAAACCAGAAGAAAAAACCCGCGCTCAGGGCATCAACGATTTCATTGTGTTTACCACGGTGACAATCACAGCCTTGAGTGCCGGTGGCTTGCACTACACTTTCGGTTGGAAAATAATCAATCTTTCCGCCCTACCGCTACTCGGTATTACCGCACTGGCGGTGATCTGGTTAGTTGTGTATCGACGCCAAACGCCCATCTCGGCACCGGTATAGGCCTGGGCAAAACGGTACCAGAGCAAACAACGAGACACGTCCCTCTGCAATTTGCGAGTGCAGCCGCATTTTTTTATGGCGCCAGCGGACACCTGACTCAGAAAAAACCAGGTGCGCCGATAGGATGAACATGAAGGTACCGTCACGAGTACCGATGAGACACAGTTCATGCAACTCGCAAAATCCTCCCTCAGTGGGCTCCTGATCGCACTGGCATTCATCAGCGGCTGCGCCACGACAAGCGAACCCACTGCCAACAATCGCGACGGGGTACTTGCCCGCTGGTCTCAATGCATTGATCAGCGTGTTCAGGACTACGAGGGGGCGCCTGACAAGGCCATCAAATACGTTTTCAATCGCTGCGACGGGCACAAACGCGATGTTCTGGCGAGCTACCCGCGACATCTCGAGAATCGACTCGATCAGATGCTGACGGATAAAACCAGAGCGAAAACCATTACGTACCTAGTAGAGACCGCCTTTAGTGCGCAGGCAGGCGCAAAAGCTGCACAGCCAATCGAGACAGGCCACAACGAACTGTGACATAGTTCTGTGGTCACATTTGAATCACAGACCTATAAGGATACGTTCCCTAATGAAAAGTACCGTTTTGGCCGCCATGGTGGCCGCAAGTCTCGGCTCGGCTATTGCAACCGGCGCCCTCGCTCAGGACGCGCCGACTACTGACAACGAGAAGCTCAGCTACGGACTCGGCATGATGATCGGTGATCGCGTCCTGCAAAACTACGGCGACATCAACTACGAGCAATTGATGCAAGGCATGATGGCGCAGCACAAGGGTGAAGAAACCGCTCTGAGCCTGCAAGAGGCACAAGATATTTTACAAGCACAGCAACAAGCTCTTGCGGCAGAAGCCGCCGCATCAGCCCAGCAAGCCGGCAAGGATTTCCTCGCCAGTAACAAGGCTCGCGATGGCGTCATGGTCACTGACAGTGGATTACAATACGAAGTTATCAGCGATGCCGACGGTGAAAAACCAGGGCTTGATGACACGGTTTCAGTTCATTACGTCGGGACACTGATTGATGGCACCGAATTCGACAGCTCCATCGCACGCGGCGAACCTGCCTCATTTCCGTTGAAAGGTGTAATACCCGGCTGGACGGAAGGCCTGCAACTGATGCCGGTAGGATCCAAGTACCGTTTTGTCATTCCATCTGATCTGGCATACGGCGAGCGTGGCGCAGGGCAATCAATCGGACCAGGCGAGACCTTGGTTTTTGAAGTTGAGTTGCTTGAGATCAAATAGTACGTCTCGAATTATTTCTCTTCTTGCACGTGGCCGCTGTTGGTCACGTGCGGATGAATCCACAAGCTAATCGAAAATCCCCGTACCCTCTCTCCAAGACCACATTGGCCTACCTCGTAGCGGATGTGATGTTTGTGGCATACCGGACGAACTTGTCTGGTAATGATCGCCCGCCACTGTCGCCATGAATACACCCGCACACCTGTTACTGGGCACGGCAGCGTTTGGTAGAACAAACTACCGAGCAATAACCATTGCCGCATTCATCGGTGCTTTGCTACCCGATCTGTCTTTATACTTGTTGGTCGCTATCTGCGTCTTCATACTCGATATTCCTGCATCCGTTGTATTTGACGAGTTTTATTTCTCCGATGGCTGGCAACTGGTGTTCATGGTCGATAACTCCTTCGTGCTTTGGGGGCTGCTTTTATTACTCGGGATCGGTTTGAAAAAAACATGGCTTATCGCCTTGACCGGAGCTGCGCTGTTACATCTCGCCTGTGATTTCCCACTTCATCACGATGATGCAAGAGCTCATTTCTGGCCCTTGACCGATTGGCGCTTCATCAGCCCAGTGAGTTATTGGGATACCAATCACCTGGCGAGCTGGGTAGCGCCGGTCGAAGTTGTTTTAAGTGTGGCTGCCGCCATTGTTGTCTGGAAGAAACACCACGAGAAATTGATCAGAGGCGTCGTAATGTTATTGGTACTGCTCGAACTGATTGTTATAGGTAGCTGGATCGCATTTTTTTGATGAGCAGTGGCCGCCTTTCCATTGTCATTGATCTATTTCAAATTCAATATGCCGAAGGCCTGTCCGTTGTCGTAAGTGGAGCGTAAAATACCTGCTATGGGTGAAAACCATGTTTCTGACAGGCTGTTGCTACGACAATGGAAAGACAGTGATCGACAGAAATTTTATGCAATAAATAATGATGCTGATGTAATGCGGTACTTCCCACGCCGATTTACATGCAAAGAGTCTGATGCCTTTATAAAAAAAAACATAAGTAACATTGCTAATTTCGGCTGGGGGTCGTGGGCAGTTGAGTTGATCGACAGTGGCGAATTTATCGAATTCGTAGGCTTTTCCGAGCCGGCTGATTGGCATCCGTGTGCGGGAAATATAGAAATTGGCTGGCGTTTGGAACGTAAGCATTGGGGGCATGGGTATGCTACGGAAGCGGCCATAAAACAAGTTCGGATAGGTCGCCTTAACACGATCCAGATACTCAGCACGATCCAGACACTCAGGTTGAAGACTTCACATCACACAGTTTCCGCGCAGCATCCCAGATGTTTTGTGGGATTTTCGTTGCTGAATCTTGTTGTGCCATAGCCGCACTCTGACCAGCCCATGCTTGCATGCTTTCAATACGGTTTTGCTTCACTGCAGTTGTCCGCATCGCTTGGGTAAGTCCACGCTGAATTGGATAAGGCGCCGGCACTGGCGAATCCTCCCGCTCCATTGCGAGTACATAGTCATTAGCAATACTACGTCCGGCTCGCCCGGAAAATGCCTTGCTTACTATCGTGTCTTCGGGTCGCGCATTGCCGATCGCCTCAGACCAAGCCGGTGCAATAGTCGATTCTTCCGCTCGCAAAAAGCCTGTTCCTATTTGAACCGCAGAGGCCCCGAGAAAAAGTGCGGCTGCCGTAGTGCGACCATCCGCTATTCCACCAGTCGCCACTATGGGAATCTTGACCTTATCGGCAATTGCTGGAACCAACGACATGAGTCCAACACCATAACGCATGGCGTCTTCAGGTTCGAATGCGCCTGAATGTCCTCCCGATTCATAACTTTTTGCAACAATGACGTCAGCGCCCGCCTCCTCGGCCATTAGCGCTTCTGCAACGTTCGTGACGTTAGCGAACCATTTTACTCCTTTACCTTTTAATTGTTCTACAAAGCGTGCTTCAAACAAGCCCATGATCGATGACACGACTGGTGGCGCAACATGCAATAGTGCTTCACATTGGGATTGGAAATCGGGTGGTATGTCAGTAGCCGCTTCTGCGGTAAGTTCAGGCCCCCAGCCACTCAAAAATGTGCGCAACTGGTTCTCGTGTTCCGGATTTAACTCGGATGCGGCGTCCGGTATCCATAAGTTCATTTGAAACGGACTATCAATCTCAGAGCGGAAATCGGAAGCCCATTGTTTAATTTCTTCAGGTCTTAGCAGTAAAGCGCCACAAGCACCCATGCCACCACCTTTAGCAACCGCTACCGACAGACCGACGGGGCAAGCACCTGCCATAGGGCCTAGCAAAATTGGATATTTAATTCCAAAATCGGCGGCAAATTTTTCTGCACGTTTGATAATTGCGCTGAGCACCTTACTGTCTCCTGTAAACCGATATCGAACAAGAGTGCCGAGGATAGAATCGCAGCTTATTAAGTTTGGTCCCAAAGGTGATCATTGACTACGCTGCTCACCTTATCCTATAAAATGTCACGCATTAAAAAAGACGATGCGTTTTGAAAAAAATATATTGACAACAATTGGACACTGTAGTGAGAAAAAACCTCATATTGGCACAAGTGAGAAATAAGGCGATAATCGCATGAATTTCGAGCTGATATTTGCGGTTGCTTGTGTAACTATCAAATAAGTACCCTGATAAATTTAGTTTCAAAGACTGGAAGAGGAAATCCCATTGAGTCGATCGTCAACCCCCTATGTTCCAGTCATTCTCGCTGGCGGATCCGGTACGCGACTATGGCCACTGTCGCGAACTGACTACCCCAAGCAGTTTTTAAAGCTCGGTGGGGAGCAGTCCCTGCTGCAATCTACCGTTTCTCGCTTTGATCAAACAACAACAAATGCACCGATAGTCGTCTGCTCTGAGGAGCATCGCTTTTTAACCGGGGAGCAGCTTGCCGCTACAGGCTGTGAGGCAGCTACCATCATGCTGGAGCCTTGTGCGAGGAATACGACTCCGGCAATAGCAGTCGCCGCCTGGAGGGCTTTTCAGGTCAATCCAGATGCCGTGCTGGTGGTCGTTCCTGCTGATCATCTCATCCCTGATACCGGCAGTTTTCGGGAAACCATTGTCAAGGCGATTGCACTTGCAGAGCAAGATACTCTGGTCACCCTGGGCGTCACGCCTACGGCACCTGAGACTGGCTATGGATATATTGTGGCAGGAGCACCGCTGACCAACGATTCCAACGGTTTCCATGTGAGCTCTTTTGTTGAGAAACCGGAAAAAGAGCGTGCGCTCAAATTAATCAAAGAGGACAACGCTTATTGGAATTCCGGCATTTTCATCTTCAAGGCATCCGTGTTTCTCAATGCTCTGAGCGCATTACAGCCAGAGATGCACGGATACACCCGTCAGGCGATAGACAAAGCAAGCACGGACCTGGACTTCGTACGCCTGGACCGTGCTGCGTTCGAGCAATGTGACAACATCTCGGTAGATTTTGCCATCATGGAACATGCGCAGAACGTGGTCGTCTTGCCGTTCACAGCCGCCTGGTCAGATATCGGTAGTTGGGATGCAGTGCATAAATTGTCTGATCATGATGAACAAGGTAATGCCGGGGTAGGAGACATTCTTCACCACGACACAACCGACACCTATTTACACTCAAGCTCACGATTGTTGGTCGCGCTGGGTACGCAAAATATTTCGGTCATTGAAACGCCTGATGCTGTTCTGGTTATTGACAATGCCAACGCGCAGAATATCAAGCAAGCCGTTGAGCGCCTCAATGCTCAGTCACGCAGTGAACTGTCCAGACACACTACTTGCTACCGCCCCTGGGGACACTATGAAAGTTTACATCTTCACCCTCGATTTCAAGTGAAGCGTATCAATGTAAAGCCTGGTGCCAAATTGTCTCTGCAGAAGCACTTTCATCGCTCGGAACATTGGGTGGTAGTAAAAGGCACGGCTGTCATTACCAATGGTGAAGAAGAGATTTTGCTGACAGAGAATGAATCGACCTACATTCCGTTGGGTA
The DNA here is from genome assembly GCA_937924505.1 of uncultured Granulosicoccus sp. Next base: position 205,261 of record CALDSR010000004.1, on the reverse strand, counting down.
CCATGCATCGGCTTTACAATCCTGGCAAAATCCCTCTTGAATTGATAGAAGTGCAATCGGGATCCTATCTGGGTGAAGATGATATCGTCAGAGTAGGAGATGAATACGGTAGAGCCTGATCTATCAGGCACTCCTTGAAATACTCTACGCGGAATCTACATTTAGCGATCAAGCACACCCACCCTGAGCTGCACTTCGGGGATCACGTCGCGAGCAAACCAGGAATTGAGTTTGAGCCAAATGTTGTTGCGAGGTCTCGGGTGTGCCAGCAGCGTGAGCCAGCGTGCTTGGCACACTACCAGCTCAGAAAATATCAATCAGGCTTCCGATTCTTTGGTCCGTTGCGTATTTTCCCAATTCTTGGGTGTCCAGACTGGCACCTCTTCCGGCGGCAAGCACTTGCCTCGAATCAAATCAGCTGCGCGCTCGGCCACCATCATCGATGGTGCGTTCAGATTGCCATTGGTTATCGTTGGAAAGATTGACGAATCAACGACACGAAGGTTCTTTGTACCGCGTACCTTGCATTCGCTATCAAGCACAGCCATCGGATCATCATCAGCACCTAGCTTCACCGAACAGGATGGGTGATAAGCACTTTCAACATTCTCGATCACCCACTGATCTATGGCCTCATCCGTATCGATATGCAAACCGGGCTGTATTTCATCGCCACGAAATCGTGCCAAAGACGATTGCTGCAATACTTCCCTCGTCAATCGTATGCAATCGCGCCAATCCTGCTTATCTTGCTCATGCTGTAAATAATTGAATTGAATGGAGGGTGCCTGACGAGGATTCCCGGTCTTGATTTTCAGATGTCCACGACTCTGTGGCTTGTTCGGGCCAACATGAACTTGAAATCCATCACCCGGAAACGCTGCCCGTCCGTCATAGCGCATGGCACCGGGCAGAAAGTGGTACTGGATGTTCGGCCACTTCAAGCCTGCCCTCGAACGGATGAACCCACAGGATTCAAAATGATTCGTGGCACCAAGTCCTTGCTTGGTAAGCACCCAACGTGCGCCAATCATCCCTTTGCGCCACCAGTTCAACTCTCGATTAAGTGACACGGCTTGCGTACATTCATATTGAAAATACACTTCAAGATGGTCTTGCAGATTAGCGCCGACACCGGGTGAATCCAGACGCAGGGCGACCTCGGCCTCTTTCAGCACATCCGCGGGACCAATTCCTGAACGTTGCAGGATAGATGGCGACCCTATCGATCCCGCTGACAGAATGACTTCTCGCTCGGCAAATATTTTCAGGTAACGCCCTGCTGCGATATATCGAACGCCACAGGCTTTATTCTGTATTGCGTCAGCGTCGGCATCAAACAAGACCGAATCAACCAGGACATGTGGGATGATATGCAGATTACTTCGGTGTCGAATCGGTTTCAAATACGCATTGGCCGTCGAAGCGCGAACGCCACCATCAACGGACATGCTCTTTTGTCCAAAACCTTCTTGCTGATAGCCGTTGTAGTCTGCAGTGAATGGATAGCCGGCTTGCTCACCCGCATCGATAAAGGCTTGATACAAGGGGTTTAATTGCATGTCGTTACCGCCGCAGACCCCGACCGGACCACTGCCACCACGGTAACGATTAGCGCCGTGATGCCAGCTTTCTAGTCGCTTGTAGTAAGGCAGACAGGAAGCGTAGTTCCAGCCTACCGCTCCTTGGGTTTCCCATTCATCAATATCACGGGCATGCCCACGGACGAAAGCCATGCCATTGATTGACGATGAACCACCGATAACCTTGCCGCGAGGACAATCCAGTTTTCGCCCGTTCAACCCAGGCTCTGGTTCTGATTCGAATCCCCAGTTATATTTCGGCATATTCATCGGGATCGACAAGGCGGTCGGCATTTGGATGAAAATGCTTTTATCAGACCCACCTGCTTCAAGCAGGGCGACCGAGACGGTTGGGTCTTCGGTCAGGCGCGCAGCCAGGATACAACCTGCCGAACCCGCACCGACTATCACGTAGTCAAATCTGCTCACCGCGGTTTTCCTGTTATTCCGAATTCTGTTGCATCAAATTTTTTTAAAAGCGATTCAATAAACTATCCAGCAACCAACAATACCTATATGTTGGACTTTAAAAATCAGTTGCAACACCACCTTCCGCTTTTCGTCTCTCAACAAAGCTGGTCAACTCCTCATGAACCGCTTCATCCATTGCCGGCTTCTCGTACAGGGCCAGTCGGTCTTTCCAAACACGATTGGCCTTTTGCATAGCTGTCGGTTCGCCGGCTTCCTGCCATGATTCAAAATTTCGCCAGTCACTCAGTATCGGCGAGTAGAACGCTGTCTTGTAGCGCGTCTGCGTGTGGTCCGTACCAAAAAAATGACCACCCGGCCCAACTTCCTTGATCGCATCAAGCGCCAGTGCATCCTCACTGAAGTCCAACGGTTCGAGACTTTCGGCAATCATCTGTAGCAAATCAATATCGAGTACGGATTTCTCGTACGAACAGCACAAGCCACCTTCCATCCAGCCGGCGCCATGCTTGAGCATATGCATGCCACTTTGCACAGCGCCCCACAGTGAAAAAACACTCTCATAAGCGGCTTGCGCATCAACAGTATTGGCCGCACAGACATTGGAGGTTCGGTAAGGTACCTGATAGCGACGCGCCAGCTGACCGCCTATTATCTGCGCCTTCATGTACTCCGGTGTACCAAACGCGGGTGCACCGGATTTCATATCGACATTTGATGTGAACCCCCCATACATGACCGGCGCACCAGGATTGACAATCTGACTAAATGCCATTCCCGCCAACGCTTCTGCATTTTGTTGTACCAGGGCTCCAGCGATCGTGACCGGTGCCATGGCGCCCGACAAGGTAAATGGCGTAATCACCGATACCTGCCCCATCGACGCCATCTCTATGATCCCTTGCAGCATCGGGATATCAAGCTGCATTGGGGAGTTGGTATTGATGACCGTCCAGACTGACGGTTCGGCTTTAAAGGTATCAACGCTGACATTGCGTGCGATGCGCGTCATCTCCAGACCATCGCGATTGCGATCGCTGCCCAGCGAATAGATGCTGAAAACCTTGTCAGTTAATGTCGCGAGATCATAAATACAATCCAGATGTCGAACGGATGCATGAATATCCACTGGCTCGCAGGGATAGCCACCATTCATATGAATGATATTGTGCTGCTGAGCGATCTTCAGGAAATTTTGAAAATCGCTGGTATTGCCAGTTCGTCGTCCTTGATCAAGACAGGAAGCATTCGGTGCACTACCCATCATGCAGAACGCCATGCGGTCCCCACCTAAATGCACATTGTGCAGAGGGTTGCGCGCATGCAGCGTAAAACTCGATGGCACAGAGCTCATCAATTGCATGATCAGCTCAGGCGCAAAACGAACACGGTTCGATCCCGTAACCAGTTCACCACCAGCGCCGATCATCATGTCTCGCGATTCATCATGGAGAACCGCTATTCCAAATTCTTCAAGCAGCTTTAGCGAAGCATGATGAATAACTTCGATCTCGTCTTCAGAGGCGAAAGCGACGGGTGGCGTTCGGTGACGTGGCTGTTTGAACGGCTTCTGCTCAAAAACACCGCTGTCTGCTTGTCGACGACCACGACCCCGCGTACGACCGGTCCGTTTGCGCGGTGTACTGTGCTCAATGGACTCGCTCATCAGGCCTTACTTCGTGCCGAATATACGATCACCCGCATCACCGAGACCGGGTACGATGTAACCGTGATCGTTCAGATGAGTATCAACGGCTGCGGTAACAATGGATACATCAGGGTGTGCCTGATTAAAGGCCTTGATACCTTCAGGTGCGGAGATAAGACAGGCAAAACGCATGTTCTTCGCGCCCCCTTGTTTAAGTCGATGAACCGCAGCGATAGCAGAGTTGGCCGTAGCCAACATCGGATCCACCACAATGATAAGGCGATTCTCCATATTGTTCGGCACCTTGTAGTAATACTCGACCGCCTCAAGCGTCTCTGGATCTCGGTACAAACCCACGTGACCAACACGCGCTGACGGGATCACATCAAGCATACCGTCGAGCATGCCATTGCCCGCGCGAAGGATCGAAATAAAGGCCAGTTTGCGGCCCATCAACATCGGTGCTTTCATCGGCTCGACAGGAGTCTCGATATCGCGCAACTCCAGCGGCAAGTCGCTTGTGACTTCGTAACACAGCAACCACGAGATTTCCCGCAACAAGGCGCGAAAAGCTGAGGATGACTGGGACTTGTTACGCATCAAGCTGAGTTTGTGTTGCACCAGGGGATGCTCGACCAGTGTTGCCTGCAAACCCTTCTCAGCCAGATCTTTATTAGTCAACATGCGTTTGTCGGCTCCTCAGTGGTTGTTTTACGGCACGCCTAGATGGCCAGCTTTTTGTAGCGTACACGCTTTGGTTGCACGGCAGCGTCTCCAAGGCGTTCGCGTCGATCGGCCTCGTATTCGGTATAGTTTCCGGCAAAGAAATTGATTTCGCCAGGGTCCTCATACGCGAGGATATGGGTAGCGACACGATCCAGGAACCAACGATCGTGAGATATCACTATGGCGGAGCCAGCGAAATCAAGCAACGCCTCTTCAAGGGCGCGCAAGGTTTCCACGTCAAGATCGTTTGAAGGTTCATCGAGCAACAGCACATTGGCTCCCTGCTTCAGCGTCAAGGCAAGATGCAAACGTCCGCGTTCACCACCGGACAACTCCTTGACGATTTTTTGCTGGTCACTGCCCTTGAAGTTAAAACGACCGACATATTGACGGGCTGGCACATCGTAGTTGTTAATCGTGATGATATCGCTGCCCTCTGACAAGACCTCGAAAACTGACTTGTCACCATCGAGGTCATCCCGGCTTTGATCGACATAGGCAAGTTTTACAGTCTCACCGATTTTTATCTCACCAGAGTCCGGTTGTTCCTGTCCCATCAGCATGCGAAAGAGCGTCGATTTGCCCGCACCATTGCCACCAATGACGCCGACAATCGACCCTTTGGGCATACTGAATGACAAATCTTCAATCAGTACGCGATCACCATAGGACTTCGTGACGTTTTCAAAGTCGATAACGTTGTCACCCAATCGTGGGCCTGGGGGTATATAAATCTCGTTGGTTTCGGAACGCTTCTGAAACTCTTGAGATTGCATTTCTTCGAAGCGCTGCAACCGGGCTTTCGATTTTGATTGACGCCCCTTTGCCCCCTGCCGAACCCATTCCAGTTCTGCTTTCATGGCTTTGGCGTGGGAAGATTCCTGCTTGGATTCCATTTCAAGTCGTGTAGATTTTTGATCCAGCCAACCCGAGTAGTTGCCTTCATACGGAATACCATGGCCGCGATCAAGCTCAAGAATCCACCCTGCCACATTGTCCAGAAAGTAACGATCGTGAGTAATCGCCACCACAGTGCCATTGAAGTCGTGCAGGAAGTGTTCGAGCCAGGCAACCGAATCGGCATCAAGGTGGTTGGTCGGCTCGTCAAGTAACAGCATGTCGGGGCCGGACAGCAACAAACGACACAAGGCAACTCGACGTTTCTCACCACCGGAGAGGTGCCCGATGTTCGCGTCCCAGGGCGGCAGACGCAATGCATCGGCGGCAATATCCATTTGATGATCGAGATTGTGCGCATCCGCAGCTTCAATGATCGCTTCAAGTTTCGCCTGCTCGGCAGCCAGCGCGTCGAAATCAGCATCCGGTTCAGCGTAGGCCGCGTAAACTTCATCCAGACGAGACTGTGCCGATTTGACCTCACCGAGCGCCTCTTCCACAACCTCGCGAACGGTCTTGCCGGGATCGAGTACCGGCTCCTGCTCTAGATAGCCAATATTGATACCCGGCATCGGATACGCCTCACCTTCGATCTCGGTGTCGCGCCCCGCCATGATCTTCAGCAGAGTGGACTTACCCGCACCGTTAAGCCCCAGAACGCCAATCTTTGCGCCCGGAAAAAACGACAAGGAGATGTTTTTAAGAATTTCTCGTTTCGGTGGAACAATCTTGCCGACCCGATTCATGGTGTAGACGTACTGAGCCATTGAAAGCCTTGCTGCAAAGTGGACATTGAGCCGAATTCGGCGCCTTGCGCATTGTATCTAAATCAGCGTCCTTGGGCGCTTGTCCAACGAGCCAGAAACGACGCCGTGGCGGTTCCTGCTGAATTTGCGGGTGTTAGGGATGTCCTCACGGCGAACTAACCGTTTCCAAACTAGACTCATTAACTTGTACGACCTAGTAAGCGGATCCGCACAGAATTACTCACTTACGGAATACTTCCCATGTTTGATTCCTTTTTTCCACGCCCCAGACAATTTCTCCTGTCTGCGATCGCCTGGTTCTTCGTCTGTCTGGCCATCTGGTACGGCTTTGCTGACGGCCTCGCCCCCCAATTGAGCCTGATGAAAGAGGTGATTGAAGTGCCAGAAGGCGAGCGCCCTGCTTTCTTGAGTCCTGACAAAATCTGGGTGTACCAATTTATTGTGCTTGCTGTCGCCGTGTTTTGTATCGCCTGGTATTTTGTTGACCGCAATCGCTGGTACCCCTGGGCGGTCGTCGGGACTGCGATTATCTTGCTGGTAACCTACTTTCAAGTGCAAATCGGTGTTTGGATCAATAACTGGTTTGGCGACCTGTTCGACATGATACAGCGCGCCTTGACCACACCGGGTAGCGTCAGCGAAGAAGAGCTGTACAGCAAAATGAAAGCTGTCTTTATTGTGCTGATACCGAATATTCTGATGCTCGTCGTTTTCAGTTTTTTCGTCTCACACTATGTGTTTCGCTGGCGTACAGCAATGAATGACTTCTATATGTCTCACTGGAGCAAACTGCGCAGCGTGGAAGGAGCAGCACAGCGTGTTCAGGAAGACACCATGCGATTTGCCGGTATCGTCGAAGGTCTCGGCTCCGCGTTTATCAGTGCCATCATGACACTGATTGCCTTTTTACCACTTTTGTGGCAACTATCAAAACAGGTTACCGAACTTCCTCTACTGGGTGCAATCGATGGTTCATTGGTTTTTCTTGCGTTGATCTCTTCGATATTCGGCACAGTGTTACTCGCAGCGGTCGGCTATAGACTGCCCGGATTGGAGTTCAATAATCAGAAAGTCGAAGCCGCATATCGCAAGGAACTCGTGTACGGAGAAGACGATGAAGGTCGCGCGGAACCACCCACGATAAAAGGCCTCTACCAAAATGTTCGAAAAAATTACTTCAAGCTTTACTTCAATTATCTGTACTTCAATGTCTTTCGCTATGCGTATTTGCAAGGCGCGAACCTCATTCCACTACTGGCTCTAGTCCCGACATTTGCCTCCGGCGCGATTACATTCGGCGTGTACCAACAGATCAGGCAGGCATTTGATCGAGTCGAGAATTCATTTCAGTTCCTCGTTAATTCGTGGACAACGATCGTCGAACTGATGTCGATCTACAAACGCCTCCAAGCCTTTGAATCGATGATCGGTGATGAGCGACTGAACCCGCCTGAACCTGCCTTGACGATGTAACCCAGGTAACCACGCAAATTCGCTCAAGTTGGTGTGTTTATACAACCGACTTGAGCGAATCCCGGTACACAGTAATCTTGTCAATATAGTGCTGAGCACCCACATCCATTCCCGCGAACGCTTTTTCATCGAGCGTCTTGACAACCTTACCCGGTGAACCAAGCACCAGAGAACCATCGGGAATGTCCATGCCTTCGGTCACCAGGGCATTGGCACCAATCAGGCAGCGACGACCAATCTTCGCGTGATTCAACACCACGGCATTCATACCAATCAGACTGCCGTCGCCAATCGTGCAACCATGCAGCATCACCTTGTGCCCGACGGTCACCCGACTGCCGATCGACAATGGTGCATCCTCATCGACATGCAACACGGCACCATCCTGAATATTGCTGCCCTGGCCGATCTTGATCAGCGCATTGTCGCCACGCAGAACCGCATTGAACCAGATGCTGACCTGATCATCGAGTTCGATATTGCCGATCAGCATCGCGCCGGGAGCGACAAAGCAGGAATTTGGAATTATTGGCGCCTGACCCGCTATGGAATAGACCATTTTTGAACCCCGATCTGGTTTAAGTGGCCCGATCTTAACGCAGACAGACTTCACAGTTTCAACGTGATTCAGTCCTCACTCTGCCTCATTCGCAGAGTTGAATCGCTATCAGACCCCGCATAGGGCTTCAGAGTGGGGCACGGATACCCGATACCAGCAATAGTAATGGCACTGGCGGATTCCGATGAATCACACAGAAGTTCTCGATCAGTCAGCAATGACAGCTGACAAGCAGTCACAACAGCGCAAGGTCGTCAATGCGGTCTGGCAGCCGTTCCTGCAATTCAAATTGCTGATGTACATGCTCGGCTCGACTGCGTTGGTAGCGGTCCTGCTGGGCGCGTTTCTGTATTTCGCCTTCAGCGACCTGATTGGCATCTTTACCGGCAAGGCTGAGCCAAATTCCTACTACGGTGAAATGATCGAAATTCAACTCGTTCATTTGTTCCGCTACTGTGGCGCCTTGTTTGTCCTGTATATCCTCTTGCTGGCCGCGGTATGCGTTGCTTATACACACAAGCTACTCGGACCAATGCGACCGTTTTGTCGCCATGTTGAAGCATTATCAAAAGGCGACTACAGCAGTCGTGTTGTTTTGCGCAAGGGTGATCTTGATAATTACATCGAATACGCCGATCGGTTGAATGAGTTGGCAGCCAGTCTAGAGCAGAAAGAAAAAGACAAGTAAGCTCATCACTGATTTCAGGAATCAAAGGCCCGCTTTCGCGGGCCTTTTTCGTTGTACCCTGACATCCCTCCAACAATTTGGTGTCTGGCGTGTTTCTGATTACCCGACTCGATCATCTGGTGCTGACCGTTACGTCCATCGAGGACACAGTCAACTTCTATTCAAGTGTACTGGGCATGGTGGCGACCCAATTCGGTGATAGCAGGCATGCGCTGATGTTCGGTCAGCAGAAGATCAATCTGCACGAAGCCGGAAATGAGTTCGAACCCAAGGCGCGTCATGCAGTGCCTGGCTCAGCAGATGTTTGTCTGATAACCACCGCACCCATTGAAGAGGTGATCGAACATCTTGAAAAAAAGGACATTGAGATTGAACAAGGCCCGGTTAAGCGCACGGGCGCATTGGGACCGATCAAGTCAGTCTATTTTCGCGACCCGGATGGCAATCTTATCGAGGTATCACATTACCTTGAACAATAATCTCACCCTCCATGCATCCCTCGTGCAACTGGATGAGAGGCCAACAACTTCTTGCGTCGCGACTCGCGACGCACGGTATAAACAGACGCCAACACAATAATTCCCGCGCCGACCCAGGTCGCGACGCCAGGCAACTGGCTGAACAATAGCCAACCAAACAAGGTGGCATAGATCAGTCGCACATAGTCAAGCGATGCAAGCATAGAGGCTTCGCCGAATTTGAACGCATATATATTGGCCATTTGTGCAAAGTAAGAAACAAAGCCAATGGCTGCAAGAATCACCCACTCTCTCGGTGTCGGCGGCACCCAGTTCAGGATCGCCGGCACGATCACCACTATCGCCACACCGACGGCCTGAAACATCAGTATGGTATTCGGAGAATCGTTGCGCGACAGCAAGCGAATGATGACCATGACAAAACCTGCACTGGCGGCACCAATCACAGCCATCAAACCATAGATCGAGAAACTGTCCGTTCCCGGGCGCAACATGATCAGCACGCCGATAAAGCCGATGGCAACCGCAGACCATCGATACACCCCGACCGTTTCCTTCAACACGATGACTGCGAAAATCGTGACAAAGAAACTCTTGGCAAAGCCGAGTGCAGTCGCCTCTGCCAGGGGCATATGAATGATCGCAGTAAACCCACACAACATGGCGATCAGCGCAAAGAATACTCGTGTCAGTTGGAGGTCAAGTCGCTGGGTTTTCACCACATCCGGAAAATGCGTGACAAGCGCCGGCAACAGCATTGCAACCATGCCTATCTGGCGAACAAAGAGTATCTGAGTGACCGGTAATCGAGAACCAGCGAGCTTGATGAGCGCCGCCATCAAGGCAAATCCAAACGCCGCTATCATCAGGATCAAAGCGCCTTTGACGTTGTCCGGCAGTGTTTGAAAATGTCGCAAGTCGGCGCCTCTGGATCAATTTCGCAGCTTACACTAATGCAGCAGAACCTGATCGATGCAAGGCCTCGTTCGCCAAGCGCAAAAGGAACATCAAGACAAGATAGTTGCTTGAGTCAGCGATCGGTGGGAAAAGTTGATTGCTGTGATGGATCACCGACAATAACCGTCAATTCTCGTGTCGTCTTCAGCGACGCATCGTCCGGGTGAATGACGGTGATGCGAAATCGATGCTGTCCTTGATCGCGATTACCTGTCGGCCAAAAGAAAGTTCGACTGCCATCTTTATTTGCGTCGAAACTGGCGTTTGCGGGTAGCCGGTCAATGCGGATGATAGGCGGTAGCTCATGATCGTATTCCGGCGTCACTCGAATCGTCAGCGTTTTTCCGGCGCTGACGATATGCGTGGCAATCGGTCCGAGCGTCGGCGCCTGGTCTGAGCTACCCGCGGCAAGCACAGCAGAACCACTCGGACTAGCGGCAGCTGGAATCATCGACTCGCGAGTATTATCGCCGTCGACAGCTTGAACCTCAACCTCGACATCTCGTTCAAACACAAGGTTCGGATCATCCTTGTCCATCGCTCGAATGGTCAGCACATGACGGCCAACATCCTCGGGCCGCGGCTGCCAATAGATGAGAGACCACCCGTCACCAACATCTGTCATGACGGCACCCGATGGCAAAACTACACCAATGATGGTCGGTGGCTCGCCCGATCTTGTGCGCCCTCGCAAGTAAAATTCCCACTGGTTCCCCACGCCGACATGAACCGTATCGATAGGCGCAATTGTGGGGACAAGCCGGTTTTCAGACTCTGACGCCCCCTGCGTCTTGTCTGGATCCGTTGAACCCAAGCCGCCCGCAATCAATGCGTTCTCACCTGCAATTGCGGTCGATGCCATCAGTGCCAGGCACGTCAGCTGAATAAACAAGCGAAAGTACATGCTACTCAGGCCACCAATTTTTAAATACGCGAAACAGAATCATGTGCTTTTGCCGGAAACGGAGCGCCGATGGTAGTCAGGAGGCTTTTGGTGGTCAATTAAACGTCGGAAACCGAACGCCTTATAGCGCCCGACGAAACGTCAAATTCCAACGGTATGAACCAAATTGCGGATCAGTCGCCGCTTTCAATTTACGCACCCCGTGATAGTAACGCCTTGCGGGGCCACCAAATACGACAACATCACCATCTTCAAGATCTATCGCCGTTGAACTGCCACGGCGTTCAGCTCCAATAATGTAGAAACGCGCCGGAATGCCCAGCGAAACCGAGACAATCGGCTGCGAGACGTCCGGCTCGTCTTTATCCTGATGTGCGCCCATCTGGGTGCCAGGTGAATAACAGTTGATCAGGCAAGCATCAGGGCAGAAATTCGCAAAAGCGGCCGCGGCTGCAGCCTCGGCGGCCAACTGCCGGAAAACCTCCGGCATTGAGGGCCAAGGCCTGCCTGTCAGCGGGTCATTGGCTGTATAGCGATACCCACGTCGATCCGACACCCAGCCACGTTGCCCACAATTGGTTTGTGACACTGACATTTTGAAACCGCGACTGGTTTCCATCTGGCGTAACGGTGCCGAGTCAACAATCGCCATCAAATGGGGCAACAAAACGCTCGCATCCGCAAAGCCTTTCAGCAGATGCACCCCTGGAAGCACCGTATTCTCATCGCAAAAAAGATCATTCATGGGCGATATTACAATTCTCCTACCTTTTTTCGGGCAAAATATTTGCCCTTGACTTCTATCCAGTCCATCTTCCTGCCATGTCGACGGATCAACTGCCTGACGAGCTCGTTGACCATCTGTGTCGCCACAGCACGCTCAATGCGTCTGAGGCTACCCGGCTGGTCACTGAGGTGCTCGCCTTTTATCACGAGGCGCCTGCAGATTTCATCCGTCGGCGCCATCACGAGTTACAAAAAGCCGGATTGAACAATTCGACAATTTATAAACGCCTGCAGGAGGAGCTTGGCAGCTATCGGTTCACCGCTGAACCGATGACCGAACGGCAAATCCGACGGACTATTTACGGCTAAACAGAGAAACGCTGCATCATGTGCGGGATTATCGCCTATACAGGTTTGAAAACAGCCGGTCCAGTACTGCTTGACGGGCTCAAACGCCTCGAATACCGAGGATATGACTCCGCCGGGTTGGCATTGATTGCACGGAAACGTCTGCGGCATTACAAGTCGGCCGGCAAGCTATCGATGCTCGAGGCACAGCTGCCGCCAAGTTTGTCAGGTAACTGTGGCATCGGCCATACTCGATGGGCAACACATGGCGCACCAACCGATGAGAATGCGCACCCTCATCTGGACACCTCGGAACGCATTGCGGTGGTACACAACGGCATCATCGAGAACGCCGATAGTCTCAAGCAGCGTTTGCTTGCCCAAGGTGTGACGTTCAAATCAGAGACCGATACCGAGTTGTTTGCTCATTTGATAGCCAATGCAAGCGGCAGCCTGATTGAACGTGTACGGGAAACACTCGCCATGGTTCAAGGCACCTATGGTCTCGCCGTTGTTGATAGCGAATCACCCAAGACTATCGTGGTTGCACGTAACGGCAGCCCGGTCATTCTAGGTATCGGCGATGGGGAAATGCTCGCCGCTTCTGACATGTCAGCTCTGTCTCGTTATACCCGTGAGATTGTTCATCTCGACGATGGTGAGATCGCGGAATTAACACCTGAGGGTTTCTCGGTAACCACACTCGATGCAGCACCCAGCGAGAAAGCTCGAACCACCTTGCAAGGAGCAGTCGAAGACTATGACAAGGGCGGTCATGCACACTTTCTGCTAAGAGAAATTCTTGATCAACCGGAAACCATCGAGCGCACCCTGCGTGGGCGTATTGATCATCGCTTCTCAACCACTCATCTCGGCGGGCTTAACCTGCAACCACGAGACCTCCTCGACACTCGGCGCATCAAGATTTTAGGCTGCGGTTCCGCATTTTATGCTGGCATGGCAGGCGCGCACATGATTGAAGAACTTGCTCGAATTCCGTGTGATGCCGAAGCTGCAGCAGAGTTTCGCTATCGAAATCCCGTGATTGAAAGCAATACCTTATATATTGTGGTCAGTCAGTCCGGTGAAACGTTTGATACCCTGGCGGCCTTACGTGAAATTCGACGGAAAGGTGGGTTTGTTCTCGGCATAGTCAACAGCGTTGGTAGCACGATCGCTCGAGAAGTTGATGGCGGAATCTATATGCATGCCGGACCGGAAGTCTCGGTTGCGTCAACCAAAGCGTACACCAGCATGCTGACCGTTTTCGCCTTGTTGGCGATCATGCTTGGCCGCTTGCGTGATGTATCACCACAGCGCGGCGCACATCTAGTCGAATCACTCGAAGCATTGCCAAGTGCTGTCGCATCAGTTCTTGAGAGCCGGGCACTCGTCAAGAAAATTGCCAACAAAATAAAGTCTGCATCCAGCGCATTCTATGTCGGTCGCACCGCAGGCTTTCCCGTGGCCCTTGAGGGCGCGCAGAAGCTTAAGGAAATTTCCTATATTCATGCCGAGGCTTATCCTGCCTCAGAGCTCAAACATGGTCCATTGGCACTGGTGACCAACAAGACCCCCTGTGTGGTCGTGCTACCCGAAACAGCATTGTTAAGAAAGACATTGTCTTCGCTTGAAGAGATCAAGGCACGCGGTGCTCCGGTCATTGCACTGACCGATGCCAAAGACACAAAACGAATCGGGGAACTTGCGGATCATCTGCTGATTGCGCCACACATCGATCCGCTACTACAACCCATCGTACTCGGCATCAGCCTGCAATTGCTCGCCTACTACACCGCGCTCGCCCTGAAACGCGATGTCGACCAACCCCGCAACCTCGCCAAAAGCGTCACCGTGGAATAAGGATCGGGGTCGGACCACGCCAAACAGTTGATTACCTTGAAAAAAGTTCGAAAAAACCACCCAAAACAGACCTTAGAAGACGTTTTGAACGCGTTTTGATGGCTGTTAAACAGCGAATGTCGATTCACTCCATCACCGACGAAAATCCCTTATCGACCACGCCACACAGGATCACGTTTCTCGGCAAATGCTTTGGCCCCCTCCAGCTGATCTTCCGAGCTGTAAAGTTTATCGACCGTCCGTAACTGCCGATTGCTCACGCGATTGAGCATATCCTGAAAGCGCATATCCTCCGCCTCACGCACAACTTCCTTGATCGCTGCATAGACTAGCGGCGGCCCCGAGGCCAGATGACGCGCTACAGACCAGACCTCTTCACGCAGATCATTCGACGATACAACCGACTTGAGCAAGCCAAGGCGCAGCGCCTCTTCGGCATCAAACCAGCGCCCCGTGAGTAACAAATCCATTGCCACATGATAAGGAATGCGTTTCGGCAATTTGATTGAAGCCGCATCGGCGACCGTGCCCGAGCGTATTTCGGGTAATGCAAACGTCGAATTTTCGCTTGCAATGATCAGATCGCAGGACAAGGCTATTTCAAGCCCACCGCCACAGCAGATTCCATTGACAGCGCAGATAACCGGCTTGTTAAGGTGACCCAATTCCTGCAAGCCACCAAAGCCACCAATGCCATAGTCACCATCGACCGCATCGCCGCCCGCTGCTGCCTTCAAATCCCAGCCAGCGGAGAAAAACTTTTCGCCCTGCGCACGCAATATCGCTATACGCAGCGAATCGTCATCGCGAAAATCCATAAAGACGTCACCCATCAAACGACTGGTAAGCAGATCAATCGCATTGGCCTTGGGGCGATCGATAGTGACTTCGAGAATGGTTTCTTCACGTCGGGTCTGAATGGGCCCCGTATTCAATTCGATCATCGTAATGTTCAACCTTTGACTGTTGAGGTGACTCAGGACAACGTCGTCAATTAACTCAGTGGAAGATCACGCACGGCAATCAGTGCGTCTACCGCTACGCATCGCTCCGGAGCGCAGATCAATGGATTCACTTCGAGCTCGACCAGTCTCGGACCGAGTTGCAAGGCGGCTTGTTGTATGGCATCAATAGCATCAAGCAAGGCGCGACGATCAACCATTGCACCTCCTCGATAGCCACGAAGCTGCGCATTACATCGCAATGAACCCAGCATGTCATCCACTTCCGACCGAGACACCGGCAGCAATGCCTGACAGGCATCGTCAAGAATTTCCGCATTGATGCCACCGGCAGCAACCGTCAACACCAAACCATGAACCGCATCGGGCACGACGCTGACCAACAGTTCTGCTACACCTTCAGTAACCTGCTCCTCGATCAGGCAACCTCCGTCACACTCAATATTGCGAATGGCACGCTCAAGACGACGGCGATCATCAATACCGAGTTGAATCGCATTGACATCACTTTTGTGCGCAATTCCCAATCCTTTCGCAACCAACGGATAAGACAACACTGGTGATGCTTTGTCGAGCGCTCGAGTCAGTCGTCGTGTTGATCGAACATCAGCAAAAGACAAACGAACGCCTGTAGGGACGGTACTACCGTAACGAGCCAGCCACCGTTTCGCCGCAATTTCATCAAGCAATCGTGTGTTGGACCGCTTGGATGCTTCTGCCGCATGACGCCCCCAAACGTCGTCGCTTAACTTACGAGCATTGCTACGCTTGCCATCACCGGAATTAGACACAAGACGTAAACCGGCTACCTGGACTTCGGGCAAATCTCCCGAAGAATATTCATTTAGCCACACTGGCGGTGGCAGGGAATCAGCTGCACGACGACCTAACCATGCCGCGACCGATATCGCAATCAGTCCGTCATCAACGCCTGACAAGGGTACGATACTGGCCGCCAGCAATTTCTGACTGACAGATTCCGGCAGATTTTCTGGCAAGGTTGCCAAAACCGCCTGCAATCCGTCGAATGTTTCCCCCGCTTTAATGTAGGCATCCACTGCAACATCCCAGGATGACACTTCGCAGCGATCAAGTCTCGGATAATCCAGAACCAGGACGCTACTATCAAACGGACCGTCCATTGCGGCACTCATCATGGCAGTCATTGCATCCGGGTCATTCCATATATAAGTGTGGTAATCAAGTGGATTGGCCAAAGCTACACGACCACCTAATATCGCGCGCAGTTTTTCACGCTGTGTAGATTCGAGATCGGGACAATCAATTCCATGTCGTGCAGCCGCATCACCAAGCAGTGCAGCTTCGCCCCCAGAGCAGCTCATTGATACGAGGCGATTACCGCTCACAACACCATGAGCATGCAATACCTTCAGCGTTTCAATCAAGACATTGAAGCTGTGCACTCTTGCAATACCCAGCCTTTTCAGAAACGCATCGCTCGCAGCATCGTCACCAGAAATGGAACGCGTATGTGACATCAATGCGGCGCGCGAAGACGCTATCTCGCCAGTTTTAAGCGCCACAATAGGGATTTTCTTCTTGTGGGCCAGAGCCGCAAGCGCTTCAAAAGCACGCACATCCTTGAACCCTTCAATATGCAGGCCCAGCGCCGTCACTCGATCATCGTCAAGAACCGCAGCGGCGAGATCTGCAAGGCTTGACTGTGCCTGATTACCGGCAGTCAATACATAGGCGATCGGTAAACCACGCTGTTGCATGGTGAGATTGATTGCAATATTCGACGATTGCGTTACCAATGCAACACCACGGTCTACGTGCTGACCACCGTGCTGATCCGGCCATAACATCGCACCATCGACATAATTGATAAACCCATAACAATTTGGCCCAACGATTGGCATATCGCCCGCGACCTCCAATAACCTGGCTTGCAATGCATCGCCCGACACATCTTCAGCTGCGGCCTCACTGAACCCTGAAGCGAAACAGATAGCGCCACCCGCCCCACGACTGGATAACTGGCTAACAATCTCGATAGTCGCTTCACGGTTGACCCCGATAAAGCTTGCATCGGGAACACCCGGCAGGTCGTCGATACTGTTAAAGCAAGGCACACTACCCATGCTATCGCGACTCGGATGCACAGGCCATATGTCGCCAACAAACCCTTGAGCTTTACATTGCGCAACAACATTCTCAGCCCAGGTGCCCCCAAACACAGCAATGGAAGTCGGTCGAAACAAACGACGATATCGATCGATCATATATCAGGAACCCAAGGGTCTTAAAAGATCACGACTGATGATATGACGCTGAATTTCACTCGTACCATCCCAGATACGTTCCACCCGTGCATCACGCCAAAAGCGCTCAAGCGGCAAATCATTCATCAATCCCATACCACCGAAAATCTGAAGCGCAGCATCGGTGACCCGAGCAAGCATTTCAGACGCATAAAGTTTGGCGCTGGCAATCTCACGGTTTGCCGGCAAGCCCTGATCAAGGCGCCATGCTGCTGATAAAGTCAACCAGTCCGCAGCATCTATTTCAGTGATCATATCAGCCAATTGAAAAGACACGCCTTGAAACCGACCAATCGTCTGGCCGAACTGTTTTCGCTCCGCTGCATAGGGCAATGCCATTTCAAACACACGACGCGCCCGGCCGACACACATCGCGGCAACGGTTAGACGCGTGCCATATAGCCAGTCGTTAGCCAGATCAAAACCGCGATGCACCTCACCCAGAATATGCGCACTTGACAGTCGGCAATCGGAAAACGCCAAGATGCAGTTTTGGTATCCGCGATGCGATACTGACTCATAGCCCGGCAAAATTTCAAACCCGGGTGTTCCGCGATCAACCAAAAAGCAACTGATCAGTTTTTTCTCACCTCGAGGGGTATGTTCAACCCCAGTGGCGATGAACACAATGACAAAATCAGCCACGTTTGCATGAGAGATGAAATGTTTACTGCCATTGACAATCCAGTCATCACCATCGGCGACTGCAGTGCATTTCATACCGCGCACATCGGAACCGGCATCTGGCTCGGTCATCGCAAGCGCATCAAATTTCTCACCCCTTGCGGCGGGCAATAGATAACGTTCCCGTTGCGCCTCATTGCACCCCATCAAAATACCCGATGGTCGACCAAAGAAATGATTTAGCGCCATAGACCCTCGACCAAGCTCGCGCTCAAGCAGTGTGAAATCAAGATGACTCAGCCCACCACCGCCTACTTCCTCAGGCAAGTTGGCAGCATAAAAACCTGCATCAATGCATTTTTGTTTGATGGATTCTCCCAAGTCAGCAGGAACAACGCCGCTTTTTTCAACGGAGTCCTCATGCGGATATATTTCCTGCTCGACAAACTGTCTGACCGTGTCGACAATCAGCTGTTGCTCTTCGTTCAGTCCAAATTGCACTCGGTGTTCCTCACTGTGGTATTTCAGACGTTACGCATCACACAACAGATTATCAGCGTAATTCAGGAAACGCCGGTATCGACTGGCGCACGTTTAATCAACGCCAGACGTTTTCGAACATCCTCAGGTCCAATAATATTCGCCCCCATGCCGCTCACGATGTTTGCCGCTCGCTCCACCAGCTGCGCATTGGTCGCAAGCTGCCCTTTTGCAAGGTAGAGATTGTCCTCAAGCCCAACGCGCACATTGCCACCGGCGAGCACAGCAGCGGCAGCATAAGCCATTTCATCGCGCCCTATCGAGAATGCGGAAAACTCCCAGTCACTGGGCATCGCATTGACCATGGCCATAAAGGTATTCAAATCGTTAGGGGCGCCCCAGGGAATCCCCATACATAACTGCACGAGTACTGGCGATGTGATCAAGCCCTCGTCAACCAGTTGCCGAGAAAGCCACAGATGCCCCGTATCAAATGCTTCGATCTCGGGACGAACACCCAGTGCCTGAATCTGCTTGGCCATATCCCGCAACATGCCAGGCGTATTCACCATGACATAGTCAGCTTCGGCAAAATTCATCGTGCCACAGTCGAGCGTACAGATTTCCGGCAGACACTCAGCAACATGGGCAAGGCGTTCTTCCGCGCCGATCATGTCAGTGCCTTTCTCGGCAAGCGGTAACGGTGAAGACGACGACCCAAACACCAGATCCCCACCCATGCCCGCGGTCAGATTCAACACCACATCGACGTCACTGTCGCGAATACGATCAGTGACTTCGCGGTAGTATTCAAGTTTCCGACTTGGCGCGCCGCTGTCCGGCTCTCGGACGTGACAATGCACAACTGCGGCACCCGCCTTGGCGGCCTCGATAGCGCTATCCGCAATTTCTGCCGGGCTGCGTGGCACGTGCGGTGACTTGTCTTGTGAACCGCCGGAGCCTGTTACCGCACAGGTGATGAATACATCGCGGCTCATGGAAAGTGGCATGTGAAATATCTCCAGTTTTTACTCGCAGCACTCTACCAGCACGTTTTTACGTTCGGTTATATGAATCCGACAAAAAAACGTCTTGTACATGCACGGACAGAAGCCTGCATCAGACAGCATTCCAGTATAAAATCGGAACATACTCAGCGTTTGTAATCGACAGGAGTCGCACCCTTGACCAAGCACCCAACGATCACAGTGTGCAAGGCCAGCATACCGGTTCTGCTTGTCAGCTATGGTGCATCGCTTCACGCCGGCGAGTCGTCCATCGAAGTCAACTCGATTGAAACTGATACGTCGAATACATCCTCCAGACTGAAACCACGCACTGACGTTGATCACACTCCACGTTTTGTCACCGTTGCCAACGCTGGCGAGCAACTCAACCAGGATCACTATCGGGACGGCAAAATCAACCTGAACATTGTTGGCTTTGGTCAGTTACAGAATATCCTCGACTCTTATGCCGAGCGTGGTTGTGCTCACGAAGTGCAAACTTCCTGTCGCTGGAAAGTGTTGAAGCTGGAGCGTACGGGCCGTGGCCACAACGGTGAGCAATTCAGTGGTGTTAGTGCAGTACTGCCGCCAAAGGTTGCCGATACCCAGACTATTGCCAAGCCTGATGTGGCAAAGCCAATCAAAGTCGCACTGCATGTTTCGCGACCTCCTGCAACACACGATAAAGAAAACGAGCCTCGATCTGCAACTTATCAGCCGCGCTCTATTGTTTCAGCCGTAGAGCAACGAGTGAGTACATCTGAATGGGTACAGTCGTTCAACGCACCACCCCCTGACAATACGACCAAAACCACGACAGAACTGGTGACACCCGTCGTGCTGGATCTGCCACGGCAGAGCGAAGTCCGCCTGCTTGTAAATGGTCACGAGGAGACTGCTGAAATTCTGGATGCGGGGCACAACACGCTGGATACGAGTTCCCTACCCGAAGGTAGCTACCCGATCAGGATTCAGGTTTCCAACGATGTCGAAGGACAACGCGTCATTCATCAAATGTACGGACGTCAAAATCTTGGTGTTCAACAGCCCACGACTTCGTATGGCGTATTTCGACAGGTACCCTTACACCGGCATCAAATCGCTGCGAAGACAACCCGCGAAGACGATATCGCGCTTGAGACAACGGTTTTTACGTCGCTCGGTTCAACTTCCACCATTACCGCCAACACGTCAAAGACCGCAAGTGATGTTGCACAAACGGCAGACATGGTCCTTGCACGGCGCGGTAATCAATATCAATTGGCGCTCGATGGGACCATCAGCAGTCACTCGGCTTTGGGCATGATCTTGAAAGCTGCTTACCATGGCAAGCGCGTGAGCCTTTTCTTTCAAGATATCGGATTCGTACCCGCCCGCGAAATGACAGGTGACCCAGAACTGGCGAGATTCCTGGGCGTCAACGAACATTTAACAATGTTGAGACCTGTTTGGTATCAAGGTGAATTCGCTTTACCGCTGATACCTGTCAGACGGCAAGACCCGATAAATGGTCTGGTTGAATCACAGACTCATTTTGCGACTCGACTCGCTCGCGCAGTCGATGCCGATCCGAACCGCAAACCGAGCATGCATTACCGGCTTATAGACATGCAAGATCTTGACGAAATTCAATTACACGCGAAATTTCAGGCGCAAACGAACGCCGCAACATTAATCCACCACGTTTCCCGATCAGATTTGGAAATAGAGACACCGTTTTTCAATCTCGCTTGAGATTTTCAAACCGAGCTCACTGTTCAGATCAGTGCTTGTTTATTCGGTAAACCTCTTTAGCACCGATATAGACCGTCTCAATTTGCACCCGACGAATATCATCCACTGTGGTCGGGTCATCTGACATAACAACAAAGTCCGCCAGCTTGCCCACTTCGATCGACCCGATGTCTGCCTCGAGACCATTCTGCCAAGCGGCATCGATGGTCATGGCACGCAAAGCCTCAAGAATCGAAATTGATTCTTCAGCTCCAACAACAGCGCCCGACAGTGTTTTCCGTTGATGCGCACTCCAAGCAACTTGTAATTGATCGATTGGCGTAACCGGTGCGTCGGTGTGAACGCTGAAGCGAACTCCGGCATCTCTCGCCGACGCCAATGGACTTATGTAAGCCGCACGTACCTCACCGAACAAAACCTGACGATACCAGTCACCCCAATAATAAGTGTGGCTCGGAAAAAACGAGACACCCATTCCAAGCTCTGCCAAGCTTTCCAGTTGATCTGGCTGAACGGTTTGACCGTGCACAAGAATATGTCTGATATCAGGGTCAGGAAACTCGCCTTGCGCCAGTTGAACTGCGGTGATGATCGCATCAATGGCTGCACTACCGTTGCCATGTAACGCGATTGGCTTTCCCGCGCGGTGATAGCCACGTACAAGATGTTGTAAAAGTTTAACGTCCACAGCAGCCTTGCCGTTATCGCGAACTCCGTTGGTCTCCGTCAGATAAGGCTCTCGTAACCAGGCAGTTCGACCTTGAGGGCTTCCGTCGACGATAAGTTTTATCGCGCCGAGTCGAAATTTTGGCCCATCACGCAACGTATTGCGCTCAAACAATTCCAACATTTCCATTTGACTGCCGAACTTCGCATGTGCCGGCCACACAACAATCCGCTGCGGCAGGATTCTGACAGCCTGTAAGCCGCGCAAGAGGTAAATCATCCCTTTTCCAGCATAACCGTTCTGGATAGTGGTAACTCCGGCCGCAAGATATTCGTCGCGCGCTGACAACAGCACGTTGAACCACTTGGTTTTTGGCGTGAATTTGAGCAGATCAACCAAAGGTGGTGCCGCATGCTCTTGCAGCAACCCGGTCAATTGACCCGCGGCGTCACGCTCAATATGACCATCGGGAGTAGATACGGATAAAGCCGTTATCCCCAGCAGTTCGAGTGCTCGAGAATTCGCAACACCCATATGTCCTGAACGATGCCAGAGATAAACCGGATTGTCAGGTGATATGCGATCGATCTCCTGACGCGATGGATGTCGCCGGATGTCCAAAGACGAGTCATCGTAATTGAAACCAATGATCCAACTGCCATCAGTCTGCTCGTCAACCGCTTGCTCGATTTGCGTCAGCAATGATGACAGGGTGTCAGTTACGCCGACCGGTGAAGGCGCGAGATCAATACCGAGTGTGGTAAGCCCTGACGACGGAAAATGACTGTGAGCATCAACAAAACCAGGCAACAAGGTTTTGCCCTGCAGATCAATGACCCGGGTTCCATCAGGCATAAGCGACTGAATTTTGGCAGTACTGCCAACAGATACAATTCTGTCGTCCGCAACCAATACTGCCTCGGCGCGTTGATCACCGGCTGACATGGTAATAATCCCGCCGTTAACAAACGCGATATACGTCGACCCAGCCCCCACAAGCCAATAGAATGTGAGAACCAGAGCCGTAAACGGTACGATCCTTTTCATGTTTTTTCAGACAGACTTTCGGTACTGTACTGATGAAGCGCAGATGAGTTCACGGCGTAAAGTATCAGCTTTCGTATACTGGCCGTAGAAATTGCAGGGAGTTCCCTATGCCCGTTAAACGATCAAATCGTTTTTTAACGACAACGTCAAGTTTTCTCGCCTTTATCATGCTCACGGTAGCGGTGAATTCAGCTAGCGCTCAGAATCTGCCCGACACCGAGCCACCTATTATCGAAATTGAAGCGCTGGCGGAAAGCGTAGCCGATAACACACAGGTGTTTGCGGCCCAGATCGCCGAAGACCGGGTTTTACTTGACGCTATCTTGTATTTTCGACGTCAAGGACAAACGGCATTTACCGGCGCGGTGATGAATCCAATTGGTGATACCGGCTATTACAGCGTATCGATCGAAACAGACCCCAGCGATCTTCGAACCATTGAGTACTACCTGCAAGCCCGCGATGAGTCTGGCAATCGAACCGTCAGCGGTTTTGCTTTTGATCCTTTTCAACGGCAACTCTTGCCCGCCACCTCGCGAATCGTTCAAAGCAGTATTCCAAATGAAACGGCGAGTACGAGTATTGGCACGTCACCAGAGTCGGTCACGCCGTTCTACAAACGATCCTGGGTGCAAATCGCATTAGGTGTGATTGCAGTCGGTGTGCTAGCCAGCGCCGCTGGCGGCAGCGGGGGCTCATCAGATGAAACGACCCAAAGTATCCGACTTAACATTCCAGAGCCAAATCTGTAATTGAGATGCTAAATGTGAACATCCACAAATTATTCGTCATGGCATCGTCCCTTGTTCTGGGCGGATGCGGACTCGACTCAACATCAAACGCCAATTCGTCAATGCAGATGGCAACTCCATCGATACTGCTGCAAGCGCGCGCTATTGACCCCACTCAGGTTCGACCAGTAGTTTCACTATCGAATGGACAAAATGTCGAAATGAACCGCCTTGATGATGGGTCCGGCGGTTGGACAGGTACCGTATCTGTTCCGACTGATCAAAGCTATGTGGTGACCGTACTGTGGGTGGAGACCATTCAGTCGCGCGAGTTGCAACTTCTCAGGCTTGACCAGACGATTATCGTGACGCCTGACAACAGCGAGTTTTCACTCGACCCATCACGTTACACAAAGAATTTGGACGACGATGGTGATGGCGCATCCAACCTCGATGAAAGAATTGCCAATACTGATCCGTTTTTCAATGATGGCGAACAGCCTGGTGATGAACCATCTGGTCCTGACGATCCAACACCGGTGACCCCAATAGATCCAGTCAATCCGTCGGTTCCCGCAGAACCAGCTGAACCGACCGAACCGACCGAACCAGCTGAACCAGCTGAACCAGCTGAACCGACTGAACCGACTGAACCAGCTGAACCAGCTGAACCGACCGAACCAGTCGAACCAACCGAACCGACCGTAGACGTTTTCATCCCTCGAATCGCTGCATCATTGGCGCCTGATATAGACGGGCTTGGCGTCACCGTGGACGCTAATGGACTGTTTACCGGCGAATGGGCATCAGCAGCTTATTTAGGCACCTCCGGTGCGCCTCTGAGAATCAGTAACCTGATGATTGATGCTGGCACCGATGAAGTTGGCGCAGTCGAATACCGCAAGTGGGCTGCCATGCATGATGGTGAGTATCTGTACATCGTTGTGACAGTTGAAGATGACGGTGCGCGGTTCAGAGACTCTGACGATCTGGTTTGGGAGGACGATAGCCTGGAACTGTACATCGACGGTAATAACAGCAAACTGACGACGTATGATGGTGTCGATGACTTTCAGTTTACCTTCCCGGTACGCGGCCCGGGCGGCAGCAAGCAAGCCGTAGACAGCGGAGAGACCACGGGGCAATTCAACCCATCTTCTGACGATGCCGATATTGATTTTGCCACCGGCCCCGGGGACGGACCACGAGGTCTGCGACGGCCGAATTTCGAGCAGGATGTCTATGAAATTCGCATCGAGCTCGATTCGGTAGGCATCGCTGTTAACCAGCCTTTCGGACTCGAGTTACAAATCAATGATGACGACGACGGAGAACTACGCGATGGAAAATGGGGATGGCATCACCCCCCACGCGTTAATGTCGACGTTGATGAGACCTTTCAGAATCCGTCAATAATGGGCTCAGCGCGACTCGACTGAGTTGTGCTCGGACATACTGCTAATCATAGCGCCGACTTTACCGGCGCTAACAGCATGCTCTTGATTCGCTTTTGACTACTGGTCTGCGCGAGGACAACGGCGTCAATTCCGTGTATGTCTCGCTGTTTTATATCGGCGCCGGCTTCGAGCAGAATTGACACCAGATCTGTATGGCCTCGATTCACGGCAACCATTAACGCTGACCGCCCGAGTTTATCCTGTACGTTTATATCGACCCCTTCATCGATCAGAAGCTTGACGAGACGCACATAGCCTTTCTTGCTCGCTTCAACAAGTGGGTACCAGGCATCTCCGACAACACCATTGATTTTCGCATCCGCTGTTACCAGATATTGTGCAATAACCGCTTGCTCCAGAGAAATTGAAACAACAAGCGGAGAACGCCCAGCAACATCTCTACTATCGACATTCGCGCCGGCTTCAATCAATGCACCAACCAGAGTTACGAGCGATGACTGTGGCGCGGATTGTATGGCACGAACCAGTACGTCATCATCTTTTGTAAACTCAAAATTTCTCGTCCGCGAGAGAATATTAACAAGATCAGAGCAACCGCTTTTGATGGCGCGATCAATATGAGTAATCCCACCATGGCTGTCATAAACATTCAAGGATTTGTGTTCATTCAGCATCGATTCCAGTTGAGTAGAGTCGCAATCTCGAATCGCCAAGGCGAAACGTGCCTGCATAGCTCTTTGATAAACCATTTTCGTACTGACGTATCGAGTCAGTGCTACTGAACATCGAGGCTTCTGCGTATGGTACGACAACGGCAATCCATCAACCAACGCATCAGCGTCAGATTCGTTTGCTTGATCAAACAACGTTGCAAGTCTGATTACATGACACTCGCCTGCAGCATTTCGAAGCTCATGATAATAGGCCTGCAATCGCGTCTCGTTCTCGAGCAACTCGTCGCTTGTCAGAGCCGAGTGCTCTAATGCACCAGCGAGTTGCGGGTTCAAGCGAGCGGAAATCTGTACAACAAAGCGATTTCCCCGCAGCTCCTGATCCTTGGCAATTGCATAATCCAGCGCTGTCAATCCGCGGTAATCGGTTCGAGTGAGCGATGCACCATGTCCAAGAAGTAACTGAACCACCTGCTCATTACCGCTCTTGATTGCAACCATCAAAGGCGTCTGCCGTTCATCCTGAGGGAGCGCTTGATCAACTCCTGCCCCGGCAGTCAAAAGACGTTCGACAATAGCCAACGCGCCAATCTTGGCAGCCCGCATCAATGGTGTACTGCCGTGAATCACAGCCTCGCTATCAGCCCCGTTTTCGAGAGCCGCATCCACGCCCGCAAGATCTTGATTGGCGATCGCTCGCATCATTCCGCTGTCAGCATCTGCGACTTCGAAACGACAAACGGGTTTGATCTTCTCGAGAACCTGCGCCTCTATCGAGTCACTGGAGCATTCCCAGGTCAGAGCGCCATTTGACGTGCTGACCGCAGGTGTAAACACCATTGACCGCTCACCTATTTGCTCACCAAACTCGACGAAGACGTGCCCGCCACGACTGACAGCAATCTGTTTGACATCCGTACCATAAAGACTTCTTGGGGCTTGAAGTCCGGCCTGAGCATTGTCATGGGGCATGACTCCGTTTTTGGCGTGGTAATCGGCAACGCGCAATTTTACCGTAGACACAAGCGAAAACGCCTCAGACAAGCCAGCCGCCTGAACAAAGCGGCTGTGTGAGAGCCGGCTGTGCATGGCCCCTGCTCCGGTGACAGCCATGGCTATCAAAATGATGAGGAGTTTCACGCTGATTTTTATCTCGCGATTTCCGTCTCAGGCTGCCGAAAACTCATCGGCCATGCCATTTGAACGCATCTTGGGATTCAATCAGGAACTGGTACCGGGAATCCCTTGTCACACTATTTGCGTATCGGCTGACAAGGCCCCGCACTTAGTGATCACGCCACATTTTCGGCAGGCCAGAACACCGCTGTGCCCCTTATACTGTGCGTACAGATAACCAAGCACCACATTTAACCCACAAGGAGTGCGACACACCTATGAACATGCCGGTCAGCCATCCTGCTTTCGAGCATATCCGCAGCGAGCACATACGCTCTCTGGACATCGATCTGCACGAATTCCGTCACATTGACACAGGCACTCCGCATGTCCATCTCGCGGCTGACAATCCCGAGAATGTATTTCTGGTTGGCCTGCGCACCATCCCCACCGATTCCACGGGGGTGGCGCATATTCTTGAGCATACCGTGCTGTGCGGCAGCGAAAAATATCCCGTCCGTGACCCATTTTTCATGATGATTCGACGTTCACTGAACACTTTCATGAACGCATTCACCTCCAGCGACTGGACGGCTTATCCCTTTGCCAGCCAGAACCGCAAGGATTATTTCAACTTGCTGGACGTCTACCTGGACGCCGTGTTCTTTTCACGGCTTCATGAGCTGGATTTCGCCCAGGAAGGCCATCGTGTGGAATTCGAAAAACCTGATGACCCATCGAGCCCACTCGTGTTCAAAGGTGTTGTCTTCAACGAGATGAAAGGTGCCATGAGCGCCCCCACCAGCTTCTTGTGGCAAACATTGACCAAGCACTTGTTCCCAAACAATACCTATCACCACAATAGCGGCGGCGATCCTGAAGCCATACCCGATCTGAGTTACCAGCAACTGAAAAATTTTTACGACACGCACTACCACCCGTCAAACGCAGTTTTCATGACGTACGGCGATATTCCAGCGCAAGAATTGCAGGCGCGTTTTGAAGCCCAAGTATTGAGTCGATTCAAGCCCCTGGACCGAACCATTTCCGTCGCCGACGCCAAGCGCTATCACTCGCCTATGCGCGTGGAAGAGGCCTATGCGACTCAGGAAACCGATACCAGCGACAAAACCCATATTGTCATTGGGTGGCTACTTGGCAGTAGTGTTGATCTTGATCAGCGACTACGCGCGCACTTGCTGTCCAGTGTTCTGCTCGACAACAGCGCGTCTCCCCTGATGCAGGCTCTTGAGAAATCGGACTTGGGAACGTCTCCATCGCCATTATGTGGTCTTGAGGACAGCGCCAAGGAAATGGTCTTTGCCTGTGGACTTGAGGGTTCAAATCCTGAGCAAACAGAGGCGGTCGAATCACTCATTCTGGATACACTCGCGGACGTTGTCAGCAATGGTGTGCCGCAAAGTCAGGTCGAAGCCGTACTGCATCAACTCGAACTCAGTCAGCGGGAAATTCGCGGCGACGGTATGCCTTTCGGCTTACAGTTGGCGCTCAGCGGCTTGTCAACCGCCATGCAGCGTGGCGATACATTGGCATCCATCGATCTTGATCCAGCGCTCGAACGTTTACGCAAAGATGCAGCTGACCCGCACTTCATCAGGTCGCTAGTCCGGGAATTGCTGTCAGACAATGTTCACCGTGTGACCTTGACCCTCAGACCCGATCAGAAGATAAGCGAACGTCGGGATCTGGCCGAAGCCGCAAGGCTTGCCACCCTGCGACAGAGCCTCACTGAAGCCCAAAAAGCTGAAATCGTTGAACAGGCCAAGGCTCTTGCAGAACGCCAGGTTCAGGAAGACGATCCTGAAATTCTGCCCAAGGTCACACTTGCCGACGTACCTGCCGAGCTACGTATTCCTCAGGGCACAAACCAGAAAATTGCAGGCGCTCCGTCGACACTGTATGCCCAAGGTACGAATGGCATCGTGTACCCACACGTCGTAATCCAGTTGCCGCAACTTTCCTCTGAATTACAGAGCCTGTTGCCATTCTACAACGGATTTCTCGCGGAGCTTGGTTCAGGCGGGCGTGACTACCTTGAGACACAAGCTCACCAGGCAGCGGTATCGGGCGGCATCGGTGCCTACGCGCTACAACGCGGCTCCATTGACAACGAACAGGATGTCAGTGGACACCTCGTTGTTCGCGGTAAGGCATTAATGAGAAATGTCGATGCCATGTCGCAACTGCTAGTGGATACCGTCTCCCGGGTTCGCTTCGACGAATATCCGCGATTGCGTGAACTGGTCTCTCAGTCCCGGGCCAGTCGCGAACAAAGTGTCACAGGAAGCGGACACGTGTTGGCGATGATGGCTGCAGCAAGCGGCATGAGCCCGACAAGCCAGAATGCTCATCAGATGACGGGCCTGGCCGGTATCAAGCACTTGAAAGTTTTCGATGACAGTTTGAAGGATGATTCGGCGTTGAAAGCGTTCGGCGCACAGCTCACTGAAATTCACGCGATCGTCGCTGAAGCTCCAAGACAGTTCATGGTGGTTGCTGAACAGGAAAACATGAAGAATGTCGCGTCTAGCCTTGACGCTGCGTTTTCGCACCTTAACAGTGCAAGCGAATTCGATGTGTACAAACCAGAGCCCGTGCGAAAGCAAGTTGGTGAAATCTGGACCACCAGTACCGAGGTCAATTTCTGCGCTCTTGCATTTCCCACAGTCACGGCGTCACATAATGATGCCGCGGCGCTGTCCGTGCTCGGACCTTTCCTGCGCAATGGATACCTGCACCGAACGATTCGTGAGACAGGAGGTGCCTATGGTGGCGGCGCTTCCCATGATGCCGATACTGCGTCGTTTCGTTTCTATTCGTATCGTGATCCGCGCTTGTGCGAGACCCTAAAGGATTTTACCCGTTCGATCGAATGGTTACTCGCGGAGAAGCATGATGAACGGCTGCTCGAAGAAGCCATACTCAATGTGGTGAGCAGTATCGACAAACCCGGTTCACCAGCAGGCGAAGCTAGAAACGCCTTCCAGGCAAATCTGTTTGGCAGGACTGCCGAGCAACGAAGGTCATTTCGTGAACGCATCCTGAGGGTATCTCTCGACGATCTGATACGTGTCGGAGATACCTACCTCCATCAAGGTCAGGCAAGCACAGGCGTCGTCACTAGCGAGAAAACTGCCCTTCAAGACGATGTGAAAGAGTTGGGTCTGGTGCAGGTATCGTTATAGGTAATAGTTTGTATTGAATAGGTAAAAGTTTGCATTCAGTACTGACGTAAAGTCGTACAACCTTAAGGCGCGATCAGAGTACGGAGGCTTTCACTGCAAACAACCCTGAGAATCCATCTCCTGTGTGTGCTGTACCAACAAGCACACACGAGGAGAGATCTGACAGTTGTTTCGGCTAACTATCAAGACGGTCTGGCATCACAGTTTCGATGTAACCCGGACGTTGCAACACGCCCGTTAGCCTATCGCCGACAAGATCAGACGGAATGTAAAAAAATCGTATCCGGATGACTCCAAAAGTAAAGAAACAAGTGGACCAAAGGCACGTTTTATATCGATACCACCCTAGAAAGCGGTGTCACAACAAGAAAGGATGACGACCGGCATAGCGGCGATCAGTTTGTTGAACCGTCCTTGGAGGTTGGCGCGCAAGACTATCCCGGCATTCGCTTTCGACCGACCAGATATCGCATGAATCAATAGAGCAGGATTCGTAAAAGCTTTGATCCAGTGGTGAGCACCAAGACTAGAAAAAAAGATAGGGTCTGCGCAATCATGGACTGTTCGATCTGGCACAGGGACTCGAGATTTCCAAGCCATGATCGCCACAGGCGCAATTAATATCGATGATTGCTGATGACTTTACTTTGGTCATTAGGAATTCTGATAACTTGCTTTTCATAACCCCCACACGCTCAAGGGTTATGAATGAAAGCGTTTTCAACGTTGTTTTAGTAGGAGATTTCTATCTAACTTAGGGGTATCTTTTCGCATGAAGATACCTCCTAATCATCAGAGGGGTCCGAATTCTCACTTTTGTTGGCACCCGTGGGATCACCAGCTTGAATTCGTTGATATATCTCTTCCCGATGTACGCTTACGTCTGGTGGGGCAGTAATTCCGATTCGAACTTGCTTCCCTTTAACACTCAAAATGGTAATGGTAACTTCGTCACCGATTACGATTGATTCGTCAGTCCGTCTGCTCAGAATCAACATGTCGCTCACCCCCTTAGGTCAAATACTAGAAAAACCGCGCTACCTCCTTATCAGCCGGTATAAAGGGCTATAGCTTAAATTACTATACTGCCCAAAACCCCACCGTGTTCAACATGAACAGGCTATTGGTACATTATGACTCATTCAGACGCGTATGAGCACTTTTCAGCGCAGTAAGCAATAACAACTATTATCGCGACCCCATCACGACGTACTTGATGACGTTACAGTTCCATACATGTCGAATTATCAGGCTTCACTTATCAGCCAACCCCAAAGTACTACCTCTTCACATTCTTATCTCAACGAGATGGGTAGGCCTTGGACCTAATCGTACAATTTGGCTGGTTCTCACACGCGTATATACCAACCTCCACGTACGATCAGAACGTAAAAAAGCAATTGCAATCACACTTACTGCGCTAGCAATGATTCGTACGTTCAGTCTGAGAACGCCAAAGAGCAAAACGGTTCCACTAACTTGTAAAAAGAGTTTTTTTATTTAAAAAACGAGTTTCTTATACTCATTTTCAATATTTCGGCATTTTTTCCTTCAGTTTTACTGAATGTGTACGCTATTTGCTGTTCGGGACCGTACTTGAATCGAATTATGAGGACTGTAAGATGAAATCGAAGGCTACAAAGAAAAAAGTTACTCGAAAGACTACCTCTTCAACTGCTCGGAAGACGGTTGGAAAAAAGTCATCTGCTGGAAAGGCCAGCGCCAAGCGCAAGCCCGCTGCCAAGAAAGCTGCAACCAAAAAGCCAGCTACTCGAAAAGCTCCAGCCAAGCGTAAACCGGCTACAAAGAAGACTGCTGCCAAGCGCAAGCCCGCTGCCAAGAAAGCCGCAACCAAAAAGCCAGCTACTCGAAAAGCTCCAGCCAAGCGTAAACCGGCTACAAAGAAGACTGCTGCCAAGCGCAAGCCTGCTGCCAAGAAAGCCGCAACCAAAAAGCCAGCTACGCGAAAAGCTCCAGCCAAGCGTAAACCGACCACAAAGAAGTCTGCTGCCAAGCGCAAGCCTGCTGCCAAGAAAGCTGCAACCAAAAAGCCAGCTACTCGAAAAGCTCCAGCCAAGCGTAAACCAGCTACGAAGAAGACTGCTGCCAAGCGCAAGCCTGCTGCCAGAAAAGCGGCAACCAGAAAGCCAGCTACTCGAAAAGCTCCAGCCAAGCGCAAGCCAGCTGCCAAGCGAACAACTCGGAAGCGTTCTTAGACTCTCTCTTACGCATCGCTCCGATGCGCTGAGTGACAGAAGCCCGGTTTCGTTAATGGAACTGGGCTTTTTTCTTTTTGACGTCCCAAAAAGACTTGAGGTGTTGCTCAAGATCCACGATATTCGTCAGCCCATTCATTCGCCAATGCTCTGGGAAAATATTCTGATAAAAGCGATCGCGAAACCTGTCGTCGATCAATACGATGACCCCTTTATCTGACTCGCCTCGTATGACTCTGCCTGCTGTTTGTAATACGCGAGTGATCCCAGGGTAACGATACGTAAAATCATAGCCATTGAAACCTCGCTTCTCAAAATGATCCTGAATCAGCGCTTGTTCCTCATCAAATCCGGGAAGCCCAACACCCACGACGATGACTCCAATCAATTTATCACCCGGGTAGTCGACGCCCTCACCGTACTTTCCTCCGAGGATGGCAAAACCAACCCGATGTCCGGGGGAATCCAAGTACCCTAACTGCGCGTTCAATTCAGCAGGGTCTGTGAGCTGAGTCTGTAACCAGGTTTCGATAGACGGGTAACAAGAATTGAAAAGCTCATAAATATTATTCAGATAACTGAAGGAAGGAAAAAAAACCAGGTAATTTCCCTCCTTTGCCTTGATCACTTCATAAATCACTTGCACCAGATCGTGAGCGGAATTCTCTCGCTGTCTGTAGCGTGTATTAACCCATGGCACCATGCAATGAAAGGCATTCTCTGAATCATACGGAGAATCGATACGCATCTCTTTAGCATCATCTGGCAATCCAAGTACATCACGATAAAAGAGGCTGGGGCGCAACGTTGCCGAGAACATGATGACCGAACGAAATCGCTTGTACTGTTTCGACAAGGCCGTGGATGCGTCAAGGCATTTCAAATTCAACTGAACCTGTCGTTTTCGGCCTTGTTGAAACTGTCTCGTAACCGTCCTATGCTCATCGCCAAACAAATCTCCAATCGCCACAATTCGGCACAAGGTTAAAAACAGACTCGATTGTGAATCCGTGATCGCGGGGGTTTTACCGAATCCATCGACTATCGCCTCCACCACCTGTGCAGCGGCTCGAAGTAGTTCAGTAGGCGCAGCGTCATTTACATCGATAGCCTTGTCGCTTGGCGCCAGACGTAACATTTTCTTCTCAAGCTTTTCAAGATGTCGAACTATCCCCATATGGTGAGGAGTCGACCTGTCTATTTCGTCAATACAGGCTAATCGTTCAATAGCGGCCGAGAACATCGACCGGGATCGGTCAAGAAGATTGTGGGCCTCATCAACCAACAGCACGGTATCACGTCGCGATTCAGAGAAATGCGGAAGACAAACCAATGGATCAAACACATAGTTATAGTCGGCTATAACCACATGCATCCATGGCAACATCTGCAAGGCAAGTTCGAATGGGCAGAGCTGATGGTTCCATGCGACCTCGTCCAGTTTTGCAGCGCTGATCACACCACACTCGATCAGTTCTTCGCGTGCGTCCGGAAGACGATCAAAAAACCCCAATGTCATTGGACAGATGCCAGCGTCATCCCGCTCACAACCTCCGTTCGAGCAAAAACACGTAGTTTGTTTGGATCGGATGCTAATCGAGGATATCGACAGGCCACGCTCTTCAAGTACAGTAATGGTGTCAAATGCCGTTTGTCGGCCAGAAACTTTCGCGGTCAGATAAACTACTTGTGCGACTTGGTTTTCTCCAAGCAGTTTTACAATCGGATAAAGAGCACTGATCGTTTTCCCTATACCGGTTGGTGCTTCGCATAGCAAAGGGTATTTATCGCGCGCAGCTCTATAAATTGCAGCAGACATATCACGTTGCCCATCACGAAATCTACCAAACGGGAACTCAAGAGTTGTCGCCGACACCTGCATTTTTTCTTTTCGTGACTCAATCAGTCGAATCCAATGAAGGTATCGAGTGAGCGCCGTTTCCACGAATTTGAGTAACTCGGATACGGATAGATCCCGTGTGAGTTTTTCCTGCGTTTCCGATCTGAGGTTAAACAAAACCAACTCTAGTATCACAGTCGCATCACTTTCAAGGCTTAATTGACGCGCCAATAGAGCGCCATACAGACTAATCTGCGACCAGTGTTGTTCCATTTGCGCAGAACTCAGTTCCGCATGCGGCACATAGGTCGACTTGATTTCAGTGACAATCGATTGCTCGGTATTGAGCAGATCAATACGCCCGCTCAAGGTGATCTTTCGGCCATCAATCTTGAAAATTTCTGACAGCCTGACTTCGGACTCAACGTCAGGGTCAATAGTCGCTACCTTCTGCACGCGTTGATGAGCACGCATACCTTCCATTGCGGATGGGCCAACTACCCCTGTGCCACCCAAGTCACCCGATCGACAGGAGAAATCAGCCAGCGTAGTGACAGATAATTTGATCGGCTTATCAGTCATGCGTACCTGTAGAGTCTTGCACTACCGATGATCGCGTCCAGCGAATATTCACAACCCGACACGGAATATGATGCTCATTAAAGTAGCGCATCCATCGGCGCTGGTTTTTTTGTATCGCATCACCAGGGCCTTTGATTTCAATCAGTTCATAACTTCCGTCTACAGGAAACAGGATCAAATCAGGCAACCCTGAAGAATTTTCACGTAAATCCTTGAGCAATCGTATAAACAATGGCTTCCAGTGTTCGACCGGGATACGCAGAAGTGCCTTTGACAACAACTGCTCCGATAGTTTGTGCCAACGAACCAAAGGATTAGCTATTCCTTGCCGCGATTCGTAATTTCTCCGTACCGTCGCCGCGAACCGTATTGGATCATCTAGTTCTTGCATACGACAATCGATGAGGGATTGACGCTTTTCGATAAATTCCTGATGATAAAAATCACTGGGGGCACTTTGAAACCGATTGAAAAACGCACCTGGCACATCGGCATAAATAATGTCCCAGATAAACAATCCCAACACACCGTCGACGAGGCTGTTTTCGACGAAATAACAATCGCCAAATTGTGAGAAAAAATCTCTTGCCGCTATCTCGACGCGAGACTCGCTTTCTTTCAACGCAAGCGTTGTGGTCTGCGGTTTGAACGGCTTTTCCGGCTTGTTCCTCGAAACGCCAATCTTGGCGGAAAAATGCTGCGCGAATTGAAGTTCCGCCTCACCTCTAGGCTTTGTGATTATCTGCGCCAACAGATCTCTGGCCTGTTCATGCTCGTCCAGCTTGTACAGCAAACGCACTGCCCGTTCGCGACCTGGCGGATTGATCGATTTTTTGTAGAGAACCAGCGCTTTACGATATTCGCCCAATCGCTCAAGTTGACGGGCAATACGATTTTGCAGTCGATCTATTCGCCTATCGAGATGGTGATCATTCGGCCAACGTTCGGGGATTTTATCGGCCAATTTTAACAATGCAGATTTATCGTCAAAATCAATCAACGCGGCAAGTGCATCGCATTCAAAGTATCGCAGGTGAGACTCCAGCTGCTCTCTCGATGTGAACGGACGAAGGTGCTCATTGATGACATAGTTTTCGTAACGAAGCGTTCCAAGGTCTCGACGTACGAACTCACTACTATCCTGGTAAAGATTTCCAAAGAAACACAAGCTGAAAAGCGTGAAATGATGATGCCCTTTTAATCTGATCCAGGAATCAGAGCTTACCAGGCGATCAACATAACGTTGACGCGTTTCGGCGTCCGCTGATTCTATGTATTCTGTCAGTTCGACCCGCGGCAATCTCGACATTTGGTCAAGTTCAAGCCGTTTGATCAACTCCGGCTTGGTAAACGAACGCAGCAAGCTCGACAGATCATTACCGACATCGTCCGAACCAAGACCCACCTCGACTAGGTGACCAGCAGCTATCGGTATCGATTCGATTTCCGGATAAGAGAGAAGGCTTATGCGAAACAGCGAAGCCTTGCGCCCCAGCAGGCGTACATACAGTTGCTGGGCAGGTTTGGGCAATTTGCGCAACCGTTGCAACCAAGCCCGCTCGGCATCATCGAGCAACTCTCGATAGGTCGACTCGACAAAACCCACCAAAGAGTTGAAATTGGCTAGATAGTAGTCGCTTGACAACATTCGCCATCGATCGACAGACATTTTAAGATGGTCCCATTATGACTGTAAAACGGAAAAATCGACAGAGTTGATATTCATACCCTCAATACACCACGAATTCACCCTGCCGATCATGCAGATCGATGGCGAAAGGTATACGAGCACCGGCATCCCATCTAGGAGCGGAATCAGAATGCCTGTGTGCACTCATGATCATCTACAATTCTCACACTCCCTCAGACGTGAGACACCCGATGGCGAAATCCCAACTACGTATTCCAACACCTGCATTGGTACTTGGACTAGGTGGCCTTCTGCCGTTTTTCACCAGCGCTTACCTGAGCTTTAGCGCTGACATAAAGTCCTCGGCAATGGGACTGTTGTCACTTGGGACCTATGGCGCGGTGATCTTAAGCTTTCTTGGTGGCATTCGCTGGGGGCTTGTTTTAAATAACAAGTCACAAGTGCAGAAATGGGCTCCGTTAACATGGAGCGTGGTACCCAGTCTCATCGCCTGGCCCGCTTTGCTTCTCCCGTCACGCTATATGCTTTCGGTGCTCGCAGTTGGATTCTTGTTTCAGTATGCGATGGATAACGAGGCAATCAAGGCGAAGAAAATGCCCACCTGGTTTGGTCGTCTTCGTTTGATCTTGACAACAGGTGCAGTATTGTCATTACTCGCTGGTTTATTATCGACAGTTATTTAGAACACTCGACGATCAATGAATCGACAAACCCGTGTCGACAATTGATCCAATGACTGCGGCATCTGAATATCCGTCAGCAATGAGTCTACTGAGACAGGACTCAGCATTTTCGGATGGGATTATGGCTAACAGCCCACCGCCCGTTTGCGGATCGCAAAGTAAAGACAGTTGAGGTTCGTCAATGCCGGTCTTTACTGAAAATCTCTTGAGCAGTTGTTTATTCTGTGCCCACAACGAGCTTCTGACGCCCTGTTTGGCTAACTCGGCTGCTCCAGTCAAATTCGGGATCGATTCAACACTGATCTCGGCCCCTGCATCAAGATCCTGAAGCAATCGCTGTAGGTGACCAAGCAAGCCGAATCCAGTGACATCTGTCATCGCCAATGCGCCACTGTCTCGTAAGATTTCACTAGCTGGTCGATTGTTGGTCAGCATCGCCTGTAACGCCATATTGATATCCTTGCCCTTTGTGCGAGCCTCCATCAACCCTCGAAACAAGGTGCCAATTCCCAACGCTTGCGTCAGAATCAATTGCTGACCAGTGGCTATCTGAGACTTGATCTCATTGATTGACAGCGCCTCGTCCGACAAGGTCGCATTGACCACAACCCCTAGCGCCAGCTCAGCACCCTGTGTCGTGTGCCCACCGAGCAACTGCATCGATTCTGAACGCAAGACCTCCGAGACACCTTTCATCAAAAGGGTCAAATCCCGCTTCGCGACCTTCTCAGCGGCCTGAGGAAGTGTCGCGACCAATAAGGCAGAATGCGGAACAGACGGCATGGTCGTGACATCGCTCAAGGCATGTAGGGTTGCGATCTTTCCCAGGAGGTAGGGATCATCGATCACTGCACTAATCTGATCAATGGATTGAATCCAGCGTGTCGCCATTGGTTCAATCACCGCAACGTCAGCGGCTGGCGACATGTCTTTGTTCTTGATCGGCATGTCGTTTCCGGAAAGCACAGCATCGAGAATAGTGCCGCCCACTTTCGATCCGCACCCACGACAGTGCATGGTCTCTGTCTTGAGTTTCTGTGGCGTGTCGAGGTATCGCTTTCGCGTAGTCATGTCTGGCAGGTCAGTAAATTGTTTCATGAACTTACGATCGATATGATCCTTCCAGCGCCATACCCAGTCTGCTTCGATAGCAAACGGACCACGACTCGCAATGGCACGCTTTGGTCCGACAGCCATTAGGCTGAGGAAATCTTTTTGTGGTCGATAAGTCTTTAAAGGTTGCTCCAGCAGGAAACGGCGAATATTGTCAAAAAGGTACGGAGCCTGCCGCACCGCGAACACACCCGCCTTCGCACTCGGTGTCGACTGTTGCGTGCCGATATCACCCGTCGCAAAAACATTGGGATGCGTGAGGCTTTGAAGATGAGCATTGGTTGCAACGAACCCGCGATCATCAACAGCAAGACCAGCGCGCTGCGGCCATGACGGGCCAGTAGCCGCAGTACACCAAAGGATTTCATCGAGTTCCTGCTTACGCCCATCCGCCGATATAATTCGATTTTGTTCGACGCGAACCACATCAAAGCGTTTATGGATGACGGCACCTGCATTTATCGCTGCAGCTTCCGCAAGTTGTCGAACCTTGAGAGGGCGGGAATTCAACGCCTGCTCATCACGCAGGAACCAATGACACTGGCAAGAGCCAGTTGGTAGCACATGAAGAATCGCCTGCATTAATTCAAAACCACCAGCGCCTGATCCTACAACGCCGATCCTGACAGAAACGTCACTCTGTTCTTGCAATCGATTAACTATCGATTGCCAACGCGAAAAGAAGTTGTACACCGGCTTGACAGGTGTGACGTTCTCCAGCGCGCCGGGCACCGAGACATCGGGTGTCGAACCAGTGTCAAGTGACAAAACATCGAATCCCAAATTCGGGCGTCCCGCAAGGTCAATTTCCTGAGCGTCCATATCAATGGATAACAGAGTAGATTCAATGAATCGAACACCTGCCCAGTTGCAAAGTCGCAACAGATCAACGTGCACCTCATCAACACTGTAATGACCGGCTATCAGCCCAGGCAACATGCCCGAGTAAGGGGATTCGTAGCTGTTTGAAACCAAAGTCAATCGAACACCGGACATTGGTTGCATGGCCCAGCGCCGAATCAATAATACGTGACTATGACCA
This sequence comes from uncultured Granulosicoccus sp., assembly GCA_937924505.1. The sequence goes on along the minus strand of CALDSR010000004.1, from coordinate 166,139 downwards.
CCACCTACCAATACAACATCGCGAACGACAGGTGCCGTGTTCATGATTTAATTTTTTTAATGATAGCTGCAGCGTCACCGCTGAATACTATCCGGTTCTGTTTTTTGGACAGTTGGTAGTCGTACATTGGATCGTAATAATCTTGCAACAATAGTTCGATAAAGTCAGTGTACTGAGCAATCCCACCAGTGCTCTCATGCTCATCAAGCGCTATTTGCAGTAGCTTGGTCGCCTCCGTGTGTCGAGCACCGCCGAGTCTCTTTCGAATTCGATCGAGGCTGTCTAGATGGTGAAGTCTGTATACCTGGAAGCCTTGTTTATCTCCTAATTGTTCACGATACCGCGAACAAAGATCGACAACATAATCATCTATACAGTTCCGTACGCGTTCAGGCATGGTCGCCTCGAGCTGATAAATCGGAGCTGATACCATGGCATCGCGTAGTGGTTCAGGAATGCATGCCCGACCAATCATCCTGGCTTCATCTTCAAGGTATATCGTTTTCGCACCAGCTTCATCGAGTTTGAGCAGTTCGATAGTCAGCGTGTTCTCGAAATCGATGTTGCCCGGCTGGGGAATCGTCATCTTGCCGAAACTCGAACCACGGTGCCGAGCATGATGTTCAAGATCCACGACGCCTTTTTCAAACGAAGACAGCAATTTGGTTTTGCCCGTACCGGTGCGCCCACCTATCAGAACAAAGTCCAGCTTCTCGACCAACTCCGTCAGATTCGTGATGAGGTATTGTCGTAGCGCTTTATAGCCACCTTGTATCACCGGATATTCGATACCTGCATCTTTAAGCCAGGCTTGAGCAATGCGTGAACGAAGTCCACCACGAAAACAGTAAAGCGCACCGTGCGGATTTTTGGCTACAAATTTTGCCCAGGCTGCAACGCGAATCTGCCGTTCATCATCGCTAATCAAATCAGCGCCTAATTCGATGGCTTTTTCTTGTCCAGCCTGCTTGTAGCGGATACCGATTTGATGACGTTCTTCATCGCTCATCAAAGGCAGGTTCACGCTGCTTGGAAACGCACCCTTGCGAAATTCAATCGGCGCCCTGACATCGAGCATGGGCACATCATCGATCAACAAGGACCGGATATCCGTAACCGACGGGGACGCCTTATCCGGGATATCCCGGACTGCAACATCAACGTCAGCTAACGGATCTTCAGTCATCGTCTAGAGCCTTTCGAGCGCAGCTACTCACTCGGACTCATCAATCAACCGTTTCATGGTTTCGTTCGAAGGCAAGATACCTTGCGAAACATAACTCTTGAGCTTGTTACGTGAATCGTTAATATCAAGGTTTCGCAATGACAATTGACCAATTCGATCCAGCGGACTGAATGCCTCGTCTTCGACCACTTCCATAGACAGGTTTTCCGGAACATAAGTCAGATTGTCGCTTTCTGTATTCAGTAGTGAGTAGTCATCACCACGTCGCAGTTCCAGAGTAACCGTCCCATTGACGCTACTGCCAATCCATTTCTGCAGGGAATCACGCAGCATCAATGACTGCGTATCAAACCAGCGCCCTTGGTAAAGCAACTTACCCAGACGTCGACCCAGCATTCGATAATTATCCAGCGTATCTTCATTGTGAATTCCGTTCAGCAGACGTTCGTAGGCTATATGCAGTAGCGCCATACCCGGTGCTTCATATATGCCACGGCTCTTGGCTTCAATAATGCGGTTCTCGATCTGATCACACATACCAAGACCATGACGCCCGCCGATTTCGTTGGCATGATGAAACAAAGCGACCTTATCTTCAAAGCTCTTACCATTGATTGCCACTGGCATACCTTCGGCGAAGGAGATACTTACCCGCTCCGTTTCGATTGAAACTGTTGAGTCCCAGAATTTCACACCCATGATCGGCTCGACGATATGCATACCTCGATCAAGAAATTCGAGGTCCTTGGCTTCGTGTGTTGCACCGAGAATGTTTGCGTCTGTTGAATAGGCCTTCTCTTTACTGGCACGATATTCAAAGCCGTTGTTGACGAGAAACTCACTCATCTCGGCCCGTCCGCCAAGCTCCTTGACGAAGGTACTGTCGAGCCACGGTTTGTAAATCCGCAGATTTGCGTTTGTCATCAAGCCATAACGATAAAAGCGCTCTATATCGTTGCCTTTGTATGTCGAACCGTCACCCCAGATGTGCACGTCATCTGCTTGCATCGCCTTGACGAGAATAGTGCCGGTGACCGCACGCCCGAGAGGAGTCGTGTTGTAGTACTTCTTGCCGCCACTTTCGATATGAAAGGCACCGCACATGATGGCAACCAGGCCTTCATTAACCAACACATCCTTACAATCTATGACACGCGATTGCTCAGCACCATACGCCTTGGCGCGACGCGAGATGTCATCGAAGTCATCCTCATCCGGCTGGCCAAGATCGGCCGTGTACGCATACGGTACAGAACCCCGCTGCCTCATCCAGGCAATGGCCGCCGATGTATCAAGACCGCCCGAGAACGCAATGCCAACGCGCTCCCCAACAGGCAAATCCAGCAATATTTTATTCATTTACCCAACAACGCAAAACCAAAGAATGAAGTTTAACGAGTTTAACGGGTCGGACCATGCTAAGTAATTAATTTGATTATTAATACGATTGAATTCGAGCTGTTTTTCGACCTTGCACAACTATTCCAAGCCCCAAATATCACTATTTAAGGACGATACGAGGCAGTGGGACGACGCCCGATTACTGTCGAGATTAAACGCTGTAGTCAAGATCACTGTCAGACCTTTTTACGCTTCAAAACCGCCGTTTAAGAGTCGAAAATCGCGGCTTTTAGGTCACCTAGCCATTAAAATCAATAGCTTACCGTGGTGCGACCCGAGACTACCGCTCTTTCAGGTATGGGACGCCGACGGCCTTGGGGGCTATGGCTTTGCCGATGAAGCCGGCCAGTAGAACGACGGTCAGGATGTATGGCAGGGCTTGTATCGCTTGCACGGGGACTTCGCCTATGCCGGGGATTTTCACGCCTTGCAGGCGAATGGCGACGGCGTCGAGGAAACCGAACATCAAGCAGGCAAGCAAGGCTGGCAACGGACGCCATTTGCCAAAGATCAACGCTGCCAGGGCAATGTAGCCTTGACCGGCTGTCATCTCGCGGACAAAGGCGGCGTTTTGGGCGGTTGACAGATAAGTGCCAGCGATGCCCACAAGCCCACCACAAATAGCGACCGACGCGTAGCGAATGCCACTGACAGATAGGCCGGCTGTATCGACTGCAAGTGGGTTCTCCCCCACCGCACGGAGGCGTAGACCAAAACGGGTACGGTACACAACCCACCAGGTCGCGAACACGGCTGCGAAGGCCACATACACGAGAAAATTATGCCCGCTGACAACATCGCTATAAAAGCGACCAATCACTGGTATCTCGCTCGCAGCTGAGGCGAACGGAAGTTCAATCGGCATGAACCGCGCGTCACTACCCAGCGAGGGCGTTTGCCCGCCTTGTTTGAACCAGGCAATACCCAGCACCACCGTCAAACCAGAAGCAAGTATATTGATCGCCAGGCCGCTGACCACCTGGTTGCCCCGATGGGTTATACAGGCAAAGCCATGAACCAGTCCAAGTGTGATACTCACGAGAATGCCAGCGATCAAGGCCAACCAGGCACTACCTGAGACCGCCGCAACGCTCCCGGCTGCAAAAGCTGCCGCCAGCATCTTACCTTCAAGGCTGATATCGACAATGCCAGAGCGCTCGGAAAACAAGCCCGCCATCGCCGCCAGTATCAGCGGCGCCGAGACCCGCAAGGTGGCATCCAGAATCGCAAACAATGTGGGTATCCAGTCCATCAGGCCGGCACCACTTCGTCAACGGATTTGACCTTGAGATACAAACGCACCACAAAAGGGCGCAGCATCAAGGCCAGCGCACCCGAAAAAAGAATGATCAGACCCTGAATGGCTACAACCATTTCACGGGTGATCTTTGGAATCTCAAACGCAAGCTCGGCACCACCCTGGTACAAGACGCCGAACAACAGGCTCGCCATAATAATGCCAACCGGATGATTTCGGCCCATCAGTGACACCGCTATACCCGTGAACCCATAACCCGCCGTGAAGTTCAACAACAGGCGGTGATGAACACCCATGATTTCGTTGACTGCGACAAAGCCTGCCAAAGCACCCGAGACACACATGGCACTGACTATAACTTTCTTTGGACGTATGCCAGCATAAACAGCAGCATCCTCACTAAAGCCTGCGGTCCGCAATTCATAACCCCAGCGGGTTCGCCAGATGTACAACCAAACAAGCAGGCAACACAGCAACGCAAAAAACAGCGACAGATTCAATGGTGAGCGGGTGACCTCCATGCCGAAAAAGCCTAAAAACTCGTGCATGAAAGGTAACCACGCAGACTCATCAAATACGCGCGACTCAGGCGACATCTGACCCGGCTTGATCAAGACATTAACAAGCAGATAAACCATCAGTGAAGCCGCAATGAAATTGAACATGATGGTTGTGATGACAATGTGACTACCGCGATGCGCTTGCAACCAGGCCGGAATGAATGCCCAGGCCGCACCAAACAATCCCGCTGCCATGATGCCAATAGGAATCAACAAGATAGCTGGTAGATACTTATCCAGCAAAAGGAAAACCAGACCAACACCAAGACCGCCAATATAGGCCTGCCCTTCCCCTCCTATATTGAACAGGCTCGCGTGAAAGGCAACCGCGACAGCAAGGCCGGTAAAAATGAAATTGGTGGTGTAGTACAAGGTATAGCCGATCGCCTCATCATAGCCAAATGCACCGAAGATCATGATGCCAACAGCTTCGATCGGATTTACCCCGATCGCCAACATGATCAGGCCCGCAAAGAACAATGCCATGAAGATGTTGAGGATCGGAATAACAACCACCTCCAGCCAAGCCGGTAATGGAATGCTGCTCGTAGCCAGACTCATGCAGCCGCATCCTGATGCGCATTTGCCATCATCAGACCCAGCTCTGTCTTGTCGGCATGACGACCCTCAACTTCACCGACAATTCGCCCTTCGAACATGACGATGATTCGATCAGACAATGCCATGATCTCATCCAGTTCAACCGATACCAGCAACACCGCGCAGCCTGCATCACGCATGGCTACAATCCTTTCGTGAATAAGCTCGATGGCACCGATGTCGACGCCACGTGTCGGCTGGCCAACAAGAAGAACTTCCGGCCCTTTTTCAAGTTCACGAGCGAGAATCAGTTTCTGCTGATTACCGCCAGAGAAGGAACCCGAACGGAGTTTAGGATCGCCTGGACGCACATCAAAGCCTCGCATCAGCGCTTTGCAGGCATTGCGAATGGCGTCGAACTGCATAAGACCACGCCAGTTGAATTTTTGATCGCGTTGATAACCAAGTACAGATGATTCCGCCGCGGAAAACGCTTTAACCAAGCCCAGCTTCAAACGATCCTCTGGCACATGATGTACGCTAATTCTGCGCATATCGGCAGGATCAAGTTGCACGTCAGCATTGGTTAGATGCCCGTTAATTTCAAATTGTCCGCTAGTCGGCGGCGTAATACCCGAAAGTACTTCAAGCAGTTTGCTCTGTCCATTACCAGCAACACCCGCAATACCGAGGATCTCGCCACGACGAACCTGTAAGCTGACGTTGTCCAGACGGGTCGCACCAAAACGATCAACGACGCCAAGATTTTTAACATCGATAGCGACATCCGAGTCAGTATCGAGCGCCTGTGTTCGGTGAAAATTTCGCGTGTCGAGTTTTCGCCCAACCATTAACTCCGCAAGTTCACTCATTGAGGTATTCGCTGTCTCCCGGTGAGCGACCATCTGCCCGAGGCGCAGGACCGATACCGTATCGGTAATGTCCATGATTTCGCGCAATTTGTGCGTGATGAGAATGACAGTAACGCCGCGATTCTTGAGCGCCCGCAATACTTTGAACAACTGATCAGCCTCTTGTGGTGTCAGCACACCCGTCGGCTCATCGAGAATCAGAATTTCAGCATGCCGATACAAGGCCTTGAGTATCTCAGTACGTTGTTGCTCGCCAACCGGAAGATCAGAGACGAGCGAATCGACATGAACCGATAATTGATATTCATCAGAGAGCCTTTGTAGTTCAGCTCGTGCTTTGGCAGCGCTCGTTGTAATCAGAGCGTGCCCTTCAGCACCCAGCATGACGTTTTCCAGAACGCTGAACGTATCGACCAGCATGAAGTGCTGGTGAACCATACCGATACCCACACTAATGGCATCCTGCGAGGAATTGATATCGACTTTATTACCGTTAATTATCACCTCGCCGCTGTCAGCCTGGTAGAAGCCATACAGGATGCTCATCAGCGTAGATTTGCCAGCGCCGTTTTCGCCGACAATACCGTGAATGGTGCCGCGGCGAATCGCGAGATCAATATCCTGATTGGCACGTACAGCACCAAAACGTTTTGAGATACCGTGAAGCTCTATCGCGAAATCAGAGGAGACCTGGTTCTTTTTATTTTTGGCATTTGGGGAAGCATCTGTGGGAATATCCGGGAAAGTGCCTGGCTTTCCCGGATCAGCTTTTGCGTCTGTCATCAATCAAACGCTCAACGCTACTGTTTCAATTAGCGAGACAATCAGTATGAGCAGGCATTGTCACTCATGTAATCGTGAACGGTGATTTTACCTGCCAGGATATCAGCCGACGCTTGCTTCACAGCATCTTTCATCTCATCCGAGATCAAGGAAGCATTGTTTTCGTCAAGCGCCCAGCCAACACCGTCTTCAGCCAGTCCAAGTACTTTGAAGCCCGGCTCCCATGTTCCATCCATCGCTTCTTTGTACGCATTGTAGGCAGCCACATCAACGCGCTTGAGCATGGATGTCAGCATGGTGCCAGGATGCAAATAATTCTGGTTTGAATCAACACCGATGGCAAGCTTGCCACCATCTTTCGCTGCCTGATAGACACCTACACCGGTACCACCGGCCGCTGCGTACACGACATCGACACCACGATCAAATTGACCTTTCGCCAGTTCACTACCTCGACCTGGATCATTCCACGCCGATGGCGTTGTACCAGTCATGTTCTGTACAACATCAATGCTTGCGTTAGCGTGCTTGGCGCCTTGCTCATAACCGCAGGCAAAACGTCGAATTAACGGAATATCCATTCCACCAACAAAACCGACCATGCCAGTTTCAGATGCCATGGCGGCAAGCAAGCCCACCAGAAATGAACCTTCCTGCTCCTTGAAGACGACCGATTGCACATTCGGCAGATCAACCACGCCATCGATCAAGGTGAATTTGACGTCCGGAAATTCTTTTGCAACGATTTCCATCGGGCCCGCTTGCGCGAAGCCAACACCAAGAATTGGATTTGCACCGCGTTGAGCCATACGACGAAGTGCCTGCTCACGCTGAGTTTCGTTGGTGACCTCAAACTCTCGGTATTCGATTCCGGTTTCTTTCTTGAACCGCTCGATGCCGTCGTAGACGCCCTGATTGAAAGATTTATCAAACTTGCCGCCCATATCGAAAACGACAGCCGGAGAGATGTCAGCTGCCGTAGCGGCAGATGCTGCCAGTAACAAACCAGCAAAAACACCCGCACGTGAAATAGTCATATAACAGTCCTCAAGTGGAAAGTGGTACCAGACTTGGGTCTCTCGAACAGGCTGAAATTCACCTCAATTCAGGACCCGATTATTGAGTGTATCACGCTGCATCGCCAAGCCCAAAATGCCCTTGAGGCCCATTGGCATATGTTCGGGACTCAGGAAATTGTCGATTTTCCCGACGTTCTCCAGCGCACCAGGACTGCGAATTCAGGTTACCGCTCAGGCGTCACTTTCAGCATCGGCGGCGGCTGTCAGGACCGTTGCGAGTTCGCCAAAACTATCCTTGTAATAATACGGCGATGTCTGATCGGGGCTTTGCGGATTTTCCTCATTGACCCCATAGTCAAGGCCTTTACCGACCAGTACCTTGTACTTCTTGATGACACCCGGACGCGTGGAGCTCTCGCGAGTTGCTTCTTCCATAAAACCAATCGACAAAATCAACTTGTTTGCCTTGACGGCGGAGATTGGAACGTTATGTTGTTTAAGCAATTTCGTCAGTGATTCAACATCTTTACCTTTCACGAAGGGTCTCCTTGCTGCTTTGCGTTTGAAGCTTCCACACGAGCCTGTTCAGAATCTCGAAACGATTCCGCACTGGCCTGTGCCTCCAGAGGGCTCAGGCCAACAAGCTCAAGCACATCTTCGCCGATCAACAGCGCAGTTTCAAATGTTTCCGGGTACGCGCGATCAACACCGGTGCGCAGCAATCGTTCGTGAGCGGCGGCATTGACCGCTCGCGATACAAGTGTCATGTGTGGATAGTCTCGCCTGACTCGCTGCACGAGGGCCTCTGCGCTCTCCGCATCATCGATCGCAATGACCATAACCGCCGCCTTGTCAGCCCCCGCAGAAGCCAGAAGATCGGGGCGCAACGCGTCGCCATAAAAACCGACAAACTCTTCTGCCCGCAATTCGGCGAAACGATCCGGATTGTGATCGATAACGGCAGCTCGATAACCGTTGTCTTTTAGCAATCGGGCAATGACTCGACCAACACGACCAAATCCGGCAACGATTACCTGAGAGTCGGCCGTCTGCCCGATATCGAGTCCGGTCTCAGTTTGCTGTCGTGCGGGTACCGTGTCACGACGGGCCGCGAAGAATAACAACACAGGTGTTGTCAGCATGGATAATGCAATGATCAGCACTATCTGAGACGCAAGCTTGTCCGGCAATGCGAAATAGTTAACCGCCAATACCACAATGACAAAAGACATCTCGCCACTTTGCGCAAGAACGGTCGCCAACCAGATGCGTTGTCGACGTGGCACTGAGGTGTAACGCAGGAGTTTTCTTAAAATCCAGGCCTTGACCACTACCAGCAAGGCGACCAGCGCGAAAGTCTCTAACGGTTTGCGAAAAAAGGTGGCGAAATCAATAGCCATACCTGCCGAGATAAAAAACATACCAACCAGCAAGCCACGAAAGGGGCGTGTCGCAATTCGAATCGCTGAGCCATACTCTGAACGAATCAGTAAGAGTCCCGCAAGTAAAGCCCCTAACTCAAGCGGCAGATCAAGCGCCTGTGTCAAAAGCAACAAACCAATGACCAGTAGCAATGCAAACGCGGCAAACACTTCGTCGAGACCGATGCTGACGACATAGCGAAACGCATAGCGAAGCAAGTTATGTCCAAAAATACCAAACACCAACAAAACGAGCCCACCGGTGATGACTTTAGGCAGGGGGCTTCCTTCGGTAGCAAATGAACCAATGCCGAGCAACGGCAAAAGAACAATCACTGGTACAGATAACAAGGTCTGTGTCAGCAAGATCTGCTGCCCTGTCTCGGTCAACGGCGAGCCTGTCGGATAACGCTCGTCAAACGCATGCTTGGCGACAGCGCCTGAAGATATCGACAAGGCAAGTCCGGCTACCAAGGAATGATGCCAAGGATGACCAATCAGCATGCTGACCAATGTCACAGCCATTGTGGTCAATGCGTACTGCCAAAGCCCGATTGATGCGAAGTCATCCAGGAGACGACGAACCCTGATAGGTGTGGCCTGCAAGGCCAGCAGCAGTAACAACAGCACGGTTGCTGTCTGAGAAAACAATTCGATGTGTTCTGCGTCTCGGATTAGTGCAAGCCCCCACGGGCCGACCAAGATTCCTGCGAACAAAAAACCGAGTACTGGCCCCATGCCAAGACGTTTGGCACCAGGGACAGCCAGCAAGCCTGCGAGCAGATAAATAAAGATATTCAGCAACAGGCTACTGGTTTCACTCATGCGTGAATAGTAAGCGATCTACGCGGCATTCATGAAGGAGATTCAGTCGGGGCTGCGATTTGCCGCGTCTGCCGTCCATTGAGTCAGGAAACCGTCGAGCCACGCGGTTATCGCTGCATCATGAGTGTGAGCGTCCTGCATCATCAGGCAGCGATCCTGATCGCTCAACTGTCCAGGTTTGCGTTGCTTGTTGCGCTCATGCCAGATAGCCAGTACATCAGGGTTGACTTCCGGATGAAATTGCACCCCAAGCGTGGTGCCACTCAGAGCAAAACCCTGGTTCGGAAAATCATGCCCGGTAGCGATTCGTCTGGACCCCGCCGGCAAGTCAAAACCCTCTGAATGCCATTGCATGACCTTCAAGGGTGCTGGCAGAAAATCACGTCCATCTTCAGTCGGCAGAACTTCGTAAAAACCTACCTCCTTGCATTCCTTCTCGTGAGGACGCACCGTCGCGCCCAGCACGCGAGCCAGCATCTGCGCACCAAGGCATATGCCGAAGAACGGCACATCATGCTTCAGGCATTGTTCAACAAAGGATAACTCTTGCTTGACCCAACTGTGCTCAGCACAATCGTTGGCGCTGTTGGCGCCGCCAAAGACGATGATTCCGTTATAGCGCGAAGGATCAGGAAAAACATCACCATTAACCGGATAACACCAGTCGACATCGTAATCACGGCTACCCATCCAGCGGGTGCAGCGATCGATGTTCCAGTGCTCCGAGTGCTTTACAAAAAGATATGGCGCGTTAGATGCCATGACGAGTCAACCGTTTACCTTGCCGATATCATAACCGGCAAACCTTCTCTGATGCGAACAATGGACGCAAATCCCGGGCCGGGATCCTCTAACGGCTCTCAGCGGACGCGGATGTCGAACAAACTTGACTCGGCCGTGTTGCCAGCTTCATCCTCCGCCTCAACCTGAAGGTTTCTGACCCACAGTCGACCCAGAGGGCGTCCGGATATGACGCCGGTAAAGCTATTGATTGTGACACCAGCTGGCAAGTCTCCTCCAATCACCTGATAACTCAGAATATCGTCGTCAGGATCATTGAAAAGCGGACGAATGACAGCGATTTGCTGACCAAGTGTAATGCTCTGGTCGAACACGGTACCACTGACAAACACCGGGGGAGAATTGTCGGGAACCAGCGGCGCTGGAAAAATCTCGAGTGACACATTCGCTGAAATTTCGCGCCCACCATCACTTGCGGTAACAAGCACAACGTAACTTCCAACGTCCGACTCGTCCACTTCCCCAACTAGAAAGCCATCGTCATCCAGTTCAAGATTTCCGGACGCGGGCAACGTCGTTTCATCAACGTCAAATGAAAGACTGACCCCTTCAGGATCAATAAAAAACTCAGCTAAATCTATCTCGACGTCATCCCCAACCGTTGCGCTGAACAAGGGAATTTCTTCGATCAACTGTGGCGCCTGATTACTGGCAACAATGCGTAATGTCACTGTCGCTGTTGACGTTGACAATCCATCAGTGACGTCATAATCGAAACTATCGATGATGTCTGTCTGTATCGGATCGCCGCCATATTCGTAGGAGAAACCGCCATCATTCTGGAGTTCGAAAAAGGCGGCAAATTCTGGTTCTCGTGCAGGCGTTGGCAATATCGCGAGTTCAGGATTATTTGTCACGTCCACATCATCCGAGTCGTTACTCAGAAGATGTGGTGGATCCAAAGAGTCGACTGTCAAACGCGTACCTTCAATGACTACAAAAGTATCAGCACCCGCGATGGGCGGATCGTTTTCGGCAATCAGGCAAAAATCAAATTCATTTTGACTGACGAGCCCACCGGTCCCATCTGTCACCGTCAACTCATGACGCACGCCGACCGAGGCTTGCAAAGTTGGCACGACCATCAAAAACTCAACCACGTTGGGATCGCTCATCGCCTGCGGGACGAAGGAGAGGGAACATTGATCAGGATCGGCACAGGCACTGCCCAAATTACTTGCAGCGAAACTCGGCTGAAAGCCCGCTGCACTGGCACAGACGTCCAGCGCCCCTTCGACCAATGGTTTGTCTGACCAGGTGAATTGGAGGGTGTCACCGTCGACCGCCGCATCACGACTGGTCAGTATTCGCGCCGGCGTATTCTCCTCGAGAACAAGCATGCTACCCACAGGAACGTCGTCAAGAAACACGGTCGTTTGTGGACCTGCATCCAGCTGAGCGCCCGTCGAATCTACCCAGTCACAGGCAGAAACAGATAAAAGCAACGCCACGGATGCGGCAAAACCTGTAAATTTTCTGTTGTGCATACGCCCAAGTGTAGAACAGTGTCGAGCAATTGACCGCCATGACACTGTGACGGCGAGGACAGACTTCGAGCAATCTGGTGAACGACCCAATATTCGTGGTGCAGCGTCTAACCGCCAGGGTTTACGCAGGTTTTAGTCATAGCAAGTCATTGATACCACTCGACCACAGCCAAGGCCCGTCACGCCCGTCACGCCCGTCACGCCCGTCACGCCCGTCACGCCCGTTACGCCCGTTACGCCCGTTACGCCCGTTACGCCCGTTACGCCCGTCAGATCAAGTTAAATCAAATCACGACAGGTCAGGTCAGGTGATGATCGGTCAAAGTGTCGAGAAAATGGTTAAGCACATACGGAGCATCAACGGCCATGCAGACCTTGGTGGATGGCAAGTCCTGCCAGTGTGGCAGCGCGTAGCGGTAGCCTTTTCGATCAATCGCGAGTTGGCCTATGGCCACGCCTTCAGTGATCACCCGCGCTGGGCCTGCAACGGTCGAAAATGCATCGGGCACAAGGACACAGGCAATGGCTGCAGCATCATGCATTGCACACTGTGGCTCTTCACCCGCTTCATGAGCGTCTGCCGCCGCTCCACTCTCGGTATAGAAATCGACATAAAAACGACTGGTCTGACGAATTAGCTGGCCAGTCTGGCCAGCATCTGAACCGAGACGGTCGAGGTGACTGTCGCCGATCATGATGCGATGGGTGACGTCCAAACCGACGATGGTTGTGGGCCATTCGACGGCGAATACCTCATCGGCTGCATGCGGATCATTGAGAAAATTGGCTTCGGCAACCGGCGATACATTACCCGGTTCATCGACAGTGCCCCCCATGACCACGAGCTGTCGAACCAAACCGGGTAGCAGAGGTTCGCGACGCAACGCCTCGGCAATATTGGTCAAGGGCCCCACCGCGACCAGGGTAATCTCGCCAGGTGCCGCGCGAGCGGACTCAATAATGAAACTCGCCGCATCAAGCGATTCGATTTTCGCATGCCTCGCCGCCGGGTTTAGCGTCGCCGTCTCGACCGCCGCTGAATCGACGGTACTACCAGGGTACTGATTACCAAGTCCATCAGACCCGTGCACAAAGTCAGCGGGGGGTTGTGGTGGACGGACACTCGGCGCCGCGGCCCCTTTGGCCACGGGCACATCGAGCGCGCCCAGTTGATCCAGAATGAACATGGCATTGCGGGTGGCAAATTCAATGTTGGTATTGCCGAAAACCGTGGTCAGACCGACAAGCTGAATCTCCGGGTGACAGAAGGCATATGCGATGGCCATCGCATCATCTACACCTGGGTCTGTATCTAGGATGATTTTATGCATAAAATTCGGTTCCGGACTCAATTGATGAGTCTATCAGTCAAGCGAGTACGTACGGGTCACTACCGGCTCGAAATCCTATCTCCCCAATCAACTGAAACCCGTTAAAGATGAATCTTCAGATCGCATCGCCTTGTACCGGTGTATGCACCATTGATGAACAGACGCAAACCTGCAGCGGTTGCTACCGAAACATCGACGAAATTACGCGCTGGTCCAGGATGGACGACGATGAAAGGCTGAGTGTGTTGTCGGTACTGATAGAAAGACGCAGTGTCGCTGGCGAAACCCGCGACGATACGCCTAGCAGATTCCCAACAGCGCCGGATAGTTCGACAGATCCCTGAGTTCTGCCTGTGGACTACCCGGTAGCGCTTCGCGCGGCTGCGCATACCGGTTGATCCAGGCGACCCGAAAACCAAAATGCGCAGCGCCAGCTGCATCCCAAGCGTTTGATGACTGAAAGCTGATCTGTTCTTTGTCAACGCCGAGGGTATCGAGCGCCAACTGATAGACACGGACATCGGGCTTGAATACGCCGACAGATTCGACTGACAATTGATGATCAATCAAAGCATCCAGCCCTGCACTGACAACGGCCGCCTTGATCATCGATGGGCTGCCATTGGTCAATATGGCTGTCTGCATTCCCGATCGTTTTAGCAATGTCAACACTTGTTTGACTTCACTAAAAGAATCGAGCGACAAATAGGCCTGCATCAGGCGATCATGCAATTGGCTTTCCTCTAAATTACTTGCAGCCAGACTCACTGTCAAAGCATCGGAGGTGACTTGCCAGAAGTCACAGTGCTCACCCATCAGGCTGCGTAACCACGTGTATTCGAGTTGACGGGTACGCCAAGCCATAGATAGTTCGGCATAACGTGGGCCAATTTCATCACGGAATTTTCCGACAGCGGAATGCACATCGAATAAAGTGCCATAGGCATCAAATACGCATGCCTTGATATCCGTAAAGTGTTGCTCGCTCATGTGTATCAGCCCCCTGGCTCTAAAAACTGCCGTTCTTGCTACTGTTCTTGCTGCTTCTCCGACCACTCTTCTTGTCGCTGCTCTGGCGGCGGAATCGAATAAGTAGACGTGACATGCGCGACCGGCTCCGTGGCTTCGAGTGCATTGAAATAGCAGTCGCTCTTGCCCACCACGTCACGATCAGTCAAAGGCAAGTCGCTGTAAAGCGATACTTCGCCAACAGCGAGGCGCTTACCCAGTTTCAGCAATCGCGCATACCCCAGCACATCACCGGGCAGAGGACGTCGCAAAAAATTAATGCAAAGATTCGTGGTGACAGCCAATTCAACAGGACCAATTCGCGCCAGCACAGCCGCGTACATCGCAGCGTCGGCAAGGCCCATCATCAAGGGGCCTGCGACGGTGCCTCCGGGGCGTAGAAACTCATCCCGGTATACCGATCGCATCCACACGCCACTGGTTTTGAATTGTTCAACTTCAAGACCCATCATTGCGGCAAATGGCAGGCGTTCAGCCATCAGGAGGCCAAACTCTGCTTCGGTAATTTGCAGCTCCGTGGTCTGTATCGAGCGTGTCATGACAAGCAGAATAACAGGCATTCTGTAATTTTGAGTGTCAAAGCCGGGCTAAACTCCTTATATTGGATGTACTCGAACACACGCCTCCCGGCGAAACCGGGCACTGGCGAGCGGTCAAAATAAAAAGGAGTCTTCATGTCAGCTGAATCACACAGCAGCACGGAACACGGTGCTGGCAGTCCAGTGTGTCTGGTCACCTATGAAGATGACATCACAACACTGACGCTAAATCGTCCGGCGCAATACAACGCACTGTCACATGAGATGCTCGATGCGCTACAAACCGCACTTGACTCATTGGACGATAAGTGCCGGGCCGTAGTCATCGCTGCAAACGGCAAGGCCTTCTGCGCCGGGCATGATCTCAAGGAGATGCGGGCAAACATCAACCAGGAATGGCAAGCGAACCTCTTTGCCAAGTGCAGTCACTTCATGAACACCTTGCTCAACATTCCACAACCGGTTATCGCCAAGGTTCAAGGTATTGCAACTGCCGCGGGGTGCCAGCTTGTTGCCAATTGTGATCTTGCCATTGCGGCGAAAAGTGCAAGATTTGCTGTATCCGGTATCAATGTTGGCCTGTTCTGCAGTACACCATCTGTACCACTTTCAAGAAACATCCACCGCAAACGAGCTTTTGAAATGTTGATGACCGGCGACTTCATCGATACAGACACAGCAAGCGAATGGGGTCTGATCAACAAGGCGGTTGACGACCAAGAGCTCGACAAGGAAATTTTGATTTGGTGCAACAGGATCAAGGCAAAGTCTAAGGTCGCGGTGACGACCGGCAAGGGACTTTTCTACAAGCAGCTGGAACTCCCCATTGAAGATGCCTACAAGCTTGCTGCCGAATCCATGGCTTGCAACATGATGGCAGAAGACGTATCGATTGGCATTGACGCGTTCAAGGATAAACGCGAACCGTTGTGGAAACATCGCTAAGCCACACTGACCGTTGTAACACGGTCCTGAGCGCTCGTGATCAGAGGCTACATGCCAACAGCTTTAGGCAAGCGTAGTGGGTTTTTCTTATCATTGGCCCATGCTTCAAATTCTTCCGAATTCAAAGGATAGCTAATGAAATACCCCTGAATTTCATCACAACCGACCTGACTCAGAATATTGAACTGATTGTCGGACTCGACCCCTTCAGCAACTACCTTCATACCCAGGTTATGGCCCAGTGTGATGATTGATGAAACGATTGCCTTACCACTATTGTCGTTAGAGCCGCTATCAAGATCGGCAACAAACGACTGATCAATCTTCAATCTGTCCGCCGGCAACCTTGCCAGATAACTCAAGGAGGTAAATCCGGTTCCAAAGTCGTCAACTGACACCTGAATTCCAATTGTCTTTAGCTCATTCAAGCGATTGATACCCGCATCAAGATCGTTGAGCAGCAGACTCTCGGTTATTTCTATTTCCAGATAGTTGGGATTCAAACCGCTGACATTGAGCGCTTCCGAAATATCAGCTTCGACATCACCGCGACTGAATTGAATGGAGGAGCAATTGACCGACATGATCGTCGGCTTCATACCGGCATTTATCCAGGTTTGTAATTGTTGGCAAGCTTCACGCAAAACCCAGCGCCCAAGCGGCAGAATAAGACCTGTCTCCTCGGCCAGTTGTATGAATTCAACTGGACTGATCGATCCACGGCTTGCATGGTTCCAACGCACCAATGCTTCGATCCCGTCAAGCTCACCAGAACTGACCCTGACCTTAGGCTGATACACCAGCGTCAACGCCTCAGTCTCTATGGCGTGGCGAAGATCCCGTTCAAGCGAAAAACGCTCCATGGCACGTTCGTGAATACCCCTGGAATAGAACTGATACCCATCGCGACCAGATTGTTTGGCGTGATACATGGCGATATCCGCGTTTTTCAACAGCGTCTCGCAGTCGGTTCCATCCGCCGGAAACACACTGATTCCAATGGTCGACGTTACATTCATTTTACTGTTGGCAAGATGGTAAGGTTTGCCAACAGATTCAGCGATGCGATCTGCTATACGTGCTGCATCTTCTGCACGATTAATATCTCCGAGAAGCACGACAAATTCATCGCCACCGAGTCGAGCAACGGTAAAACGATTTTCGTCATAGTCTCTCTGGTGAGGTCGGGCGATGGAATCAGAGTCACGTATGACGCTCGTCAATCGTTCGGATACTTTCTGCAAAAGCTCATCACCAACATCATGACCATACGTGTCATTTACTTGTTTAAAATGATCAAGATCCAGGAACAATACCGCGAATTTCGATTCATTACGTTCTGCATTTCTTAATGTTCTGGACATCCGCTCATTTAATTGAGCCCGATTGGGAAGTCCAGTTACAACGTCATAGTATGCAAGGTTATGAATTTGCTGCTGTGCCAAAACTCGATCGGTAATGTCCTGCACTGTGCCCAGCAAATGCGTGCAAGCCTTGCTTCTATCGATCGTAAATGGCTCTGCTTCGAGGCGCATCCGACGCATCTCTGCCGCCTCTTCGAGCTTGACAGAAAACTCGACATTGAATGGCTCACCTTTGTCAATCGATTGTTCCAGGAGGATCTGTACTGACTGCCGATCATCCTCGACGATCAGTTCATCCATAGTGCTCCAGTACTGCTTCGAACTGTTATTGTCCAGGTTGAACATCCGTCCAAATTCCTGCGACCAACTCAACTCCTTCGTTTGCAGGTCAAGCTCCCAGTTGCCAATGCGCGCGAGTCTTTGCGCGTAATCGAGCTTCGTCTGACTTACCCGCAACTCGTTCGCCGTTTTCGTTGAACGCAACATGTATTGAACACGATGCGGCAGAACAATGAAGTTGACTGGTTTTGCGAGAAAGTCAGTTGCTCCTTCATCATAGGCTCGCGTAATGGAATCGAAATCATCTAGTCCGGTGATCATAAGAATAGGTATATGCTCACCCGCCGGCAGCTTCCTGATTTCGCGAATCGCCGAGAATCCATCCATGACAGGCATGACTGCGTCCATGATAATCAAATCGGGGGCCACTGCATGGAATTGTTCTATGGCCTGACGCCCGTCTTCTGCGTGCACAATGTCAAAACCTGCATCTTCCAGTGCACCTTCAGCCATCATAAGTGCGGCAGCATCGTCGTCCACATGCAAGACGACCGGGCGCTCACGCATGGCACCCGGTGATAACATCTGCACAGCTTGGACGGCAGTATTACTCATCAGGCAGCTTTGCGCCCCCGCAAGTGCAACTCAGCAAGAGAATCCTCGAACAAGGTCGATAAATCGCTTGCCAAAGACACGCACGTTGATTCATCGCCACTGCGAGCAGCCTGTTCAATGTCGCGACAAAGCGCTGAGAGTCTATCGGCGCCGAGATAGGCACTGCTGGATTTCAAGGTATGTGCTGAGGTTCGGACAAGCTCCAGATCACTCGCCTCAAGACCACTGAGTAAGGAATTAATATTTTTTGGCGCGTCAGTTTCAAACAAACCAACAACCATCTGCAATAGATCAGGCTTACCGGGCCGTTGCAAAGCCTTAATAGCTTCCAATGCGCGATTATTGATCAAATCGGTCATTTGCTCGGGCTCCCTATAATCGGTCAAAGCGCCAGCGATCACCGCTACGCCAAGCTGTTTGGTCCTTGCCAAGCTGAGCGTATTGCGCCTTCAGCTCTACCTTGATCGCATCAAGACGAGTCATGGCAGATCTCAAGGTTTCACGATCGATCGGTAACAGCGCGTCAGATTCAAACCGAGAATCGGACTTGTCCCACGCGTGCTCAGGCTCTACGCTATCGATGATTTGGTCCGCGTCGAATAGTTGTCGCCATTCTTCAGGTGATAATTCATCCAGATCCTGACAATCGCCAAGCGCGGCAATCAATCTTTCGTTATCGCGGACGTCAAGTGCGCTCTGATCGGACCAGTACACAAGCATTGCAGCCATCACGAAGGCGAAAAAGATTGCGAATGCAGTCCCTTCGACCAACGACAGATGGCCCCAGATGACGAGCAGATAAAGCCCAGCCGCCATGCCAATGCGCACCCAAGGAGAACTTTCCAATGTCGAACACTCCTAACTTACCTGTTGCTCGTATCGACGTGTTCTTGGGCTTCTTGACGCACTACGGACAATAGTTTGCGCCAGTGCACTGCATATCGAGGAAGAATCGGCTGAACGATGGTTTACAGGATTTTTGATGTGCGCCAGTTCTCAACTTCGACATCGCTGACGCCTAACCAGTCTTGCAAGACTTCGTTCGTGTGCTCACCAATTTCAGGCCCCGGCCAACGCGTCACGGCCGGCGTCGCATCCAATTTTGGGTGAACTGCCGGCAAGTGGCGAGGTTTGCCGTTCACCATAACCGGCTCAAAGGCACCGCGAGCCATGAAGTGAGGATCTTCGGCAATCTCACGAATGGAATTGATCGGACCAGCCGGGACATCTACCTGGTCCAGATGCTGTAACGCGATTTCTGCATCGAGTCCAGACGTCCAGTCCTTTAATGCTTGATCAATCTCTCGCTCGCACTTGACCCGACCAATGTTGTCTTGCATACGCGGATCACTGGCAAAATCTGCACGTCCAATCATGGTCATCAAGCGCTTGAAGATCGAATCACCGTTTCCACCGATGACAATAAAACGACCGTCGCGACACCGATAAGTGTTGGTCGGAACGATACCGGTCAACGTCGAACCCGAAGGTTCACGCACCACGCCCCGACCATCGTATTCAGGATAAACACCTTCAAGCATGTTGAATATGCTTTCAACGATCGATACATCGACACTCTGCCCACCGCGCCCTGCTTGACGGTTGAACAAGGCCAGCAAGGTACCCAACATGGCATGCATGCCAGCGAGCGTATCGCCGAGACTGAGGTTGAGTCGTACCGGCGTCTCACCGGGGTGTCCATTGACATACCTCAAACCAGCAACGCCCTCGCACGCTGAGGCGAAACCCGGACGACTGGCATACGGACCCGTTTGGCCATAGCCTGACACACGTGTATAAATCAATTCCGGATTATCCTTGCGAATGTCCTCTGGGCCGAGCCCCCACGACTCCATGCGACCTGGGCGAAAATTTTCTACTACCACATCGCTTGCGCACATTAGTCGACGGGCAATATCACGACCGAC
Organism: uncultured Granulosicoccus sp.; assembly: GCA_937924505.1. Next base: position 145,956 of record CALDSR010000004.1, on the reverse strand, counting down.
GGGGTTCCCAAGATCCAGTGTCACGGATTTTTTGTTCCTGGCAATACTGCGCCACCAGTAGGAGGTACCCTCCTCGTCGAGAACGCGCCATGTGCGTAAAGGGTCACCCCGCCGGGGCGGTTCGATCTTGATGACTTCGGCGCCAAAGGCAGCCAGCATCTGTCCTGCAAAGGGCCCGGCGATCAGCTGCCCCATCTCCAGCACACGGATCCCGTGCAGTACCTGATTGTCGTTGGCTGCGTCATCGTTCATAGTATTGTAAACACGGAATCCTGATCACCCACATATAGCATGACAATGATTGATTCGCGAAACATACAACCGGGTGACGGCAGTGTGCCATTGCCACCTAACGCGGCGAATTACACGCCATTGTCACCCCTGAGTTTTCTGAGCCGTGCTGCTGAGGTCTATCCGGATCAGCTTGCGATTGTACATTCCGATCAACGACTGAGCTGGCAAGATGTTTACTCGCGCTGCAAAATCGCTGCAGCCCGATTGCATGCACTAGGCATTGAAACCGGTGATGTGGTCGCCGTGATCGCACCTAACATTCCAGCCTTGTTTGAATTGCACTTCAGCGTACCGATGAGTGGCGCGATTCTCAACGCTATCAATACCCGACTCGAAGCGACCACTATCAGCTACATACTTCAGCACGGTGGAGCCAAGTTGATTTTTGTTGACCGCGATTCGACAGCAACCGTTCAACAAGCACTCGAGTTGATGAAAGAAACCGCTAGCGCAGGCGATACACCAAAGGCAGCTCCGCCGATGTTGATCTGCATTGACGATAGCGAAGCAACCGGTGATCCTGTCAGTGATGTTACTTACGAGGAGTTCGTCACACAGGACTCGACATCAAGCACAGACCAACCCAGTTTGCCTGCGATCGATCCAGACTGGCAGTGGCAATTACCGGCCGATGAGTGGCAGTCGATATCACTGAACTACACATCGGGAACAACCGGCAATCCGAAAGGGGTTGTTTATCATCATCGCGGTGCCATGCTCAACGCTGTGTCAAATATAACTGGTTGGAACATGCCGATGCACCCTGTATACCTGTGGACGCTACCCATGTTTCATTGCAATGGCTGGTGTTTCCCATGGACATTGGCCGCAAATGCAGGCACTAGTATCTGCACACGTAAAATTGATGCGGCAGTCATATATGGTGCGATCGAAACTCACGGCGTTACACACTTCTGCGGTGCACCGATAATTCTTAACTTCATTATCAATGCCGCCGATAATGAAATCAAACCCATGCCACATACTGTCAAGGTCATGACTGCAGCAGCACCACCACCAGCAAGTGTGCTGTCAGCAGTCGAGAGACTTGGTTTTGACATAACGCATGTTTATGGTTTGACCGAGACCTATGGCCCGGCTGTTATCTGCGCCTGGAAACCAGAATGGAACGCACTGCCTGATGACGAACGTGCAGGCTTGAAATCGCGACAAGGTGTGCGTTATCAGGTATTGGAGGGTCTGGATGTCATGGACCCGGAAACCATGAAACCAGTACCGCGTGATGGCACCACTATCGGCGAGATCATGTTTCGCGGCAATATTGTGATGCGTGGTTATTTCCTGAACAAGGAAGCTAACGAAGCCGCCTTTCGCGGCGGTTGGTTTCACAGTGGCGATCTTGCCGTCATGGACGCGGACGGATACTTGCGAATTCTCGATCGCGCCAAAGACATCATCATTTCCGGTGGCGAGAATATCTCGTCCATCGAAATCGAAAACACACTGTACTCACACCCTGCGGTACTCGATGCAGCGGTTGCCGCTAAAGCGGACGATCACTGGGGCGAAGTACCCTGCGCCTTCGTCGAACTCAAGGCAGACAGCAAGGTCAGTGAGCAAGCGCTTATCGATTGGTGTAGAGATCGTCTTGCGCACTTCAAGTGTCCAAAGCACGTGGTATTTCGTGACTTGCCGAAAACATCTACCGGCAAAATTCAGAAATTTCAGTTGCGCGAGTGGACGAATCAGATCTAGTCAAAGATTACCTTCTCTGGACGTCGACTGAAAATCAGCTTGCCGAAAACCGCCCTTTCATCAGCCTGTCCAACCACCTCATCAACAGGCTATCGATGCCGTGTTGAACGCCAAGATTGAATCGAGTCATCAGGCTTTTCTTTTCCTTGTAGCTCACCATCAGTACATCACACTCACTACAGGCCTCTACCAGATACTCGTCACTGGTAGACAGTTGATCAGCCAGATCCAGATCCAGCACATCCTGACCAGACCAGATCTCACCTGTTGCAACCTTCTCTATGTCCAGCGATGGTCGACGCTCCCCGACATAGGCCTTGAACTGTTGATGTATACGCTCAATATCCTCGAGAAATTTCGAACGTGCCTCATCGGTATTTTCGCCAAAAAGTGTCAGGGTTCGTTTGTACTTGCCTGCCGTCAACAATTCGAAGTCAATATTGAATTGCTTCAGCAAGCGATGAAAATTGGGAATCTGCGCGACCACACCGATAGAACCGAGCACAGCAAACGGGGCCGCCACAAGCTTGTCTGCGACGCAAGCCATCATATAACCACCGCTGGCAGCCACCTTGTCGACACAAATCGTCAACGGGATTTTTTTCTTGCGCAAACGATCCAGCTGTGAAGCCGCCAAACCGTAAGATGTCACCATACCGCCACCACTTTCAACCTTGACCACAACTTCATCATCGGCGGTGGCGGTAGTCAGAACCGCGGTGATTTCCCGACGCAACTTCTCAACATCGCTGGCACGGATATCGCCGTCGAAATCGAGTACATACACACGTTTTCGAGTCGGCTCATTCAGGACGGTTTCACCAGAACCACGTTGTTTTTTCGCGCGTTTCGCAGCCGCTTTTGCTGCTTTCTTTTCCGCTTTTTCCGTCGCCTTCTTGTCCTTTAGCGCATGTTTTTGCTCAATGGGTTCGAGCATGGAAAATGACAGCGCTTCGGCCATATCATCCAGGCGTTCATTATATTTGAGAATTTCAATATGCCCGTCCTTGTCACCACCCGAGGGACGACGAGCTGCAGCGGATACGATAACCGTGACAATCGCAATTACCGCGATGACAAAGGTCAAGGTCTTCAGAAAAAATAATCCATAGTTGAAGAAAAATTCAGCCACACGGTTCTCCGATAAAAATCATAGCTAACGAGACATGCAACGTTGCCGATGCGTGTACAAATCTGACTCAGACAATGCTACCCGGTCTTCAAGGACCGGGGATGCGGACTTTTCATGACAAACCAGCATTGATGTACGCGACTGTTGCGTTGAAAGTCCTTGTCAATTGACCAGCGACTCCGGTCTTCGATCTCGATATCATCCGGATTCGGCACGGATGAGGTGAGTTCGGCTTCATCGAGTTTGAATTTTCGAAAATTGTTGGAAAATATTAGAACACCACCTGGCGCCAGTAACTCAAGACATGCCCTGATCGCATCAACATGGTGCTCCTGAACGTTCCAGTCCTTTTCGACCGAGTTGGAATTCGAGAACGTGGGCGGGTCCAGCAGGATCATATCAAATGGCTCAAGGCTTTTAGCAGCGTCGCTGTCAAGCCACCCCATGACATCCTGACGAAACACTTGATGGCTAACGGGATCAGCGTTGTTATTGTCAAGGTTACGTCTGGCCCAGTCACAATAGGTTTTCGACAAATCAACCGAGACGCTGGCTCGAGCCCCTCCCAGTACAGCAGCGACCGTCGCAGTGGCGGTGTAGGCAAACAAATTTAGAAAACGTCCACCCTTGATTGACTGCTGGATATGGCGACGCACAGGTCGATGATCCAGAAAGAGCCCGGTATCGAGATAGTCGGTGAAGTTGACTTCATAACGAGCGCCATATTCCTCTACCGTTGATACAACTGACTGGGTACTGTCTGTTTTGTTGTATTGCGAGGTGCCCCCTTGACGTTCACGCAAGCGTAAGTGAACATTCTGCGGCGGTATATCCAAAAGAGCTGGCAAGCAAGCCATGATGGCGGCGAGTCTATCCGCTGCGACAGCGATATTGACCGTCCTCGGTGCTTTGTATTCCTGAACCAGACAATGCTTGTCGTCAGCATTATAGATGTCGATGGCAACAGAAAAATCGGGCAAATCAGCATCATACAAGCGATAAGCTTGTAGATCCGACCGCTTTACCCAACCCTTGAGTGAGCGAGCGTTTTTCTTGACGCGGTTGGAAAACGCGGTGACATCAATTGCACCATCCTGCGGCGCTCGGGTTGAGGGAATATCTCCACCAAGTAGCACACAATCCATGCCACCATTTTTGATCTCAAGTACCGGATTCAATTGCAGCGCCATTTGACGCCACGGCGCACTTGTCGCGGTAAACACATGACACGACCATCCACCATAGTGACGACTCAATGCCTGACCGAGTGAGGCGTAGAAATGATCATCCGTTTTCAAACGTTCACCATAAGGAGGGTTGGTCAGCATGAGCCCTTTCGACGATGCGGACTTGTAGATACCGTGCTTGAGTACATCGTGTTGCCTTATGCTGATGTTATCGTCAAGGCCTGCAACAGATACGTTCAATCGACATTCTTCAAGAACCGCTGAGGAATGATCACTTGCCACAATCTCGACTTCAATGGGGCGTCTTGCCGCTTCAGCCTCATCTCGCATCTTTACCCATTGCGATTGATCGTGCTTGCGCCACGCGCTAAATCCAAAGTAGTCACGTGACCAGGCAGGCGGAATGTTGCCTGCGATCAATGCAGCTTCAATCGCCAGCGTTCCAGAGCCACACATGGGATCGACAAAGGGTTCTCCCTGTTTAAATCGACGTGGCCACTCAGCGAGCATCAGTAGACCGGCCGCCAGATTTTCCTTCAGCGGCGCTCTCCCGCCCTCACGTCGATAACCGCGACGGTGCAAACTGTCTCCCGACAGGTCAAGCCCGATACGCGCCTCGTCCTTGAAGACATAAACGTTGGCTCGTATATCCGGCTGATCACGATCGACGTTCGGTCGATCGCCACTGGCTTCGCGAAACTGATCGACAATGGCATCCTTGACTTTTTGCGACCCAAACTGCGTATGCGTAATGCTCGAATGGGCCGAAAAGAAGTCGACGGCAAGTGTGTTGCTGGCCAGCATATGCTCAGACCAGTCAATCTCTCGAACGCCCGCGTACAGTGCTTCAGGCGTCTCGGCCGCTGAGCGATGCAGCGGCAATAACACCCGATTGGCGAGTCGTGACCACAGACAAGCTCGGTAGGCATCTTCCACCGTTCCGGTAAAGCTGGCTCCGGCTCCTGCCCGCCGCACCCCGCTGAGGCCGATGGCTGTCAGTTCGTCTGCCAGAAGCGGTGCCAGACCAGACGCACAGGTGGCATAGAATTGAATCATTAACGGGGCGGGAAATCGCTACAATGGCAGCAGTATATACGCGGACAATCGCCGCAGGACGGCGGAAGACAAAATGCCATGAAACTGACGAGCTACGGTGCGACTGAAGAAGTAACAGGCTCCTGCCATCTTCTGGAGGCAGGTGACACTAAAGTTCTGCTCGACTGTGGGCTGATCCAGGGACGCAAAAAGGACGAGCTGCGCAACCACGATCCCTTCCCGTTCAATCCGGCCGAACTGGACGCTGTTGTTCTCAGCCACGCGCATATTGATCACAGTGGCCGTTTGCCCATTCTGATCAAGCAGGGGTTCAAGGGCCGAATCTACTCCCACCCTGCCAGTTGTGATCTTGTCAACATCCTGTTGAAAGACTCAGCCCATTTGAACGCTCGTGATGTGGAACGCCGGAACAAGCGGCGCAAACGCGAAGGCAAACCACTGCTATCACCCTTGTACGAATCTGATGATGTTGGAAAGACACTAAAGCGCCTCGAACCACTCCCCTACCGAAAGCCTGTGGAGATCGCGCAAGGTGTCACCGTGCAACTGTTCGACGCGGGGCATATCATTGGCTCCGCGATGGTGGAACTTACACTGACCGAAGGCGCGGAGACACGCAAGGTCGTGTTCAGCGGCGACCTTGGTCATCGAGGTGCACCGATACTGCGAGACTTTCACAAACTCGAAGATGCGGACCTGGTACTTATGGAAAGTACCTATGGCAATCGTGAACACCGAGACTGGAACGACACGCTGGCCGAGGTCAGCGACATTGCTAACGCGGTCACGGCCACTCGCGGCAACATTCTGATTCCGGCTTTTGCGGTAGGACGAAGCCAGATGATTCTTTACACCATGGCTCGATACTTCAAGGAGTGGAACCTTGCGCCGTGGAAAATATTTTTGGATAGCCCCATGGCGATAGAAGCCAGCGAAGTCTATCTGAAACACATCGGGCTCTACGATGAGGAAGCAGCCGAATTCTATAAACAGAACGGCCCCTTGCTCGCGATGCCTAATTTGAAATTCTCTCGCACCGCTGATGAATCTCGAGCCATCAATGCGATGCCATCCGGCGCTATCGTGGTCGCTGGCAGCGGCATGTGTAACGGCGGCCGCATACTGCATCATTTGAAGCATAATCTTTGGCGGCCGGACGCCCATGTGATCATTGCCGGGTACCAGTCACCGGGCACAATTGGACGTCGACTCGTCGATGGCGATGATACGATCAAGCTCTGGCGTGAGCGAATCAAAGTGCGGGCAAGCATTCATACTGTTGGTGGTCTGTCAGCCCACGCTGATCAGGACGGCATGCTGACCTGGTATGGAAACTTCAAGAATCGCCCGCCGGTTCTACTGGTACACGGCGAGAAATCATCAATGAAAGTACTGGCAAAAAAACTCCGAAAAGACTTTGGCGCCAGAGCCGCGGCAGCCAAACGCGGAAAAACGACAGATTTACTAAAACTTGAACGAATCGCTTAAGCCGATGTTTAAACCTATGTCGGATTGATAACAGCGGTACCAGAAACACGAGTTCATTATTAACCTAAACATGACAGACGAGACATAAAGATGAGCACAGAACGCGAATCCATGGAGTTCGATGTGGTCGTCGTTGGCGCAGGCCCCGCGGGGCTTTCAACGGCATGCCGCTTGATGCAGATCGCTCAAGAAAAAGAGCAGGAAATCTCGGTTGTAGTACTGGAAAAAGGGTCCGAAGTCGGCGCACATATTTTGTCTGGTGCAGTCGTTGAGCCACGTGCGCTTGAAGAACTGTTCCCGGACTGGAAGGAACTAGGAGCGCCGCTGAACACCGCAGTTACGCGTGACGACATTCTGTTCTTTACCAGCGAACAAAAGTCATTACGCATGCCAGGCTTCATGTCTCCAAAGACGATGCACAATCATGGGAACTACATAGCGAGTGTGGGCAACCTGACCCGCTGGCTTGGCGAGCAAGCAGAAAACCTTGGTGTAGAAATTTTCCCAGGCTTTGCGGCCGCAGAGATTCTTTATCATGAAGACGGACGCATCCGAGGCGTTGCAACTGGGGACATGGGGCTCGATGCTGAGGGCAATCCAAAAGAAGGACACGAACAAGGCATGGAACTGCATGCCCGCTACACCGTTTTTGCCGAAGGTTGCCGCGGACATCTCGGTAAGGAATTGATCGCGAAATTCAATCTTGATGAAGGCAAAGCGCCGCAGCACTATGGCATCGGGTTAAAAGAGTTATGGCAGGTCGATCCTGACAAGCATGAGCCAGGTGTCGTCGTTCATGGTGCCGGTTGGCCATTGTCGGAATCGAACAGTACCGGTGGCGGTTTCCTGTATCACCTCGATGATAATCAAGTTGTCGTCGGGCTGATCATTGACCTGAATTATTCGAACCCTCATTTGAGCACTTTCGACGAATTTCAGCGCTTCAAGCAACACCCCACCATTCGCGGTGTTCTCGAAGGAGGCGAGCGCGTCAGCTATGGCGCCCGTGCAATTGCCAAGGGCGGTATGAACTCCTTGCCTCGAATGAGCATGCCGGGCGGTTTACTGGTGGGCTGTGAAGCCGGTACGCTGAATTTCGCCAAAATCAAAGGCACCCATACGGCCATGAAATCCGGGATGATCGCCGCCGAAACCATTGCCACTGCACTCGTTGAAAATAACAATGAAGGTCGTGAACTGTCCGAGTTCAACGACGCCTTCCTGTCTAGCTGGGCAGGCCAGGAACTGCATGCCTCACGTAATTGGGGGGCAGCGCTGCACAAGTTCGGTATGTACCTCGGTGGCGCGTACAATTTTATCGATCAGAATTTTTTCGGCGGTCGACTACCTTTCAAACTCAGTGACAATACGCCTGACCACGCCTGTATGAAACGCGCAGATGCTTGTTCACCCATCGAGTACCCAAAGCCTGATGGCAAGATCAGTTTCGATAAACCGTCGTCGGTGTTTCTGTCGAATACGAACCATGAAGATAATCAGCCTGTTCATTTACAGTTGGCTGATTCCACAGTACCCATAACCGTCAACTTGCCTAAATATGCGGAGCCAGCGCAACGCTATTGCCCGGTCGGTGTTTACGAGGTCATTGTTGAAGACGACCTGCCACGCTTCCAGATCAACTCGCAAAATTGTATTCATTGCAAGACTTGCGATATCAAGGATCCAAGCCAGAACATAACGTGGGTGGTGCCAGAAGGCGGCGGTGGCCCTAATTATCCAAACATGTAGAGCTTGCAAGATCGCATCAGGCCCAATATTTTTCTAGCGATCGTGCACGACCTTGTCTGTGCACGATTGCTGAATTTGCAGTAAAGCTCTGCCGATACAGTTAACTCTCGCCTTTGCTATCCGAGTCAGGCGATTTCTTGGTGCGCCGTTTTGCAACAGCCTTTTTCTTCGCTCGTGGTTTAGTCGTTTTTGCAGGTGCCGCTTCAAGTTTTGGTGCCGGCGTCTCGTGTTTGACTATCGGCCCATCAACCGATGCTTCTTTAACAGCTTTGGGCTTACGACTCGTTCGAGCAGGCTGCGACGCAACTGCAGGTGGTGTTGCGACTGGTGAAACTGTGGGTGCTGCGACGGAGGCTGGCGTTGCAGCCACTGAAGCAGGCGCTGCTACTTGAGCTGGGGTTGGCGACGCGGTGACCGTCGTCTGCGTATCGCTTACAGTGGAGCCAGCTTCCCTGGATGAGTTGCGGTTCTGCGCGCTGCGATTCCTGTTCTGATTTTGATGCCGACCACGCCCTTGCGGATGGCGTGTACCCGCAGAGCCCTGTGCTCGATTGTTGTTGCGCCCTTGAGCAGGCCGGTTTCGATTCTGCCCTGGATGACGCCCATTACCTTGTTGCGGCGATCGATTGCCAGACTGACCTTGCGGACGTGCCTGGCGATTTCCGTTGGCTGGCCGTCGTGATCGTCCGCCCTGACCTTGCCTTTGCTGCCCTCGACCGCCGCGTGCCGAGTTGCCACCGACAAGACTGCCAAAATCATAAGGATCGAATCCACCCAGTAAATTGCTATCGGACGGAAACCGATTATTGACGTTGTAGTTATCCCGATTGCCGAAGTCATCATCTTCGTGCTCGATCGCCTGCTTTGGCTCAGGCAAGGCTCGATTACCGATGGCGTCCATTTCCTCGGTAATATCATCAATGTCTATATCGTCATACAACCCGGGTGAACGGCGATTACCAATATCATCTGCTACCTGACGATTGGCTCTGGCTCGATTCGGCGAACGACCTTGACGCTGTGATCGATGGCTATTTCGGTTATCCGAGTTGCCATTGTTTCCGCCCTGATGCCTGGATTGTGCGTTATTACCATCACGGCGCTGGCCTTGAGAGCGTCGCTGACGATTATTCTGGTTTGCATTTTTCGGACGTGGTTTGCGTCTGTGTGGTCCATCGCTGCGAGGCTTGCGCGGCGCATGTGTATTCTGCGATACGGAATCGTCAGAGGCCGCTTTTTGCGGCTCGTCATTCGTCATACGAAAACAGTCTCGTCACTAATCATTGCGAAAACAGTGTAGATATCGTTTTATGTCTTGCATCTGGTAACCCGCGCTCAAGGGTTACGGACGCCCAATTATTTCGCGCACCTATCGCGGCATCATCACACGTTGCGTCTACAGCCATTCCGGCCATGAACCCCAGATGCAAAGCCACCGAGGTTCAGCCCGTTATCCTAACCGCCCGAGCGCTTAAGTCAAGCGTTTTCCAAAATCAAACAGACACTCTTGACAAACCTGCGAATCAGTCTTCGGAATCCGCCCGTCACAGAGCAACATCCAATCCAGAAAAAATCGCTAGTGGGCCTTGCACGAAAACAACCAGCTTAAGCATTCCAGCTAAACATTATAGATGCTGCCGAACATTATAGATGTCAGCTTCCGCTAACGCGAAAATCAACGCCAGAAAATCAAAAGCCTTGACAAGCTTCTTCGCATTTTCTTGGTAGCGTCCAGAGCGAAATAGTGTTTATATCCCTTGAAAATCTCACATTGTGGTCACATCATAACAACAGTTATTTGAGGAAGCTTCCATGTCAAACTTACGTTCTCAGCTAGCCCCGGGTTGGTCTTCAGTCAACATTGGCATAACAATTCTGTTGTTTCTGCTTGCCTGGCCGCTTGCTCTGGCGATGATCGCGTACATCATATGGGGGCGAAAGTTAAACCTGGATTTCAGCCGTCCTGAAACAATTTCAGCGTTCATGGGCCGGATAAGCAACGCAATACAAGGACTTAAGCAAGGATGGTCCCAATCTTCAGGCACCTATCAAAAAAATACAGATCCCAACCATGGCGGTGTGCCATTCGGATATTCAGAAAGAGTAGCACTTGACGAAGAACGCGATTCGCTACGTCGGGAGCGGGAGAAATTTGACGACGAACGCCGAAAATTCGACGCTGAACGATCAGTTAATTCACGGTCAGCCAGGGAACGCAGCTAATTACGAGCACATAACTTCGCTACAGTACCTACCCGAATGTGACCCACTATAAGTGGAGCTCCGCTGTTCGAAGACTACGACACAGCTCACATTTCGGTTCTAGCCAATTTCTGGAAACCGAATACCTGCACAGATTTAATAAAATTTCACAAAAGAAACTCAGCTTGTTACGTTTTATCCTCAAGCCTCGCGCTTATGGCCGCTACATTGCTTACAGAATAGTAACCGAAAGTACAGTGAGTGAGCGCAATAGCGTGATCTCGCAAAGCGGTGTAGCAAGTTTCGAGGAAAGAATTGAGTGACTCCCAATAACAATGGCATGTTGTTTTGAGTCACGACATCGAAATATAACTATCAGTTTCTCGCGAGGACGACGCGTCTGACATTGAAACCGCCTGAATAATTTGCCGAATTCGATTTATCTGCGTCAGGTGAAAATATGTATCGTCCAACAGTCATAGTATGGTGCTTGGCCCTGATCAGCGCCGGTTTCTTTCCAGTATATGCATCTGACGAACATTTATGCCTATATGTCTCCTCCTACCATAAGGGGTATGCCTGGTCCGATGGCGTCGAGAAAGGACTCAAACAAACCATAGAAGGGCATTGCGACCTGGTCCAGTTCGATATGGATACCAAGCGCAACAAAACAACCGAGCAGAAACAGCAAGCCGGTAAAAATGCGTATGAGCTCATCAAAAAACTTGAGCCGGACGTCGTTATCACATCTGACGATAACGCGGCCAAGTTTCTTATCGTACCTTTTCTGAAAGACACGCACATTCCAGTCGTTTTCTCCGGGATCAACTGGACAGTGGACGAGTACGAATTCCCTGCCCAAAACGTGACTGGAATAGTGGAAGTCGCGCCGATCAAACCTATGCTGAGCCAAGCGTTAAAAGTATCGGAAAATCGTGTCAAAGCAGCCTATCTCGGTGCGTTTACCTTGTCGGAAATCAAGAACTTCAATCGTATCAGCGAAGTGGCCGAGCATATGGGAATCAGCATGGACAGTATTCTCGCAGAGGATTTCACTACGTGGAAAACGGGTTTGACATTAGCACAGAACTACGATTTTCTGATCATGGGAAGCCACTCTGGAATAAACCACTGGGATGAATTGGATGCACAGTCCTTTGTCGCTCGAGAATCAAGAATCATCAGCTTGACCAACCACGAATGGATGATGCCGTATTCAATGATTGGCTACACCAAAATTCCGGAGGAACACGGACAGTGGGCTGCATCTTCAGCAGTCGCTATTTTATCGGGCACAAGAACTAGCGACATTCCATTAGTAACCAATCGAAAATTCGATACATGGATAAATGAAAAATTGCTTGACGGCGCTGGAATCGAGCTCAGCGATCAGCTTCTACGAAAGGCCAAGAAAGTTCAATAGCCTTAAAATATGCCGACTAGCATACTCACCGGATTCAGTCGAACCGAGCGGATTGGTGGTTTATTACTGTGCGTGCTTGCATCGCTCGCGGTAATGTACCTCGCTAGTGAGTACAACCACGACAAGCAGTCTGAATCTGCTGCACAATCTTCGAGTAATGTAACACGCAGCATCGGAGGAAAAGTCAGCGAAGTGCGCACAATGATGTCGTCCTTGGTAGGCATGCACTACGCTTCGATCAGCATGAACAGCGGCGAATTACTCGGTTTCTCCGAAACACTTCGTAAGCAGTCCCCTTACGTCAATGCGCTAGGGCGTTATGAAGTAGTCAGTGGCGAAAATCGTGACACCTTTGAAGAATCCATGAATAACAAAGGATTATTCAACTTTCATATTGTCGATATTACAGATACTGGCATGCCAAGTTTAAGCGCCGAGGCCGAACTATATTACCCGGTATCGATGCTGGAACCCATGAATCCATCGAACCTGCGCATGATCGGTGCGAATCTCGCCACCGTACCTGCACTGGCCACAGAATTGGACCGCATCTCGCGAAATGATGAGTCCCTTATAACCACCCTACCAACATCATGGCCATGGGGCGGTCAACTCTTCATGTTCAATCCGGTCTATCTGGGCAACCATCCACCAGTCGACGACGAAGAACGATTGAAACATTTTGATGGTGGCTTCTGGATTGCAGCCAACTTCAATTCGACGCTTGATGAGAGTCATGATGATCTCCAGGGTTTCAATATCCAGGTCGACGTAATATCGCCACAAGGCTCAAACACACTATTCAATCGATCTTTTCGCGCGGCGGAAGAACTTTTCCTGTCATCGATCTACGAGCCATTAACCATAAGTAATAAATGGCAAATAGACTCCTCAGCAATAGTAGTCACACTGACCAAGCCTATAGGGTTTTCTGCAAAATTCATCAGTGTAATAGTGTGTGCACTGGTATCGATGATATTTCTCATTGGTCTGATAGCATCTTTCGCCAATCATAGACGTCTTGCTCAACGTGAGCGACAGATGGACAAGGAACTGGTTTTCTCTGAACGTGAGAAAGCAGAAAGAACCCTGAATTCCATAAAGGATGCAATCGTTACCCTAGATATAAATCACCGTGTCGTGCACCTGAACCCTGCTGCGACAGAATTATTCAGCAGATCTGCTCCAACAATGATCGGCCAGACCCTTTCCAGCATGTTCAGCTTTCGGCCACTTGACAAGGATTCCGAACGCCTGCCGATCGATAGCATGTTGAATGAGATTGAACAAGGTGGGGATCGTGAAATTGACGTTCAACCAATAGACTTCTTGTCCCTCGATACAATTTTACGCCTAACAGTCATTCAAACAGCAACAGTGGACGGCGTAACCACCGGCCATATACTGATGTTTCGCGACATCAGCAACGAAAGACGCCTAACCCAAAAGCTCGAATTTCAGGCTAATCACGATGCCTTGACCGGTTGCTCCAACCGATACTATTTCGAAAACAAGCTTGCGGAATTGATCGAAGAATTGTCGAAAACTGACCACAATCATGCGATCTGCTACATAGACTTGGATCAGTTCAAAGTCGTCAATGACACCTGTGGTCATCAAGCCGGAGACCTACTGCTTCAAGAGCTGACAGAAAATCTGCAGTCTATAACAAGACCATGCGACATCTTGTCACGACTTGGCGGAGATGAATTCGGGCTTATCATAAGCAACACTGATCCGGTAAACGCCAAGAAAATCGCTGACAAGCTTTATGCATTTTTTCAGAACTACATTTTTCATCATGAGGACAAAGCCTTTGCCGTCAGGGCAAGCATTGGAGTTGTCTTCATCGATAGATACAGCGGCAGCATGTGTGAAATTCTATCCGCAGCAGACATCGCTTGCTACGAGGCAAAAGATCGAGGTCGGAACGGGCTCTGCATCTACTCCGAAGACAAAGAAATCATGAGTGAGCGATCCGACGAACTGAACTGGTTGCCCCATCTGCAAAAGTCCCTTTCCGATGATTCCTTTCAACTGTATGTGCAGCCAGTCGCTTCGATCGGTGTCAACAATCCTGAGTCTCCCGTTACACACTATGAGTTCTTACTCCGCATGGAAAAAGAAGATGGTACGGGAATAACTCCATGGCAATTCATCCAGGCTGCCGAACGTTATGACCTGATGCGCGACATTGACAAATGGGTTATTAAAAACGCTATTGGCATCGTGAATGAAATACCAAAGGAAATCGCTAAGAGACATTCGTTCTCGATAAATCTTTCAGGCCAGTCATGTGCTGATCCAAATCTGATCACATTCATTCGAGAGCAATTCGCCGCTTACGATGTTGATCCATCACAATTCTGGTTTGAGCTTACTGAAACTGCAGCGATATCACACTTCTCAATCGCTTATGATTTGTTCGAAGATATTCGGTCGCTGGGCGCCAAAGTCGCGTTGGATGATTTTGGCTCAGGTTTAAGCTCATTCGGATATCTCAAAAATCTGCCAGTCGATGTCATCAAGATCGATGGCCAGTTTGTTAAAGATATCGCTACCGATAAAATCAATCGCGAAATGGTCAGAGCCATACATCATGTCGGTAGATCCATGGGCATCGAAACCGTTGCAGAATTCGTTGAAACACCAGAAGCCATCGAAGAATTAATCAATATCGGTGTCAATTATGCGCAGGGATATCATATCGGCCGACCTTGTCCAGTACACATTGCATTCGAGAACCCACTTCTGAGAAAGGCAGCATGAACTGTCCCGAACGATGGCGCGACGGCAGAAGCGCAATCCAGCGTTCGGGATAGCAATATTTACACTCCGGTAGCACGGGAATGTTGATGCCAGACGCGTATCAAATGTCGTCCCCCTGCCCCTTGGCTGTCCTCAAACGACTCACGCCCATGCACTACGGTGTAGTTGTTTACATATTGAAACTGTCCCGTTTCAAGCAGAAAACGAATACTGTTCTGACGATCAAGATAATTTGCCACAATTACAAGTGACCGATTAGTGTCTTCGGCCATTTTCTCACCCTTCAGATCGTAACCGTCTCGGACATATGACTCGTACCAACGAGACAGGAATCCATGTTCATTAGCGACAAACAAGGGATTCATCGCGAAGGGTTGATCGGATTTTCCGTGCTCACCTTGACGATCCCATGGATGGTTTTCACAAAGCTTTTGAATCGCGGCACGTTCACTTCCCTTGAGCAAGGCATCGTAAGCCGCCATGATGCTGGTAACGCGACTAAATCCACCGAGCTCTGCACTTCGGATGCAATACAACCCTATGTAGCGAGCAGGCGCACTGACCCAACCTCCATCAGTATGATAATTCTGGCGAAGATTGGTAATTGAACGCCTCACTTTTTCACCGCTCGCAACCTTCTTGTCCATCACATCATAGAGCTTGACGCCTTCGAAGTTCTGCTCCATCAAAGGCGCGATCAGCGAGGAGAGATAGCCACATATCTTACGGTTTTCATCAACGCTGTAACGCTCAGCCGGTATACGGTCAATCAATACCGCACCGCAGCCGAATTCAAGTTGATTGCGCACCTGCCTCGCCAACTCGTCAGTTTGCGGAATGGCCGCGCGTACCGCATCGGTCATATCGATGCCGGCATTAGCTTTGACGACACGATCAAATTCATCGACACAGGCGTCGGGGAGTTTCAATATGATATCGTTCATGTCTGGTTGCTCGTCCAACCAGAATTTCTTGTGCTCCGTATATAACGCTGGCGCCAGAACTGTCGAAATCTGCTCGGTTCTGGTATCCACAAAAGTATTCATAAGAAAATCTCTTTACGCAACGTTTAACAATCGGTACCCACTGAAAACCAGCAGTAGACTGATAAAATATTTGAAAGTGCTATTACTAATTTCTGTGTGAACACGTCCGCCGACCAGCAACCCTATCGCAGCGGCTGGAAGCAAAAACACAAGAGCAATAAAGAGTTGCTTGCTCAACATTCCAATCAGGAGAAACCCGATAAGCCGAATGCTGCCATCAATAAAAAAATAGCTGGCAAAACTGGCTCTTGTCTCTGTCTTGGTCAGACCACGTAGAGACAGGTAAATCATGTAAAACGGCCCACCAGTGCCAAAAATGGTTCCAACCAGACCACCTGACAGACCCGCTGGCAATGCCCAAATTCGAGAACCCTGAAGATCAGGCAGTGGCAGGATCTGATAGACAGCAAATATCAATACGAAAACACCTAATGCCCGTTTCAAAGCAAGCGGATCGATAGACGAAAAAAGATACAAGGCGATAACACATCCTATCAATGTGAAGGGCAATAGAGGCGTGAGCTCCGACCACTTGATTGAATGTCGGTTTTTGACGCCTTGTGCCGCTGATCCTAGATAATCCAACAACACAACTATCGGCACGACTAGCGATAGTGGGTGAAATATGGCGAGTAATGGAATCGCGATCAACCCAGATCCGAATCCAGCAATCCCTCGAACCAGATAGGCGATAAACAATATCAGTAAGGTCCAGGCAAAAGTGGCATCAAACAAAGGCAAAAATCTTGACCTCTCATGAAGAATCAGTAAATGCAAAATCGCAATATCCGAGATGCAATATGAGCATTGCCCTCAGACGATTTAATGCACTTGACGAGTTGGCAACTCGTCAATGAGGCCAAACGGGAGCCCATCCTATCGTAGAGGACGCCTCAGTCCATACAACAAATGTGACACATATCCTATTACGCAGGCGTCAGAATAATCCCGCTCACCGGAGCGCCTGGTTAGCATGTGATCTGGATCAGATTGATGCTCAACAGTGAGAAATCAACCCGGATCCCGTGTGAGTAATACATCAATAGTGGTGTTGAATCATCACCCTTTGCAAGGCTCCGCCGTTAAAACGAATACCACATAAACGCTATCAACAAGAATGGCGAGGTATCACGCGATGTTCACAACAAGTAAATCCGTAGTCAGCCCTTTTAAACAGGTTTTGATCGGCGCTTTTATCACCATAGGGTTAAGTGTATCCAGCTCTGCGGCTGGCGAAACTGATAATGGACCTGACTCCAAAACTATAGAGAGCCTCGATGAGCTTGCAAGAGCCGCTGATCATCAGCGGCTCGCTGAGCGTACCGCCGCCAATTTCCTTGACGGCATCATCGAGGGCTTTGAAGACGCCGAGAGTGACAATCATATCGAGAAAGACTACGTTAATCTTGCTAAACAAATCGCCGAACGCATATACACCAGTGATCGCATTCTGGCCTCGATACACACAAATTTACAACGAGAATTAGATCCGTCAGACTACGTACCGCTGATCGCATTATATCGTTCGGATCTCAGGCAACGCGAACTCACTGCTGAGGAGTCCGCCCGAAAGCGACTTGAGTCGCCCGACGGTAGCGACGTACTCGAAGCGTATATTAAGACCTATCGCGCATCATCTCAGTTCGTTGTAAGAAGCAAACTGATCAATGACCTGCATGATTCACTGGCGGTTAGCGAACTGATGGCGCAAATGCTGATCGATGCGCAAATCGCTACCGTTATTGGCCTCTCCTATGCGCAGCCGTTAGAAAACAACGCCGATCTTGACGCAGTCCTAGCCAGCATCCGCGCCCAGCAACCCACTATTGAACAATTTCTACGGGAGCAATTTGCTCATTATCAGGCATATGTATACCGCGGGTTCAACACTGAAGATATCAACACGTTGACTACGCTCTACTCTTCAGATCAGTACCAACGATACTTTGGCGCCGTCATGCAAGGACTGCGAGTTGGTTTAACCCAAATGTCAATTGAATTTGGCGACAAACTTGGCTATGCCATGGCTCTTGCCGAATCTGCGCAAGAGCTGTAGGGCGACGCTCGCTTTGTTTCAAACCTTGCATACTGGCCTACTTGACTACGGATGAACTGAGGCCCTCGGTAACGCTCATCGACCCCGTCACGCCCTATCCTGTCAGTAGCGTTGTGGGCCAGCATTCATCGTATCCGGCAACCAAGTCGCAAGTCCAGGTACCGCTATAAGCACAAAGACCATCAGCACCATAATCAGAAACATCGGTAGCGCGGCTTTCGCTATGTAGCCCATTTCGTGTTCCGTCATCCCTTGCAAAACAAACAGGTTGAAACCGATTGGCGGAGTGATTTGCGCCATCTCAACGGCGACCACGACAAAAATACCAAACCAAATGACATCAATTCCTGCTTGTCTGATCATCGGTTCAACCACTGCCATGGTCAAAACCACCGATGAAATGCCGTCGAGAAAACACCCCAGCACGATATAGAACACGAGCAAGGCCATCAACAATTCAAACTGGGTAAGTTTCAGCTCTGCAATGAAATCGGCCAGCGCTCTTGGCAACCCGGTAAATCCCATCGATAGTGAAAGAAAGGCCGCACCAGCCAGAATCAATGCGATCATCGCGGATGTTCGGGTTGCGCCCATCAGACTGGTGGTAAACGTGGACCAGGAGAGCGAGCCTTGGGTCAGCGCAAGCAAAAGCGCACCAATAACACCGAATGCGGCTGCCTCGGTAGCCGTGGCAACACCGGCATACATTGAGCCGATGACAAGCATAATCAGCAACACGACCGGTATCAGGAACCGGCTGTTCTTGACCTTCTCGCCAAAGCTCATGACGGGTTCTGGATCAGGATTGAAGTTCTTTGATATCCGGGACACGATAGCGACATAGGCCATGAACATCAGGGCCAGCACTAATCCAGGCAATACCCCAGCAAGAAAAAGTTTACGAATCGACTCATTGATCGTGACACCGTAGACAATCAATGTTAGCGACGGCGGAATCATCAAGCCTAGCGTTGCAGCACCGGCCAGCGTACCGATAACCATGTTCTCCGGGTACTTTCTTCGCCTGAGCTCAGGAATGGACATCTTGCCAACGGTTGTCAGTGTGGCAGCCGAGGAACCTGATACTGCCGCAAATACTGCGCAACCCACGACATTGGTATGTACCAGACCACCTGGAAGGCGCGCCATCCAGGGTGACAGTCCACGAAACATGTCCTCAGACAAACGGGTTCGATAAAGTATTTCACCCATCCATATAAATAACGGCAAGGCAGTCAGCGTCCAAGAAGACGATGCGGTCCAGATGGTTGTGATCATCGCATCTCCCGGCGGTCGCGCGGTAAAGAGCTCCATACCCACGTAGGCAACACCAAGCAAGGCCAGACCTACCCAGACCCCTGCACCCAGCAGTGTGAAGAGAACAAACAGGAAAATACCTATGGCCGCAAATTCTTGCATCGTAGCTCCCGATCCGTTTCCTTAATGATGCTCAAGCACATTTGATTGAATGGCATGTTGCTTCAATACCAGCAATCGAATCAGATTGTCCCAAAAACAAACAGCCAGCAGGACAGCACCAACAGACATACCCAATTGCGGTATCCAGATGGGTGTCGCATCCTGCCCCTGACTGATGTCATTGAATTTGTGCGACCAGACATTTGCCCTAATGGCAAACCAGGCAAGATAACTTGATGCGACCGAACCCACGAGAAAGCAGAAAACTTCAAGCCAGTATTTGTGGGTACCTAATGCATTCAACAGGATGCTGACTCGTATATGCGCCCCACGATTCAGCGCATGTGCAAAGGCAAGAAACGAAGCGGCTGCCATGCAATAGCCTGCGTAATTAGGGGCACCACTAAAGGTCGTTGACGTCCAGCGCGCCAGCATTTGCGCAACGATCAGCGCCAGGATGGCAATCAGGAACAAGGACGCCAGCACACCACCTGCGGTGTACAGGCCATCCAGAAAACGACATAGACGACGATAGGTTGTCACTTCACCCCTCCGGATACAACAACACCGCCTTTCAGCGGTGTTGCTTTTCTATTACATGGGCAGCTGACAGTCATAACAGCTAGCAAATGACTGCCATCCCATAAATTTGGCCGTAGCCCATGATTGTCACTGACAAGATGATGATTACTCGGCGTAGGCTTTGAGAATGGCCTGGCCATCTTCACCCGCCGCCTCAATCCACTCATCGGACATGGTCTTGCCAATAGCCTTTAGCTCGGACACAAGCGTATCGCCTGCAGGCCCAACCGTCATGCCGCCTGCAGCGAGCCCAGCCATCGTGAATCCTGTGTATTCCTTCGACCGCCAGGTACCCGCATACTCAGCTAGTTCGGCGCATGCACGAATCACGTTTTGATTAACTTCACTGGTTTTGCCCCAGACATCCTTGTTGACCATGACATAGTTGCGTGGCAACCAGGCGTTTACTTCATAGAAGTGCGTCAGGCTTTCCCACACTTTACGATCATATCCCGTTGCGCCCGAAGAGACCATCGACTCAGCAACACCCGTAGCAAAGGCTTGCGAAATTTCCGCAGCTTCAATCTGCACAGGTGCCATACCGGTTAATTCCGCAAGACGCGCAGTGGCGTTGTTATAGGATCGAAACTTGACGCCCTTCATATCCGCAACAGAGTTGACTTCTTTCTTGAAGTACAAGCCTTGCGGGGGCCAAGGCACGGCATACAACAAGACTAGATTTTGCTCGTCCAGCAACTTCTCCATCGTCGGCTTGGCTGCATCCCATAATTTGTCTGCATCATCAAACGATGTAGCCAGAAAAGGGATGGAATCGAAACCAAACACAGCATTTTCATTTTGATGTCCGGACATCAAACGTTCACCAATCGGTGCCTGACCTGTTTGAATGGCACGTTTGATATCGGCGCCCTTGAAAAGCGAGCCGGATGGATGCGTAACAACTTCAATGTCGCCTCCAGTGCCAGTTGTAACACATTTAGCAAATTCAGCTCCTGTCACAGAGTGAAAATTTGAACCGGAATAAGCCATCGGCATATCCCATTTTTCCGCCTGTGCTGCCCCGGCGATGCACAGCCCGGTGGTGGTGATGGCAGCCATTACCAAAGTTGATAATTTTATAATGCGCATTGAACTCCTCTCCTGTTTGATTTTCTGATCGTTGCAAGCACACGACATCCTACCCCCACACACCGGTTGTGCCAACTTTTATTCACTGATGTACACCCGTTTAATTCGCAGTTGCTGATGCCTTGGGGCAATGAACCACTCGATCTTCAGCGGGCGTTACTCATGCCGAACGCTACTGACACTCAGGCTGCGTACCTTTGCCAGATCAACCTCAACACCCAGCCCTGGTAACGATGGCACTACCACCTCACCTTCGGCAATCGGGAACGGCTCGGCGAGCAAGTCTTCTTCAAGATAGAAGCGTGCGTGATAAAACTCGCACCCAAGCGTGATGGCCGGTGTCGCCGCTATCATATGGGTACCGGCCTTGAATTTGACGATATGAACTCCGTGCTCCCGAAGTTGTTCTGCCAGTGCAATATCAGCATTGAAATCAGGGTTGGCGATTGAGCATGACAGCGGAATAGTCTTTCTCACTGCTCCA
Source organism: uncultured Granulosicoccus sp. (assembly GCA_937924505.1). The sequence goes on along the minus strand of CALDSR010000004.1, from coordinate 124,264 downwards.
CCTAGCAGGGTGCTCACTGGCACACCGAGCGTTTTGCCAACGAGATCAAGCAATGCAGTTTCCAATGCTGCTTTGGTATCCGCACAATCAACTACAACGCGCGAGGCGACTTGCATGATGGCAGCATGATCAGCGACGCTTGCTCCCAGAACATGTGGTTTGAACTAACGATCAAACGCGGCAAGACTGCCCTCGGCCGTGCCATTGAAAACCGGCCAAGGTGAGGCTTCACCGTACCCACACAAACCTGAGTCCGACGTCAGGCGAACGACAACGACATCAATATGATCAACTACGCTACCGATCCCGTGATCACGCCGCGACTTGACCGGACACTGACAGTGCCACAACATCCATGGCGACAATTTTCGCTTCGTCAAGTCCTTCAACATTCATAGGCTTCGCGGGGTGAATCTCATGGGATTGAATGGCGCAATATCATCCTCCAATAAATCACCGGTTATCAGGTCACTGATCATACGCCCGGTCTTGGGACCACCGGTCAGACCAATATGATGATGGCCAAGCCCCATGTATACACCCGAAGAGCCAATCTCACCAATAAACGGCAAGCTGTCCGCAGGTGCTGGTCGATGACCGAGCCACTCCTCTGTGTCCGAATACGTCAGATCCGGAAACGTTTTCTTGGCCTGACGCATAAGTAATTCGAGCGGTGCCCGCGATGGCCCTGCGTCAAGCCCGCCGAGCTCGACAATGCCTGCACACCGCATCCCGTCATGCATGGGCGTTGCTACAAATTTCCCGGTAGTCACCATCGTTGGTGAATTGACCATGGCAGATGGATTCTTAAAAATAACGTGATACCCGCGCTCGGACTCCAACGGTATTTTCACGCCAAGTTTTCGTCCAAGCTCTGCCGACCAGACACCAGTTGCGAGCACAAGGTTTGTGCACTCTATAGTGCCGCTACTGGTGTGCACAGCCGATACCTTGCCATCGATATGTTCAAAGTCCAGCACATCCGCCTGACGAACCTTACCGCCAAGCTCCTTGAAGACTTCAGCCAGTGTTTTCACATATCGTCCCGGACTTCTGACATATCCGTGATCCTGGCATACCGCAAGCAGGTTGATATCGGGCCCCAACAACGGTTCCTTTTCATGCACTGCCGCCCCGGTCACAAGCTCGGGATTGAAACCCGCTCGTCGACGCAAATTCCAGACATAGCTGTCAGCGTCAAAACTGTCTTTTGATAGATAGGCAAACTGATAGTCGGAGGGTACGAGCCAACTATCCGCCGCCGTGTTACCAGCAAGCGCCTGATGTTGCTCAACCGAGTCTGCAACGATCGTCGTAAGTCCTTCAGCGATTTGAGGTGTATCGGTATCGTTAGCGTAACTCAGATACTGTTTTAACCACGGTGCAAGTCGAGGCAGGTATGACCAACGCAAGAACAAGGGAAAATTCTTGTCAAACAAATAACCCGGCGCCTTTGAAATCAGACCGGGCACCGTTACCGGCACCATTGCGCACGCGGCAAGTATCCCTGCATTTCCATGCGAGGTGCCTTCACCGGGTGCAAGGCGATCGAGCAAGGTAACTGCTCGCCCCGCTCGGGCCAACCAGATCGCGGTAGACACACCGACAATTCCTGCCCCTACCACTACAACATGTTGCTTGCTGTTCACGTCCGTCATGCCACCTGCCCCTTAGCCCATCCAACGCCGTACAGGCGCATTTGCTTCTTCTAGAGGTTGCGACACAACATCAACCAATGTTGGCCCTTCATGTGCAACTGCCGTTTTCAACACATCAACAAGCGCCGCAGGATTTTCAACACGCCAGGACGTCACTCCATAAGCCTGAGCAATAGTTGAATGATCCACGCCGTTAAAATCAACATTGTAGTAACGACGGTTGCAATCATCCCGTTGACTGGCCTTGATCCAACCAAACGATGCGTTGGAAAAAACCACGAAGGTAATATTTGCACCAACACGAGCTACCGTTTCAAGCTCACCCGCAGTAAAGCCAAACGAACCATCCCCCATCAGAGCAACGACCTTGCTATCTGGACGACCAAACCACGCACCAAGTGATGCACTTAATGAATAGCCCAACGCACCATGCGCACGATTCGTGATGAAGTAACGCCCCGCCCGCGATTGTCGATAATAGGCAGAAAAATACGGGCATGACGTACCAGGGTCAGACACAATTGTCGCATTATCCGGTAATACTTGCATCAATGATGCGACAACACGTTCAGGTCGAATAGGTTTTTCAAGACTGTTCGCAAACCGGTCAAACTCCTGAAACTTACGCGCCTTGATATCTGCAATACGTGCAGCCGCATCAAAGTTCATGGCAGGACTTGCAGCTCGGCTTGCCACCTCATTTAACGCTTTGAGCGACAGAGCAAGATCTCCCACCACACCAACTTCAGTCGGATAGTTCGCGGCAATAACCATTGGATCAGTATCGAAGTGAACGATACGGGTACCCGATTTCGGTGCTTCCCAACGTGAGGTTGTCGTTGACCCCGCGCGACATCCCATAAAGACAACAAGGTCAGCACTCGCCATAAGCTCCCACGTGTGGTCGGTACCACCGTTGGAACCGACGACTCCCAGACACTGCGGATGCATATCGCTAAGACTCCCCTGACCCGATATTGATGTGGCCACTGGAATATTGAGGAGTGATGCGAAACGATCCAGCTCATCCATTGCACCCGCGATGACTATGCCGCCACCACAAATGATGATCGGTTTCCTGGCGGAAACGATGGCTTCATACGCCGCTTTAACGGAATCACTATCAGGGCCGGTGCGATAGGCAGGGTAAGTTGTCAGCGCTGGATCAGCCCAGATGTCTTCCGGTAAGACCGCATCGTATTGAATATCATAAGGCAAGCCAAGATGTGCGCTACCCGTGCGAGATGTGGTCATGGCTCGGAATGCTGCCCTGACCATTCGCGGTATATGATCAGCTCTCTTTATGACCGTATTCCATTTTGTCAACGGTTGCATCAACACATCCTGATCAACCTCGGTCAGCGGGTACTTGCCATAGCTCGCGACCGAGATATCGGTCGTGATACCAAGCACTGCACAAGAAGACTCATTCGCTTCTATAAGGCCGGGCAAGATATACGTAGCGCCACCACCCGAAGGGCCCTCACAAACACCGGGCCGCGCGGCAACACGCGAATAGCCGTCGGCCATATAGCTTGCACTACGTTCATCTCGTGTCAAAACATGCGTAATATCATGCTTGAGTGTGCGCATCGCGTCATAGAATGGCAGGGTTGTATCCCCGCAGAGACCAAAGATATGCTGCACCCCGTGAGCTTCAAGCATTCTGACCATGGCCTCGGCACCGGTCATTGCGTTCGTACCCTGCGTCATTCGCGTTTTCTGAGCATCAGTTGCGTACCTACACGTTGAGGGTAACCGAGCCGGCTCTCGATCACCAAGGAAACCTTGAGAATGTCAGTAATTAGTGGCGGAAAAACGGTATACGGTGCCAGTGTCGGCATCCTGATGCTGGAAACCCGATTTCCGCGGATTCCGGGAGATATGGGCAATGCCTTGAGTTGGCCTTTTCCCGTGCACTATCGCGTCGTGCGCGGTGCTACGCCGAACCGAGTAGTCCTTCAAGATGCCCGCGAACTGACATCGGAATTTATCGACGCCGCTAGAGAGCTGGTCGCGATGGGCGCTGATGGCATTACCACCAATTGCGGTTTTCTTGCCCTTGTCCAGGACGAATTAGCCGCCGCCACCGGCGTACCGGTCGCTAGCTCATCGTTGCTGCAAGTGCCATTTGTTCAGTCAATTCTGCCGCCTGGAAAACGCGTGGGCATCTTGACCATATCCAAATCAAGTCTGAGCGAAGCGCACCTTATCTCGTCAGGTGTGCCACTCGACACGCCAATCATGGGCACTGATCCCAAAGGTGCTTTTGCCGCTGGCATCCTGAACGATCGGGAGCGGCTGGACTTTGCAGACTGTCGTGCCGACAACCTCTCGGCGGCGACCGAGCTTTGCGCGCAGAATCCTGATGTTGGTGCCATCGTCCTTGAGTGTACGAACATGGTGCCCTACGCCTCCGATATTCAACAAATCACCGGGCTACCCGTGTTCTCAATCCACAGCTTCATTTGCTGGTTTCAGGCGGGCCTGACGCCTCGCCGGTTTGACTCCGGTATCGCTGATGGACGTGCCAAATAATGCACAAATTGATCAATGAAAAACAGGCCGAAAAGACGCTCACAAAGTAATCAAAAATCTGGCGCCCCAACCATTTTCTCCAGTAATTACAACATCTTGAAACTTACACCGGTCACCCGATCCGGGACTCACAAAAAAGTCAACTATGGAATTGAGTAGTGCGAATATCTCGCACAGGTACGATACAGTACGATACCTAGGTATCACGACGACAACATTCAGTCGCATGGCAGACATTACTGCCTGCCTAATGAGTTATCGCGACAGTAGCATTCAAGCAAAATCAGAGGTCGACCATCCGATGAATCTATCGGTGAATTCAGAATTGAACGAATCAAACAAAGACGGCGCGCAAATCCTGGCGAACTCTATCCACGCTGTAGATTCCGAGCACGCAGAGGAGCAATTGCAGCGGATTCTCTCCTCTGACGATTTTTCCTCGTCCCCAAGACTCTGCGTGTTTCTCCAGTACGTGGTCAGAGAGACAATCGCGGGCCGTGGACCGGATCTGAAGGCCTATACCATTGCGACCGACGCCTATGGAAAGCCCGCGTCATTCAGAACTCGCGACCCGTATATCCGCAATATCGCCAGAGCCGTTCGCAGTGCTATCCAAAAGTACTATCTCAAGGAAGGTCTGATCGACTCGGTGGTCATCGATATTCCCACGGGACGATACGAACCCAGAATCAGCTATCGCTTGACCGCCGTTGAGGAAAATACGCAGGCAATGGCCTCTGCCGAAGCGCCTGTGAAAAACGACAAGTTGATCAAACTGAAACCAACAATCGGTGTTATCCCTTTCGCCATTCAAGGCGAACAAAAGGAAAATCCTATTGGCGAAATACTCGCAGACAGCATTATCACCGGGATCTCAATAAGTAATGAGTTAAACGTGATCTCTCGCCTGTCCACCACCTTGTTTCGCAATCGAGACATCAGCACTGCCAGCATAGGAACGCATCTGAATGCAGACTACCTTGTCTGCGGTTCGTATACTCTCGAGGGCAATAAGCTCAGCTTGAACGTTGAACTGTGCACTGCTAAAGACGGCATCGTCGTGTGGGCTGATCGTCTGGAACGAACCCTGGATAACATTCAGTTCCTTGAATTAGAACTCGCTGGAGAGTTAATCGACAAGATCAGCGATCATGTTATTGGCAATGAAATCAAGCGCACATTGACAGGAACAACTTCCTCCCTGGAAGCATATTCATTGATGATCTCAGCCATCAGGCTTATTCATCGAGAGTCACGAAGTGATTTCACGCGCGCGCGTAAAATGTTGCAGACTGTCATCGAACGACATGTCAACTCACCTGCCCCTTATGCCTGGCTAGCAAAATGGCATGTATTGGAGTTCAACCGCGGCTGGAACACCAATCAACAAGCGGTTGCTGAAAACGCCATCTGGTGCACACAGCGAGCACTGGAGGTGGATTCGCACTGCTCGCTTGCATTAACTATCGATGGGTTTGTGCATACCAACATTCTCAAAGATCTCGAGGTGGGCAATGATCGCTACGAACAAGCACTAACGCTGAATCCAAACGAGTCACTAGCCTGGCTGTTGAAAGGTACCTTGAATGCCTTCAAAGGCGCAGGCGAAACAGCGCTTAATGAAACCAACAAGGCGCGACACTTGTCACCACTCGATCCACTCAAATATTATTATGAGTCTCTATCAGCGACCGCCGCGCTGGCAGCTGAGAAATATGAACTCGCAATAGAACTCGCGCTGTCCTCGCTAAGAGTCAATCGAATGCATACATCCACATTACGTGCATTGGCAATCGCTCAATCGGAACTTGGTCAAATGGGCGATGCGAAAGAGACCGTCTCTCGGATTCTGAAACTGGACCCAACGCTGACCGTACGAAATTATCTTGAGCGCTCTCCCAGTCGTGATTACCTGATCGGCGAAAAATGGTCAAAAGCGCTGGGGCGTGCCGGGCTTCCCTGTTAAGTTCAATCAGGATTCGACCGTATCTGCCAGAGCCGCTTCCGTCTTCTCTGTCGAGGATACACTCGACTCCGACTTGGCAGCCTCAGGTTCGACAGAACGCTGCCGATTACGCTTTCTCGCCTCCGCCGCATAGCGCCCAATATTGCTGGGCCGTTCGGTTGAGATACTGCGAAGCGTGTTTCTGATCCCGCTCCAGACTCGTTCAGTGGACGCGTTCTCGCCCATTTCATTCAGATCGATTACCTCACTTTTCTGCCCAGCGTTGTAAGACTCTTTCTTGACCATCTGGAGTTGGAACAATGGTTGATTGGCAGGAATCTCGATCACCTTGTTGGTTTCGATCAGCTTGATGTTTACAAATAGCGGACACGGATTGAACCAGTCGGTTTCGACAACACCTTCGTAGCACGAATACGCATGCGATCTCGGAACGTTGACAACCGGACGGACCAACGAGCTCCAGCCCTCCATCGTTTCCATGAAATAGCCGGACCACACCTGAATAACACCTGGCACAAAGATCTTCGATATATAAGGTGGCGCACAGTCTTGCAAATCAGCAGGAGCGAATTTATTCCAGTTGTCCGCAAAGTCAGGATCAACTTCGTTATAAAGTGGCCCCCACTCACCATCAGTCTCGATCTCTACATCGGAACCGTCCCATCTAAGGCGTATGTTCTCGGCGGGGAAAACGTACCAGCCCAAACTCGAAGCGATTCTTGTTGCCTCGCAATACTGGAAGGCCGCCGCTGGTATTCCCCCCAATGCGGATAAATCCGCCCGCATGGGGGGAATGCCATCATGCATCGCTCGGTAAAAACGTACTACTTCCATTGGATCTCCCATTATGTCAGTCAACGTAACTACAAAGCGATGTCAGCTTAAGTCATGACGTCAGATTGACTTGTCAACGCGCAAGATGACGAACAAGAGCTGGAGCACAGGCGCCACCACCGAACTGAACCTTGCCTTTCTTCTTGTCCAGATGCTTCACAAGCGCGGGTGCCGCTGCACCACCACCGAATTGAACCTTGCCTTTCTTCTTGTCCAGATGCTTCACAAGCGCAGGTGCTGCTGCACCACCACCGAACTGAACCTTGCTTTTCTTCTTGTCCAAATGCTTCACGAGTGCTGGTGCCGCTGCACCACCACCGAACTGAACCTTGCCTTTTTTCTTGTCGAGATGTTTGACGAGCGCAGGTGCTGCGGCCCCACCACCAAACTGAACCTTGCCTTTCTTTTTGTCGAGATGTTTGACGAGCGCAGGCGCTGCTGCACCACCACCAAATTGAACAGTTGAAGACTTTTTCATCGAATACTCCTGTAATAGTCAAGTGAGTCAGAAAATTACTGACATAAAATTAACTAGCAGTACTCGCCTCGTTTACAACTACTTCAAACGCTTAAGTAACATGTTACGTATCAAATATTCCTAAAACCTATAAAATTTTCTAGCTAACAACAACGGCCAACTAACATGGAAAATAACAATGTCCGATGACCTGGAGATGATATTTCAATTGACCTGCAGGGACGATTGTTTGTTGTTTGGTAAGCGCTCGCGATGCCAAACGTACAACCCGGAGCATACAATTATCAAGGAACCGACAACTATCGATGCGCTTGGTATCGAACCGAATATCAACCAACCCAACACCGACACGAATATAATTTGAGAGTAGATAGTGGGTGACAGAACTGAAGCCTCAGCATGCCGGTGCGCATTGGTCAACAAGGTATGACCTATTATTCCGACCATACCCAGCGAGGACAACAGTATTAGCTCGAGCAGCGATGCGGGGTAGTTCCAAAGGTAATAGGCAAAAGGAAGAAAGAATAGAGTCCCAAGACCGGACGAATAGAATTGAGTCACCGCATTTTTGTCGGTCACGCTCACAACACGGCTGAGTAAAAAGTATCCCGACACAGCGAACATTGCTCCAACGGCGTACAAGGAATGCACATCAAAGGATTCATCCCAAGGCTTTGTGATGATCAAAACACCCACAAAACCTAGAAATATGGCAAGAAAGCGCTTTATTCCGACGCGCTCGCCAAGTATCGGAATGCTAAGCAATGTGACAACCATCGGCGACAGAAAGAGTATCGACACAACGACGGTGAGTGGCAGGTAGTAAAGACTGGCAAAATTCAAAGCGGTATTGAGCAGCAAGAGGGCAGCCCGCAGCAACTGCAATTTATAATTTTTCGACACCACTATTTTCCTGCCTTCACGTGGCAGATAGAAGGTCAGCACGCATACAAAGTGGCCAAGATATCGAACAAAAACCACCTGGAGCACTGGAAACGACGAGGTGATCAGCCACTTCGCGCATGTCTCCATGATCGCAAAACTGAAGAACGCAATTAGCATCATCGCCAGACCAAGCGGTACATTCCTGCCGATCGGAGCAGGAGACATCAGGAATGACATAGTCTGTTTAACGACAGGCGGAATTTGGTGAAGACAATGCTACGCACCAAAGAACAAAAAAATACCTGCCAAATATTATAGGTATAGTGCCAGAGTAAAGTGTTTGACCATACTTGAAGTTTGATCAACCAAACTCGCAATATAACTACAAGATATGCGATATGTTACATGCACTCCTGTTCAACTTTTGGCTATCGGTAAAAAGACCGGCCGATGCAGGACCTTTCGAGCTTAAACCCGAAAAATTTGAGGGTATGGTCGCGCCAACTGATCGAAGGCTGACACGGGTTCACACACAGGCACCCGAATCGGCGATTAATTATCGTCCGCACCTTTCTCCAAGGTGCCGATGGTTCCAGCCAAAACCTGGTGCCACGCGAAGCACTGCCGCCTGTGCTACACGGGCGCACTAAAAGTGTGTGACACCGCTGGCCGACTAGATTCCAAATTTTTTAAATCAATAGTCACCTTATCTATTGATTGCTCAGCCACCGCCTCAAAAAATGCGAAAGAAATCGTACACTCCCCCGCCGAGAAGTCCTTTCCTTCCAACGCTGCAATTCGTGCATGCGCTCACAGAGCTGCTTAATCGTCAAGCATAAAACAACAGCAGGAACACGTTAGGCCAATTTAACGTCACAGGAAAACATATTTTCACAACATTAAAGACTACTTACGCGAAAAGAGGCGTTTCTTGCGCTCACGAATACGCGTGTTCGCCGATTTCGTGCCGTCATGAAAACTTTTAAACCAACGATCTATTGGTATTTCTTCCGAACCGTAATTACATTCAAAGTAGCGATGATGAAGCTGATGATGAAATGATCCCGCTTTCATAGTCTCCTTATCGTTGACTATCAATTTCTCAAACCCTGAATGAGAAAACACCGCGCCTAGACTTAGGGCGAATGAATGGAACAGCACGTGCAATGGATGCGACGGCCAAACGAAGTGGATAACAATCCCCGAGTAATACAACACGTGTTCTACTGGGTGCATAGACATACCGGACCAAGGACCCACATTAATATTGCGATGATGCAGATTGTGCACGCGCTTAAATAACCAAGGCACATGAATTAGCCGATGAATCAAATAAAAATGAAGCGACTGCCAAAAACGAATTAAAATAAACAGCAACACAAACCAAACAGGCGATGTGCTTACATTCTCCAGTGTAGGCACCCAACCGTTGGCAGCGACGTAAAAATAAATGACCAGCCAGGCCGTCCAGATTGGCACGCCCGACGCGAGCGACCAAAAAATGTTGTCCCAAACCTGATATCCAAACGTAAAGCGCGAGTGTTTTTCCATTGGACGAATATCAAACTTCAACTGCATCGCCTGACCTGCATGGATATGCAGATACCAATGAAGCAAACCGGCCAAAAATACAACTGCGCCAAAATTGATTGCGAAGACCTGAAGCACCCAGCGCCAGGAAAATTGCTGCATCGTTTCCATCGATGGCAAGAAAAACAACGTACAAATGATCGCAAACACCAAGTGGTTGACCGGAGGTGTGAGCTTTGTCCATGTGCCGAGAATCCAGACAATCGCCTTGGCAGGCCTCGGCGGCACATCAAACACCGGAGACATTGAGATCGGCAGATCAGGATGAAAATGCCATTCTCGCGACTGCCCTGACGGAATCTCTACAGGGTCAACGTGATCAACCTTATCTAGCGACATGGCGGGCCAGGTGTTCAAGCAATCGCGTTACCACCTCAATTTCTGGATTGACATTGCCTTTTAACTGATCGACGTTCACATAGCTTGCCCTGCCAGCTCTTGCCCAGTCGTTACATACCACTACACGAATGTATTGGCAACTTTCCAACCGCGCAAGCTTGCCACCCAATGTAGCGACTGAGCCGTCGGCAACAGTCAGTTACGATATCGTCAAGTTGATTCTAAAATAATTAAAGCGGTAGCCCTTCATACAATTTTTTGTTGTTAAATCCCTGGTGAATACACCTTAATCGAGAACACACCACGTATGACCTCACTGACACACTTTTCATCTAACGAAATTGCACCTGTCCAAAAAGATATCACCGATCTCATCGTAAGCGGAGACCCTGTGCACACCTCGTGGTTGCATTTCTCCGGCGCAAATGACACATTTTTGTCAGGGCAATGGCAAAGCACCGCTGGTGTGTTTAAAGGGCCAATGAACGATCAAATCGAGTTTTGCCACATTGTGGAAGGTGGCGCCAGAATTGTGCTCGGCGACGGCTCGGAATTTACAGTCAAAGCAGGCGATAGCTTTGTCATGGACAACGGTCTGCAGCCCGTTTGGCATGTTGGCGATATCGTCAAGAAGTCATTTGTCATTATGAAATCGGCATCGTCAGCTCAAGAATAGTGACCCAGTTTGCACTCGCGTTTGGATCCATGAAAAAGTTGTCGTGCGCCCCCCAACACGCATTTTTGTGTAAAAAAATGCAACTTTGGCTTATGGCGTGATAAAAAATCGAACAGCTCACGCTTTTGCCCTAAATCGACACCGTATTTAAGGTCCCCGAGCGCGGTTTTATGGAAAAATCTGAGGCCGCAGAGGTACTTTATCCTGCTGGACACAGGAGTCGATACGCATTAACCTACAACGACTCCAGACCCAATATTAATGAGAGCATTATATAAAATGAAATTCACACTCAAATCCACTCTGATGGCGGCTACTGCAGCAACTGCAATGTCAGCAGCCACCGTTTCGCACTCAGCAGATTCAGTAAACGTCGCATTCTTCCTTGAGTGGGCAACTCCAAACATGCTTGCCAAGGTTGACAACTCTTACGCGGATGCCATGGGCGTTGACGTCAACTGGGTTGACTTCACCACCGGCACCGCGATGACCGAGGCCATGTTAGCTGGAGATATCGATATCTCTTACTCACAGGGCCTTGCACCGTTTGTTACTGCTATCCAACAGGGCGCGCCTCTGAAGATGGTAGGCATCGCAGTTGTTTATACAGCGAACGATTGCTTCGTAAAGAACGATTTAGGCATCGACTCTTCCAATGCTTCCGAGCTGGAAGGAAAGACAGTTGCCGTCCCATTAAACACAATGGCAGACTTTGCTTTCCGTAAATATATGTCACACCTGAACGTTGACATCGACACCATGACAATTGTTGATCAAGCTCCACCTGATGGTGCCAAGTCACTAGCTGATGGCGCTGTCGATATGGCTTGTGTATTTGGCGGTGTTGCATCATCTGCCGCTGCGGAAGTTGGCACGGCCATCATGTCTAAAGAGCAGAAAGTTGAAGCAGATATCGGTTCTTTCGATGTTATCTCTGTAACAGAGAAATTCGCAACAGAAGAGCCTGAGCTACTGAAAGCTTTCCTGGAAGCCACTGAAGAAGCCAACCAAAGCTTCAAAGGTACAGACGAAGAATTCGCTAAAATTGCTGAAGCTGCTGGTATGGATCTAGAAACTACCAAAACACAGATGGCTGATTTTATTATGCCAACTGCTCAAGAGCAACTTGACAGCTACTTCAACGAAGGTGGTACCGCTGCTTCAGCCGCTGCATCACTTGGCCTGGTATTCGCTGACGATTCAGATGGTTCTGAAATCGCTAAAACTATTGATGGTTCATTTCTTCAGTAAATCATAGGTTGTAACCGTACGATCAAACCAGGCCACGCGTTGTGTGGCCTGGTTTTTTTATTGGCAAACGAATTTTTTAAAGCAAGCCCTTGTCAAGTCCTTGTAACGAACGCTTTTTGTTTAACTACCTACAACAATCACTATGGCAGATCTCGTCTGTGAAGATCTCAATATGACGTTTACGAATCCGCAAACCGGGGCGGATGTAGAGGCGTTAAAAGATATTAACTTCACACTAAAAAAGGGAGAATTGCTCTCCGTACTTGGCCCATCGGGTTGCGGTAAAACAACGCTGCTCAATTTACTGGCTGGTTTTTTAATTCCTACTTCCGGCAAAACAACGCTAGGTAATAAAGAAATACATGGCCCAGGCGTGGAACGCGGCATGGTGTTTCAACAAGGCGCCTTGTTTGAATGGCTACCGGTATCGAAAAACGTAGACTACGGCTTGCGCATGAAAAAGATGCCAGCTAAAGAGAGCGAGCAGCTAGTTGAAAAATGGTTGGACATTGTAGGCCTGCAGGGCTTTGGCAATACTCCCACCTATCAGCTTTCAGGTGGTATGCAGCAACGTGTTGCCTTGGCGCGTTGCCTTGTCAATGACCCAGACCTTATCCTGATGGACGAACCACTCGGTGCCTTGGATGCATTAACGCGGGAAAAAATGCAATCACTGGTGCTGGAACTTTGGAAGGAGACTGGCAAAACTATCATGATCATTACTCACTCAGTAGAGGAAGCGCTACTACTGGGTGAACGTCTTTTCGTTATGGCACCACGCCCGGGGCGAATATACAAAGAATATAATCTGCCGTTTGCAGAGCGTGGGTTAACCGAATCCCTTCGAGACATCAAACAAGATGCACACTTTTCAGATGTACGTGAAGAAATCCTCACAATGATCTGGAATATGGAAGAGGAGATTATGGGTCGTGCTTGAGTGGCTATCTGACAATCGTGCAACTGTAGCAGCGGTTCTCATACTGTTGCTGCTAGTTTCATTTATCTCATCAATCTATATTGGCCGTAAACGCCTTGCCGACGCAGAAAAGGAGGCCGTCTTCGGTGACCCGGAACGAACCAAAGGTGGTTGGTATTGGTCGGTCTGTGGTGTTTCCGCCCTACTCCTACTTTGGTTTTATTTTTCCTGGGGCGTTGGTCGTGCTTACTTCCCGATGGCTGCCAACGAAATGTGCCAGGTAGCTAAAATTGAAGAAGCCATGTCGCCAATCAAAGCGACGCTGCCTATTGGCTCGCGCTACTACAAATCGACCTTACTCGTTTCTCGAAACGCTGATCAACTAAGAGATTTGATGGTAACGATCCCCGCTGATGCCTTCAATGAAGCGGAACAAGACGAATTATCATCAATTGTTGAAGATACTCTCCAGCTTATTGCCAATTCGTCAAATGAAGCGAACATGAGGCCAGAGTTGGCTGGTGAGCTGGAGGCATTATCATCTGAGCTGAACGATTTAGCCGAACGTTTAAGCGCTGGCCCAGGCGATTTAAAACCCACTGCTGAAGCTCTTGCCCAGCCGAAGTGGGGCGTGTCAAATGTCGAAATCCCCGTATTGCCGATGACCTCTAGAGGGGTGATGTTTGACCAGGCGTCGGTTGAAGCCAAAGCCATCACTGGCCGTTTTCTCAAAATTCGTAACCATATTCCCGCCAATGATGAGCTTATTGCAAGCATTGCGGAGCGCATCAAAGCCGTTAAGGCGGCTAGCAAATCAGGAAGCTTTGATGTCGAGGTGGCTGAAGTACGTGATGATTACGTGAAGGCAGTCGAACGGATTTTCAAACGGCTAGACGACGGAACGATATTCCCGGCCGCGGCTCTGAGCGGCGTAAATTCCGCCGTCGCAAATTTGGAAGAAGCGCAGAACAAGGCCCGCGGTGGCTTGCGTGTAGTCGATGCGCTGTTTTTACCCGGCGACGGAATTGTAAAATCGAAAACGCAATGCACTGAGCAATCTTCTGCTCGCTGGTTGCCAAAACCCACCGACGTGGTTGCCACCTTTGCAAAGCTGGCTAACCCTGATCTGGAGAACGGTGGTGGTTATCGCGGCTTTACCCTGCTGTGGTGGAAATGGTTGCCGGTTGCAGACGTAGTCGGCTTCTTGGTTCCAGATTGGATTGCCGATGTGATCCCCGGCGATTACGCCAGCCATGGCCCTGACGGCACGATAACACCTAACACTAAAGACAAGGTGCTGGCATTTGCGCAAGGTGAAACTAACCTCGGCCACATTCCGATGCTCGATGGTCACATTTGGGATTCACTATTCCGGGTATTGATGGCACTGAGCTTAGGTATCTTGTTGGGTGTACCACTGGGCTTGTTCATGGGTATATCAAAATTCTTTAAATCCTTCTTTGATCCCTTGATCGAACTCTATCGCCCAGTACCACCACTTGCGTGGGCACCACTGATTCTTACCATTTTTGGTATTCAGGACGACGGTAAGATCTTCCTACTCTTTATGGTCGCGTTTGCGATCATGGTTATCTCGGCACGAACCGGAGCAATCGGTACACAGCTATCGAAAATCCGTGCAGCGCATTCACTGGGCTCCACCGATGGGCAGATTATGCGAAACGTAATCTTGCCAAATGCCTTGCCTGAGATACTCACCGGTATCCGCATATCAGTTGGTGTGTGTTGGGGTACCTTGGTTGCAGCCGAAATGCTTGCAGGCACCACCGGTGTGGGCTTTATCGAGAACATCGCGCGAACCGTATCTGACTACGAGCTGATTTGGGTGACCATTTTAATCATGGGCTTATTAGGCCTATTGTTTGATTTGATCATGCGCTGGATTATCGATAAGACCATCCCATGGCGTGGTAAAGGCTAAAAAAGTGCGTCGCACCTACAAGGCATTCAGATATGAGCGCACACCATGCTCTTATGAATTCCTTGTGGGTTGCGATGACAATAGACGGCCCGTCAACCGCTCCGCTTAGCGAAATATCTAACCGCCGACGTTGCTATCGTTGACGCTGGGGATTGAGATTCGAGCACCCTTTTTCCGCAATATCCTGATTCCGATATTGAGTATTTATGGGTTGCTCGCATTGCCGTCAGTCGCGATCACCCACCGCAAATCAAGTAACTTGAAAGGATCGCGCCCCGAACGCCGCCACAAACGCCGCCTCAGCGCGAAAAGTCTGCATCGCGTTTTTCAACAAACGCGGACATGCCTTCACGCTGATCGTCGGTCCCGAACAAGGACAAGAAAGCACGGCGTTCGGAAGCAAGTCCTTGTTCAAGTGTCATGTTCGCCGAAGCTAGAACTGACTCTCTGGCCAGATAAACTGCACTGGCAGAAAATTGCGCAATGGATTCCGCCACTGTCTGAGTTTCTTGACGGAATTCAGCGAGCGGTATAACACGCGACACAAGGCCACTTCGCTCTGCTTCTTGTGCATCCATCATACGCCCCGTCAGACACATCTCCATGGCTTTGGCAACACCAACAAGTCGAGTAAGACGCTGTGTTCCACCAAGCCCTGGCATGGTGCCAATGCGAATTTCCGGTTGACCAAATCGGGCGTTGTCAGCCGCGAGGATGAAATCGCACATCATCGCGACTTCGCAGCCACCGCCAAGCGCATAACCGGCTACGGCCGCAATCTTGGGTTTTCGGCACTGTGCAACGCAATTCCAACCGCCCAGAAAATCATCTTTCAAGGCATCGAGGTAATCAACATCAAGCATTTCCTTGATATCGGCCCCAGCGGCGAAAGCCTTGTCAGATCCCGTTAATACAATCACTCGGACCTCGTCATCGGTCTCCCATTCTGCAAATACCGCCGCTACCTCATCAAGCATCTCGGCATTCAATGCGTTCATTGCATCAGCTCTGTCCAAGGTCAAGGTAGCCACGCGATTCGTGATAGAGGTCTTGAGAGTTTGATAAGCCATTGGCGGTAATTCCATCAATAAGTTCCGGCCATCCTCACAGGGCAGGCACACCTCGTCAAGTAGGCTCTGGTAGCATGCCCTTTTCATAGGTAGGTCCGCCAGAATTCATGAGTGCCTCGTCAGCAATCTTCCACATTGCCAATACACGTGACTGGCTGCAGGCCAAGCATGACGGAGAGAGTTACCGGTGTGCGTCACTCGAATCGGAATCGTTCATTCACTGTTGTGAAAGCCAACAACTCGCAGGTGTCGTGCAACGATACTACGAAGGAGTCGATGACCTGACTCTGTTGATGATCGAACCGGATAAATTGACAGCGGCGTTGATTCGGGAGAATACCGTTGGTGGCAGCGAACTGTTTCCTCATGTATATGGACCACTGGATCTGGCAGCTATTATCTCCGCGATCGATTTCGATATCGGATCCACGGAAAGAATGGCAATCGAAGACTCAAGCGAATAATCGCGCCGACGGATTCAAACATCCAGCTCACTCCAGAATCACGGTAGCTGAACTAGAACTCTAAGTTAACAAAATCAAACGATACATTCCATGGACATCAAATCCCATCAACGCAGACGCATCGGGTACCTGACACTGAACAAGCCCGAGACATTGAACGCCTTGACCGAATCCATGATAGATGAGCTCGCCGAAGGTCTGCAACGCTTTGAAGCGGATGATAGCGTCGAGGCGGTGGTAATCAACTCCAGCTCATCACGTGCCTTTTGTGCTGGAGGAAATATGAAACGTATTCGAGAATTGTCGCTAAACAGCGATGTCGCGGCGATCGACTCCTTCTTTGAAAAAGAATACGCCTTGAATCTCGCCATTGCCAAATGCAGCAAACCCTTCATCGCTATAATTGATGGTGTAGCCATGGGTGGTGGTTTGGGTTTGTCGGTACATGGTAGTCATCGTATTGTTACTGAACGTGCAGTAATGGCAATGCCAGAAACACGCATCGGTTTTTTCCCCGATGTCGGTGGTAGTTTCTTCCTGCCCGCCCTCGTCGCAAATGCAGGTCGTTGGCTTGCCATCACAGCCGCGCCCGTTCGCGGTGATGAGACCGTTTTGGTCGGCCTTGGAACGCACTTCATCGACTCGAAACATCTGGAGACCTTGCTACTTGAGCTTGAAAATTCCGATGCAGTAGCCGTCAGCACTGTTATCGAAAAGCTGTCAGAAACACGCAGTAATCCTGAGTTCCTGCAACTACTGGAACACCGATCCCGCTGGTTTTCACATCAGTCTGTCGGTGAAATTCGAGCCGCTTTGCGGCAAGCTCTACCCAGTAATGAAGACGCCGCGTTGATGCTCAAGCTGCTGGACGAAGCCTCCCCCTACTCCATCGCAACGACGTTAACCTTGTTCGCCGATACACAAGGCCTCTCACTCGAAGATTGCCAGAAACACGAAAAGGCCGCCTCGATGGAGGCAGCCTTTCATCCAGATTTCATAGAAGGTGTGCGAGCTGTGCTGGTCGACAAGGACAGGAACCCTCAGTGGCAATCAAGCTGATGGCCGCTGCTGATACACGTCGCACTTTTTCATATGGTTTGCACGCACTATCCTGGTGGCAGTACTTGGCTACGATCATTGGGCGCTTCAGCTGGAAGCTATAGCTGAGCGACATCCAGAGCAATGGTGCTCTCGGCCCCATCACTAATGATTACCGCGCTGGCTTCAACCAATGGTAAAACGCGCTCGGCGTAGTATCGTGCCAACGTGATTCGTGCATCGAGATAATCATGATCTGCACCTTCCTCATTTTTCAATGCAACAGCCGCAAGCGCTGAACGTGCGATCATCCAAGCACCTGCCAGTCGGCCATGCATCATCAGAAATTCAACCGATGTCGCCGACGGCAAAGTGGCGTCGTTCTGCCCCAACAACCATTCATTCGCCGACTCAGCTGCTGCAATGGCCGGAGCCATTCGATTGGCAATTGCCTTCATATCCAAGGCGTCCGAAGACGTTATCTCGCCGAGCGTCTCTTTCATGTCAGCCATCAATTCGCTCATCCCTTTACCTCCATCACGTGACGTCTTGCGTCCGATCAGGTCGTTGGCCTGGATAGCAGTGGTGCCCTCATAAATCGGCGCAATCCGAGAATCACGTAGATACTGTGCAGCGCCTGTCTCTTCGATGAAGCCCATTCCACCGTGTACCTGTACGCCTAGTGAACAGAGCTCGACTCCCAGCTCTGTCGACCAGCCCTTGACCAGCGGTGTCAGAAGTTCTCCACGACGTTGCATTCTCTCGCGAACCTCAGCATCCGGATGTTTGCCAGCATGGTCAAAGGCTGCAGCGCATTCGAGACCAAGCCCTCGCATCGCCTCGATACTTGAACGCATCGTCATCAAGATACGTCGCACATCTGGATGGTTGACGATGCCTTGATCGTCTTCAGACTTGCCGAGTAATGTCTTGCCCTGCTTTCGATCCTTGGCGTACTGCAGTGCCTGTTGATAAGCACGCTCAGATATCCCGTATCCCTCTACACCAACCGCATGCCGTGCCTGATTCATCATTGTGAACATGTAGGAAAGTCCGTGATGTTCTTTGCCAACGAGATAACCAATGGCGCCGTCGTTGTCGCCAAATGACATGACACAAGTCGGGCTGCCATGAATACCAAGCTTATGCTCAATAGACACACAGCTCAGGTCGTTGTGTTCACCCAATGATCCATCTTCGTTGATCAGGAATTTCGGCACGATAAACAGAGATATACCCTTGACACCTGGAGGTGCATCCGGCAACCGCGCAAGCACCAGATGAATGATGTTGTCGGTCATGTCGTGTTCGCCGTAAGTGATGTATATCTTCTGACCTTTTATCAGGTAGTGATCACCGGCAGGCGTCGCCTTTGTACGTACTGCCGCGAGGTCCGAACCGGCTTGCGGCTCTGTCAGGTTCATCGTGCCAGACCACGAGCCTTCAACCATACTCGGCAAATACTGAGCTTTCAGTTCATCAGATGCATGATGGACAATGGCATCGACCGCACCTTGCGTCAACAAAGGACAAAGTCCGAACGACATGTTCGCGCTGTGCCACATTTCCTGAACGGCCGCGGATACTGTCATTGGCAATCCCTGACCACCGAACTCGACCGGAAAGGACAAGCTGCCCCAACCGTTTTCGATAAATTGTTGATAGGCTTCTTTCCAGCCCTCAGGCGTGTCGACTTTACCGTTGTCCCACTTGCTACCTTGCTGATCGCCAATCACGTTGAGCGGCGCTAAAACCTCGCCAGTGAATTTGCCTGATTCATCAAGTATGGCTTCGACCAGCTCCGGGGTGGCCTCTTCGAATCCTTCAAGCTTTGCGATATCGGCAATGCCGATTACATGATTCAAGACAAAGGCAATGTCTTTGACAGGTGCGGTGTAAGTCATCGTAGAAACATCCCGTATTCCGAAAAATAAACATCGCCTGAACCGACGACATGTAGCTCGATTATGACGCTACCAGACCGAAAACGCTACTCACCGAGCGCCACGGCCGACGCCCCACGGTAGAGGCGTCGACAGCGGCTTATAACTGCCCGCTAATCCGACAGAGCCTTTGACAACTCTGGCACTGCATCAAACAAGTCAGCAACCAGACCGTAGTCTGCCACTTGGAAGATCGGGGCTTCTTCGTCCTTGTTGATGGCAACAATGACTTTGCTGTCCTTCATGCCGGCCAGGTGCTGGATGGCGCCGGAAATCCCGACCGCAATGTACAAATCAGGCGCAACCACTTTGCCTGTCTGACCCACTTGATATTCATTAGGGACAAAGCCCGCATCAACAGCGGCTCGTGATGCTCCTACGGCAGCGTTCAGCTTCTCGGCTATCTCGTCCAGCATCGCGAAATTCTCACCATTCTGCATGCCACGACCACCTGATATGACGATACCCGCGCTCGTGAGTTCTGGCCGATCCGATGAAGACAGCTCCTGTCCGACGAACGAGACCTTGGCGCTGATCTCGGCAGAATCAACTGCATCAACCGAAGCACTGCCGCCCTCGTCACTAGCAGACTCAAACGACGTCGTTCGGACGCCAATCACTTTTACCTTGTCACTACTCTTGACAGTTGCCAGAGCGTTGCCTGCATAAATCGGACGCACAAAGGTGTCGTCACTTTTCACCGCAATGATGTCCGAAACCGCAGACACATCAAGCAAGGCTGCCACGCGTGGCATCACGTTCTTGCCAGCTGCGGTCGCGGCAAAGAGTAGATGTGAATAATCACCGGAGTGTTTGACAACCAATGCTGACAGATTTTCAGCCAATTCATGCTCATAAGCAGCATCATCTGCCAGCAGCACCTTGTCAACGCCTGCAACTTTGGCGGCCTTGTCAGCCACTGCTGCGGCATCTTTGCCAGCGACAAGTACATGGACGTCACCACCGATTTCTTTGGCTGCAGTGACAACGTTAAGTGTGGCTGGTCGAAGCGCACCGCCCTCGTGTTCAGCCAGAATAAGAATGCTCATAGATATATCCTCTTAAATTGACCGATCAGATGACTTTGGCTTCGTTGCGCAGCTTTTCCACCAGCTCAGCAACACTATTGACAATAATGCCCGCTTCACGTTGCGGCGGCTCATTGACCTCAACGACTGACAATCCACTAGACACATCAACACCTGTCTCGGCAACCGGTGTAATTTCCAGAGGCTTTTTCTTTGCCTTCATGATATTGGGCAGCTTCGCGTAGCGTGGCTCGTTCAGACGCAGATCAGTTGTGACTATCGCTGGCATTTCAACCTTGATCGATTCAAGGCCTGCATCCACTTCACGAGTCACTTTTAACGAATCGCCATCAAGTTCAACCTTTGATGCAAAGGTCGCTTGCGGCATACCAGTGAGTACAGACAACATCTGGCCAGTCTGATTCGCATCATCATCGATGGCTTGCTTTCCAAGAATTACAAGACCCGGCTCTTCTTTTTCAACAATGTGCTTGAAGAGCTTGGCGATAGCCAACGGTTCCAGCAGTTCGTCAGTCTCGAGCAGAATCCCTCGGTCAGCACCCATGGCAAGTGCTGTTCGAATGGTCTCCTGGCTCTGACTGGGCCCAATGGATACCGCGATAACCTCATCCGCGTTGCCTGCTTCCTTGATACGAAGGGATTCTTCGACCGCGATTTCGTCAAACGGGTTCATCGACATCTTGACGTTCGCGAGCTCAATGCCGGATTTGTCCGCCTTGACGCGAGCTTTGACGTTGTAGTCAAGCACGCGTTTGACACCTACGATAATTTTCATGGAATTCCCCTCGAATTGATATCCGGAATATTACGCCAAAATGGTACCCGGTAATCCGGTTCTTGACACATCCATCTTTAGTGCGATGGCGATTTTTTCGTCATGTTGGTCGCCGCAGTTCATACCGAAGCGTCGCTCGGCTAGATTGGTTTGATAACGGTTCAGTGCTGGCGGCTGAAAACTACTCACCTATATCTTCATTCCAAAGCGCCGGCTCAGCGCTGATGAACTCCTCCATTAATGTGACGCACTCTGCATCATCCAGCACTTCAACTTTCACACCACGGCTACGCACATAGTCTTCCGGGCCTTGAAAAGTCTTGTTTTCACCAATTACGACATGCGGGATACCGTAGAGCAAAACCGCGCCGCTACACATATCGCATGGCGACAAGGTTGAATACAAAATGGCACGCTGATAGGTGCTCGCTGGCAAGCGGCCAGTTTCTTCAAGGCAATCCATCTCGGCATGGCGTATCGAGCTACCTTTTTGTACACGCTGATTGTGCCCGCGTCCGATGATCTTGCCATCGACTACCAGCACGGAGCCAATCGGGATACCACCCGCTGCACGCCCTTTACGAGCTTCTTCGATAGCAGCCTGCATGAATTCGCGATGCTCTGACATACGTCTTTTGTACCTTTTTGGCGATTGCCGATCAATCAAGCTGAATACGCCCGGACACCTGAACCGACACACTGCTACTACCGGCTTCAATAACTGGCGCTTTCGCGACACTCGAGCGCAGCATGTCAACTCCATCATGACTATTGATATGCGCTCGGTTGTTGTCCGTTTGAATATTCACATCGATGATGCGATACCCCGGTGACCCCATATTTGTTTGAATCAGCCTCGCTCTTTGTTTGAAGGCATTGAGCGCTTGGTTGATCAAGCGATCAATCGCCAACTTGCGGGTTTCTTCTTTGGCGCTGAGTCGAATACCTTGCACTTGCAGGCGTTCTTGTAATAGTTGAATAGCCTTTCCTGCTGCTTTGAAATCGTTGGTCGTGATTTCAAGCGTCTGAGTAGCCCGCCATCCGATCAGTCGCCTGGACTGGCTTGTGTCATAACGTGGGAATGTCTGATAGTCGCGAGTCTTCGTTTCGAGAGTTGCAAAAGGGCGCAACTGGTTCACAGCCCAAGACATCGACGCATTGACCCGATTGGCAAGCTGAGCTGCATCCTTGTCCTCAGCCTGCACCGCAAGTGTCGCTGTCATCCTGTCGTTGTCGATATCAGCACTGGCAGATGCACGCAAACTGAAGACTTCATACAAGGTGCTGGCACCGTCGTCATCGCTTGCAATGCTCACTACCGGGCCAAAAAACACCAGCGCAAGGCAAATAAACGATCTGGTCGCCAAACAACGACGCTTATTCATGTGCATTGACCCTCGAAAACCGCGATATAAGGCTCCAAAACAGCCAAATTCACAACCCATTAATAACAAAAACAACAACTTACCGGGGTCAGACCCCCATTACTTTTCCAGGATTGCGGATACGCCGATGCCGCCTGCGGTGCAGACAGAAATCAGGCCGCGGCCGCTGCCACGCTCGTTGAGCTGTTTGGCGAGTGTACCGACTATGCGTGCACCGGTTGCAGCAAAGGGATGGCCGACGGCGAGACTGGAGCCCTTGGGGTTCATTTTTGATAGGTCAATGGAGCCAAGCGCACCATCACGTCCGAGTTCGGTACGACAATATTCATCGTCTTCCCATGCTTTCAGCGTGCAAAGAACCTGGGCTGCAAAGGCCTCGTGAATCTCATAGATATCGAAGTCTTGCAGGGTCAGGTTCGCTTTTTTCAGCATGTCGCTGACAGCGAGAGTCGGCGCCATCAGCAGCCCGGCACCGCCGACGAAATCAACTGCTGCCGTGGACGAATGTGTCAGGTAGGCCTGAACCGTCAAGCCCCGCTCTTTGGCCCACTCTTCAGAACAAAGCAAGACACCCGCTGCACCGTCGGTTAGAGGCGTACTGTTGCCAGCAGTCAAAGTGCCTGCGTCGGTCTTGTCATACGCGGTTCGCAAACCCGACAATGCTTCCTTGGTTGAATCAGGGCGCATGTTGTTATCGCGTACCACGCCTTCACACGGCAGCAGCAAATCGTCGAAAAAACCGTTGTTATAAGCGGCGGCAGCGTTCAGATGAGAGTTCAGTGCGAGATCATCCTGCGCATCGCGTGAGATATTCCAAGTCTTGGCCATCATTTCACAATGCTGCCCCATGCTCATCAGCGTACGTGGTTCGTTGACAGATGGCGGTACAGGAGCGAGCTCTTTCGGTCCAAAGCCTTTGAATATAGAGAGCTTTGACTTCATATCGCGGGCCTTGCCCAGTGCGACGAGTCGTTTGGAAAATTTCTTGTTGAACACGATCGGCACATCACTGACAGTATCCGTGCCCGCTGCAATGGCCGAGTCTATCTGCCCACTAGCGATCTTTGCCCCCGCAACCATGGCTGCTTGCAATGAAGTGCCGCAGGCCTGTTGCATAGTCAATCCTGGTGTCGCTGGACTCAGCTTGGTACCCAGCACGGCCTCACGAGCCAGATTCCAGTCACGTGAATGTGTAATAACCGCACCGGCATTAACCTCACCAAGGCGTACGCCTTGCAACTCGTAGCGCTCAACAATGCCGTCGAGAACAGTCGTCAGCATCTTCTGGTTAGAAATTGCCGAGTAAGATGAATTCGAACGGCAAAACGGAATACGTAAGCCACCCACGATAGCAACAGGTTTCAAGGTGTCAGCCATGTCTAGAATTTCTCAAGTTATACAACAGTCAACCAACTAAAAGTAATTACACGAAAGATCTGTCGTCAGCACGCGGTAGTCACGTCCAGCATTATGTTTAATCAGATCTGCTCACGCATTATTCGCCTGCGTTTCCAGATATTTCATCGGACCTCCGTGAAAAGGCGCGAAGCCAGTTCCGAATATGATACCCGCGTCCAGCAGGTCATCATCTTCGACAATACCATCAGCAGAAACAGCTTTGCATTCCTCCAGAAACGGCTTCATCAAACGTTCAGCCAATTGATCTCCATACGGGCTGTCAACATCAACGGCTTTTCGGTTGGATCGGCCCTTTTCCCAGACATAAAAGCCGGTTCCTGATTTTTTGCCCAATTCACCACGAGCCAGTTTGGCTTCAAGTAATTTTCTTTGTGCTTCAACATCACCCTTGGCGAGCGTTTCCGCGACTTTCATGCACACATCCAGACCGACAACATCAGCAAGCTCGACCGGACCCATCGGCATTCCAAACCGTATTGCCGATGCATCAATCGTTTCCTTGTCTATCCCCTCAAGCATCATCGTGAACGCTTCCATCAAATAAGGCGCGAGCACTCGATTGACGAGAAAACCAGGAGCACTTTTCGTGGGCAGCGGGAAGCGATTGATCTGCGAGCAGAACGCGCAGCCACGCGTAATCCAAACATCCTGCGTATCGGCCCCATGCACCACTTCGACTAATGGCATCTTCACGACAGGGTTGAAAAAATGCAGACCGATCAGTCGTTTTGGATCCTTGAGTTCTTTCGCAAGTTCTTCGAGCGGTAACGCCGACGTATTCGTAGCCAGCACAGCATGGTCTGCCATACGCGGCTCCAGAGCCGCATAGAGCGCACGCTTGGCATCAGCATCTTCATAGATAGCTTCAATTACAACATCCGCACGTGGCACACCATCACCGTTGACATCAGGTATCAGCCGCGCAACAGCTGCTGACACTGCAGGTTTTTTCTTAAGTCGTTTTTTGAATAATGATCGCGCACGTTTCAATGCAGGTTCTATGTATTTCATTTCGCGATCTTGCAAAGTCACTTCCATTCCCTGCAATACACACCACGCTGCAATGTCGCCACCCATGACACCGGCACCGACGACATGTACACGACGAACTGTGAAGTCCTCAGCCTTACCGAGCGCTTTCATACGTTCAGTCAAAAAGAAAACACGACGAAGGTTTCGCGCCGTCGGGCTAACCATCAACTGACCGACTCGTACTGCCTCACCGTCCAACATACGGCGGCGGTTATCACGCTCCTCGGCCCAGAGTTCAATCATCTCGAACGGCGCAGGATAATGATCCGGGTTGGCTTTTTCAGCAGTTTTGTTTTTCAGGACACGGGAGAGTGCGGCTCGCGCCGGCTGGCGATTAGTCAGTGAGGCAGCGGTTGAAGCCTCTTTTTTCTTGCGTTTTTTCAGAACAGCGCGTCGCGCGTTCCAACGCAATGACGAAAATTCACTAACGAGTTCATCGATTACGCCCATCTTTCGAGCAGCTGGCGCTCGCAACATGCGGCCGGTCAACATCAATTGCATACCTTGCATCCCACCCACGCGCTCTGTCAATCGAGTCGTCCCACCAAGGCCAGGGAAAATGCCAAGCTTCACTTCCGGGAAACCAACGCGTGTTCCAGGCACGTTCAGCGCGACGATGTAGTTACAACAAAGTGCAAGCTCGAGCCCACCACCGAGACAAAATCCGTGGATGGCCGCTACCGTATGGCATGGCAGATTTTCTAGCCGCGAAAACACCTCATGACCCTGTCGAATCTTTTCAGTGACATCCTCGGCTCGTTCAAACGCATCGAATTCTCGGATATCCGCGCCCATGATAAAGCTGTCGGGTTTGGCTGAGGTAATTACAACGCCTGTTGGTACCTCTTTTTCAAGATCGCTGACAATCTCGCCAAGCTCACGAATCAGATCTTCCGACAAGGAATTGGCAGTTTCTCCAGCCCGGTCGCAGGCCAGCCAAACGATGCCTTCGATGTCACGCTGGACTTTCCAATGCTGGTAGGTCTTGGCCGATCCAGTGTTTACTTGTGCGGCGGAAGTGTTCATGGCATCACTCAATGGACTTGATTTGGTAGGTACGAGTGTATAGAGCCGTTCGAAATGCGACAAGTAGGTGCGTAAAAAACGCACTATCGATCTTCTAGCGATTCAGAATGATCAGATACCCGTGGTTTGAAATCGTTCGCCTGCTGCGGCCATGATCGGCGACTGGCACATCTCGAACGTTTCGGCGACCGTTTTTCGAGACTCATACAAGCATTTTCTTACACGGCGATTTTCCGCGTGAGCAACGATCAACGCCCTCAGAATGTCAGGCGGGTCGCAAAGAAAGGCTTAACGTTGTTTCTGTCAGGATCCCAGGCGAGATCGATCCGCAGATCCGTGTTAGCCAGTGACCTAAGCTTGTAACGCAAGCCCAGCCCGCCGCGCACGTTCTGATCCAACAGGTCAACTTCGTCCTTGTCGTAGACATTACCCGCATCAAGAAAGACGACCCATCGCCAGGCCGGATAGGAGAAAAACCCCGATAGGTATTCGATATTTAACAGCATCAGAATATCCCCGGTATCGCGCCCTTTGTCCACACCACGGATGACGTCCCCCCCGCCAAC
Source organism: uncultured Granulosicoccus sp. (assembly GCA_937924505.1). Next base: position 97,421 of record CALDSR010000004.1, on the reverse strand, counting down.
TGAAAAAGAGTGCTCGCCGAATGGCGCACCATCACTCAGGCCGAGCCGTAATTGAACGTTCAGATTCTTTTGCGGATCAACTAACGGCAAATACCAGGCACCCCACAGATCAAGGCGCTTGTAGCTGAAACTGGAGGCAAGATTTCGATCCGCAATCCGTACCGCAAAGCCGTAGTTCTTGCCGCGCCGTCGATAGGTATCGCGACGAATCAGCTGATTCTCTGCACCGAATACAAAACTTATGTCCGTCCCATCGGTAAAAGGTCCGGTATCACCTGTTGTGATGTTGTACGCACGATCGATGACACGAATACCCGCATGGTATTTCAGCCCTCGAACCCCTTCCGAGTGGTTAAGCCAGCGTGCGATTTGTGTTTCAAAGGCAAACGATTCGCGTTCCGCTTCACCGAAGATAACATCGTCCTGTTCGAGCTCGACGTTACGCCGCTCAGCGGCTACATTGAGCAACAGGCCGAAGTCCGAGCCAAGAAATCTTGGCACGGTGTAGCGCGCTGAATGTACAAACCCTGACCGACCCCGGCCATTGTCTTCCTGTCGCTTTTCGCTGGTCAACTTCAGGCGATGCAATCGGCCGCGAAAATTTTCCCAACGAATCTGCACGCCGAACCTGAGCTCGCCATCGCTCGTCCTGCTCAAGCGCGGTAACGGGAGAAAGAAGATCTTTTCATCAACTATATAACGAAGCTCGAGTAGTCCGTCGACAAGATCAAGCTCTGCTCGCACTGACTTGAACAAGCCAAGATCCTGAATATTTTGAATGCCATCGATGATGTCGTCGAGTGAACACTGCGCGCCCAATTTCTGCGGCAGCTCACGGGTGAGGACCTGCGATTTAGTGACATCATTGCCAACAAAGCGGATGCTCTGAACTTCACGATTACAATAATCTTCACCCGGAATCGCATCAGCCGCCACCGCTGAACCTGCCCCTACGATCAAACCAAATGCAATATATGCCATCATGTTTACGCGGGCGAAGCAACGCTGCACCCGCCGTGCTAGCAGGCACAACAACCATCGACTGAAGATAATCAGACCGCTCACACAATTTTGCTCGGTGTTCCAGTAGACACATCTAAGTGTCCTTTACCGGAATCGACTCAAGGATCATGCCGATGGCGGGACGAATTCCCGGATCAGATCAGATAGCGCTGCACCGTCAGGGTCAAATCCGGTCGCATTCAGTCGCTACAGCTCCGGCAGACCGTGTGCATTGTTTGATGCTTTGCCACGCGAAGGTCGATCGTTGCCCGATTCGCGACTTGTCCCATCCCTCACCGCTGCAATATTTTGCATTGCTTGACGAATATTATCGGGCAGATCCTTGTAACGCTGCGGATCAAGCGCCTGTTCAGAACGCGAACGGTACAGATCCGCATCTAGCGCCCGTAAGTCGTCACTTACCGCATGTGGCTGCAATCGATCGGCGAGGATGGCCAGACTCCTCGGCGGCTGGTCTGGAAACTGTTTGGCGGCCCAACGCAAAACCGCCTGAGACACCCCATTAAGATCGGACTCACGACAGCTGAGCTCAACGTCGGCCAGCGGGACCATTTGCGCATACGACTCGCGCACCCCGTCCCGAACTGCCCCGAGACGATTCGCCATCGAGGTGGAATACCCTCCGAACAGTTTCCAACTTGTGAATCGTTGCATCAGTATCCAGAAAAGCGTTGCTATCCAGGCGAAAAGCAAGCCTGCCGAGATCCATTGCCAACGTTTGACGCTCGCGGCGATGTCAGTATTGGGCCCGATAGCACTCCGGTTGCCAAGAGCCGGGTCTGACACCAGTAAACCGTCCGCATCTGTCGCTTGGGGAATCGCCGAATCCGGCACCTTCCCTGTACGACTATCATTACGCTCGGCTGGCATTGCATCACGCGTCCCTGCTATCGAATCTTCAACACTTTGCCCATCGCTCTGCTGACGATCTTCTGATGTTCCTGCTAATGCAGCAACAGAAGCGTCACTCGTTGACGTCGCATTACCCGCACTTGTCGCGCTTGTTTGGTTTGCACTTCTTATCGGTGTTGAAACGCGCAAGCGTGTCGCAGCCAACTCAACCGTTTCCAGTTCACCGGTGAGGGTATTGAACCAATCAATAGCGATTGGTGGCAACTCTTGTTCACCGACTGATTCCGGAATGATCGCCCAACTATAGCGTTGTTCCGAAACCAAACCCTGATCGGATTGCCCACTGGTACTGACCGGATCTTCAGCATAAATACTCAACCCTTGCACGTCCGGTCGCTCAATTAACGGCAACTGCGTTGCGGTCGCTCCGACGGCTCGGAGCACAAGCGTACGAGTCAAGGGTTGATCCACCGTTGCCGTCTCCGGATCGGCAGACCACATCTCATTTAATGTGACGCCTTGTGCCGGCAACCACCAGCTTCCACCGCTTACCGGCCGTGCCTGCACATCGAGTTCAATCGATTCGGTTTGTCGACGAATGTTTCTCGTCGGTGTAAAGAATCCACGAACCCGCGTTGAATCGACTGGCACGGATACATTCAGAAGAACGGGATCAATCACAAGTTTACCACTCCGTTGCGGAAACACCGCAAAGCGCCGTTCCGTCACGGCGTAGCGCCTGCCATCACGTACTTCATCAAACCGCTTGTCCTCACCCAGCTGCTCGACATTAAGCGCTTCGCCATCCGGCGCTCCCAGCGCGCCTTCGACAATCTCGATAGCCTGATAGACGCGTAGCGTCAACAGAACTTGAGACTGTACCCACGGTGTCTTCGTATCGACGGCTGCCTCAACATAGATATCTCGATTTGCACCGGTCAGCGCTGGCGTGACGGTCAAACTCAAGGGATTACTGCTTTCCGCGCCAACGCGTACCGGCGGCACAACAAAATTGCCAATGGTTCTGGGCTGCAGTTCCAGTACCCAGCTGCGTGTCTGTACAACAGTTCTCTTACCACCGCTGATACGAGTTTGCGATTCAACGTTGCTCGATTGACCGACAACGTCGAAGTGTTGATCAAGCGCCGTTGTATCCAGACTTCCTTGCGCAGAAGTGGAGACAACCGTTAGCGTCACGGTTTCGTCTATTGAAACCTCGGTGGCGCTCAGCTCCATGCGCACCGCGCCCTGTTGGGCCTGCAGGACAGGCGTAAACAAGACAAGCAAAAACCAAAGAGTCAGTCTACCAGCGCTCTTCACTACTCTGCACTCCTGGGTATTCAAGTCGGTGACTTTGTTGCAATTTGTTCCGCAGCAAGCCGGCAGGATCATCGGGTATTTGTCTTAACCATTGCTCAGTCGCTTGTTGTTGTTCCGTCAGTGGCTCGTCCGACTGTTGAGCGGCGAAACCAACAGCTTCTTCACTGTCACTGTCACCGTCAGTCTCGTTAGCCTTCGCCAGTTCAGCGTTTTGCTGTTGTTCAGCGTCGAGTGCAGCACGTGCAGCTGCTTCCGAGTTCTCTGCGGAGTTCTCTGCGGAATTGCCATCCTGCTCGCTCGCCTGTTGTTGCTGGTCGGAGGCTGAATCATCTGCATTGGCTTGCTGTCTGCCATCTTCTCCTTCTTCCGAGGCAGACGCGTCAGCGGAAGTATCACCTTTATCGCCAGCGTCGGAGGAATCACTCTGTTCGCCTTCCTGCCCATTGTCAGATTGACCATCTCCCTGCTCGCCCGATTGACTATCCGAGCTCTCGTCACCTGGTTCGCCATCACCACCGGATTGTTGCGGTTGCTGCTCCTGTTGCATACGGATTTTCTCGGCGATCTCCTTGTTGTGCAACGCGCTTTGGTGGTCAGGGTTCATTTCGAGCAACTCGTTGAACTGATTGATCGCCTCATCGAGCCGACCATTATGGACATTGGTCGTAGCGGCATTGAACAACTCCCGCTGAACAGCATCACTATCACCGGACTCCTCGGCAACTTTTTTAGCTTGATCAAATGATGTCGTGGCGGCATCAAGGTCCCCTGCCTGAAAATGGCCCAGGCCTTTCCAGCTGTCAGATGGCGCAATGTCAATCAACTTATCCACGTCGCCACTCTGCAGTAGTTGTGCTGCTTGTTGTTCGGGTGTCCTGAACCAGTCTTGCCATGCTGCCAGGGCCACCGACGGACCGAGCGACAGAATCAGGCAAGGCAACAGCAGACGAATCACCCGGCACAGTGGCAATGAATCGTTCGAAAGCGCAACTGTTGTCGATAAAGCCATCTAGGCAACACCTCGACGAAACAACATCAAAGAGGCGATCAATAATAATGGCAACAACCAGGGAGATCTCTCAACCCAATAATGCACGACCGGGTCACCCGATGAGTTTTGTTCAAGATCTATACGAGCTCGAAGTGCGATTTCAAGAATAGTATCGATGTCACGCCGGCCTGGAGTCATCTCGATCGTGATTCCACCACCTGCATCTGTCAGACTTTTCAGCTGTTCAAGGTCGAGCTGCGGCACGACCACCGCGCCGCTGCGACTCTTGATGAACTGGCCATTCGGGCCACGCAGTGGCGCACCCGATTCTGTCCCAACCGCCAGCACGGATACCCGATGACCACGAGATCTGGCCTGCACCGCTGCATCGATATCACGCTGACCGACGCGACTATCGGTTATCAGGAAAATCGAACCATTCAACACGGTCGCCTGATCCAGCAGTTCGACAGCTCGGAGAATGGCGAGATCGACTCGACTACCCTGCACGGGCATGATCTCAGGATTTAACGAAGGCAGAAAGGCCGAGACGGTCGTTATATCGTCAGTCAAGGGACTGATCACATAGGGTCGTTCACTGAAAGCAATCAGCCCCACTTGCATATCCTTGCTCTGATCCAGAAAATCCTCAAGCTTGAATCTTGCGCGTGATAGTCGATCGGGTTTGACATCATCAAGTCGCATCGATGGAGACAGATCAAACAGTGCCACCACTGCAGGCCTTGCTTCAAAAACCGGAACCTCGGTTTTCTCCCAGACAGGTCCTGCCAGAATGACCACAGCGAGTGTCCAGGCAAGAAATAAAATCCATGGTGTTCGCGCCGAAGAACCAGTACCTGATTCGATGACATAGGGTTGTAAGGCAACATCAACATACCGTGTCCAGTCACTGTTGACGCTAGCCTTGCGCCACCAATGAATCGCAAGTAATACAAGCGGCAACATGGCAAGCAACCACCAAGGTCTGAGCCAGAACAGGCCGACATCAGTCATCAGCATGACTCCGCCAGACAAGCTTGCCGTAACGCAACAGCGCCCACAACAGACTGCACATCAAGGAAACCGCCAGTGGCCACTGATACCATTCCAGACGCGGTCGAAATTGCTCGCCGTCGTCATCGCTTGGCTCCAGCCGATCGATTTCAGCATAAATTGACTCCAGCTCCTGCTGGTTTCGAGCGCGAAAATAACGTCCTCCCGTGACCGATGCGATTTCCATTAAAGAACGTTCATCAAGTTCGGTACGACGTCCACGACCGGAACCGATACCAATAGTATGAATACGAATGTCATTCTCGGCGGCCAAGGCAGCCGCTTCGATGGGGTCGACAATGCCAGCCGAGTTCTGGCCATCGGTAAGCAGTATAAGCACCCGAGACGCTTCTGGGCGCGAGCGTAAACGTTTGACGCCGAGACCAATCGCATCACCAATCGCAGTCGAACGTCCAGCCAAACCAACCGTTGCTTCATTGAGAAAATGTTGCACAGTGTCGTGGTCGAAAGTCAGCGGTGTTTGCACGTAGGCGTTTGAGCCGAACATGATCAATCCGATTCGATCACTTTGACGCTCAGCAATAAACCCGCGGGCGACTGCCTTGACGACGGCCATACGCGTTGCTCGTCGGTTACCAGCGTAGAGATCAGGCTCATTCATGCTGCCTGATATATCGATGCCCAGCATCAAATCGCGCCCACTGACAGGCACCTGAAGAGGTTCACCGTAGGATTGAGGGCGAGCGCTTGCTGCGACAAGAAAGAACCACATCAAACCCAGCAAGAAAAAAGATTTCCAATCACGGGATTGCCCAGCGTCGGATGCAAACTCGCGATAAGGAGACAGCTCAGGCACGCGGAGCGCACGACCGTCCAGATCAGTTTTACGCGGCAAAATGTACCAGGCGATCAAGGGCAGTGGCAAGGCCAGCCAGACATACGGCCATGCCCAGATCAGCTCCTGCAGGACATCTACAAATTTAGCGATACTCAGGTTCCATTCAAGCATCGTTTTTCCCAGCTCGCTTGATGAGCGTTGCACTTGCGCGAATCAGTGCTTGCCGATCCTCCATGGTCATCGCAGTTGTTCGTTGATAGGGCCCTTCACTTAACAATGAACCTAGCTCGGATTGAAATACACTACCGCCATGCAATTCATCCAAACGGCTTAACCAATCATCACCCTGTAATGAGGCAACAGCCTCCCTTGAGTCGCGCTTGATCAACACGCGACGCAGTAACTGCGAGAGCGCACTCAGAAATGCATGAGAGTCACTTTCCGAGGCTTGACGACGGATCGCTTCAAGTTCCTGAGTCGCATCACGCAACCAACGACGCTGACGATAGTGTTTGATCATGTACCGAATCAATAGAAGCGCAGCAAGCGCAAGCAGTAACACCACCCACCATCCGGCCGCTGGGATACTGCTGACATCAGGAGTTTCAAGTGGATGAAGCTCAGCAAGTAAAGCGTCGTTATCGTTCATTTACGCTGCAGGATGCGCAGCGCAGTGTCGATCAAGGGCGCTGCTGTATCCGCCTGTATGGTTGTATGCCTACCTTGTGCAAAAAAATGGCTCACTGCCTGTTGTCGCTCGATGAACCGCTGCCGATATTCGCGTCGCGAGTGCTTTGAATTCACCGCAAGAGATAATCGACTTGCACTGTTGAGCGCCTGAGTCGTTGTAATCGCGAAGCGACCATCAGCTGGCAAGTTATGATCTAGTGGATCCGATATATGTACTGCAACCATGTCGAGCGTATGTAGCACGCGTCCAAGCGCTTTTGTGGCACTTTCGTCGAAGTCGTGAAAATCACTCAGCAATATCACAGTGCTGCCACTGTGTGCACCACGAGCCAGCTTCTCTAACATGTCTGAAAAATGGTAGTTACCCGATGTTGGAACATGCAGCTGGCTTTCTACGATAGCGCGGAACAGGCTCATCAGTCCACGCCGCCCCATCGCTGGGCGCACTTCAGCGTGCCAGTCATCAGTAAAAACAAAACCACCGACACGATCTCTGCCACTGACCGCGCACCAACCGAGCAAGGCTGCCAGACGCGCCGCCAGAACTGACTTGTACATGCCTTGTGTTCCAAACCGCATACCACGGCGATAGTCAACGAGTAACAGGACGGGTCTTTCGCGCTCTTCGACAAATAGTTTGGTGTGCGCACGCCCGGAACGGGCCGTCACCTTCCAGTCAATCATGCGCACATCGTCACCGGGCTGATACTCGCGAACTTCCGCAAAATCCAAACCGCGCCCGAGACGACGCGATACTGAGTTTCCGCCTTGTTGAGACGCACTACGCTTCTTGATACGTCGTTGCATCGCGGTTGCCGAGGCCCGCATTTGTACAAGCTCATCCAGAGATGTGCTCGCTGGAGAGGCAAATGTTGGTCCCTGACTAAGCCCGTTCAGACTCGACGAGGGTTTCTCGCGAGAAGGTGCAGGCATCACGGCACAGCAACAAGTTGCAGCAATCGATCAATGACATCGCTTGCCCCGACACCATCTGCTTCTGCCTCGAATGTCAGCAAGATACGATGACGCAATACATCGTGAATGACCGCCTGCACATCACCCGGTGACACGTAGTCACGCCCAGCCAACCAGGCGTGCGCGCGCGCCGCTGAATCTAACGACAAGGTGCCGCGCGGACTGGCGCCATAACTGATCCATCTGCCCAGCTCTTCATCAAGTTGCGCAGCATTACGGCTCGTCGTCACAAGACGTACCAGATACGCTTCGACGTTGTCAGCCAGATACACTTCGAGAACTTCGCGACGTGCGGTGAAAAGCACGTCAAGTGACAGGCTCGATAACGGTTCTGACGGCTCAGCTGTTGCGGAGTGAGCCTGAGTATCATTTAGCGACACCACATCCGACAAGGCTTCACTTCTGACGAGTCTTAGAATATCCGCCTCATGTTGCGGATCGGGATAGTCGATGATCACCTGCATCAAAAAACGATCCAATTGCGCTTCCGGTAAAGGATAAGTCCCTTCCTGCTCTATCGGGTTTTGTGTTGCCATCACCATGAATGGCGCAGGCAGGGGGTAGGTTTTGTGCCCCACCGAAATCTGCTGTTCCGCCATGGCTTCAAGCAATGCCGATTGCACTTTTGCCGGCGCCCGATTGACTTCATCGGCGAGAATAAGGTTATTGAACAATGGCCCTTCCTGAAACACGAAGGACCCATCGGCCGGCCGATATACTTCGGTTCCGGTCAAATCTGCGGGTAATAGATCAGGTGTAAACTGCACGCGCTGATAATTGGATTCGATGCGATCGGCGAGCGCTTTAATCGCTCGGGTTTTTGCCAGACCAGGTGCACCCTCAACCAAAAGATGACCATCAACCAACAAGGCAAGTAGCAAACGATTAACCAACAAAGGTTGACCTATTACGGCATTTTCAAGCTGAACTTGCAGTCCTTGAAGCGCAGGAAGAACACTCATTTATTTTACTTTTCTAAATCGTTGTGTAAAGAACTCGTACTATTGCAACGCGACGTTGACGACCAGTTCTGCAACCAGACGCCCATCGTAAACGGCACGGATTGTAGTACTACCGATGGCCAGTGGATTGATAATGCCATTGGCATCACCAGCGGCTCCAAGGCTGAGTACCGTCGTATCGCCGACGATCGAGAAATCTGTACCGGATGTTACATCATCGTCTTCAGAGAAGCTCGTACCGGTTGAGACTCTCAACGAAATCTGGCCACCACGTAAGGGCAGCGTCAATGGCGAATCTTGCTCGAAGCTCAAGCTTGTTGCTTCGACATCGGACGCAAAGACCGTCAGTGTCGCCAAACCCGAGGTGTCTCCACAGGCTGCAGAAACAGATGCCGAACCCGTTGTCGCTCCCGATACCAAACCTCGACTACCACTCGCGTTACTGACCGTTGCCGCTTCGTCTTCGCTGCTGATCGTCCAGACTAGTGATTCGGTCAGATCACGCGTGATGAACGAACCTCCATCAGCATAGGATCCACTGGCGGCCAACTGCGTGGCGCCGTCCACGGTTACGCTGGCAACACTCGGCGAAATCGCTATTTCACCAAGATTATCGTTTACCGTTATGGTTGTTGGTTCTGTCAATGCATCAACCGCTGCAGTAAGCACCACAGAACCTGGCGTTGTTGCCAACAAAGATACCGAATTATCCGAAAGAACCGTAACGGTCGTTGTGTCAGCAGGCGTCGCAGTGAAGCTGACAGAGGGCAGACTTCTCTCACTACCATCGTTAAAGGTACCAGTCGCACTATAACTTTGTGCAACGCAAGGGTCGAGACTGGTGGCACCAATCACACGTTGAATCGCGATCAATGAAGCATTCGATACTTCAATTGGAAGCGCGTTCGATACGACATCGGCAATACTCACACTCACAGTGGTAGTGCCGTTACTGATACCGCTTACCGTTCCGTCCTCATTAACAGACGCAACATCGGGGTTTGCAGAAACCCACCGACGATTGCTGCCGGAGACTTCAAACACCTGGTTGTCAGCGTTTCTGCCTTCAAGACTCAATGTAACTTGCTGCCCAAAATTGAGAATGACATTCTCAAGCCCCCCTTCCGGAACCTCGACAGACAGAGACGTCAAGCCCGACTCGGCAGCCTCGACTGCCTCTTCGAAGGGTCGAGCGTCGCCTGAGCACGCTTGCATACCGCTGAGCACGATCCCAAATACGAGTATCGGCAGTGCACGTAATACAGGACTCATGGTCTGATCCTCATGCCAATGACCAGGCTGTCCACTCTAATCGGCTCATCGACAAAGTAGCTTCGCCACTCAGCGCTGACCGATAGCTTGGGCAACCGCTTGAGTTGCTGTATAACTCCGACGCTAACTCTTCCGCCAACGAAATCCTCCTCAATGCTCCCATTGCCGATTGACGCATTTTGAGGCGATTGCGTCACTCTATAATTGACCGCGCCCAGAACGACATAACCACTCAGCCCTTTCCATGGAGGTGATTGAAAACGGGCCGCTATGCCTTGCGCTGAAGTCAGCTCCACATCGAACCCGGCATTTTCATCATCTGCCAGAGCTGCGTCGACGAACACTTCAATGCCAATGTTCGGCAAGATGAAGACGCCAGCCGAGACACTCGCAAACAGCGGGATGAAATCCAGATCGGAATGCCGGATACCGTTTACTCCGAAATGAAGTTCACCGTAGAAATCAGACTGAGGTTGTGGAAACAAAAGCGCCCCGGAATCCGTATTTCGATCCGATGCCAACAAAAGACTCGGCGCCACACTGCCAAGCGCCATGGCCAACAGCGCTATGTGCTTACTTAATACATGACTGACGTGCACAGATATTCCGCCTGAATCTTCGACCGCTTAAAGATAGCACCCTGTTGTTATAACGTGAGCTCAGACTACGGTGACGTAACGCATACCGCGCTCACTATTGCTCAGGGACAATTGGCAGCCGCATAGACTGGATTCAGTTCAGCGCCCTGAATCAGCACGACACAGCCTTCGTTCCCGGTAGGTCTTGCGACGCGAAACGACAGATCGGCACCGGCACTCACTCGGCCAAGCCGCTTGACATCCGTTGCAACGTTATGATTGGTCAGCGTCTTGTAACGGTTTTCTCCACCAGTGATCTCAGTATCTACCTTGTCGATGACGCTGACCAGCAATACATCGGCATCTTTCGCCAATGCTCTGTCAGCCTCGCTACCCGTTACCTTGATAGTCAATGAATCGTTATCACTAGCCACGATATCGATCGACATTATCGATCGGGTTTCATAATTAAGCGCTTTGGTGATTCTGCGCTTGTCCGATCCGACCGCTGCCACACGACCATTAATGACGGCTTGAGGCGTGTACACGCCCGGGCGACCACGCAATCCGACATGGTTATACAAACGCTGCCGATCAGAATACTCTGGCTTGGAAAAAGGATCGACAAAATTTCCATCCCTGCCATGTATCAGGGAATTCCAGTAGTCGACATGATATTCAATCAGAACGAGATCTTTATCTGCTTCCTGCATTATTCCAGCAAGTTCATCTGCCGGGGGGCAGGACGAGCATCCCATGGAGGTAAATAGTTCAATAAGCTTGAGCGGCTTTTCGGCAGCTAGAGAGCCATTGAAAGAAAGTGCCAATAGCAAGCCAAACACAGGAACCCATCGCTGCCTAAGTGAGATTCGTCTGTTCATAACCTAATAAGTGCCTGACAAACGCAGTTGGTTCCCTATACACGTGCCGCAGTATAGGCATAAAACGTGTCACGGTTGTTTGATTAAAGCGAAGGCATCGAGAGCGCGCTGGCGGCTGGTCTTCAAATCAACCAGAGGCTCCGGGTAGGACAGCTTCGCACGTAGAACCTCATCGAGCTCCCATGGCTTGTGCAAACATTTACCGATATCGTGATTTACCGCAAATTCAGCGATCTCCGGCACCCATCGTTTGACGTAGACACCGTCCTTGTCAAATTTCTCGCCCTGCAGAACCGGGTTAAACACGCGAAAAAAAGGTGCTGCATCCGCCCCACATCCAGCCGTCCATTGCCAGCCCATCGTATTACTGGCAAGGTCAGCATCGACCAGTGTGTCGCGAAACCAAGCTTCACCCGCGCGCCACGATATCAACAAATTCTTGATCAGATAAGACGCGACAATCATACGTACGCGATTATGCATCCACCCGGTGGCGTAAAGCTCGCGCATGCCCGCATCGACAATCGGCACACCTGTCAAACCCATTTGCCAGGCACGTAAGTGATCACCATTATTTTTTAACCACGGGAAACGGGTAAATCTGGCGTCTAGCGGTGCATGTAAGGTTTTGGGGAAAAAGTACAACAAGCTATGAGCAAACTCCCGCCACCCTATTTCCTTGGCATAAATTTCCTCATTCGGAGACAATTGGGACAACGAACGACCAGCTAGCAATCGATACAAAACCTGTCGAGGGCTGATCTCGCCGAAATGCAAATGTGGCGACAGTCGCGAGGTTCCCGCAATCGCTGGTAGATCCCTGCCATCTTTGTAGAAATGCACGGCATCCTTGTAGAATTTCCTGGCGCTTGCCACTGCAGCTGTTTCCCCTGCTCGCCAGTCGGACATCATATCGTGATGCCACAAACCTTCACCTTCAGGCGGCTCGAGCTCAAGTGCGTCCAGGGATAAGAAAACAGAATCAGCTTTTGTTCGTCGAGCCTTGGTCCAGAATGTCATTGAACGTGGCGTCGTTAGCGGCTTAAGGATTGTTGGCGTTTCATCAAGCGTACGGGCCATCGCACGCCAAAAAGGCGTGAACACTCTATATGGGTGTCCATCGGACTTGACCGTATCCCATGGCTCGAGCAACAGCGAAGCGTTAAAAGACTGCGGTTTCAGTTCGCTCAGTGTTGATTTGATGCGTTTGTCGCGCTTGATCGACGCAGGATCATAGCAACGATTCCAGTACAAGCGACTGGCATCGACCTGTTTCGCAACCGCGCTCAAAACCTCCAGGGCATCACCTTGTGCCAACAGAAGCTGGCCACCTTTTTTGACTAATGATGCATCAAGCATTGCAAGCGAATGGTGCAACCATGCACGACTTGCTGCGCCTAATCGACTGACCGAACCATCAACGGGGTCGTCGATGAACAATGGCAGAATCGTATCGCATTCTCGCACCGCTGCAATGAGAGCAGGATTGTCGGAGAGTCTTAAATCCTGACGAAACCAGACGATACCAACACTCATGCCTGTTGCTTGACCACAGCGTGTGAATTCTCAACGTTTATCAGAGGCTCTTCGTCGACATCAGTAAGCGACAAACCACCCGTCGCGTCTCGACCCAGTTCGGCGGCATTGGCTTCATCGGTATCGATGTGCATTTCGAGCTTGTAGCTGTCCTTGACACGAATCAACACGTCACCAAAAATCAGATCACGCGAGCCACCGACGATCGACACAGACACCTCATCCTTGTCAGCTACACCACAACGTTTGGCGTCGTCGCTGTGCATGTGAATATGGCGCCGTGCGCAAATCAGCCCTTCAGTCAATACGACCGTTCCAGCGGGACCTTCCAGTGTAATTGGTGCAGAACCGCGTACATTTCCAGAATCACGCACCGGTGCGTCAACACCGAGACGAAACTCATCAGTACGCGAAATCTCGATCTGATCAACTGGTCTCAGCGGGCCAAGTAAACGAACACCATCAATACGATCACGTGGGCCAATCAAATTGACCTTCTCCTCGCAGGCATATTGACCCGGCTGCGATAAATCCTTGTAGGGCGTTGGAGTTGCACTCGCACCAAACAATGACTTGAAGGTTTCCTCTGTTAAATGGCAATGGCGCCCGCTGACAGCTATGGGGATCGTCAGTGCGGCGTCCTGACGCTCAATATTCAGCAAGTCACGGGTCTGTCGCGCGATCATCAATTCTTCGTTGGTCTTCACCACGATCGCTTCAACGCGCGAGCGAGCCGTCGTAATCAATGCATACTCATTGTCATTACGCACACTCGCATCACGATTGCGATCTTCATCAAGGATCACGCCAAGAAATTCAAGTCGCTGCACGATACGCGAGCGCATGCTGGCACTGTTTTCTCCAATACCACCGGTAAAAACAATCGCATCCACGCCACCCATCGCTGCCGCATAAGCGCCGATATATTTTCTTGCGCGATGCGCAAATACATTGATAGCCAACCGAGCTCGGTCATGCCCATCAGCCGCCGCTGCTTCGATTTCACGCAAGTCATTGCCAAGACCTGACAAGCCGGCAAGACCGCTCCGATGATTAAGTAGTTCATCGAGTTCATCCACGCTCATGCCTTCACGCAAGAGACCGAGCAGGACACCGGCATCAACATCACCCGAACGCGTACCCATGACTAGTCCTTCAAGCGGTGTGTTGCCCATACTGGTTTCGGCCGAACGCCCAAACTCGACGGCGCAAGCACTGGCGCCGTTGCCCAAATGCAGAGTGATCAGACGCAATTCGTTCAACGGACGTTCAAGAAAATCAGCGGCGATGCCAGCGGCATACTCATGAGAAATGCCGTGAAAGCCGTAACGACGGATACCGTGCTTTTCCGCAACTCCCTGATCAATGGCATAGCTGGTCGATCGCCGCGGCATACGCGCATGAAAGGCCGTGTCAAACACCGCTACTTGCGGTAGGCCAGGCATCGCAATGGCAGCCGCTTCAATGGCTGCCAGACTAAAGGGGTTGTGCATCGGCGCATCCGGAATATAAGCACGGATCGCCTCGATCACGGTCTCGCCAATCAACTGCGGGGCGTGGTAATCAGGGCCGCCGTGAACAACCCGATGGCCGAGGGCGTCAACCGTGTAGTTCGACAACTCGGCAAGGATGTCCTTGATAGCCTCACCGTGGGTTCCGGCGCGGGCAGATGCATCCCCGCCGAGACGCTCGCGCTTGCCACTGGTGAGAATCTCGCCAGCCCCGTCAAAAAGCGCGTACTTGATACTCGAGGAACCACAGTTAATAACCAGAATATTCATAACGAAATTTAATGTGTCCTATTCGTTGATGTGAGTGATCACACCGTCTTACATGCAACCGAACCTCGATCGGTTCACGATAAACGGTAATTCTTCGCAACTTTACTACCCAACTGCCCGACTACACTAATTAACTGGCCATAACTGTTGATTAACGTCCTGGCGACGATCATGTCATGAAATCCACCCCCACCTACCAAGGATTCACACCTCGCCTGAGTGCCGTCCCCCGATACCTGTCGGCCGTGCTGAGTCAAGGACTGGTCAGTGGCTTCCATTTCGTCTTGAATCTGCTCTTGGTCACGGTTTTGCTCGCCGAGGATTTTGGTGTCTTCGCGCTGACTTTCGTCATCGCAGTCATGGCCAATTCGATCAGCAATGCGCTGTTTTCGACACCACTGTGCGTTTTTGCCCCATCAGCCCGAACCAGTAAGGAACGCCAACACACCGAATCTCTTCTGACCACCTTGATGGCTTTCCTGCTTGGCGCAGGCCTGTGTCTCGGACTGATGCTGACCTTCAGCATCACCCACAACGCACTGGAACTGCGGACCCTGATTGCCGCGCTGGGATTCACAATCGCCTATCTCGCTCGTCAGTACAGCCGCAGTGTAGGCTACGCCCGTTTTGATGTAACCGCAGTTTTGCTTGGTGACATGATGTATGTCGTCACCGGCACAGCCTTGTTCAGCCTGTTGCTGTGGCACGATATTTCACTGACCGTTTTCGACGTGTTCACGGTCTTGACAATCGCCAATGCCCTCGGCGTATTGACAGAAATAGCTCGCCTGCCCACGGCGATTCCACTGTTGTCACTAAGACGCGCATTAAGTGACTATAGACCGATCTGGTTCCAGTCGCGTTGGGCGCTGGTCGGTGCCCTGACTACCGTACTGGTCTCACAGGCGCATAGCTTGATTGTCTCAGGTCTCGAGGGCCCGGCGGCATTCGCCCCTCTTGCCGCAGGGTTTATCTTGTTTGGACCGGTCCGGGTCGTGTTCATGACGATTCAAAATGTCATCAAACCCGAAATGGCCATGTCTATTGCAAAAGGTAATTCCAGAGCGGCAGCCAGGCAGATGATTATGGTGAGCGTCATTTCTGTGGCGACAATTGCAGCGCTTTCGGTCTTGACCCTGATAGGATGGCCGCTCCTTGACGAATTGCTCTATCAGGACCAATACAGCGACGCACCGATGAGAGATATTGTGCTGCTCTGGGCCGCCATTACCCTGATTGCAGCGGTACAAAATGGGCCATTCGCTGCTCTGCAATCCCTCAAAGCCTTCAAATCGCTGGCCCTGACCACCGTCTATGGCTCGATTCTGAGCGTTTCACTCGTGACTCTCGCTGTTCTGAACCTGCCAATCCACCTGTCGATCCTTGGCGTACTGATGGCGGAGGCCTTTGTCGCGATCTGGGTCGTGTTCCTGTGTATCAAGCTGTTCTCGACACTGAATACCGAAACCGACATGCCCAGCGGGGCTAACGATGATGTCGGTAGCGTGGCACTCGACACCCACGCGAATGGTGAAGATGCCAACGGCCGCCAACCTTCATCAAACGCAATTTGAAAAGCAGGTGAAGCTGAAAACAATGAGTATTGTCATTTTGGTCGGTGGCGAAAGCGCCAACGGTAACCCGGAGCACCGCTACCTCGTGAACGCTTTCGTAGCGCGGTTTGGCGACAAAGTGACTCGAATCATCTCCGCCGAACCGACCAGACGCCCACTGAAAACGCGTCTGAAACGTCTGCTCAAACGCGGAAACTATGCGGAGCGCCTGCGACGAGCCTTGTACAAAGGCGGCTACGGCCCTGATCCTGCGGCGCTGAGCGCTGCGCTGTTCGATGGTGCGCCAATCGACGTGATGCCCGGGGCTGAGCGACACAGCGTAGTTTCGTCACACAACGGGCCAGATTGCCTCGCTCTTCTCGATCAGGAGAAGCCCGATGTCATCATTGTTTACGGTACCGCCATCCTGAAGGCACCATTATTTGATCGCGCTCGAATAATTACCTTGAACATGCACACCGGTCTTTCTCCATGGTACCGCGGTGACAGCACGCTTTTTTGGCCAGTTTTTTACGACGACCCGGAGCATTTGGGAGTGACCGTCCACGAATTGGTGGCGGCGGTTGATGGCGGTGATATTGCATCAACTGGGAAAGTGAACTATGAAACGGGTGACAGCGAAGCGGATTTGTTTGCCAAGGGTGTGAAGATCGGCACGCAGTTGTACCTGTCTGCGGCACAGGCGGCGCTGGACGGGACACTGGTCTGCAAGCCTCAGGATCTCTCGCTAGGGCGGGAGTTTCGCTGGATTCATCGCACGGTCGCCGCAGAGAAGCAGGTACTTAAGAACCTTGGAAAATGGGCATCGAGCCCAAGCGCGCAGAGTGATCGATGAGCACAAAACCAAACAACACGGCACGACGCTGGCTACGCAATATTGGCGTCATCATGTTTCGCCTGGGCCTCGCGCGTATCGTAATCGCTTTGAGTCCACGCAGCCTCCGCGCGATGCTGTACCACGATGTCGATGACAGCCCGGGCAGCGCGACAGACGGCTTGAACATCACGGTCAATCGCACCACTTTCGTGATGCATCTGGATTACTTCAAACGCTATTACAAAGTCATTCCGATATCGGACGTCGCCAAGGGTGATATTCCGCATCGCGGACTTGTCATTACGTTCGACGATGGTTACTTGAGTGTTGGTGAACATGCCACCCCACTGCTGCATGAACGCGACTTACCGGCTTGCGTTTATCTGATCGGACGAGCTGTCAATGGCCGTATGGTCTGGGTCAATCTCCTGAATCGTGCCATCCAGGTATTTCCTGATGAGACCAGCAAGGCCTTGGCAGAACACAAGGCGCTAACCGACGTACCACTGGCGGATGTGGTTCATCATGTTCAAGTGAACTTCACACCGTCGCAAATCGAATCATTGTGTGAACATCTAGTGCAACATGTACCGAGCATCAACACAACGACTGAAGGTGTTTTCGCTACGCCAGCCAATATTCGTCACATGCAAACACAAGGGATTGAATTCGGATTTCATACACAGGACCACTACAATCTCAAGAACTGCACACCAGCAGAGCTTTCACAGCAGCTCGACGATAGCGATGTTCGGGCATTGACCAACACCAGAACCTTTGCGTATCCATTCGGTTATTTCACCGACTCGGCGGTGTCGTCACTTACCGAACAGGGTTACGAACGCATCATGACCGTTGGCAACAACAACCGTCGCTACAGTGCGCTGCATCTTGATCGGACGGAAGTCTTCTCGGCCGACCCCGCCGTGTTGTTTGCCGAACTGGAAGTGGTTGAACCAATCATCGGCATCTTACGCAAACTGGCTTCGTTATTCGAAGGAAAAAAAGCGTCAACAGCCGCAAACATCCGAACAAACGTAGAAACGGATTCAGATGCAGAAGTCGACGCAACCGCGTCCAGCGACATTTCCAGCACGTCAAGTCGTGAGAATCGAGCGGCCTGAACCCGACAGCTGACAACCTTGATTTCAAGACAAAAAAAAGCCCCGCTACGCGGGGCTTTTTTGTTGTGCTGGATGATTCAGGCCACAAACTTACATGGCTGAGACATTTACCGCCGCTGGACCTTTTTGGCCCTGCTCAACATCAAAGGAGACTTTCTGCCCTTCGTCGAGCGTCTTGTAACCGTCGCCCGTGATGGCTGTATGATGAACAAATACGTCTTTGCCACCGTCTTCAGGAGCGATGAATCCAAATCCCTTCGCCGCGTCAAACCACTTTACTGTACCAGTACTCAAGATAATACCCTTATAAAAACAACATATAGACGGCTAACTACTGATCGAAAACGACTTGCGTCGCTCAAAAACCGAAGCCAAACCTGTCTTTAAAAATAACCTCCGGAAAACCCGGATGGTCGCTTTCACGAGGCTTTTACCCCTCGATAAGCCCAATATAGGTAGTTTGCGTGGCGAATACAAGTCTCGGAGAGTTGTGTTTTGCGGTGAATCCGACACGGCCCACTGTTCGGCTACAATGGCGGGCGTGTCTGCTCGGGCTTGTCGAGCACTCAAAACGTACCCAAAACAACAGATTTCTTACCCATAAGCACTATATTTCCCAAGCTGTCTCACGGGACAAAAACCCCTGACATCTCCGCAATAACTTCCGCACTTAGACACGTTTTCCAGAAAAATAACCCATGAATCAAGAGTATGTGGCCGGTCAGCGCTGGATTAGCGACACCGAATCAGACCTGGGCCTTGGCACCATTCTCGAGGTGGAGCATCGACAAATCACTGTTGTGTTCCTCGCGACCGGTGACACGCGGATCTATGCCAAGGAGACCGCCCCGCTGACCCGAGTGGCTTTTCAGGCCGGTGATTCGATTACAAGTCATGAAGGTTGGCAATTGGCTGTCGAGGCTTCGATCGAAGAAGATGGTCTGCTGACCTATAGCGGACGTCGCACCGATACTGGGGAAACGGCCATCCTCAATGAGTCCGGGCTGGATAATTTTCTTCAGTTCAGAACGCCACGCGATCGACTGTTCGCCGGGCTGATCGACGGTCAACGCTGGTTTGCCTTGCGTCGTGCTGTCTTCGAGCACCGCCATCAGCTGGCACACTCGGCCGCCCATGGCCTGATGGGCGCACGCGTGTCTGTGTTACCACATCAGGTGTATATCGCGGTCGAGGCGCTCAAACGCCGTCACCCTCGCGTTCTGCTCGCCGATGAGGTCGGTCTCGGCAAAACCATTGAAGCAGGCATGATCCTACATGCCTCCCTGATCACCAATCAGGTATCTCGCGTACTGATCATCGTACCGTCTGCTCTGCTCCATCAGTGGCTTGTCGAGATGTTGCGCAAATTCAACCTCAAGATGTCCATCATGGATGACGAACGCTATACGGAGTTGTTGCCATCAGCCCCGGAGGGCAATCCGTTTCTCGCGGAGCAACTGGTACTGACCTCGCTTGATACCTTACTGGATAACGAAGAGATCGGCGACGCAGCGATCGCTGCAGGTTTTGACATGATGATCGCCGACGAAGCCCATCATCTGAGCTGGCAACCCGACGAACCATCCGATGCTTACACGCTGGTGGAGTCACTGGCACTTGAAACACCTTCAGTGCTGCTACTCACGGCAACGCCGGAGCAACTCGGGCAGGCGGGGCATTTTGCCCGTCTTCGACTACTTGATCCGGAACGTTTTGCTTCACTTGAACAATTCATCAGGGAAGAGGCCGCATTTACCGATATCGCCGGCATCGCCAATCAATTGATGAATGATCAGGCTCTGGATGCGCAGGCGATTGACGAACTTCAGAGTCTGCTCGGTGATGAATTTTCCGAATCCGAACAAAAGACCTTGAGCTCCTCAAGCGCCATTGCCATTAGTGATCTTAAATATTCCCTGATCAACAAACTGATCGACCGACATGGAACCGGACGGCTATTGTTTCGTAATACTCGTCAGGCAATACAAGGCTTCCCCGAACGACAATTCAACGCCTACACCCTGGATGACGACAGTAACGACAGCAAGGCCGCCTGGTTACTTGAATTCCTGTCAGACTTGTACCCAGCCAAAGTATTGTTGATTTGTTCATCAATCGACACAGTCAAGACGCTTGGTGAAAATCTCCGCCTGATGGGCTTTGCAACAGCACAGTTCCATGAAGAGATGAGTATCGTCGAACGTGATCGCGCTGCCGCCTGGTTCGCGGATCCCGAAGAGGATTGCAGACTCCTGCTGTGTTCCGAAATCGGCAGCGAGGGGCGTAACTTCCAGTTTCTGCATCATTTGGTGATGCTTGAATTGCCTGATTCTCCTGATTTGCTCGAACAACGCATCGGACGACTGGATCGCATCGGTCAAACCGAGACGGTGCAGATACATGTACCCGCTGCCGCCGGTAGTCGCGATGAAGTGTTACGTCGCTGGTATCACGAGGGGCTTAATGCTTTCGAAACCATTGCCAAATCAGGCAACGCCGTAAAGACCGAACTTGCAACGGCACTGGCTGCCACACTAGCAACCGTTGACACAGACTCGGCAACACCCGAACTGGACGCGCTGATCATTCAAGCCCGGGAATTGGCGGCTTCCCTTGATTCCCGTGTTGAGCAGGGTCGCGACCGCCTGCTCGAACTCAACTCTAATCGTCCAGAGATGATTCAGGAACATCTTGACGCACTGGCCCGTGTAGATCGCGATTATCGCTTGCAGGATTTCATGGAAGCGGTATTTGATCGCTTTGGTGTGGATGTTACCGAGCAGCGCGATCACTGGATCATTCATCCCAGCGACCATATGCAGGTTGAGCACTTTCCCCATCTGCCCGCCGCTGGCATGAGCCTGACTTTTGACCGGACAACAGCTCTGACCCGAGAGGAATTTACCTACCTGACATGGGACCATCCCATGGTCACAGACGCCATGGATCTTATTCTGGACGAAGGTTTTGGTCAGGCAGACAGTCAGGTTGTTCGGATCGAAGAGCTACCGAAAGGCCTTGCCTTTATCGAAGCGAGTTACAGCCTGCAATGCGTTGCAGACAAGCAGCTCAACATTGAACGCTACCTGCCAGCGAGCGTGCAAAGTTTTGTCGTGGGCAATGACGGCAAGGACTACACATCTGTTTTGCAAGAAATGGAAATTGATAGCCGCAAGCTGAGATACGATCGTAACGCGCTACGCAAGGTGGTCTTGAAGAATCGCGATACATTTGAACAATTGATCGTAAAAACCAATGAAATTGCAGAGGCTCAAGTTCCCGAATTAATCAGTGAGGCACGTGCAATGATCGACGAGGAGCACGCTAGCGAGCGCCAGCGTCTGGTTTCTCTGGCGCGTGTGAACTCTCTGGTCAAGGAGGACGAGATCAATGAGCTGGACGCGCGCCACCAGGCATTGCTTGAAGCGCTCGACGGCACACATGCACGGGCGGTATCATTGCGTGTGATGTTCAACAATTGAGTAACGGCTGCGCCTGTGAAATTCGTCTCTTTCAATGTCAATAGTGTTCGCTTGCGCTTGCATCAGTTGCAAGCCTTGGTGGATACCTATGCCCCCGACGTCATCGGCTTGCAGGAAACCAAGGTGGTCGATGACGACTTCCCGGTCGATGCACTCAAGGAATTGGGTTATCACAGCGCGTTTGCTGGCCAGAAGACTCACTATGGTGTAGCCATGATGACACTCACCGAGCCACGCAATGTCCACATAGGGTTCAAGAGTGACAATGCAGATGCGCAAAAGCGTTTGATAACGGCAACCGTCTCAAGCCCCAATGGCGCCGATATTACTGTGATCAATGGCTATTTCCCGCAAGGCGAAAAACGCGACCATCCAGTCAAGTTTCCAGCCAAACAAAAATTTTATGCGGATCTAGCCGACAAGCTCAGCAATGAACACAATGCCAGCGATCACATGATCGTGATGGGGGACTTTAATGTTGCGCCAGTTGATGAAGATCTCGGCATCGGGCCTGATAATGTAAAACGTTGGCTAAGAAGTGGCGCGACAAGCTTTTTACCCGAGGAACGCGAGTGGCTGCAACGATTGTGCGATTGGGGTCTCGATGACAGCTATCGCATCAAGTACCCTAACAAGGACGACAAATTCAGCTGGTTTGACTACCGTAGCAAAGGCTTCGACCGTGAACCAAAACGAGGGCTTAGAATTGATCATCTCCTCAGCACCCGCAGCATGACCGACAAGCTTGTCGACAGCGGTATCGATTACGACATTCGTGGCATGGAAAAGCCGTCAGACCACTGCCCCGTCTGGTCGGAGTTTGATATCTGATGAAGCTGCTGCTTGCAAAGTTGACGGCAAGCGCGATCATCATATTTGCGCGGTTAATCACTGCCGTACGAGGTATCTGGGACGGCATCGAGCCTGACGATACCCAACGAATCTACTTTGCCAACCATCGTAGTCATGGCGATTTTGTCCTGCTGTGGACAGTATTACCTCCACGTCAACGCCAGAAAACTCGGCCAGTCGCAGGTGCTGACTACTGGACTGGATCATCTTTCAAGAGATTCATTGGTTGCGATGTGTTTCATTCACTATTGATCCCACGAAAAGCTGCTACGTTCGATAGTAAAAACATTGGTGTTGATGGCACTGACGACAGCGAAACACGCAGTCCAGTCGACATAATGCAATCGGCGCTTGATGCAGGTGATTCGCTGATTATTTTCCCTGAGGGCACACGCAACGTCACCGATAATGCCTTGCTTCCGTTCAAAAGCGGCCTTTACTATCTGGCCAACAGCCGACCAACAATTGACCTTGTTCCAGTGTGGATCAACAATCTGAATCGCGTGCTACCCAAGGGCAAAACCATTCCAGTGCCGCTGGTGTGTTCGGTCATTTTTGGCGAACCCTTGCAGATAGATCCGGGCGAAGCTAAAAAAGACTTCCTGTCGCGTGCCGAGCAATCGCTACTTTCGCTGACACCGAAATGATCAGCCCTGGTCACAGTTGAGGCCTATCGATGAATGACTCAACCTCAGATCTACTGATGCTGTTGGGCGGTGCCGGACTAATACTCCTGATCGCAACCGTGATCGGCAAAGTGCTGGCGCATCGCCAGGCTGAAGGAGCACCATCGGCGGTCATTGATAACCTCAACGCCCGCATCAACGCCTGGTGGGCGATGGTCATCCTGCTAGGCATTGCCTTTCTGGGTGGGCGTACCGGGGTCGTCATTTTATTCGGTTTGATTTCCTTCGCCGCACTACGTGAGTTCATGACCTTAAGCAACACCGCGCGTGAAGATCATATCGCTTTGGTTGTAGCCTTCTTTATTATTGCGCCTGTTCAGTACACACTTGTCTGGCATGAGTGGTATGGCTTGTACTCGATATTCATCCCGGTCTATGCGTTTTTATTGATGCCAATACTCTCTTTACTTGGCGGCAATACAGATGGTTATCTGATACGCGTTGCAGAATCTCAGTGGGCATTGATGGTTTGTGTATTCTGCGCATCCCATGTGCCAGCACTTTTGACCTTACAAATTCCCGGCTTTGAAGGGCGAAACGTTCTGCTTATTGCTTATCTTGTATTTGTCGTGCAAATCAGTGATGTGTTGCAGTACGTTTGGGGGAAGCTCATCGGCAAACATAAAATCGCGCCTCGTCTGTCACCATCAAAAACGGTTGAAGGCGCTGTGGGTGGCATTCTAAGCGCCACGCTAATCGGCGGCGCTTTGTTCTGGATAACACCGTTCAGCATTATCGAGTCGCTATGTCTTTCGCTGCTTGTCACGGTCATGGGCTTTCTTGGCGGTCTCGTGCTGTCTGCCATCAAGCGAGATCGCGGTGTCAAGGACTGGGGACATCTGATCGCCGGCCACGGTGGCTTTATTGACCGGATGGATTCTGTACTCTTCTCTGCACCGGTCTTCTTTCATTTCGTTCGCTATGGCTGGGATATCACCTGATGCCGACCGAGCCCAAAGATCGGCGACCACTGGCAAGTCGCGATACGCGATACGCGCAAAAAGCAGCAGCCTGGCTTGCGAAAACATCCATAACACCGAACCAAATATCCTATGGTTCGATGGTCGCAGCAGTTCTATCGTTCGCCTGCTTTTACGCTTTTAGCGCTGGCGCGTTGAATACCAGTAGTGTCTGGTTGATTCTGGCCGCCGTATTCTGTCAGCTGCGCCTCGCCTGCAATCTGTTTGACGGTATGGTCGCGATCGAGGCAGGCAAGCAAACAGCAGATGGTGCTTTCTGGAACGAATTCCCTGATCGCATCGCCGATCTGCTGATCATCATCGGTTTCGGGCTGGCCGCGGGCTACATCACCCTGGGTTGGGCAGCGGCGACTTTGGCAGTACTGATCAGCTACGTGCGCGAACTTGGCAAAGGGATTGATGGGGTCATCGACTTCACCGGTCCAATGGCGAAACCCCATCGTATGGCATTAGTCACAGCGTCTTGCATTATCGCTGTGCTGATTCCCCGATGGCTGCCTATTCAAACCACGCTCTATACCGGCATGGTAATTCTACTCGTGGGTAGCGGTATTACCGTCTTGCGACGCAGCAGCCGAATCTTGCACCGTGTCAACCGATGAGCGTTATCGTATCAATACTGAGGGCATGCGCAATGTGTTATCGCACACGCCCTCGATTTTTTTCAGGCTATCTTTTTGATAGAGGCACCTAACTTATTTAACGGCACGCTACCTCGGGCTATTTACTTGGGCAACTCACCCTGTACACCTTCAACGTAGTAATTCATACCCAGTAGTACCCCATCGTCCAGCACCTCACCTTCACCAATAATTTGCTCACCGGCCTGATTGGTGATCGGCCCTTGAAATGGGTGTACCGAACCATCAAGAATACCTTCTCGAACCACTTCAGCTGCAGCCTTGACATCATCAGGCACAGCCCCACTGTACTCCGGGAAAGCAACCATTCCAGTGGCGATACCTTCCCATACGTCTTGTGATTCCCATGTTTCTTCGAGCACCGCACGGGTGCGCTCAACGTAGTAATTATTCCAATCATCAATGATCGCCGTGAGCTGCGACGCAGGTGCGAACGCTGACATATCAGACGCCTGACCAAATCCGAACACACCGCGTTCTTCGGCAACTTGCAGTGGTGCAGGTGAATCAGTATGTTGCGTTATGATGTCGACACCTTGGTCGATCAGCGCCTTCGCTGCATCAGCCTCCTTGCCCGGATCGTACCAAGTGTTTACCCAGACTACCTTGGTTACTGCATCGGGATTCACTTTACGCATGGCAAGCGTAAATGCATTGATACCGCGCACCACCTCCGGGATAGGGAAAGAGGCAATGTAACCGACCGTGTTGGTCTTGGTCATCATGCCTGCCATGGTGCCGATCACAGCGCGGCCTTCGTAGAAACGTCCGGAGTACGTCGATACATTATCAGCGCGCTTGTAACCCGTTGCGTGCTCAAACTTGACGTTCGGAAATGACTTTGCAACCTTGACCGTCGGGTTCATATAGCCGAAGGAAGTTGTGAAGATAAGATCGTGACCACTGCTTGCCAGCTTGCGAATGACTCGCTCGGCATCAGCACCTTCCGGCACACTTTCGACAAAGGTAGTTTCAACCTTGTCGCCAAATTCCGCTTCAATCGCCTGGCGACCGATATCGTGGCGATACGTCCAGCCATGATCACCCACAGGCCCCACATAGACGAACCCGACCTTGACCTTTTCTGCCGCATATACGGACAGCGTTCCCAGTGTCAAAGCAGCTGCACCAATGACATTGGCGGTTGCCTTGATAAATCTCTTCTTTGACGATAGTGACATCTTTACTCCTGAAGTTTTACGCGACGACCGCGACCTGCTTGAGTACATCAAATTCAGGTCGCCGGATGAAAAGCCTGACCTATGCTCGCCGGCGCATTGCGGCGTATACGACCTCGGTCTCGCGAGATCAGCACCAACACGAGGATCGTGGTCAGATAGGGTAGCATTGACATCAATTGCGATGGCAGATTTATTCCGAGTGCCTGACCATGTAATTGTAAAATACTGATACTCCCGAACAAATAAGCACCCAGCAGCAACCGGCCGGGCTGCCATACAGCGAAAACCACCAGCGCCAGCGCAATCCAGCCGCGACCTCCACTCATGTTCTCAACCCACATGGGTGTGTATGCCATCGACAGATACGCACCAGCGATGCCTGCACATGCACCACCGAACAGCGTTGCAAGATAGCGAACACGGATGACCTTCAAACCAAGTGCATGCGCGGCATCATGCGAATCACCCACCGACCGTAATATCAGCCCGGCACGCGTTCGGCCAAGAAAGTATGCGACAAGGCCAACCAGCACGATCGAACCATAAACCAACAGATCGTGGTTGAAAAGCAATCGACCCAAAAACGGGATTTCACTTAGAAAAGGGATAGGTATTTCGGGCAAGCCGCCGAAGGCAATACCAACCAATGGTTGACCAATCAGTGAGCTGACACCAATACCAAAGATAGTCAAAGCAAGCCCTGTTGCCACTTGCGACGATTGCAATGTCAAGGTCAGCACCGCGAACAAAAAAGCCATCGCCATTCCCGCGAACAATCCCGCGAAAATTCCTAATGTTGCACTACCGGTGTAATGCGCAACAGCAAAGCTTGAAACGGCCCCGACCAACATCATGCCTTCAACGCCCAGGTTAAGCACCCCACTACGCTCGACAACCAGCTCACCAATCGATGCATAGACAAGAGGTGTTGCAGCAGTGATGATCGTCAATAATGTCAATACCAGGGTTTCGTTCATGCCTCGCTTACCGCCCTTGAACTAAAAGTGATCGAGTAGTTGATCAGTACATCAGTGGCCAACAGAAAGAACAACAACATGCCTTGAAACACACCCGTGATCGCCAGCGGCAGATTCAGCATGATCTGCGCATTCTCACCGCCAAGATACGACAAGGCCATGACCAGTGAGGCAAGCAATACTCCGAGCGGATGCAGTCGTCCCAGGAAAGCAACAATGATGGCGGTAAAGCCATAACCAGGTGAGATACTCGGAATCAATTGCCCGATCGGACCCGCTACTTCAAAGAGACCTGCCACCCCGGCAATACCACCGCCGAGCAACAATGAGAACCAGACAAGACGCGTCTGATTGAAGCCTGTATGAGCCCCGGCTCTGGGCGCAGCTCCGTTGACCTTGAGTGCAAAGCCCAACAGGGTGCGTGTTAACAACAGCCAACCGAGTATGACCACTGCGAAGGCTACCAACGCTCCTGCGTGCAGACGCGTGCCCTCCATGATGATGGGTAACGTCGCCGCATCATGAAACAATCTTGACTCGGGAAAGTTAAATCCATCCGGATCACGCATAGGTCCAGAGACCAGATAGGACAACAACAAGCCCGCGACATACGTCAGCATCAGGCTGGTCAAAATTTCGTTTGCATTGAATCGCGTTTTCAGCAAGGCTGGTACTGAGGCCCACAACATACCGCCGATAGCCCCTGACATAATCATCAGTGGTAGCACAAACCAGCTATCGACTTCATGAAAAAGCAGCGCGACAGCGCCACCAAATATACCACCAAGAATCAGTTGCCCTTCGGCACCGATATTCCACACCTGTGCCCGAAAGCCGATGGACAATGCCACGCCAATCATTGCCAGCGGTGCGGCCTTGACACCCAGCTCGGCAAGTCCGTAGCGTGAACTCAACGGCTCAACAAAAAACGCATATATAGCTTCCCCGATAGGTACACCCAACAAGCCAAACATCATCAAGCCTGCAATCAGCGTAATTCCAAGCGCGATGACAGGTGCCAGATACCCCATCAAACGCGAAGGATGTGCGCGCTTTTTAAGCGCAATCACGAACCCACTCCAGCAGCGTCAGGTGCGGGCAGGCTTTCGCCGCCCATGAGCAAGCCCACATCCTGAACCGAGACATCAGCCGTTCGATAAAACGGAGACAGGACCCCTGCACACAAGGCGCCGAGCCGGTCAGTGATCATCATCAACTCATCAAGGTCCTGGGAAATCACCAGGACAGCGGAGCCGTTTTGCGCAAGCGTCAGAAGTGCTTTGTGTATCGCTGCTGCAGCGCCGGCATCCACCCCCCAGGTTGGTTGTGACACGATCAAAACCTTCGGGCTCTGTAAGATTTCACGACCCACAATGAATTTTTGCAGATTACCGCCGGACAAGCTCGATGCAATACTTGACGACCCACTACACTGCACATTAAATGTTTCGATAACTTCACGTGCAAAAGCTTGGCATCGTCGCTGCGATATCATACCCATCACACGCAAATTCTTGACATGATGTGCAGTCAGGAATACGTTTTCGGTCAACGACATACTCGGTACCGCAGCATGTCCAAGTCGTTCTTCCGGCACACAACAAAGCCCGACCTGACGACGCGCGCCCGCATCCAGATGTCCAACATCCTGACCATTTAGCACAACATCGCCAGCCTTGTTACCTGCTATTTCACCTGTCAGAACCTGCATCAATTCATCCTGACCGTTACCGGCAACACCGGCAATACCCACTATTTCTCCCGCGTTAATTGACAGAGAGACAGATGACAGGGATTGCTGACTATTTTCATTGGCAGGAAGTGATATCCCGTTAACCGAAAAGAGAGCATCACCGACAGGGGTTAATGTTTTTGTATCCAGTACAGCAACATCATCGCCCATCATCAACGCGGCAAGACTACTAGCGGTTTCGAGGGACGGGTCAGCTGTCGCAACTCTTTTTCCACCTCGCAGAATAGTCGCGTCGTGACAAAGTTTGCGTATCTCTTCAAGCTTGTGGCTTATATAGAGAATCGACATGCCTTCATTGGCAAGTCTTTCAAGAGTGGTAAACAACACCTCGACCTCTTGTGGTGTCAATACCGATGTCGGTTCATCCATGATCAGTAGCCGCGGCTCTTGCAATAGACATCGAACAATTTCGATTCGTTGCCTCTCACCGACTGACAAGGTATAAACCGAGCGATCAGGGTCCAGCGGCAAGCCGTAGTGAGCGGACACCTCCTGAATTCGCTGCTTCAAATGGCTATTTGCATCAACACCCATTCCCAGCGCTATATTTTCCAACACGGTCAATGAGTCGAACAAGGAAAAATGCTGGAACACCATTGCAATACCAAGCTCACGCGCCTTGCCCGGACTATCAATACGAACAGGTTGTCCATCCCAGAGGACTTGCCCGGTATCGGCCTGCAGCAGTCCGTAGAGGATTCTGACAAGGGTGCTTTTGCCCGCCCCGTTCTCACCTAACAATGCATGCACTCGACCGGTGACGAGATCGAGATCAATTTGATCGTTGGCGACGCAACCAGGAAAGGCCTTGGTGATCTGCCGCATCGATACCAACGGGGCAGTCACCTGCCCGGTCACATGCGCCGAACGGCCCTTCGAATCAGATGCGGAGCTTGGCGCGCCGGGGCTATGCGGTTCGGTGACAGACATCAGTATTCGCCATTTGCTCGTCTAAAGTGTAACTCGAACTTCCGCATAACGCCTATGCTTTGGTGGCCGAACCCTTGTCACTGAGTCGTCTATCATGAGCACGCCCACTGTAACCATAACAGGCAATTTTTTGCATTGTGTTGACGACCCGTATACCGGCGGTCCTGACGCCGTTGAGTATATCGGCGAGGGCATGATGCTGATAGAGGATGGACATATTAGCGCACTTGGGCCAGCCGCTTCGATAGAAGTTCCGCCCAATGCTCAACAACTGAGTTACCAAGGCAAATTGATTGTCCCCGGATTTATCGACACTCATGTGCATTATCCTCAAGTTGATGTCATTGCCTCCTATGGCTCGCAACTACTCGACTGGCTGGAGCGCTATACCTTCCCCACCGAATCACGATTTGACGATCCAGCTGTCGCCCACGACACGGCGACGTTCTTTCTTGATCAGTTACTGGCTAATGGCACGACAACCGCACTCGTTTTTGGCACGGTTCACAGAGGGTCAGTAGACGCATTCTTCGAGGTTGCCGCCAAACGATCCTTGCGGATGATTTGTGGCAAGGTACTAATGGATCGAAACGCACCAGCGGAACTCTGCGATACACCCGAGACAGCCTATAGCGACTCGGTCGACTTGATTCGACGATGGCACGGCAGGTCACGTTTAGGCTATGCAGTCACCCCACGATTTGCACCCACCAGTTCAGAGGCGCAGTTGGAAGTAGCGGGCCAGCTACTGGACGAGTATCCCGGTGTTCATCTACATACTCATCTATCCGAAAATCATGACGAGTGTTCCTGGGTTGGAGAACTATTCCCCGATTGTGTTGATTACCTCAGTGTCTATGAAAAATTTTCACTGGTCAGAAAACGATCCGTGTTTGCTCATTCCCTTCATCTATCCGATAGAGAATGGAAATCTCTTGCCAATGCAAACGCAAGCATCGCTCACTGCCCAACATCCAATTTGTTTATTGGTAGTGGCTTATTTAAACTCAGCAAAGCCGACGAGCATAAGGTACGCGTGGGCTTGGGCACCGACATTGGCGGCGGTGATAGTTTTTCACTGCTGCGGACAATCAATGAAGCCTATAAAGTACAACAGCTTCAACAAGTTTCCCTGTCACCCGAACGCGCCCTGTACCTGGCAACCTTAGGTGGCGCGCGTGCGCTGGATCTCGATGGTGTTATCGGCAACTTTAGCAAAGGCAAGGAAGCTGATATGGTCGTACTGGATGACTCTGCAACGAGTTTGACCGCGCGGCGTTCAAGCACCATGACAAACTGGCGCGAAAAACTATTTATGTTGATGATGCTTGGTGACGAACGTTCAATATTCGACACACTGATACTGGGCCAGTCAACAAAAAGACCGACCACTCAATGATAGTTATTCGACACCCAATCTTTCATGCATCAACGGACTGGTTGTGGTGTATTGCAAATTTATCTTTTTGTCGGGTTCGAATGTCTGCTTAATGGCAAAGGCCGCTAAGGCCGCCTCATGAAAACCACTTAATATCAGCTTTTTCTTACCTTTATAGGTATTGATATCGCCTATCGCGTAAACACCTGGCACCGATGTTTCGAACGTCGACATGTCAACAGTCAGCAATTTTTTCTCGAGAGCCATGCCCCAGTTTTCAACCGGCCCTAACTTGGGCGACAAGCCGAAGAACACCAGTAGATCATCCACGACTAACTTAACTTCGGATTTTTTTTCATCACGCGCCTGAAAGGTCAGCTCACTCAGCTTTCCGTCTGCTTCACCAAACGACTTCAGGGTGCCTAACAGTACTTTCGCCTTGCCAGCATCGGCCAGTGCATTGAGCTTGGTGACCGACGCTTCAGCCGCTCGAAAACGCTCGGTACGATTGACCACCGTAATACTTTTGGCCGTGTCGGCAAGGGTCAGCGCCCAGTCGAGAGCAGAGTCACCACCGCCCAATATCACGATATCCTTGTTAGCATGCGCTTGCGGGTCTCTGACTCGATAAAAGAGTTGTGAGTTTTCGAATTTCTCGATCCCCTCTACACGCACTCGAACAGGAGTAAACGAACCGGCACCCGATGCGACTATCACCGCACGACACTCAAACTCCTGACCTGTTGACGTCTTCAGGTAAAAGTCATTGTCACCGCGCTTGTCAAGGATATCGACAGTCTGGTCCAGATGGGTGCCCGCCTTGAAGGGTTCAATTTGCTGCAGCAGTCGCTCGGTGAGTTGCTGACCCGTGCATTCTGGCACAGCAGGAATATCGAAAATGGGTTTGTCGGGATACAGTTCGATACACTGCCCTCCTACATACGGCAGCGCATCAACGATTTCGCATTTCAGACCTTGCAAGCCTAATTCAAATACCTGAAACAGACCACAGGGGCCAGCTCCAACAATAACAACGTCAGTCTTGATGATCATGTTCTTTAAAAGGTCTACTTACTCGATACCAAAATTTGATGCCTGAACATTAACCTACTTGAGGAAATACCGATACCCCAGACCAAAGGTGAATTGATCGACCACATCAGCACCAAAAAAGGCTTCACCGGAACCCAAGGGCATATAGAAGCCACCGCCAAAACCAAATTCCAAATCGCTACCGCCCGGATCTTCGCTTAAATGGTGAAGACCAAAATTGCCATACCAGGAAAGACCATTGTTTAAAATAGGGCTTGGACTGCTGATCAGCGCCTCAAGGGCAATGACGTTAACATCCAGATCAACGTTGCTGAACTCATAGTTGCCGGTGTGATAACTGGCTTTGACGGCTATATCGAGACTTCGCGCTATTCGTTGATTAGACAGATAATAGAATATCCCTACGCCAAACGGATTGGCATCTCCAATACCAAACTCACTTATCCCGACATTGCCGAATAACACCGTATGATCGGACAGGCGATAGTTCAGACGAGCAGCAATGTTCTGATAATCCTGACTACCCAGATCTCCAGACACAAATCCGAACTCGACAGTAATGTCAGGATAGACACCGGGATTAGCCGATCGGGCATTCGGCAGGCCAAGATATTCGGCCTGCGCATGTCCGACGACAAGAATCATCAATGCGGTCAATAGCCAAGCTTTACTCCAACCCATATGCCGCTCCTTCAGGCGAACAGAATAAAATCAACTCAAAAAAACGAATTCGACATCAACGTGAATGTTACTGTAAAAAATAACGAAATCCCGCGCCGAAAATAAGGTCCTCAATCAGATCAAGGCCGGCGAAGAACTCACCGTTCGAAGCGGGATAGGTTATACCGCCGCCAATACCTATTTCGGTCTCACTATCACCGCCACCCGAAAATCTATGCAGACCGACATTGCCATACCAACCGATATCACCATTAGCACCGAACCCTTGACGCCCACTGATAAGCGCTTCAAAGGAAATACCAGTGACATCATCACTATCACCATCGGCGCGGTTGACAACACCTTTCAATGCCAGATCCTGATTGGTCAATATGCCCTGCAACTGATAAAACGCACCAATGCCAAAAGACAAGCCATCCTCACTCCCTACCTCTGACAGACCGAGGTTTCCAAAGAGCATCAACTGAGGGCGAGTCTTGTAGTTGTAGCGAATACCAAAATGCGTGTAGTCAGCATCAAAGAAGTCTCCGAAGGCCACACCAGCTTCAATTGATTGCCCCGGCGCGTTGGTAATATCTGCACTGCGCCCATTCGCCAAGCCAAACAACTCAGCGTGAGCCGGCTGAACTACAAACAGTCCGATGCAGGACAACAACAAAGCAATTTTACGCATTACATCTCCTTCTTTGATTAATGATAGGGTGGTAATACAGTTCGATACACTAAAGCAAGCTTTGTAAAAAAAGGTCAACGCTCACTGGATAACCTGGCGTGGCAAGTAGCCTCACGAATATCGCCAGAATATTGGCTCGCCTCTAATTGAAAACCTGCTCTCGTGTCGCCAGAAATTCAACATCAGGCCAACGTTCCTGGGACATTTGTAGATTAATTCTGGTTGGCGCCAAATACACAAGCTCTTCAGCATGATCATACGACAGATTTGTATCAAGCTTGCGTTTGAAGTCACTCAACATCTTATCATCCTCACAACGAATCCAGCGCGCCTGCTGCACCCCCACCGCTTCAAACTGACATTCAACTTTATATTCATCCCGAAGGCGTTGTGCAACAACCTCGAACTGCAGAACGCCTACCGCACCAAGTACAAGATCATTACTGATGATAGGTTTGAAAAGTTGAGTAGCTCCCTCTTCACAAAGCTGGGTTAGACCTTTTTGCAGCGCTTTCATTTTTAGCGGGTCCTTTAGCACCGCCCGCCTGAACAACTCCGGAGCAAAGTTCGGGATACCCGTAAATGCAAGCTCTTCGCCGACGGTGAAGGTATCGCCTATACGAATGGTCCCATGGTTGTGCAAGCCGATGATGTCACCACTGAACGCCTCGTCCACATGTCCACGATCCGATGCCATGAACGTCAAGGCGTCATTGAAGCGCACTTCCTTGCCGAGGCGCACATGATGCGCTTTCATACCCTTCGTATATTGCCCCGAACAAATGCGTACAAAGGCTACCCGATCGCGATGCTGCGGATCCATGTTTGCCTGGATCTTGAACGCAAAGCCACTGAACTTGGCTTCAGTGGGCTGAACTTCACGCGTGACTGTGAAACGCGCCTGTGGCTCAGGTGCATACTTGACAAAGTCATCCAAGAGTTCGGCAACACCAAAATTATTGATGGCTGAGCCGAAGTACACCGGCGTCAGTTCACCGCGAAGATAGGCTTCTCTGTCGAAGGCATGGCACGCCCCTTCAACGAGTTCGAGCTCTTCGCGCAGCTCATTGGCCATATCGCCCAGAATCTGATCAAGCTTTGGGTTGTCAATACCCTGCACTACTTCGCCTTCCTGCATCTTGCCACCATGCGTGGGGGAGTAGAAATGTACCGCGCCAGTATGCAGATGGTAGACACCTTTAAACCGCTTGCCCATACCTATAGGCCAGGTAACTGGCGCGCAGCGTATGTCGAGCATGCGTTCTACTTCGTCCATCAATTCGATAGGGTCCCGTCCCTCACGATCAAGCTTGTTGATGAAAGTCATGACGGGTGTGGCACGCAGCCGACAGACATCCATCAATTTTTCTGTACGTGTCTCGACACCCTTGGCAACATCGATCACCATCAGAGCCGAATCCACCGCAGTCAAGGTTCGATAGGTGTCTTCAGAGAAGTCCTCGTGCCCCGGCGTGTCCAGCAAATTGACGATCATGTCGTTATACGGAAACTGCATGACCGACGAGGTGACTGAAATACCCCGCTCCTGCTCCATCGCCATCCAATCCGAGGTTGCATGACGAGCAGCCTTTCGACCCTTGACGGTGCCCGCGAGCTGAATCGCACCGCCGAACAACAGCAGCTTTTCAGTCAGCGTAGTCTTGCCGGCATCGGGGTGCGATATGATGGCGAATGTGCGCCGACGCGCTATTTCGTCCGAGAGTTCCATGGGAAAGCAGGCGGGTAACTAGAAGCCGCCAGTATAACCTTTTACCCGGACGACTCATAAATACGCCAACTAATTCGAGGTAAGGCTCCGCGCCATCACGACGGCATCCTCACGCCCTGTCGCAGAATCGTAGTAGTCAGGTCGAAGGCCGATCTCATTGAATCCATTTTGCTCATATAACGATATCGCGCGCGGATTCGACGGTCGAACTTCGAGAAATACGATATCCGCCGGCGCAAGCCGCGCCAGATCCAGAAGATGGCCGAGCAGATGCCGCGCATGGCCCTGTCGTTGCGCTGATTTGTCGATACAC
Source organism: uncultured Granulosicoccus sp. (assembly GCA_937924505.1). The sequence goes on along the minus strand of CALDSR010000004.1, from coordinate 61,884 downwards.
AGGTTCAGAATATGCGCCTCATCTGCAGCGGTCTGCAGCACACCATAACCAATCAGTTGATCGCCAAGGTACATCAACCGACATGTATAACCAGCCTTGATGCAATCACGAAATATTCCTGCGCTCCAGGGGAATTCATAATTGCGTTGCTCCATCTCACTGACCAGCGCAATATCCCTGCCGCACATTGGCATGAAACCGCGCCACGGGTTACTTTCGTGAGGAGGTTTTAAAACACGGGAAGCCATCAAGATCAGGGCCGAAGAATTTGCCGTACAGCCTTCAAAGCCTGCCAGGCCTGACGCTTTTTATACGGATGAGTCAGCAAAATATCCGGATGCGGAATTCGCCACATGGGCAATGCATTTCTTCCGACAAGCGCTAGCGAGAAGGCATGAGCCGATGCCGCCTCATTATCATCAATTTCATGACAAAGCAGCAGGCCAGCGGCATGTTCGGGCGACACCAGACTCAAAACTGTCGCGTGACCAGATTCTGCTTCTCTGGCGTGAACAGGCACGGCGCATTGGCACACCGACCCGCGAGTAACATCTATTGAGCGCATCATTTGCTCGAACAGTTGAGCGGAATCACCGCTCAGAGGAGCTTGAACGTTCACATCATGCGTCTCAACAACGACAAGCAAGGGCGCTTGTGCGTGACCAATGGAGAATCCATTGGTCAGTGAACACAAGGGGCGAGATGCAAATGCCGGAGCACTCTCCGAGTCTTGAGTAGTGTCAGATTCAATCGAATCTTGAACAGCCAGCTCACCCGATTGCTTATCCGAAGAACCAGCGGCGGGATGCTCCAGAACCTCCGAGACTGAATCTGATCTACGCTCTCGCAGTTCCCACGGCACAAACCCCATTGCCGTCAACAACTGCTGCTGGCGCTGGGTATAAGACATCAGGTAGCAGAACTGCGGGGTGGGCGATTACGTTTTCGGAACCAGCGAAACAACCAATAACCAGGGCCCGAGATAGCATACAAGCTGGATGCAATAAGGATCATTTTCGGCGGATCCACCGCTGTCACAACAAACAGCGATAACAAACCGATCAGCATCGCAAACGGAATACGCCGGTTGCTACCGAGATCCTTGAAACTGTAGTAGGTGAATGTGCTGACCATAAGCAAGCCGGTAGAAATCGTGATGATCGCCACCAGTACAACGACATCTGACCCTGCATAGCCAAGATCACCCATCACCCAGACGAAGCTCGCGGTAACCGCAGCTGCCGCCGGACAGGCTAGCCCTTGAAAGAACCGTTTGTCTGCAGTGCCGACCGCTACGTTAAAGCGCGCAAGTCGGAGTCCACAACAAGCGGTAAATACAAAGGCTATGACCCAACCAAGTTGACCGAACTCGGCAGCGGTCAAACTGGACAAGGACCATGTGTACATCAGAAACGCTGGAGCCAAGCCAAAGGAGACCATGTCAGCCATGCTGTCGTACTCGGCCCCAAACTCGGTGGTCGTGTTGGTCATTCGCGCAACACGACCATCAAAGCCATCCAGAATCATTGCCACCAATATGGAAATTGCTGCCGCTTCGAAGTGACCATTGAACGCTGCAATAACGCTATAGAAGCCCGCAAACAGAGCACTGGTCGTAAACAGATTGGGCAGGAGATAGATGCCTCTCGAGCGTTGCTGTTTATCGCGTTGTATGTCCAATGTCTGTTGCGGATACCTGTTTTATGGCTTGATCAGTTAACGCTGCGATCGACTTTTGCCGATGCCTTGATCCACGGCATCATACCGCGCAAGCGTTCCCCTACCAGTTCGATAGGATGCTCATAAGCAATACGACGCTTGGCTTTTAGCGTTGCGGCACCAGCCTGATTTTCCTGGATAAAGTCACGAGCAAACTCACCATTTTGAATCTCGGTAAGAATGCGTTTCATTTCAGCTTTGGTTTCATCGGTAACGATACGAGGGCCAGTTTTGATATCGCCGTACTCAGCCGTATTGGAAATCGAGTAACGCATATTGGCAATGCCACCTTCGTACATCAGATCGACAATAAGCTTAAGCTCATGCAGGCATTCAAAGTATGCCATTTCCGGAGCATAACCTGCTTCTACCAGAGTTTCAAAGCCCGCCTGAACCAGAGCGGTGGTTCCGCCACAGAGAACAACTTGTTCACCGAAGAGGTCAGTCTCCGTCTCTTCCTGGAAAGTGGTTTCGATAACACCAGCGCGGCCACCACCATTTGCCGACGCATACGAAAGTGCTATCTGAGACGCCATGCCTGAAGCATCCTGAGCAACGGCGATCAGGGTCGGCACACCGCCACCTTCAACATAGGTGGAACGTACCAGATGACCGGGCCCCTTTGGTGCGATCATAAGCACGTCTACTTCAGTTTTCGGCTGTATTTGCTGGTAGTGGACATTGAAACCATGCGCAAACGCGAGTGCTGCGCCATCACGAATATTGTCAGCAATATGATCGCTGTATATTTTCGCCTGATGCTCGTCAGGAGCAAGCATCATGACAAGATCCGCCAGGCGCACTGCTTCGTCAATCTCGCGTACTTCCAGACCTGCTTTTTCGGCTTTCTGCGCCGACTGAGAACCCTTGCGCAAGCCAACCACGACTTTGACACCGGAATCCTTCAGGTTGTTCGCATGGGCATGGCCTTGCGAGCCATAACCGATAATGGCAACTGTCTTGTTTTGAATGATAGAAAGATCTGCGTCTTTGTCGTAATACACCTGCATGGTGGTCTCCGTCAGGGGGTTGATTAAATTTTCAGGCTCTTTTCACCACGGGCAATACCCGTAGCACCGGAGCGAACGACTTCTATGATGTTGTCATGACCAATGGCTTCGAGAAACGCCCCTAGCTTGTGATCATCACCGGTAAGTTCAATGACGTAACTGGTATCGGTGACGTCGAGAATACGCCCCCGAAAGATATCAGTCATACGCTTAAGCTCTTCACGCCCCTGCTCGACCGCACGTGCCTTTACGAGCATGATTTCTCGCTCGATAAATTGCACTTCAGTCAGATCAGTCAAGCGTACTACATCAATCAATTTATTGAGCTGCTTGATAATCTGCTCAACGACACGCTCTGTGCCGATGGTGACGATCGTCATGCGAGACAAGGTTGGGTCGTTAGTGGCGGCAACAGTCAAGGATTCGATATTGTAACCACGTGCGCTGAATAATCCCGCAACACGGGACAGGGCACCAGACTCGTTTTCCATCAGGACCGAAATAACATGGCGACGCATCAGGCAAGCTCCCGTGCCGGGTTCAGGCGCATTTCATGATGACCTTTACCAGCCTCAATCATGGGATAAACGTTCTCTGATTGATCGGTCTGGAAGTCCAGAAAAACCAGACGATCCTTCATCGCAAAAGCCTCTTTCATCGCCGCATCGACATCAGCTGGATTGTCGATTCGCATACCGACGTGCCCATAACTTTCGGCCAATGCAACAAAGTCAGGGAGTGCGTCCATATAGGAGTGCGAGTAACGCTTTTCGTAACTGAATTCCTGCCACTGGCGAACCATCCCCATATAGCGATTGTTCAAATTCACCAGCTTGATCGGCAAGCCATACTGCAAGCACGTAGAGAGTTCCTGAATACACATTTGCACACTGGCTTCACCGGTAATACAAGCCACCGTCTCTTCAGGAAACGCCAACTGGACACCCATCGCAGCTGGAAGGCCAAAACCCATCGTGCCCAAGCCTCCAGAATTTATCCAGCGACGCGGCTTGTCAAACCCATAGAACTGCGCAGCCCACATCTGATGCTGTCCAACATCAGATGTAATATAGGCATCGCCTTTGGTTTCTCGCCAAAGCGATTCAACAACAGCTTGCGGCTTGATCAATGTATCGCTTAATTCGTACTTGAGGCAATCACTTGACTGCCACGTTTTGATCTGCTTCCACCACTGTGCGATATCGGCCGCATCTGCCCGCTTGTCGGTTTCTTTTATCAGGCTGATCATCGCATCGAGAACCTGCGACACATTACCGACAATTGGCACATCGACGGTTACGTTCTTTGAAATAGAGGCTGGGTCAACGTCTACATGGACTATCTTTGCACTTGGACAGAAGCTCTTTGTTTCACCAGTGACTCGATCATCGAATCGAGCACCTATCGCTATCAACACATCGCAGTCATGCATGGCCATATTGGCTTCATAAGTACCATGCATACCAAGCATGCCCAGATTTTGTTTATTTGAAGCTGGAAACGCACCGAGCCCCATCAAGGTTTGGGTAATCGGGTAGCCGAGCAATTCTGTAAAGTCAGTCAACTGCTTGGCCGCATCCCCCAACACCACGCCACCGCCGGAGTAGATCATCGGGCGTTTTGCCGACAGGATCAGATCGACAGCTTTTCTGATTTGTCCCGGGTGCCCCTGTTCAGCGGGACTGTAGGAACGCATGTTGACCGTTTTAGGGTAATTGAAAGGTACCGTCACACCCGGCGTTGTGAAATCTTTCGGTATGTCAACAACAACAGGGCCAGGCCGTCCGGTGGTAGCCACATGAAAAGCTTTCCTGATCGTTTCCGCAAAGCTCTCCAGTGACTCGACCAAAAAGTTGTGCTTTACACAAGGGCGCGTAATACCGACACAATCCACCTCCTGAAATGCATCGCTGCCAATAAAGCGACTCTGCACCTGCCCGGAAATGACGACCATCGGGATCGAATCCATAAAAGCCGTTGCGATACCGGTCACAGCATTGGTCGCACCAGGCCCCGATGTCACCAATACAACACCTGGTTTGCCTGTCGCCCTGGCATAGCCATCGGCTGCATGCGTCGCACCTTGCTCATGGCGAACCAGAATGTGCTTGACCGAGTTTTGCTCATAGAGAGCGTCATAGATATGCAGTACGGCCCCGCCTGGGTAACCGAATATGAACTCGACATTTTCTTCTTTCAGTGCCTGGATCAGCACCTCTCCACCGGATAGTTCCACCTTGGTTCCTCAATTAGCTAATTCATACAGGGACTACTTCGCAATGAGCACAGCAGAGCTCATTGAGAAGCATGTCACGATTTTCGTTATTCTGAGGTGGTCAGCAGCATCACAGTCACTCTGATCGGACAGGCGGTGGTGGGTGGACCGCCTTGATATCGCAGCATGTGTGGTGACAGCCGCGCGACCGGAGAAAAGCTGCAGGACCTGATTGTATCGAGCCCCGGAACGACTGTGCAGTATAACTATTTGCGCGTGTTACGGGGATGTCACTGGCGGAACCTGCCAACTTGGATCATGTCTGTAGGACAGCCGTGATAAATTGGCATGAACCGCGCTGCTAAACGAGGATCATGCAACCCAATCGCAAATTACCAGCAAGCAGAGCATTAGCCAACCTCGGTTCATCGACGGATAACGTGCCACAAACCCTCCTGACATCAGTGTTTTACGACGAGTATCGTCAGAATCATGGCACCAGCAAGCCGACCCAGAACACTAGACACAAGGCTATGAAACTAGGTGAACAGATGCGCGCCTTGGCGGTATCAACGGGTCTGCTGATTGCCCTGATTACGTGCCTGATCAGCACAACTCCTATTGCCCATGCTCAACAAAATCTGCCCAGCATGGGAGAGCCAGCGGACAACGCGCTGTCACCGAATCAAGAGCGTCAGCTCGGTGCCAACTTCATGCGTCAGATCAGGGCTCAACTACCACTTGTAAGCGATGTGCAACTCACAGAGTACATCCATGCTCTCGGTTCACGACTCGCCCTGGCCTCGGGTAAAGCCGAACAAAATGAATTTACGTTCTTCATTATCGACGACGACCAGATCAATGCCTTTGCCATTCCAGGCGGCTATGTCGGGGTCAATTCCGGACTCGTTCTGGCAATGGACTACGAGGAGCAGCTGGCAGCAGTCGTCGCGCATGAAGTTGCCCACGTGACTCAGCGACATCATGCCCGCGCATTCGCAACCGGCACCCGATCCTCTGTCAGTACGGCGGCCGCAGTTTTGGCAGCCATCCTCATCGGACAAGCCTCACCGCAGGCAGGACAGGCCGCGTTGGCCGCCGGGTTAGCTGCTACTCGGCAATCAGCCATCAATTTTACTCGTAGCAATGAAATCGAGGCTGACCGTATTGGCATCGAGATTCTCGCTAGCGCACAGTATGACGCCTCCGCCATGGCGGAGTCATTCGACATTCTGCGCCGCAAGAACAGCCTTAACACGACCTCCAGTCTCCAACTTGAATACCTGCGTACTCATCCGCTCGACAACAACCGAATCGCAGAAGCCGCCGATCGGGCAAGCAATGTCAAATCGGTTCGGCGTCGCGTGCAACAAGATGATTTCAAATTGTTCAAGGCGAGGCTCGCTGTTTTAACCTCACTTGACGAGGGGCAGCTCACTCGCACGTATCGGTCGAAACACAGACGTAACCCGGATGTGGAAAGTAGCTATGCTCTTGCCTTGTTGAGCCTTCGCGCAAATCGCCTGTCGAACATCGATTCCTATCTGAAACCGCTGGATAAGCTTGCAAGTGCTCACCCAATGGTCGAACTATTGCGCTCTGAAATCATGGATGCAAAAGGGACCGGCGCCGATGAGTCGCGATTGGATGACTTGGCCGAACTCTACCCCGACCGCTATTCAATTGTTGAAAAGCAGTTGCAACAACAGGTTCGAAAACGACGTTTCGGTATCGCGCAGAATACGGCGAAATCCTATCTGCGCAATACCGCTAATCCTCACCCGCTGGCATGGCGAGAACTAGCAAGTATCCAGCAAAGGCTCGGCGATGCAGCTGCAAGCCATGAGTCTCTGGCCCACTACTTCGCTGGGGTCAATGAACTGCAACGAGCAAGAAGCCAGTTTGAACTTGCATTACAAATGGTTCCGACAGCGTCTCAGGACGAGTTGCGCATACAGGCCAGTATCAAGGCGCTCAAAAATCGCAAATCTCGTTAATCATTGCGACGACTCGGCTGCGTGATTTTTTGCGACATTCAGTAGTCGCGCCGCATATTCACTAAAGCTTCACACAGGCAATAAAAAAGCCACGCGGCAGACGCACACGTGGCCTTGTTCAGTCGGTTAACAGAACGCTGATTCAGGAAGAAAGATCAGGCCCTGCGGAAACCAACCCACGTCCACTATCGGTATCCGTATATTGATTGAAGTTGTCGACGAAAAGCCGCGCCAGCTTTTCAGCCTCCGCCGCCCACTGACCCTCATTGTCGTAAGACTTGCGTGGATCAAGAAGCTGAGACTCAACGCCAGGCAAGGCCTCAGGGATAATCAGATTGAACATCGGAATCGTCGTTGTAGTCGCCGTATCGATAGATCCATCAAAAATCGCGTCAATTATGGCGCGAGTAGCCTTGATAGAAATGCGTTCCCCACTGCCATTCCAACCGGTGTTGACAAGGTAGGCAGTCGCGCCTGACGCGGCCATGCGCTTTGCCAATTCATCGGCGTATTTCGTAGGGTGCAAGCTCAGGAACGCCTTGCCGAAGCAAGCGGAGAAGGTCGGCTGCGGGCTGGTGATACCCAACTCTGTACCAGCAAGCTTTGCAGTGAAACCAGACAGAAAATGGTACCGAGTCTGTTCCGGCGTCAGCAAGGAAACAGCGGGCAATACACCGAATGCATCCGCGGTCAAAAAGATAACCTTGTTAGCATGGCCTGCTTTCGACACAGGCTTGGCGATATTATCGATGTGATTGATCGGGTATGACACTCGAGTATTTTCAGTCTTGCTTCCATCGTCATAGTCGACGCTGCCATCGTCACGAACTACCACGTTTTCCAGCAGCGCATCCCGGCGAATCGCACCATAAATATCCGGCTCCGCTTCGGCAGAGAGTCGTATCGTCTTCGCGTAACAGCCGCCTTCAAAATTGAACACACCATCGTCGTCCCAACCATGTTCATCATCACCAATCAGGCGACGCTTAGGGTCAGTTGACAGTGTGGTTTTACCGGTGCCGGACAAACCAAAAAATACTGCTGTGTCCCCTTGTTCACCCACATTGGCAGAGCAATGCATCGAGGCTATACCCTGCATTGGCAACAGGAAGTTCATGTATGAGAACAATCCTTTCTTCATCTCACCGCCATACCAGGAGCCACCTATCAACTGCATCTTTTCGGTGAAATTGAAAGCGACAAAATTTTCAGAGTTCAGGCCATGTTCTTGCCACTTGTCGTTAACGGCGCGAGCGGCGTTCATAACGATGAAATCCGGCTCAAAGGTCGCCAACTCATCAATGGTCGGTCGAATGAACATGTTCGTGACAAAATGGGCCTGCCAGGCAACTTCAGTGACAAACCGCACCTGCAAGCGAGAATTCTCATTCGCGCCGCAGTAAGCATCAACGACGAAAAGACGCTTGCCGGTTAGTTGTGTGGTGACGAGTGCCTTCAGATCATTCCACACATCGTTAGAGATTGGATTGTTGTCATTCGCGCCCTGATCTGCCCACCACAGCGAGTCTTTGGTCAAAGAATCCTTGACGATATACTTATCTTTGGGGCTCCGACCTGTAAACGAACCGGTATCCACAGCAATCGCACCGCTGCTGGTCACGATGCCGCGTTCCAGGCCCTCCAGCTCTGGACGCGTTTCTTCCAGGTAGAGTTGATCGTAGCTCGGGTTGTAGACAACCTCGTGCGTATGGGTAATTCCGATCTCTGAAAGATCAAGGACTGGGGAGATGGCACGAGCCGTCTGATTCATTAGAAACTCCAATTTATAAGATAAACAGCGCTAAATGTAGTAAGCCACTTAAATAGCTACATATTTGTACTGATAGCGGCTTCGAGGACCGAAACTATACGCTAGCGCTGCGTCACTTAAAACGGACTTTCATCTCATAAATTGGTGCAAATCAGTGACTTGAAGTTGGTTCGGCGTGATTGTGTAGTTTAGCTACTGATTTACTACATTTTACCGGCCAAGGACTTCTATGAAGATCAATACCCTAGGAGACCTCTGAGCTTCGAATCACACTTTTTTGTAGGGCCTACAACAGCCAATTCAGGCCTTCGCTGTAATTTCGAGACCTGACAGTATATGGCTATAAATTCACATTTTTTTTGTGGGTTGCACGCGAATGGCTTGCCGCCGTCCGCTGACATGACGCCCTCTCACGAGGACGCCAAGTGCGGAGAGCACAAGTAAAAGCAGCACTGGATCAAACCCACGGGCATTGCCTGCGGTGATTGAACAGCCAGCAATACCATCAAGGCCAGTTTCTACGCGAGGGACATCGGGCACTGTTGGACCAGCTGTTGGGCCCTCATCATCGGTGTCGCCAGGAGCGATAGGTGTGAGAGGTGTGCTGGAGTCATCTGTGTCCTGGAAGTCCGGAACGCCGTCATTATCGTCATCAAGCAAGGTGCCATTGGCAATCGCATTACTATCGTCAACGATGCCGTCGCCATTGGCATCGATATCACTGGCATCGACGATACCGTCATTGTCGGCATCGGCTGTCAGGACGAAGTCACTATCGAAGGCATCATCAATCCCGTCCGCGTCAGCATCGGCTCCACCGGTAATCGACGCATCCACGTTGTCATCAATACCATCACTATCCGTGTCCACCAATGCGTCAACAACGCCGTTGCCATCGGCATCTGACCCACCGGATTCGACGGTATCGTTCAAGCCATCATTGTCGCTGTCAATATCAACGTAATCGGGTGATCCATCACTGTCAGTATCAACCAACTGGAAAACGAGAATGCCGGAATCTGCAGCCGTCTCGACGGCGTCTACCAGACCGTTTGAACCGAAAACCGATCCGCTGTCAACACGACCGTCTCCATCGGCGTCAAGGGAGGCTGTATCGATATCACCGGCACTCGCTTCGTATAAATCAGGGATGCCGTCGTTGTCACTGTCGAGGTCGAGAAAATCCGGAATACCGTCAGCATCGGTATCAACAGGGTTTTGAGCATCGACCGCTTCAACTGCATCCGGAATCGTATCGTTGTCACTGTCAATATCCTGAATATTCAGGATTCCATCGCCATCGGCGTCACCTGCGCCTTCTACCGCATCAGCGAGTCCATCACCATCAGCATCATCAGCAGAACCCGAATCAGGCGTGCCATCGTCATTGGAATCAGTGTCCATGAAGTCAGGCGTACCATCATTATCCGTGTCTACAGGCGCTTGCGGATTCGGACCAGCTTCTTCAAAGTCGGAGATACCGTCACCGTCTGAGTCCGTATCCAGAAGATTGTCGATACCATCGCCATCGGTATCAACACCAACACCGTCAACCGTATCCGGGATGCCATCGTTGTCATCATCTGGATCGTCTTGATCCGGGATTAAATCGCCGTCGGTATCAGCAATAAATTCTACCGCGTAGTCTTCGACTTCTCCGTCAGAGGCCGCACCTGCCGCCTGATCATTACCCAAGGCATCCGTGGTGATTCGCACACGCACGTAAGAGATACCAACAAAATCGGTGGAAATGCCATCGAGTGATGGCCACAGAAGGAGGTTGTCATCAGCGCCGGTACCGGCAGGAATAACCATTGGTGTGGATGCCTCGTCCGCCTCGAAGTGACCATTTCCATCAAAGTCTATCCAGGCTGTGTAACTGGCGTCTGTAGCGCTCGGATTAGTCGCGACTACCGTCAGCGAATACGCCTTCGAGTTTTGGATGAGCACAGGAAACGTCGAAATTCCGTCCTCGTCATCACCATTGGCCAGATCGTCACCGTCAGCGGCGATCGTTGCAACCGGGTCATTGTCATCGGGACCAATGGTTCCGAGAAAAGGCCCGTTGGCAATCACTTCGTGGCTGGCCAAACCATAGCTTGACGGCGCATCGCCAGTATCTACTGCCAGGACGGGACCGGCCGTGATCATCAGCGCGGGAATCAATACAGATAACGGATGACGTTTGAACATATCCTTAAGGCTTTCCGATTTATGCGCTAACTCAGAGCGCGGAGCTACCCCGGCGACTGCCATCACAACAGTGACCGGGTTTTGACACTGATATCTTATAGTATCGCAATCAGCCCATCTACCCTTCGTAACTAGCCTGACTCACTATATTGACCGACTCCACAATTTTTAACAGGACCATGACCTACTTGACGATATTAATTTCTACGCGTCGATTTTGCGCGCGGCCTGCTGCAGTTGCGTTACTGACGCGTGGTCGTGATTCGCCGAATGCCTGAGGCTTCAGTTGCGCTCCGGAAACACCCTTGCTGACCAGATAACGCGCAACCGAAAGGGCACGTTGTTTGGACAATTCAAGATTACCTGCAGCACCACCTTGATTATCCGTATGGGCTTCGATGCTGACCACGACATCAGGGTATTGGCCAAGCGTTTCAGCCACACCGTCAAGTACCGATTGCGCATCTGCTGTCAGCGTATCTGAACTCGAATTGAAACTCACGCCTTCAACGACGCCACCGAAAGCATCGCAGCCCGTGCTGTCTACCGGATATCCTTCTGCGGTATCCCGACATTGATCAATCGCGTCAGTCACTCCATCGCCATCGGTGTCAATGTTTATGCGCGAATTCGACGGCGCCGGAACTGGAACAGCTCTGGTAGATACATCAGGCTCTACCGGCTCGACTGACCTGCTCACCGGCGCACTTTGGCCGCGACTCGATCCACCAAAGCGATACACCAGTCCGAGCTGCCCATATTGCGCATCCGTGTCGTGTGCAACCAGCTCGGCCCTGACACCCAAGCCCATTTCAAACCCGTATTCGAGACCCACACCGGCGAGTAAATGAACATCATTCAAGCGTTCGAACTCCACCACCTCCGCATCATTTTCCAGGGCGCCGACGCCCAAACGTCCAAACACGGAGAAGCCCTCGCGTCGCGCGCGGCGTTCTTCACTTGCCAGACCATAAACAATCGCGCTTATTCCACCCACCTGATAATCGATCGAGCCTTCAGGTGACAGATCCGCCTCGCCCAAGTCGGCAATATGCCCTTCGATACTGAACCTTGGACTGAAGTCGTAGCCTATTGCCAGTGAACCACCAGCACTCGAAGAATCCGCTACTGAAACACCGGGGACATTATCGGTATCCGGATCAACCTCACTGATCAGGGCTCCAGCTCCAACGTAAACTCGGCCGTCATAGTCTTCGCGACCACCACCACCGAGCACGCCACAAGCGGTCAGCGACAGACCAAGGGGAATGAGTGCAGCATGCCGAATCCAGCGACCAGCGCTTGCGCTAGCGGCACCGGGATTTCCTGACAAGCCTTCGCCGCGCTCGCTTGTAACGCCACCTTCAACATTAAGATCCACTTTCATTCCGTACTTTCTCATTTGCTCTGACCGTCTTTGATCATTGTCAGTAACTCAGCGTGCGAGGCACACCGGACTATACGGATTGTAGGCAATTGTTGAAGAAATCAACAAAGAATAATGTAGACATAAGTTAATTCGCCATCGAATCAATTGATTCGATGGCAAGCTATGCCGGTGGTCAAGACGACACAAGGCTTGCTTGATCGTCACAATCACGCAACATAAATCATATGGCTACGTGTATCCAGCGACGAATCCGTCTAACGAAGAACCCTAATTTCTACCCGGCGATTTCGCGTGCGGTCTGCAGCGGTGACGTTTTGAACCAGTGGCAACAACTCACCATAACCCTCAGCCTTGAGGCGCGATTGCTCGACTCCACGGCTGACCAATCGAGCCACGACTGCCTCCGCACGTTGGACGGACAGAAGTTTGTTGTCCTCGGCATCCCCCTGATCATCAGTGTGAGCCATAACCGCAATGCGCACGGTTGGGTTTGCCTTGAGCTCCTGCTCAACCCGCACCAGCGCGACTTCCGCAGAATCGGTCAGGTTGGCAGATCCTGTTTCGAAAGTCACATTTTCAACAACACCGGTGATGGTCAAGCCTGGCACGTGTCCTGGCTTGGGCAACGGTTCGACCGGCAAGCCTTTGACCGCTGGGAAAACTACAACTTCGGCTAAGCCAGTGGGCTTTTTCTCAACCGGTTTCGCAGCGGCGATACCAGGTTCAGCGCCCGCCTGTGATCGCCTGGGTGTTTGCATTACGGCGACCGCGGCGGCAACCGATTGCTTTTCAATCGTTCGTGTTCCGGTGCGAATTGCTGCATCGTCCAGATTAGCCAATGTGACAACATCAACACGTCGGTTTCTTTTGCGGCCCTCACTGTCGCCGTTTGAATCTCGCGGTTGCGACTCCCCTAAACCACGGGCTCTCAACTGCAATTCATTGATACCACGACTCTGCAAGTACTGGACTACGGTTTCGGCGCGCCGAGAAGACAACGCCAGATTCGTATCAGCCGGTCCGTTAGAATCCGTATGCGCACGAATCTCTACACGCGCTTCAGGAAAGGCCAACAGAGTTTCAGCCAAAGAGTCCAATTGGCGGCGGGCACGTGGTGTTAACCACGAAGAGTTGCTTTTAAAAATAACGTCGTCAAGTACCGTATCGAAAAGCCCACAACCGATATCATCCACCGAGACTGCCGGTGCAGTATCAGGACAGTTATCCTTGCTGTCACGAATGCCATCTCCGTCTCGATCATGACGACTAACTGAGGTAGTCCACGCTGACGGTTGAACAGTTTGAATACGAGTACCCGTAACTTGTCGCTTCGGCATAGCAGCACCGAGTGTCGGCTCAGAATGCCGAGTCTCGGAGCGTGGGTATGAGCTTGATGCAGAACGTATGCTACCTGCACCACGATGTAAAATACGCCCGTTGCTGGCAACGGTTGTCTTCTTCTTGCTTAACAACGGTTGGAAGGCCTCGGCCAAAGAATTGCGAATGGTGCGAGGTGACTGGTTAAATCGATATACAGCGCCAATACCAACATAGGATACATCACTGTCAAAACGGGTAACTTCAGCGCGTAAACCAAGCCCACTAGCAAACCCATACTCAGCGCCCAGGCCCAATACCGGTACCGTACTACTGCTCTCGAGTGGCTGCACCTCCGACGAGCGACTTAATGCTGCAGCGCCAAGACGCCCAAACGCACTAAAACCTTCGCGCCTTGAACGATTCTGCACACCATTGATACCATAGAACAAGGCACTAACCGATGCGGCAGCATACTTGACACTGGTACCGGCTTCTTCTAATTCAGCCGAACCAAGCACTGATGTGTCCAACTCGAAGGCAAATCTGTTGTGATGATCGTAACCGATACGTAGCTGAGTGCCCGAGTCAGAATCTGATTCAACATTAAATCGGGTGCCGGATGTGTCCGGATCTACCTGTGAGCTGCCAACGGACACGCCCGCATACAGTCGTGAACGAAAATCTTCTGTATTAGGTGTAAGAGCAAATTGCTCGGTTAAAGCCAGATCAGATACAGTCGCACAACCGATGCCAGACGACACCATCAGTACCGTCAATGCGATCCGGATCGGTTTAGATAGATTCTTTTTTCTTACTAGTTGCTTAGATGCCATTTCAGAGCCCCAGTGACACCCTGAGTAGTTCGGACGTCGATTCAAGATTTCGTTTATCTGTTCACACTATCGGCAAGGTTTGTGATTTCCACACGTCTATTTCGTGATCGGTTCGCATCGGTAATGTTAGCTACCAATGGTTTCGTGCCCCCATAGGATCTGGCCACGATACGTTTCGTTGATATACCTTCTTTTGCGAGGTACTTCACAATTTTTATCACCTGTTTGGTGGTGATCTGCTTGGCCTGATTCTTCGGGAAGCTATCGTCGGTGTGTACGCTGATAGTGATGCGGGAGCGTGGCGATGCTTTCATCTCGGCGACAATACGATCAAGCACACGTGTTGCACCTGGCTTGAACACGTCTGTATTGGCTTTGAATTCAAGCCCCTCGATGTAACCATGTGCCACGGCACAGCCAAATGCATCGACTGACGCTCCGCGAAGTGTATTGTCACAAGCGTCCTGTTTATCGCTGACACCATCACCGTCCGAGTCCGTGTTTACATCAGGCACAGTCTTCCTGGGCTTGGAGCTCGTCTGAGGAATCACCTTGGCGGTTTGCGCAGGAGCTTCCTGTCTTTTGGCTGCAGGCTTGGGTTGAGGCTTCGCCAATGGAACAGTCGGGGTCGATCGTTGCAGCGCTTTATCGACTGGTTCCACCTTTTTCATCGGCTCTGGATTACGCCTTATCTCTCGCGTTGGCGCTTCGTTGGATTTTCCTGTTTGCTTTGACGTACGGGTTTGCGTTGGCGTTTGAACACGGCGAGATATATCAGTCGCACTGGTGTCGTTCTGAGATCGCTTGAAGCGGTAGATCAATCCCAGTTGAACAGCTCGCGCATCGCTATCGTAAGAAATTAACTCGCCGCGTGCCGCCAGACCGTTTGAAAAACCGTACTCGACGCCAAGTCCAACGAGAAGTTGAGCACCATTGACTTGTTCGATAGCAACGCCGGAACCGCTGGTACTCAAGATACCGAGACCCACGCGACCGTATGCATGTATGTTCTCACGACCTGACAGCGACTCGTTGGCTTCGCCAAAATAGAACAGTGCACTACCAGCGACCACGCTATAGTCAATTGTGGACGTTGGCTCGAGACTTGCCGAGCCCAGCGAACCGGCATTCAATTCCAACGTAATACGCGGTGAGTAGTCAAAACCAAGATGCAAATGAGCGGCGGTACTACTGCCGCTTTCGAGCGTGAAACCCGTATCCTCAGTGATGGGATCCAGTATCGAAACACCGATGCCAAGCCCTGCATAAAAGCGACGTTTACTTTGATTTCTTTGTGTTATTTCAGCCTTTATCCCGGCTTTCTCACGCTGTATCTGTTCTCTCTCAGCACGCTGCAGCTGTTGATTAGCCGACACATCATTTGATTGATTACCCCGATCTCCGGGCAAAACTCTCGACAATGTTCCGCACGCGGAAACACTGAACACCAAAGCAGCAAGCATTGCCGTCCGAACGAGTCGTGATCGAGTGATTCGCCGCCTACGCCTGACAGAGCTACACATAGCGGCGAACGCTGCAATTAACAACAACATCAACCCAGAATCGGTTGAGCTGCCAGTACCGTTGCCAATCGAACAGCCAAACCCATTACCCGTTGCGCCAGTTCGAACCGGTCTTGCAT
Organism: uncultured Granulosicoccus sp.; assembly: GCA_937924505.1. The sequence goes on along the minus strand of CALDSR010000004.1, from coordinate 45,794 downwards.
CGGTTGCTTGTTGGAAATCAGGAACCTGATCACCATCACTATCTGGCAAGGATGTGCCCAAGGTCGGCACCGCTGCATCGGCAAACCCATCGCCATTCGCATCCGGATCGCGAGCATCGACAATTCCATCGAAATCCCGATCCTCACCGGCAACCAAATCAGCATCGGCAAGATCATCGATACCATCGTTGTCGGCATCACTTCCACCGGTCACATCAACATCAACCGAGTCCGGCACACCGTCACCGTCACTGTCTTTCAACGTATCAACGATACCGTCACCGTCAGCATCATTACCGCCTGCTTCCACGAGATCGTTTCGACCATCGTTGTCGCTATCGATTTCACGAAAGTTATAGATACCGTCACTATCACTATCGACAAGCATTGCCTGGAATACGGCGACCGCATCGTCAAGCCCATCGTTATTGGCATCGATGAAGGCATCAACAAGGCCGTTGCGGTCAACATCATTACCTTCGACTTCGAATAGATCCGGCAGACCATCCTGATCCGAGTCGAGATCACGGAAATCCCGCAGCCCATCATTGTCAGTGTCAGCAGCATCCAATGGCATCTGCTCTGTTGCATCATTCCATCCGTTTTGATTCCGATCGATGAAGCTATCGATGCGACCATCCAGATCTGCATCCAAGGCACCCGCCTCGATGGTGTCAGGTATGGAATCGTTGTCGCTGTCCAGATCCAGATAGTCCGGCACGGAATCACCATCAACATCGATCGCAATTTCTGGCACATCATCATCGAACAAACGGGACTGACGCGCACCGGCATCGTCATCAAGAACCAGCCCCGAACGACTGGCTAAGCCAGTATCCAGGCCGTGTGGGGTAACGCCACTTCGTACACTTTCAAAAGCGTCAGGTAGCCCGTCATTATCGCTGTCAAGATCAATGGCGTCATAGACTCCATCACCATCACTATCATTATCAGTTTCGATTGCGTCAGGAATTCTGTCGTTGTCGCTATCAAGATCAAGCAGGTTGGGCGTACCATCTGCATCGGAATCCAGTGTCGCCTCGACAATGTCATCGATTCCGTCGCCATCACTATCGACATCAATGTAGTTCGGCAGGCTGTCACCATCAGTATCTTCGGTTCCTTCTAGCGCGTCACTAATCGTGTCGTTGTCCGAATCACGGTCCTGAAAATCAGGTATTCCATCATTGTCCGAATCCAGTTCACCTTCCAGGCTATCTGGTAAACCATCATTATCAGAGTCGGTATCAAGGAAATCAGCGATACCATCATCATCACTGTCACCATTGCCTTCATTCGTATCAGCAATACCATCGCCATCTGAATCAACATCATCCGAACCCGTTTGGTTATCGGGAGTATCATCAGTGTTGTCGTCGTTATCCAATACGTCGATAATGCCATCGCCGTCAGCATCGCCGGTGCCTTCTTCGGCATCAGGCAAGCCATCGTTATCACTGTCAAGATCGATGAAGTCCGCTATGGAGTCGCCATCGGTATCCTGTGGGTTCGAAGGATCAACCCCCGCTTCAGCGTTGTCAGGAAAACCATCACCATCCGAATCCGGATCGCGGAATGAGGGTAAGGAATCACCATCAGGATCACTACTACCTTCGATGCTGTCCGGAATGCCATCGTTGTCAGAATCAAGATCAACGTTGTCAGGAACACCATCACTATCGGTATCGTTGGTACCTTCGATGGAATCTGGAATCGTATCCGCATCGGTATCGATATTTGAATCAATCGTGACCGACAGGTTCGCGCTACCCGTGTTACCGAACTGATCAGTTACACTGGCAACGAAATCATGATCACCATCCGGAACGGCTTCTGGTAACACGCAATTCCAGAAACCGAACTCGGCAAACGGAGCGCAGAGGGCATTGCCATCAGCATCCGTTATCGTAACGGGCGCCCCCATTCCGTCCGGCAATCCAGACACGCCACCAAGCGTCAACATGTTCTCCCAAACAGGAGACATCAACTCAATGGTGATCTGTGGCAAAACAGTTCGGAGCACCGAACCACTAACATCGGGTAAAGATACATTACCAGCCGTATCAGTGACAGTCGCTGTAAACGTGATCGGGCCATCAATCAAGGATGAAATATCCAGTGCAGCCACCTCCCAGGTGCCTGACGATTCGACCGCAGTCGTCGCTTCAACTGTTGACACGCCATCACTGACAATCAAGGTAATCGTATCGCCGATGAGAGCATCCGCAGACGTTCCACCAGTAACATTGAAACTGAGCGCTTCTGAATTGTTAATAAGCGCATCACTACCATGACTGAGATTGGCAATAGTCACTGAAGGCGCTACAGTATCCTTGTCACCAGACAAGCTCCCACTTGCCGGGTTACCTGCAATGTCCAATTGCGCTGCAGTAATCTCAATAGCTTCTGGACCATCCGCTATCGCTGAAAGATCAAACGTCGCTATGAAATGTCCATCTACACAGCCTACGGATTGAGAAACAGGCGTCGCAGACGTCACACTGATGTCAACGGGCACACCAGTTTCACAACTACCGGTTATATCAACCGCAGGCACTGACAAGGCAGTGATCGCAGGGAGAGGATCGATTGTCAAGGCAGGAGCAGCACGATCGATGCTGAGAGTACGTGTTGCAGCAATGGATACATTCCCGGCCAGGTCCGCAACAGTTGCCGATATAACCACCGTATCAGCAAGGGATGTCAGCTCCGCTGGAGTCAACGTGATCGACCAGCTACCCGAAGTAGCGACTGAACTGAACAAGTCACTGTCAATATCCAGAGTGATCGGTCTGCCATCTGCCGCATCCGTAGTACCGCTTAATGTCAGCGGCGATAAAGTCTCGGCAACACCGATGACATCGTCATCATCGATCGCAGCAAGCGTCAAAGAAGGCGCAATCAGATCTACTTCTACTTCGAATACCGATGTATCAGTACTGACATTACCGGCCGCATCCGAGACGCGAGCTACCACTTCATGAATATCGTGCGGTAATGGCGCTTCAGCATCGATAGCCACAAACCAGAACCCCAATTCATCAACTGCAATGGCTGCTTCATCAAAGGCTCCATACGTTATCCCGTTAATCTCAACCGTCAATCGTTCAGTGTTGCCGAGCACCGCTGTTCCGCTTAGAACCGGTGTCATGGTGTTGGCAAGCAACGGCGTGACTGTCGGGATTGCTGGTGCAACCGTATCGACTGTCAATTCATTAACCGTCGTATCGACTGAGGTATTACCAGCCGCATCAGTCGCTGTCACACTCAGATCATAGACCCCATCGACAAGAGGAGAGTTGCCATCAACCGTCAAGGACCAACCACCCGATCCGGTGTCAACAAGTGTTCCGTCTGACAAGCTATAGACCAGATCGTCAAGTACGATTTCAAGTGTGCTACCAACACTGATCGGCGCCGTTCCAGTAATGGTCGGCAATGGATTGTTTGTCACCAGCGCCGCGACTATCGGTAATTCAGGTCCTGTCGTTTGCAGGCTGACCGATACAGGAATTGCACTGGCGACATTGCCGGCTATATCCGTCGCTTCAAGAAAAATATCAATAGCCCCTTCTTCTAGCGATGAAGCATCAATCGGAACACTAGTGAAGTTACCGCTGCTATCGGCTGTAAAAGGCGTGCTCACAACACTCCCGGAGACAGCATCTTCCAAGGTCAGAACCAGACTTGCATTTGCCTCACTAACGCCCGAGACGACAGTAACGCTACTTTCAGCTACGTTGATCACATTGTCAGACATGATTGGCTCATCAATAAGCGGCACATCGGTGGCAGTATCGATGACAACGCTTAGCGCAGTTGATGGCAAACCCATATTTCCCGATTCGTCGATGTAGCGATAAGTGATATCAATGGTTCCATCGGAAAGGCCTGAAGACTCGACTACAAAACTTCCATCGGCATTGACACGACCGGTACCAACAACGACACCATCGGCGAGCAATTCCACATCGGTGTTTGGCAAGGCTTCACCGGCTGCTACTGAAAACCTTGCATTCGACACATTGGTAATATCGTCACTGTCGCTTGTACCGCTATCATCTGCAGCTACAAGATCAGGAGCCACCGATGGTGCATCAGGGACTGTTGTATCAATAGTCAGAGCACCGGCTCCTGATTCGACGATCGGATTTCCCGCAGCGTCAATCAATGTCACCTCAACGGCAAATACGCCCTCGTTCAATGGCATATCAGCCGGTATGGCCAGTGTCCAGGTGCCATCACCATGATCAACAAGGTTGCCGTCGCCCGGTGTGTAGAGAGTTCCGTCTATGCGAACCTCAAGAGTTTCTCCATTGCTGGTATTTGCAGTACCCGTGATTATCGGCGTCGTCACATTGGTGACGAGTGTCATGACAGCGGGCACATCAGGCGGAGTCAGGTCAATCGTAATTGTTCGTGCCGCCGTCTGTGCGTTCAGCCCGGCTAGCGTCGCAACATCAGCGGTGACCTGTTCTGAAGGCCCAAATGTCAGAACAATACTGGGCGGTAACAGCACCAGCCATTGATTGTTATTCACGCTATTGGTGAAGGTGAACCCTGCGACATTTACTGTGACAAGCTGACCGTTCTCGATCCCGCCGGTTGTACCTTCCAAAACAACAAAGCTTCCAGCTTCAGACTGATTGATGGTGTCATCGCCAGACACAGTTGCAATGCTGATAGCAGCTATGGAGGTATCCTTGCTCGCCGTGATCGGCCCTGCTGCCCCGACATTACCCGCAACATCAGTCTGACTGACGGTTACAGCGACCGTATCCACACCGTCTGCGACAGTAGCAATATCGAATGTCGCAAGCCATGACCCGTTAGCAGCACAAGCGACTGTCTGGGTCGTTGGTGATGCGTCAGTTATTGCGGCTTGCACCACGCCATTACCAGCCGTACAACTGCCTCCGACTTGAAAGCTGTTCTGGTTAGCGGCGGTTGCAAGCTGCAGGGGGTCGATTGAAACAACGGGTGCGGCAAGATCAACCACCAATGTTGCCTCAATTTGATTGGCACTATTGCCAGCGCTGTCGCTCGCATCAGCTGTAATCACGGTACTGGCTGGCAGTCCAGCTGCGATTGCTGATGGTACTGTGATAGACCAGACATTTCCGGTCACCAATGCTTCGTAAACTGCGCCATCGACTGCAACAGCGACACTGGCACCATCATTCAGACCAGTGCTACTCCCGCTAACGAGAACATCCGTCTGGGCTTCAATTGCATTCAGTCGATTGTCACTAGCGATTACGTCAAGTACCAGCACCGGCACTGCCAGATCAACCGCGACATCAGCAGTCGCGGGCGTAGCCGAATTTCCAGCAGCGTCATTTGCGGTAACGGTAATTGTCTCCACGGAATCAAAGGCCTGAACATCAGCGGATGGCAGCAACACACTCCAGACACCACTCAATACCGTTGCGAAATAGTCAACATCATTGACGTTGACGGTTATCGTCGCACCATCGACAAGCCCGGTACTCGTGCCTGAAATTGTTTGATCGAGCAAAGATTCGGCGGCATTGATGACATTGTCATCAGACACCGTCGCCAACGTCAACGTCGGTGGATCCGTATCGAGATTCACTGACACGGTAGCTGAGGAGGCCGTGTTTCCAGCATCGTCACCAGCCGCAACATCAATCGACAAGTCACCATCAAGCAAGCTTGTCAAATCGACATCTGCGACCACCCAGTCACCGTTGGCATCTGAGGTCGCCAACAGAGTCAGAATCATTGCAGCAGTATCACTAATGATAATTGTCACGTTACTGTTCGGTTCAGCTGTACCCGCGAGCGTCACTGCTCCCGCTTCATTCGAGTTAGCGATATCGTTGATCGCAATGGGTGTGTCAATTGTTGGTGCCGCTATATCAGCGTCAATCGTCACATCCAGCGACGGTGATTCAGCACTGACATTGCCTGCTTCATCCATCAGGGTGTATGTGATACTCGGTGTCCCATCAACCAACCCTGTCAAGGTCACACTCACGCTACCGTCCGCATTTGCTGTCGTTGTCGCAGCCGGTGCACCATCGACAAACACGTCAACCGTTACCCCTGCCTCGGCACTTCCCGCCGCCAGGGCCACATCGATTGTCATCAGGTTCGTCAGATTGTCCGTATCACTCGCACCGGTATCGCTTGCGGCGATCAGATCCAGTGCTGTGCTCGGATCCTGTGGCGCAGTCAGATCCACGACCAACTCATTCATCACGGTATCGCTGGTCGAGTTACCTGCCTCATCTGTCACCGTAACCACGACCTCATAGTCACCTTCGACCAAGGGTGATCCCGCCGGGATCACCAATATCCAGTTCATTCCATCCTGAGTCAGGTTTGTCCCTTCACTGTATTCGGTACCCGCCACTGTCACGGTGAATGAATCTCCCGGGTTGAGCGTCACCGTACCGCCCAAGGTTGGCGTCGTTGAGTTTGTTGTCTGGGCGACTACCGTTGGCTCGGTCGGCGCTATCGGGTCATAGATCACTGACTCCGCCACACTCGTGGCCGTATTGCCGGCAAGGTCCGTGACTGTCGCAACGACTTGCAAGCTACCTTCTATCAACGTACTGATATCAAGCAAATTCGCGCCAGTGCTCCAGCTTCCACCACTGGTGGAAGTCACTGTCGTGCTGACAGTTCCCGCACTCGTATCACTGATCTGGATCTCGAGCTCGGCATCGACCTCCGTCAAACCTTCAATCAGCACACTTGATTCTTCTGCTGACGAGATAAGCCCGTCACTCATAATTGGTGTTGTGATCACCGGAACTGTCGCAACCGTGTCGATCGTCACTGCCAGGGCCGGCGATGAGGCGCTCATATTTCCGAGTGCGTCTTCGAACCGATAGCTGATCGAATGTACCCCATCGCTCAGCACACTGCTGTTCACATTGAATCCGCCACTGCCGTCCAAGGTCGTGGTCGCGATTTCAATCGCGCTGGCAAAAATCCTGACGGTCGTACCTGGAGCTGCACTGCTGGACACTAACTCAAGTAACGGCGCGCTATCGTTCGTAACGTCATCGGTATCGCTTGCACCACTGTCACTTGATGCCGCCAGATCCAATGGTGCCACCGGTGCATCCGGTGCGGTCGTATCAACCGTCAGTGCGTCCGTACCCGCTATTGAACTCGCATTACCTGCACTGTCGGTCGCAGTTACTTGCACATCGTACACACCATCAGACAATTCACTGCCTGCAGGGATCGTCAGACTCCAACCACCAAGACCATCAACACTCAAGTTACCGTCGTCGATCACATACGGCACGGTGTCAATCACAACCGTCAAGCTATCACTGGCAGACAAGGTCGCCGTACCCGTTATCGTGGGTCGTTCCAACGACGTAACAAGGGTTGCCACCGTCGGCGTTGCTGGTGCAACCAAGTCAATACTGATATCGCGTGTAGCGCTATCAGCTGCCAAACCCGAGGCCGTCAAGACATCAGCGGTGATTGTCTCTGAAGCACCGAACGTCAGAATTTCACTGGCGGGCACCAACACCAGCCATTGATTATTGTTCACTGCATTCGTATAAGCTACTCCAGCGACACTAACAGATACCTGTTGGCCGTTGCTGATATTCGATGTCGTACCACTGATCACCAGTTGCGTACCAGACTCTGACAGGTTGATCACATCATCGCTAGCGATCGTTGCAATGCTGATCGAGGGGGATGAGGTATCTTTATTGGCAGTCACCGTCGGGGCTATACCAACATTTCCGACGGCATCGATCTGACTCGCGTTAACCACAACGGTATCCAGCCCGTCAACAACTCCGTTTATATTAAACGTAGCTGTCCAGCTGCCATCGGACGCACAGGCAACATTTTGAGAGGCAGGTGTAGCTCCAGTAATGCTGACATCGAGTGATCCATCGTCAATCGTACAAGCGCCGCTGACCTGATAATTGCTTGAATTCGCTGCGCTCGCCAGTGAGGGTTGATTGATTGATGCGACCGGCACGATGGTATCGATGATCAGCGTTTGTGAAACCGGCAGTGCGTCATTGCCAGCTGCATCTGTTGCGTTCGCGGTTACCTGATTGCCGTCCGTGAGTGCGGCGACATCAGATGCGGGTATAGTCAGGCTCCAGGCATCACTGTTCACTGTCGCGATGTAATCGAGGCCATTGAGAGACACCAGAACCGTCTCGTCGTCAAGAAGGCCTTCTGATGTTCCCGATACCGTGATATCAGACGCCGCTTCCGCAGCATTGATGCGATCGTCACCTGTGATCGCATCCAATACCAATATTGGTGCAGCTGTATCGGTTAGCACATCGACTGTCGCTGGAGTCGCGGCGTTACCAGCTGTATCACTAGCTGTGACAGTGACTGTCTCGACAGACCCGAACGCCTGCACATCAGTAGTCGGTACGAGCACACTCCAGGTAGTTGCGGTCACCGCTGACGTATAGTCAATCCCATTGACGTTTACGGTCACGACCTGACCATCGTCGAGATCCGTGCTTGTTCCGGATATTGTTTGATCCAACAGTGCCTCAGCGGCGTTGATGACATCATCCCCCGCTATTGAATCAACAGCGAGTGATGGTGCAGACAATACCGTTGTAACAATAAAAGCAACAGGTGTAGCAGCATTGCCAGCACTGTCACTGGCATTGACCGTTATTTCTTCGATCGGATCAAAGACTTGAACATCAGCAGCTGGAACGACAACACTCCAGCTGTTTGAACTCACAATGCCCGTGTAGCTTTGACCATTGACATCAACGGTAACCGTTGAACCATCCACCAGATCCTGGCTGGTGCCAGATATTGTTTGATCAAGCAATGACTCTGCAATATTGATTTCGTCATTTCCAGCGACAGCATTCACGGCCAACGATGGCGCGGAAATATCAAGTTCGATATTGGCTGGCGTCGCGCTGGCACTATTGCCGGCACCGTCTTCGGCACTGACGACAATGCCCAATGTCCCCTCAGCAAGTGGAGTCACATCGATATTATCCAGGGTCCAGTCACCATTGCTATCGGAAGTTACAGTCAGTACAAGCGGTGATGAATCACCATCATCGATAGTCACAGTCACGACACTGTCAGGCTCAGCGGTTCCAGCAAGATCGACCATCACCGCTTCTGTACTGTTGATTTGATTATCGACAGCAACTGGAAGTGTCAGGGTTGGCGCTGTAATGTCAACGTCAACAATCACTACAAGATCTGGTGATGATGCACTGACATTTCCTGCTGCATCTACCAACGTGTAGTTGATCGTATTGTTGCCATCGACCAATCCAGTCAACGACGTACCGAATCCACCATCCGACGCCACTGTTACTGTGCCAACCGGCACTCCATCGAGATGGATCGTCGCAGTATCGCCTGATGTCGCAGTGCCGGCAGGTACCGCTACGTCAATGGTATTCAAGCCAGTCAGGTTATCGGTGTCACTGTCACCGGTATCACTCGATGCAAGCAGGTCCAAAGCGATACCGGGATCTGCAGGAGCCGTCAAGTCGATAGTCAACTCATCTATTGATATATCAGACGACACATTGCCAGCGATATCAGTTACCTCGACCAGAACGTCGTATGTGTCTTCATTCAAGGAATCAACAGCTGGAACAATTAGCGACCATGTATCGCCAGTTACGACAAGATCAACACCTTCAGAATAGCTCTGCGAGTTGAGTGTCACAATGATTGACTCACCCGCCCCCAGAAAAACGCTACCAGTCACAGTCGGAGTACCACTGTTGCTTAGGAGCGTATCAACTGTTGCAGGGGAAGGCGCGTCCGGATCCAATTGAACAGATACCGCAGTTGAAGTAGAAACGTTTCCAGCGATATCATCGACGCTGACCGACACCTCAATACTACCCGCGGTCAAAGCGCTGATATCTGCCGGGGTCGCGTTGAGCGTGTAGATTCCACTCGCTTCAGCAGTCGTAACCACGCTCTCGGTGTTTGATGCAGAGTCAGTAAAGACAATAGTGACCGTTGCATTGGCTTCGGTGATACCACTTATCAGAACATTATTCATCTCCGAGGCATTTATAATGTCATCGTCCGCGATGTCGGGATCAATCGAAGGTGCACTCGCAACAGTATCGATAACAACAGGTAAGGCAGGCGAAGAGCTACTGACGTTGCCCAATGCATCAGCCAGTGTGTAACTTATACTGAAGTTACCGTCGAGCAAGGTGGCACTGACCAAGCTAAAACCGCCAGCAGGGTTTACTACGGTGGTGCCAACTTCATCCGCATCAGCGAATACGGTTACCAAGTCGCCGGGATTCAGCGTTCCATCATCAACTACAAACGTTGGTGCAGATACATTAGTGATGTCGTCTACTGAACTACTGCCACTGTCATCAGCGGCTATCAAGTCTACTGCGACAGGTGGTGCTGCAGGGGCTGTAGTGTCGACGGTCAAAGCAGACAAACCCGGCTCAACCGTTTCGTTTCCTGCGGCATCTGTAAGCGAAACCGCGACATCATAAGTATTGTCCGTAAGAGCATTTGGTGATGGAACAGGCAAAGTCCAATCAGTCCCGGACACCACAAGCGCTCCCACACCTGCTTCATAGTCAATCCCGTTGACTGTCACTATCAATTTGTCGCCCGCTTCGACAACTGCCGTGCCGGTCAAAGTCGGAGTTGTATCATTGCTTATCAAGGTAGCAACCGTGGGCAGCGACGGCGCGATGGTATCTATATCAATACTGCGCACTGCTTCAGGCGCTGCCAGGCCAGCAAGTGTGGATACATTGGCAGTAATATCTTCATCTATTTCGAACGCTGAGACCGCCGAAACCGGAACCACAACAGACCATGAATTCGATACGACGGTCGTCGTGTAATCTGCCCCATCGATGGAGACCGTCACAAGCTGCCCATCCTCGATATCAACAGTAATGCCCACGATAACGAGATCAACAGCCGCCTCATCAATATTGATCACGTCATCAATCGCCACGGTTGAAACGCTGATTGATGGCATTCCGGTATCTTTATTAGCCGTGACTGTAGCCGCAGCACCAGCATTGCCCACAGCATCAGCCTGTGTTGCATCAACGACGATCACATCTATCCCATCAGCGATTGCACTGATATCAAAGGTCGCTGTCCATGAGCCACCAGATGCGCAACTCACATCCTGTGTTAACGGTGTGGCCCCAGCAATGGATACGGAGACAAGCTCATCACCGACAGCACATGCTCCCGAGACTTGAAAGTTGGACTCGTTGCTGCTTGTGGCAAGCACCGCTGGATTGATGGCAACAACAGGCGCTATCGCATCAACCGTCAAGGCTATGCTTACCGTGTTGGCAGAATTTCCAGCATCATTAATGGCATCAGCCGAGATGACTTCGCCATCTATGAATGTAGTCACATCAGTAGCTGGGATAGTGACTTGCCACAAACCAGAAAACACCGTAGCAAGATAGGTATCAGCGTCGATAGTAACCGTAACGACCCCATCATCGGGTAAATCTGTAGATGTGCCCGAAATAACTAGATCCTGCGTCATCTCCGTAGCGTTCAACGCGTTATCAAGAGCAATGGCATTCAACACGAGAACAGGAGAAGAAGTATTCAGCGAGGTATTACTCGAAGTGCTCGCCCCGGAGTTTCCTGCTACATCAGCAGCGGTCGCATCAATCAACAGAAAGCCATCGTCCAGACCCGTCAGATCAAGTCCACCGACACTCCAGTTACCCGCTCCATCGGTTGATACCGAGGCGGTAACGGCAGGGTTGCTACCGTCGCTTATGGATATGCTAATGACACTGCCAGCTTCCGATGTACCGGAAACAGAAAATGGATTGGCTTCAACAGCATTGATTACATTGTCAGCCGTTTGTGGCGCATTGATTATCGGTGCCGGCACACTGGTATCAAGAGTTACCGACAAGGGGGGCGAATTCGCACTTTCGTTGCCAGCAGCATCGGAAGTTGTCCAGCTTATATTCTCAGTCCCTTCGACAAGTGTTGCCGCCGAAAGCGAGAAGCTGCCATCGGCCAATGCTGTCGTGGTACCGATTGCAAGCAGATTGCTGTATAGCGTGACAACCGCGCCTGAAGTTGCCGAACCCGCTGGTACCGAGAAAGTCGCCGCTGCGACATTGGTTATGTTGTCATTATCCAAGGTACCTGAATCGCTGGCTGCCAACAGGTCGACAGGGACCGAAGGGGCCGCAGGTGGTGTCGTATCAATTGTCAGTTCGTTGTTACTGGTGTCAACGCTCGTGTTGCCCGCGCTATCGGTGAGTGTCACGACAATGCTGTAATTGCCATCCGACAGATCGTTTCCAGGCGGAATGGTCAGTATCCAGCCACCGGCCAGATCATCAACCAGATTTCCGTCGCCAGCGGTGTACAGAATGCCATTGACCAACACAGTCAGGGTATCTCCGGTCGCGGTGTTGGCACTACCGGTCAGTACCGGCAAGACATTACTGATCAGCGACGTATCGACACTCGGCTGTGAAGGTGCAACCGCATCGTAGGCAATTGAACGCGTTGACTGGCTTGCCGGATTTCCCGCCGCATCGACCGCATCGGCAGTTATGATCTCACTGGCATTGAGTGCCTGCACACTAGTCGCAGGAATACTGATGCTCCACGAATTGTCGCTGACGGTAGCAACATACAAGACACCACCAACGTTAACGTCAATACTGGCACCATTTTGCAAACCAGTACTGGTACCGTTTACTATGACCGGTGCATCATCTTCGCTGGCATTAATGTAGTCATCACCCGCAACCGCACTGATCGTCAATACCGGTGGCAAGGTATCCACAATCGTTGTAACCGAAACGAGCGAATTGCCATTACTCGCAACATCAACGACCGATGCTTCGGGTATCAACACGATGACTTCCCCGTCACCCGCAGGCGTCACGTCAAATGTGTAGACATTGCCAGCGACCAGCGGGGTATCCGGAGAGAACGAAGAAATCACACCATTCGTGACATTGATATCACTGGCCTGCATATCGGTGACATCCTCACTCCAGGTGAGGGTTATCGGATAGCTCGCCAAAGAACTGACAAGAGCGGGTGCGCCGCTCAGAACACCCGTCGGTGAACTCGAATTTACTATTACCGTGACACTATCACTACTACTGTCAACACCGTTGCTGCTTGATTGTGCAGCAGCGGCAGCCACCGATACGACAACATCATTAGTCGTATCCGGAGAGATCGTCGCGCTCCATGTTGATGCGTCGATCATTGTAAAGTTTGACGGAACACCATTGCTAACGCTGATATCATTCAGAGCAAAGCCCGTGACTGGCGCACTGAATGAAAACGTCACGTCAAACGGATCAGTATTCGCTATAACGCCGGGAGCATCGTTTATCGATAACACAGGCGATGTTGGGTCAAAGATCGTGATTGCCGTTGCCGACGCAGCACTATCGTTACCAGAGGCGTCCTGTACTGCCCCGCTCGGCACATCGATTGTGACATCGCCTGTCGCGTCTGGAGCAATAACAACAGATGCTTCAATCGGGCTTAAGATAGAGAGTTCACTCGCCGCACCATTGCCGACCACCACATCAGCCAAATCAAGTCCTGTAACAACTTCATCGAACGTCAGTATGACGGTATAAGGCGCAATACCAGCCGTGACAGGCGGCACGTCATTTATGGAGACCGCTGGAGGCGTCGAATCGGTCGCGACAACCAGTGTCGAGCTTGAGAATGAATTGTTGCCCGATCCAGTATCGATGTCTGTCGTCAACACATCAGCAGTATTCAAGAGTGAATTACCAACCAGCGCAACATCGATCGGGTCAGTGGAGAAATTGAATACCGAGGTCGAATTACCGCCAGTAATGCCGATGGGTGTCGTGCTGCGACATTCGACCGTTTGCGGGACCTCCGCCGTTGATACACAAACCCACTCCGCAGCATTTACACCAGATTCAGCCACCGAAGCCGCAATTCCACCATTGATCGTGACGTCTGCTGGTAAAGTATGCACCACCGTGATTTCTCGCTCAGTGGCATTGGCCCCTGAGTTTTCGACATTTGTTGTGATGACCAGGGGTGTGCCTGAAGCAATCTCGCCGCCGGTACCACTGATGGAGACTGCAAGGTCTACATCCACCGGGTTGCTCAGTACTTTGAATGAATCCCGATCAATCAATAACCACGAATCAAACGCAGCGTCACCACCATCGGCAACCCCAAATTTCAAGGTATTGACAACCCCGGGATTGACAGGAGCTGTCCATGACAAGCGACGAGTAAAGCCATCTGGTTCAATATTGAAGGGTGTAGGCGCTGGATTGAAATCACCAAAATCGTTGTCTACGAAGTCAGCAGCATTGAGCGTCTTGTTAACTGAGTTGATCGATACATCATCACCATCTGCCGTCAGTGAATAATTGACCCCATTGACGAAAAAGGCCATGACATCGTAGAACTGGTTGTTGTTACTAAAAGCACCATCCGGTGGTGCATACTCGTTATATTCTTCTGATGCAAATACGAAAGTGCCCGTCAGTGTATCGCCGTTGGGTATGAAATCTATTTCGATAAAAATGGCATCATCGGTACCATTGGCTGAGTCAGTCAATAAGTCAAAATCGGGATCATTTTCAATCCCGTTCGGAAGCGCCGTGCTGGTTCCATCACCCAAATTAGGCCCCGCAACAGCAGCAACACTACCGGAGCTCATGATGATGCCATTTTCGAAATCCAGAAATCCGGGAACGCTAAGGCCGTTGGTAAACGTTCCAGCCTGACCTGCAAAACCGGTCAACGACTCAGAGTCGATTATCAGGTCACCATTACTGGTATCCATGACTTCATTCGCCAGGGTTGACGCATCCAGTGTTTCGGTGATTAGCAGGTCAGCGTGTGCAGCCGAGGCTAGCGCACTGGCCAAGACAAGCGTCAGATGCCTGCTTCCAGTCAAGCAATAAAAGCGTGCCACTGTCGACAGGCCCATCGATTGCGAGCCGCTCATGATCGAGCTGGCGCGAGTGACGCCCCTTCCGGGTTAAAAGATCTAACACCGTTACGTGGTAGGGGTAATACGGTGCAAGCCATCATTGACGAGGTGATCATCATTCACAGTTCCATCGTGCTATCCAACGCCGCTCTGCGGCTGTGGACAACTTTTACTATGGACACACCAGACGCTGCTGGCGGCATGTTAGATGGACAATGAGCAATTAACGTGCTCAACTAAATAACAGGTTAAACAGTGATTCAGATCACACTGAACAGCAGGGAATCACCATGAATATTGGGCAAACCCCGTCAATTTTTTGAAAGACAGACGCAAATTTGACGTCAGCGTTCAGTTGGCTGACGTTCATTTTGGAAGACGGACCGAGAATTCCAGAAAAAACGAATCACCCGGCAACAATTGGTCAGTCTCGGCGTTGATTGCCCCCGTGTCATCATTGACCGGCTCTTCGATCCAGCAAGGTGTTCGCGAACAAGTGGCCGGCGCTCGGTAAACGGTAAACGGAGGCGTCGAGTCATGAATCTTTACATTGAATGAAGGTTCTCGACCGCGGTTAAGTGCCGTCAATCGATACACGACACAGTTGTTACCGGGCTCGACCGAAATCTCACTTGCCGCGAAGTCACTTCCGGTATCGGGAGCACCATCACAACCCATATCAACTGCCTGCTCTTTAAGAATAGTCACGTTTGTTGTCGAGACAGTGGTTAGATCAACAATCTGGATGGATTCTGAATTGCCGTTCCATTGAGCCTCTATGCTGGTGCTGTTGCGCTGCAGATTGACAGCGTCAACGGGTGCCGAGACACGCACGAAGAAGCTCATGTTTTCCCCTGGTGCGAGCGTCCACGGCGTGGTGAATATCTGATCAGCTGCGCTTAGTGCACCGTCGCCATCGGTATCGGCAAAGATCGCACTTAGCCAACCTGGTCGGCTCTCGCTGGTGGCAAGCTGTATGTCGGTCAAATTGACATTACCTTCGTTGATCAGCCGATGTTGATAGACCGTCGTGCTGCCCGGTACGATCGTGGCAGTCAGGCTCGGTTCGATCCGCAAGGCCCTGACAGCATTGACAGTCAGGCCATCATGCTTGATATCGCTTGCGCCTCCAGATTGAGAGACTACGCTGAAAAAGATACTACTCGTCCCGACGGTCAAAGCTTCAGGAACCGTGACCTCCGCGATCACATGTTGCGACTCCCCAGAAGCCAACAAGCGTGTGACGCTTCTCGGCTGACTATCACCTGGATTCAGAAAACGGACTTGCCAACCGGCTGGCAGTGGATTACCTCCCGCTGTTGAATAAGCGGTCAGGCCATAGCTGTCTGGTTCGATACCTTGATGGCGAATATACAGATCAAACAAGGCTTGTCCATTTCTATCAGGCGACACAACACTAACGGGATTTGTTTCCGGCCCAGGCCCGGCACCAAGCGCGTCAGCAGAACCCGCAGGTGCCTGATTGGTAATGTCGACCTGATTGGCAACAATCTCATCAAGATGATCGGTCACTGTGTCAAACACCGTGCTGTCCGTTATTGATCTTGCCGTCTTCGTCACGTCAAACCCAATACCGTTATTGTTACCCGATACGTCACTCGGCAGTTCCAGTTCTAGAACCACTAACGCAAAATTAGCAGCGGCAATAGGCCCCGTATCTATAGACCCATCACCGTTAGTGTCTTGCATCAACGTGGCGCCGTCGCTTCTCAATAGTCGCCACAAGGTACCCGGTGGGAAACTGGAACCCACGCCATCGACTTCAATATTGAACGTATCAGGCGCATTGCCTGTATTCCAGATGTAATTGTCAAAGCGAACCTTCCCACCTTGTGCTGCACTGAAAATACTCACAGGTTCGCTGAGGCCATTGATCGGGCTCGTATTGGATCCGTTGGCAACAACACCAGAGACTGGAAGCACTTCAAAAGCCACCGTATTTGTAAACTCACGTGGAACTGTGTTTATAGCAATGTCGTATTCGAATTCGGCCTCATTGATAATAAAACCACTAGCAAGTCCACTATCGATCGACACATCAAAAGACAGAGTGCCAATACCTCCGGGAGGAACGAAATCGATAACCGCGGTTACCTGATTGTTACTACTGACATCGACATCAATGGTTGCCTCACTCAAACCAATGCAACTGGCATCGTAAGCGCAATAGCGAATATTTCCTGACTGTCCAGAATGCGTATCAAGTGGATCGGTATCGCTCAGCGCAACAGATGATTCACTCCATCGACCACTTCCCGGCAGGTAAGTCATCCCCGTGGGTAAAGCATCGATCAGGGTGACATTACCGGCACTCTGACTTCCTGTATTTTCATAACGTAGTGTCACTGTGTAGGGGGAGCTTGGTGAACGCCCCTGATTGGACGACATGGACTTGGTCACTTGAATCGAGGCACCGACACCAGATGTAACCAGATCATTATTCTGCACGCTGATAGCTGTATTAAAGGTACTGCTTGCAGTCACTGTTATAGCAGCCGAGTCTCCATCGTTAGCCGATGCCGGTATGTCGCCGGACAGTACGATAAAGTAATCCTGGTCAGCCGCGATTACAGGTGTCGTTGTTATCGGTACCGATGAGTCGGGAATGCCATCACCATTACCATCAGCAAAGATTTCAAGGCCAGATAGATTTATATTGCCGCCAGTATTCTGCAATTGTAGCGAGTAAGTATCACTGCCATTACCCGTATTTACTAATCGGTGTGAAATCAACACCGAGCTGCCTGCATCGCCACGCAACTGCTGATCGTTGGTCAGCTCAAGCCCGGCAACTTGCTCAACCAATGTTTCAACAAGATTTGATTGCACCGTGACTCGGCGCCCCTGTGAATCGGTATAACTGGCAGTCGCCTGGTTGCGAATCAGCGTACCCGCCGGGGTCACTGCATAAGTAACACCTGTGAGGAACAACGCCAATATAATGAAAAAGACTCGCATGAATCTACAAATCCGAAAACTCGAACAATGGACTTATCGGACGTCCTTTAGCGTCGAGCAATACCAACTCGACCCGTCTGTTCGTCGCTCTTGCCTCAGCATCGTTCGAGCCGAACTGCGGCAAGCCTTCGCCCAACGGTTGTGCAACGATGCGCGAAGGCGCTATGCCACGTTCGGTCAAAAATCGCATCACGGTGTCGACTCGCTTGCCCGACAAACGAATGTTGTAACTGATGCCGCCAATTCGATCAGCAAAACCTTGCAAACCCACATTAAGCTCCTCGCGCTGATTCATGATGGCGGCGGTGACTTCCAGAAGCTCATAACCTTCTTCATCCAGTTCATGATCATCGTAGTCAAAATACACAGCTGGATTCCACAGCTGTTGACTGAAAGCAAGAGTCGCCTGTTGTATTCGGGGTTCTGGAAGATCCACCTCACACGAATGTAAGTCGTATTGTGCATAGAGCTCTTCAGTGCTGACACACGCGTTAACCACAGGCAAAAGCGCAAGGGTCATAAGAACCAGGCGCACCCGCTCTTTTAGTCGGATAGCCATTGAAACCAATCCTCGTCAAATTTAAGATCAAGGCCTATATGAAGGCCCTCAGCGTTAAAGCCTTGCTCGTCGAGATCCTCTTCCCTGAAGCCCTTCAGGTTGTAGGTAAACCCGAGCCGAACGTTTCGATCAACAATCCATGAAAACCCGGCACCAATCGAGTACCGTTGTCCACCACCATCGCCAATACTCAACACCCCGCCGCGAAGATCAATCTCCCAACGTCGAGCGAGATCAATCGTTGTGCGCAAATCAAGTAGTGCCAATTCGGAATTGATGTCACCTGTGCCAAAGCGTGTTGTTTGCCATTTGGCGCCCAAGCGACCACTGACAGTTACCTTTTCATTGACGGTACGATTTTGATGCGTGGAAAGGATATAAGCCCGAGAATCCTGTCCGTCCTCCGGCCCATAGTTCTCTGTCCAGCTGGCGTAATACAAACCGTGATGTTGATTGTCGAGCTTTGGCCGACGAGCCAGGCCAAGCGTGAAACGGTGGCGCGAGGTGAACTCACCAATTTCAGGTGTCTGTCTGGTAAATTCTTCACGCACCAGCGTTGTCCAGTCAATATTCAGACGCTGCGCGAGTGTTGCACGAAATCCGTAGAATCGATTCGAATCAGTATCGCGCACCTCTGCTTGACCGGTGAGCTTGCGATTCGGGTTGCGCGTATCACTAAGACCGAGTGACAGGGCGATGGAATCTGAGTTGGTTTCCCCATCCAGTACGTCAATGTATTCGAAAGAAGGACTGAAGTTCAGGCCGGGAACAATTTCATAACGACCACGCACACCAGTTGCGGCTTCTATATTGGAACTGGAGAACGCACTTCGCATCCTGTATTCGCTGTAAATTTCAGTCGCTGGCAAAACATCCGACTCAACACCCACAACAAGTCTGCGGCTACCACTACCCGCCCCCGCAAGTGACTGGCGACTAATGCCACGTTCAAATTCATAGTTTGCGTAAAGCGATACGTGATCATGTGCCTGCACTCGTGAGCCGAGTGTTAACCGAAAGCGATTGGCGTCAACAACATCTCGTTCGTACTCGGCACTTAAGCTCAGCGGTTTGCCGTTTTTCAAAATAAATCGTCTCTCCGCACCAGCAAACAACGTGTGAAAAGATTCCCTTCCTGTGGGATCCTCACTCCAAATGAATCGAGTTCCAGCATTTAGCGACCACTGATTAAGGCGCCTGATCAGTCCAAGAGATGCATTACCAATGCTTTGTTGGTCGGAGGTGGAAGCGCTGTGAATAGCGGTTGCCTTGAGTGATGTGGTACTGCCAATTGGTTGCTGGTGCTCCAGACGCCATTCTTCTCGCCCAGATGAAATGCCAGCATCGTTATTGGTAAATTGTTCATCACTGCGCGCCCAACTCATGCTGCTTCGATGATCGCGACGACCACGCCAGAAATGTTCGATCTCGAGACGCTCTGCATGACCCTCTCGACCATCAATATTGGTTTTTTGCCCAGCAACAGACAAGCGAACATCAGTGTTCTGCGTGGGCTTTGCCGTGACGTGAACACCGCCCAATTGGTAACCGGAAAGCGGATTCTGATCGTCTGTCAAACTGACGCCAGCCCGAATATACTCATTGAAAGTTCGCGTCCAACGTAGTCCCGCAACGATATGACTATCTGCATCGGTTGTACGGTCATAACTGACGCGAATGGATACCGGATTAAATTCGGCATCGACACTCGGAATCACTGAGCTGAAACGTAACAGGCCAGTGAGAGAGTCAATCTCATAGTCAACACCTCGTCTCAAACGGTCAATTTCGATAACGAGGCCAGGATTGTCCTCATCGCGCACCAACAGCTCGATAACCTCGCTGTTGGCGACAATCGGCGCGCCGGACAGACTGAACAGCATTGCGGTACCGTTGCCAGGAATTTCTTCGCTGGTCCGAACATCTGATTGACGAGCGGCAAAGATTTGAATACGGTCGCGTCTATCGTCATAGATACCGTTGAACCCGGTAAGCGTACGTTGTACACGCGCCAGATCGTGTGAGTCACTCTGATGATCAGTCAGATAGTCACCCCACAAAATGCTATGCCGATCTCGTTCAAGTTTGAAATACAATTTGCTGCGACTTTGCGCCTCATACCCTTTAAGTGAGGAATCTCCCGCTGTCACGTAGTACTCGTTAGTATTAATGTCGCGCAGCAAACGAGTATCTTCATCCTTGTCAGAATCGTAGGACAGGGTCATGGTCAAGTCACGCCGCACCCGGCCTTTAAGAAATAGTGCCGCCCGGGCATGACCCTCAAACCCCGCCTCGATATCGTGTCGGGTATCATCACCAGTGCGCACGCGGGTGTACCGCCCGCCTATACTGACAAAGCCAGCACCAACCAATGGCCTCGCTGAGGCGATCTGCAATATGTTCAATGATGACTCCATATTGCCCGCACGCGCAGAGATACGCATCGGACCAGTCAAGTCCGAACTTCTAATGTGAATCTTGCCACGACCATTCTCTATGCGGACCTGTGTGCCCGGTTCACTCAATTGAAGATCTGGTTCGACAAACTCACCTGCTGTCGTCCCAAGGCTGACAAAGTAAACACCGTTTGCTGGATAGCCATTCGCATCGTTGATCACAATGTCTATCGGCACGACAGACCGACCACCATCAGCCGGTATCGTATCGACACGGGTTCGCATGATCAGCCTGACACCCGCCGCCGGTCGCTTGAAATTACTTGTGGCAAGCACGCGTTCGTTACCGAAACTGTCCTTACCGCGAATTTCCACCTTATTGCTGCCTGGTTTAAGCTTGATGCCATACCATGCGACAACTTGCGCCTTCTCGCGTCGGTTGACTATACGCTCACCGATCTGAGTATCAGGCACCGCAACATCATCCACATATAAAATCGGATCAATTCCCGAGCGCACAACCGCCATAAAACGCCCATCCGTACTGAACTCATCGAACGGCCAGAGAAACGTTCCATTTTTGGCTTGCTCAGCAGTGATGTCTGCGGCAATTTCTTTCGGGTCACCCATTTTCGGACGACCGTCAACGCCAACAGTGGCGATTTTATCTACAGTGCCAGGTGGATCCCTTGCGACACCCTCCGTCGTGTCAGTCGATCGCAGACCACTTAACGCCAAGTTGGGGTCTATATCCAGTTCACTCGCAGCATCGGACAAATTCACGCCAGATTTACCTGCCGCGTCTTGCAAGGGTTCATCATCTTCATCTAACTTTTTGCTTTCACGAATACGTCGTAGCTGCGGGTCAGTAACAAACCCGCTGGAAAGATCGCCATCAGCACCTGCCCGTTGAGCATCACTGAGTTGGCGAGAGGCACCGTCCGGGTCAAACAGCGTAGCTTCCTCAAGCACCCATGAGCCTCGAAGACTTTCGTTTCGTTTTCTGAGCTCCTCATAAACTTGCTCGACGTTCTCCGACGGGCAAAATCCAGCAAAGTCCGCCCGGTGCATATCCCCTGCAACCAAGTCGACGAATCGACTATCGGCGTCAGCGACATTGCGATTGTCTATCGGTTTAAGATACAGACCATCCGGTAATGTGATGGGATCAACCTTGATTACATGCAAGCCGGGCCTCAAGCCATAAAGACTGTATTGACCATCCTCATCCGTGACGACAAAGGTGCCATCCTGCAAGTAGAGTTTTACGCCGGCAATTGGCCATTCCGCGTGATCTTGTAAATGGTCACAGTCTGCATCTACGTAGACCTTGCCAAAAAGAATGGCATCGTCCGAAAATATGCCGCGCGTTCTAACATCAACATCAGCACGACTCGGTGCTGCCACCAATTCAAATCCACTGATCGTTTGTGCACTCGCTATAGCAGTGTTGACTCCATCACCCTCCATCGCTGCGGCAGTTGCCTGCAAGCGATAGACAACTTCAACGGTCTCACCGGCGCTTAGTTCATCGAATAAAAATCGCAAGGCCGCACCGTCTGACGTAACAAGGTTGTCAGCAATGGATACCCGCTCCGGATCCTGCACCACGACTCCGTTGGCACTGGTGGAGCCAGGGATATAGCGAAATCCATAGGGGGGAATGTCAAGTACGGACAATTCACTCATGTCGCCCGTACTTTGATTCGTCACCGCAACGGTGTAACTGACAATGTCTCCCACTTCCACTGATTGACTTGATGCAGTTTTCACTGCTGCAATCAAAGTCTCCCGATTAGCAGGGTCAACAGGTATGTCGATAAGAGGTGGAGGTTCGTTCGCGAAAACAGCGAACAAGCCAGACTCGGTAGACTGATAGCCTTCCGCGCCGTAGGATGCCGCCACAACATTGTCGTTGGTGAAACGATCGGGCGACACCAACGACGGAAAGGCATGACTCTCTGGCGGTGACACCTGGAAGCTGTAGGATGCACCAGGGGATAGTCTCGGCAGATCAAAACGTCCATCAGTATCAGTCATCATTTCGATGGGACTGCCACTGATTGGGTCAATAGCCAGAGAGTTACCATCGAATACAGATACGAGCGCATCCGTTATTCCGGTAAGAGTTATTGAATCAAAAACCCGGCCGGACGGATCCACCAATGCCGTATCAAAGGTGTCGGTATTCAACGCAGGATCGACGAAAGACACCGCAAGAACGTCACCACGCTGACTTCCGAGTACGCAAGTTTCCGAGGTATCTGTAAAGTCGATCGGCAAATCCAGAGCGGCATTGGCATCGAAAGGACACCAGCTTCCATCAGCAACCGCACCCTCTTCCAGATACAGTGGTTTCACACTACGAAAACGATTGCTACCCAGGGCTGTTTCACGCAGCAACAACTTTACAAAGTCTCTCGTCTCTGCCGAAGATACATCAACGGAGACATGACGCACGCCTGCCTCGGAACTCAACACGAGCTCGGAGCTGACATTGCCATTCAATTCGACATAAACGGCACGTCGAGAAGACAAATTGAAAGCATCGTCTGACGTGACTTGCGGCGTCTCTGACAAGGAGTTTGTCAGATGGTAGACCGGAGCGTCGATGAAATCGTTGTCATTGACAAAATTCGGTGTCTGGTTGCTTCGCTGCAAATTCAGATTTGTTTCGATGAAACGGATTTCGGTCCCAGTTGCCGCGGCTCCAACAAAATAACTGACACAAGCTGAGGCCGACGTACTATCCAAGTCACCATCATTATCTTCATCGATACCTGCAATGAGATCAAATCGTGTTTGTCCAGCTGGCAGGTCGATACTCGTCAGACCAAAGCTGAATTCATTCAGCTCATTGGTATCAAGTGACTCAGCAGGAATCAACAACGCGACGCGATTCAACGTGGATGTCCCTTGCCACTGCTCGTAACGCATCCAGTTGTCGCCACTGGTAGCCTCTTGTACCAGGGCAATAGCCTGAAATGCCTCAATGTCGAGAAACGGATCCCGGATCAGTTGCATCTCTGAGGGAATCGACAGTTCAAGCAATACACCTTGACGGATATCACCATCGACAAGATATTCGTTGGAATCAGGCAAAACCGGTGCAGAATTTACGGCACTAACGGTGACATCAACACGTTCGCCTGGCGGTAAATCCACCTCACAACTCGTCGACAGGGAAAGATCAACGGCCAATGAAGCCGTTGCGGCAATAGTTATATCGTCACGATTGGTCTGTGTTGCAAGCGCTGAATCCTGAGATTGAGCGTGTATCTGTATTTCAATCGTATCGGTAGCGACGACATCATCCGGGACGACACCACTGACAACAATGCCCAGCGTTTCGTCTGGAAGCAACAATACGGGCTCAGTAATCGAAGGCTCGTCAGAGTCTGCAAGCCCATTCCCGTTGGTATCTATTACCAACTGTAGATTCTGTAAATCTCGATTATCAGCTATACCGTTTTCGGTCAAGAGCGTGTAGCGATCCTCAACGTTGCCGGTGTTTCGCAGAAAATGGGCAAAATGAACGGTCTCACCCGGTCGACTACTGGCAGATTGGGAAGCATTGAACTCGAAGCGCCTGACTTCAGACACAAGAAGCCGCGAAGTATTCGACTCAACTTCAACTGTTTCGCCGCTGCTGCTGTCTATATAGATCAGTACGGCAGTATTGAGTATTTCAGATCCCGCAGTTGTGGCTGCGAATGTCATGCTGGTGGATATCCACCAGAGCAAGAAGAACAATACACATCTTGAGCGTTCGAGATGCATAATAATCACAGGAATAAGGCGCCTTCACTGTGTGCGAAGGCGCCTGTCATCCATTTTTACTGTACTCGTACCTTGAACTGTGTAGTGGCTTTCTGACCAGAGATCAGAAGTCCGCCTTCACCAGCGCCCGGGTTAATACCATCACCGATGTAAAACACAACTGACGAACCGGTAACGGTACCAGCATCAGTATCAGCCGCGTCAGTGACTGGACCCGGCGCACATGCATCTCCGAGGCAGTACATCAATGAACCCGGCTCATAGTCGCTGAATTCTGTTACCGAATCTGTAATGATGACGTTCAGTGCATCAACAGACCCTGAGTTTTCAGCAACAACCTGCCAAATCGCACATTGACCTGGCTCGACTGTCGCAGTTTGCACTGCGAGGAAGGGTGTATCTGCCCCACCAATACAATCAAAGTCTATTGCAACTGATTTGGTTATCTCGACCTGGCCATTGACAATAGTAGTCTGGTCAACCACGATCACTGAGGGCCCTGCCGGATCAATATTGCTTGCCGTAATGGTAAATAAATCAGTCTGATTTATTGGCGCATTGGCAGGCGAGAATACTGTCGCTGTTAGTGGGATACTGAAGCTGGGCAACAACTCAATTTCAACGATGCCATTGTTGTCAACATCAGTGACATTAACAACCACATCGACACCGTTGTTTTGTTGGACAGTGATGGCGCCAACGGCAAGATTAGTGAGTACCGTATCAGCTACGCCATCACCATTGGTATCGATTGAGATCGAATTATTCCAGCCTGCCTGACTATTGGCACCGGTAATTTCGACAGATTCGGTGACGTTGCCGTCGTTAGTCAACAAATGTGTGTAGACAACGCTATTACCAGGATCAACATTGTTGCTGCTTGGTGTTATCAGCGACAAGGTTCGTGAGTCATTCACGTCAATGGCATCGAGCTTGATATCAGTTGCGCCAGTATTCAGGGACGTAATCTGGAAAAATATCGGGTAATCGCCGTCGCCATCACCATCAGGATTACCAGCGACAATATTATTATCAAGCGTGTCAGGAGTACCATCACCGTCATTATCGAAAACAAAGTTGTTGACAGCCTGTGTTGCATCAGCTGGAACACTCACAACAGCGATGATTTCAAAGTCAACAACGCCACCTGGAATTGTCGTGGTTGATGTTACCGGCGATCCTGTAGCGGTACCTGAACCGTTACCGATAAAAAATTCAACTGTCCACCCCGGCGGCAAGCTACCCAGGGTATTGGCAGCAAACGATGAACCGGCATCAAGTACGAAAGAATCTGATCCGCCACTTTCGTTATCAATGTACAAAGGGATAGTGACAGTAGTACCTGGCTGACCAGCGAATGTTGTAATAGCCGCATAAGGGGCTGCACCTAGTGGATCTTCATCGGTGCCAATAACTCCGTTCGCGCTATTGTGTAAATCCGCCTCAGCAACAATTATCGTTGTCAGGCTGATATCTACTTCACTGGAAGCTGGGTCAACATTTGGATCATTGGCTGATACCGCAACTACAGTTGCCTGGTACTCAGTCGCTGGCGCAGGAGGATCACCCGCTGCTGTCGCTGGAAGCGTTGCGGTAACAACGATAGTCCTTGACTCATTTGGCGCCAGAGATCCAGTATCAATTCCTGAGCCGTTGGTTGCAGTCAGTTGTACCACACCACTTTGATCAAAGAATGTGAAAACGGTGCCTGCGGGAAAGTTGTTATCAGTTGGCGAGATTGACAATTCAAACGTATCGTTCGAATTTCCGGTATTGGTCACTATGGCAGTAAATACTGCTACACCACCGGCAGCCGCCTGATCAACCAATTGATCACGGTTATTCGCATTGTCATCATCACCACCATCGTTGACACCAGGAGCGCCGTTAATACCGGTATCGGTAATTTCGACACCAAAGTCTGCATCAACCAGTGTTGTCGTCGTGTTTGACGAAACCAATATGTCCGCGCCTACATCGCTATCAGTATCAGCTGAGATGTACGCCTGGTTGTCTATCGGGTCCCCGCCATTGAAGTCTGCTGGCAGATAACTGACTGTGAACGTCACGGTAACCGTGTTTCCGGCAGGAAGTTCTGCATCAATGGCATAAATACCTTGAACACCCGTATCGGTTGAAACGCCATTATTGTTCAGGTCCAAACCCAAACCCACTTCATCGACGTCAGTTAAGTCGCCATCAGCGTTCAAATCTACGTTTACAACCGCTTCTGACAATATACCTGCGGTATCAAGCGTATCAGCAGGTCCGATCAGACCAGATACACCAGACGTCACCAGTGTTGTGTTTTCAGGCAATCCGTCAAAAATCACGACGTTTCTTGCAGCCTGACCACCATTATTCTGCACTGTCAATGTGTAGCTAATCTGATTATTAGCGGGATCATGGACAGCGCTTTTGC
This sequence comes from uncultured Granulosicoccus sp., assembly GCA_937924505.1. Next base: position 18,699 of record CALDSR010000004.1, on the reverse strand, counting down.
TGATATCAATTACGGCGTCGTTGGTTACCGTGATCAACGATTGATTTGTACCGTCAAGGGTATCTCGTCCGCCACCAGCACTCAGGTCGGTAACAGAATTTTGAACTGCAGCAGTACCGCCTTCCCGAGCTTCTGCTGTCAACGTAACGCCAAGTGTCTGGCCAGCTGACGCACCGGGAGGCACGACGACAGCGACAACGAGGTTTGCGAAATCGCCTTGAGCAAGAGTAACCTCGGTAATGGCAGGCTCACCAGGACCTGGATCCGGCTCACCATTACCGTTGACATCGTTAAAGATCGTGATATTAGGGGAAGAAATATCACCGAATGTTCCATTGACCGCGTTCAGGTCAAAGGTATCTGTTCCATTACCTGTATTGGTCAGAATATACGGTAAGTAGACCGTGGTTCCTGCAGCTGCATTGACATCAACGTCAACACCCAAGGTAGCGGAATATACTTGTGCAACAACGACAATCGCTTCATTCGATTGTGCTGAAAATACATTACCAGCGGCATCTTCATACGTTACTGTCGCCAGGTTTTTTATTTCCTCTCCGGCTTGTGTCACTGCCCACACAGATGATGTGGTGAAAGCAATGCTTCCCATCATCATTAATGCGGCGCAGGACTGCACCAGAGGATTCGCTTTAAAGCGTTTCCTATTCATATAATTCTCTCAATTGGTGAGACGATCCGAACAAAGCCGTAACAAGTCATGACTGCTGTAAGGCAGCTCAGACAGGCGCGTAACCGTCTTGATTTTTATTAAGTGTGATGAACCAGTGCGTCAGCTATCAGTTCACGGTTACGCGGTAGGCAAAGCTATGCTGACCACCGTTTGATATGAGCTCTTCCTTGGCAAGCCATCGAACATGGGTGTATTGAGAAGGAGGTATGACAACTTCCTTTTGAGACCCATCCGCCTGTGTTTCGATGCGCGTAACAGGTTCGAGCTCAAACGACTCCCCGCCGTCAATGCTGACTTCAAACGATGCAGGGACATCCGCCTGATGCGAATCAGAGAGAAAAAGCGTGTTCTGCGGAATCGGATCCACTACTTGCACGCCACGCACATTTTCCTCACCGTTATTGGTAAAGACAATGCGAAATTCCATGACTTGGCCCGGCTCAGTCTCCTCGGCCTCAGTGACAATCTCATTTCCGGTATCGTCAGTCGATACGACGAATACCTTGATTTCACCGGTAACGGGGCCTTTCGCATAAGCGATACCGGCAAATAGTAAAAACACTGTAAAAAAAGTAACAACCGGTGAGAATTTCATTCCACTCTCCTGTATCTAACATGTAATAACAAAGAAGTAACCTGTGATCGGTTACCCGCTTTATTGCAGGGAGTAAGCCCGAATCGACAAAACGAGGACGAAGAAACGTGAGGCAGTTAACGGTTTCGAGGAATATGTTATTTGGCTAACACTTCAGGAGGCAGATAACCTCATCTAACCTTTGGTAGGAGCACCAAGGTGCGTACACACTCAGCCTTGGCTGATGTAACGCCACAGACTGCTTGTTAAATCTGCTTGTTAACAGGGAGTTGGGATTAGTCGATCAGCACCTGGTAGCTGACAGAGCCGGTTTCTCCGGCCAACAGGGAGCCGGTAAACGTCCAATTGAGCGCTTCACCGGCAATTGCAGGGGTGCAAACCAGGTTGGCTGGCGTTGTACCGCAGACGACGGAACCACCCACCGCCGTAGTGAAGGCCGGCAGCGCATCATTGACTTCAAGATCCGTAATTTGTCCAGGCCCTGTGTTGCGATAACTAATGATGTATTCCAGCGTATGGCCTGGCAAACCGCTGTTACTGGTGCCGGCGGCTTCCCCAAGCGTCAGATTTCGCACCGTTTTATCCAAAACGAGGCGTCCGGATGGGGCTGATAACGCAGTAGTCACGTCATTGTTGTCAAGTTGATCAGTGATGCCGTGTCCCGTATCGGCATCATCGGCAAACTGCAAATCGGCCGAGATAATGACGTTACTGCTGGCACCCGCTACTGCATTAATTGGGACAAACACATCCAGTAGAACACACACATCTTCACCCGGAACCACGGTTACCGCCGCCACAAGCTCTGTATCGTTTGCGCCTCGCACGCCATTACAGTTGTTATCCCGAAACAGTGTATTTGTCCACGCTGGTGTCACAGGATTGACATTACTGGACAGCGTGAAGGACAGCTCGGCAAAACTCGGCGAGCGAAACACATGCGCGTACTGCACAGAGTTTCCTGCGGATACGGCACTTGATTGATTCGCCGTGAACTCCGCTTTATCGATCAAGCCCGCATTCACGTCAATCACAGACTCACCTGCAGCCAGGCTAACGACAAGCTCCCCGTCAGTGATATCGCCATTGGCGTAAAGAGCCGCTTCACTGATCACTTGGTAATCAGCACCAGTCTGAACACGAACAGATAGCGCCTGATTCAAGAAAGCGTCACCGATGTTCATTTGCCATTGGCCTGAAGCATCCGTTTGAGCAACACCGATACTGACGCCGCTTGGATCAAACACTTCCACGACGCGGCTTGCTATGCCGGCTTCACCTGCTTGAAAAACACCATCGTGAGCGCTTGAAATGTCGAGCCCGGTATCCTCAAATACGAACCCTGACAGGGTCGCTGATCGATCGACTGAAAACGTTGTTGCGATATCAGTATCAGTTGACAGATCAAGCGAGTTGCCAGACAAATCATTTACGATATCACCATTCACAGCAATCGCTGAGAGTGTTGCCTGGTTTGAGTAGTCACCCGGAGTGGCAGTTGCTGCGATCACGTCAACCAGTACGGTGAATTGCAAATCAATTTGTTCGCCGGGTGCGAGAACACCAGAAGTTGCCAGCAATGTATTGTTTGATGCTGTACCGTCAAACGCTGTGTTAACGGTGAAACCAGTTTGCGTTGTCGTTAGCGAAGGTGGTGAGCTTATCGTGTAGTTTCCAGCGCCAAAAACCACATCCAGATCATCGACTATCTGAATACCTGACAAGTCGTTATCGCCTGTATTTACCGAGCGAAACGACATCGTTACTTCTCGATCAACAACACTGGCGATCTTACCCAGATGCGCATCCGGATTCGCTGTAGGCGCGCCACTTGAACACAGCTCCAGTGACCAGTTTTCGAATACGCCACGGCGACCATTGGCCAGATCGGTGACTCGTAGCTCCCACTGCCCTGCTGAATTTACACCATTGTAAACCGACAAGGATTCAACCGGAGGGTAAGTTCCACCATCGTTTGGCGCACACGGTGGTGTTCCGCTAGCACTATCGTCAAAACTGATAAAGAAGTCATCCTCAAAGTTACATCGCGGTCCGTACAAACGCTGTGTGACACCCGAGTGGCGTATGTCGAATGTCAAATCTCTCATGCGGTTATACGTCCCCTCAACACCAATAACATTGACATCCGAAACGGTAAACGAATCAGGCACAGTGATTGTCGATACGGTGACCGTGCCTCGATTAGGACCAATCCGCCTTGGCAAATCGCTCTGGGTATAAATATGACTGGTTTGCCCGGCCAGACAAGTGCCTGGGGTGGCAACCTCGTTCAAGATTGTGACCGGGTGATCCTCAACCTCCCCGTTCGATGAAATTCCGGTCGCTGTCGAAATGGATGCAATATTGTCAGATGCACGTATACGCAGATAACTGTCACCGGCTTCGGCAGCACCAATTCCGAGCCATTGAAGCGTGACCTGACCAGATTCACAGCTCACCGGGTGGTTACTGTTTCGTTCATTTCCATCAAAGACACCGTTGATATTCAGATCCAGCCAGGCCGCCACTCCAGTCCCGGCGGAACAATCGAGCGTTACGCTGTATTGCCCCAAACCGGCATCGATGGGCGCCAAATTATTGACCGCATCTTCATCATCAAGGCCCGTGGCATCGTCACCATCGCCATCCAAGCTTCCCGTCAGGGTATTCAGTGAACCCGGCTCATTATCCGGTCCGAGATTACCTATATAAGCGCTTGGGTTTTGTAGCGGTACACGATGAAAGGCGGCCCCATAACTATCAGGTGCGTCTCCAAAATCCATGCTGAAGCCGCCAGTAAAGTCAAATAAGGTCCCAGTAGCGGTAAAAAGGGACGTATTGCTGATGACTCCGGTTGTAATATCCACTTCACGTATCGATCTACCCACATTTGAGTACAATCTGTTCGACAAACTACCACTCATCTGACCGCCAGCGCCAGCCTGCAGCAACGTAAATGCGCCGGTTGCCGGAGTGAAACGCCAGCGACCCGCAAAAATCCCGCTGCCATTGCCCGATATATCGGTGGTTGCACCGTATAAAACCGTTAATCCGCCTTCGGTGAGGGCCGCCATATCACCAAATCCGCCTAATTGGACGGCCGTACAGTTACAGGCTGCCAGGAGGTTCAGAGGCTGTGCCGAAACGACATTACTGCCGTCAAAGGACAGATTCAGTGCCCAGACCTCTTCCGCATTGCCCCTTTCATCCTCCGATCCGACAAAATAGGTGCCGTTCTGGAAGGCGCCAGCGGTACTATTCAAGTTGCGAATCGGTGCTGTTACAGGGCCAAAGGAGAAATCATTCATCAAACTGTGCGACGCCGGCCCGTTGCCCAGAGCGGGATCCCAGCGGTAAACACTCGTATTGTCACCGTAATAAACGAAACCCGCCTCGGCGTTCAATGCCAAGGCATTGGCCGTCGGAGACAGTGGCGTCGTTGTTAGTTCCCAATCGACACCCATATCAATATTGATACCGCGGATGACATTAACGGTTGAATAGACGAATACCTCGTCTGCAGCCTCGGCAGTCAGCACACAGCAGAAACAAAGGACGCCAACAAGCCACCGCTTGAGGGTATGAACCGCATCTCGAGCCACTGGCAGGAGGAATGCATTAACTGTTGATCGACAGTAAATACCGAAGACAGGCATGAGCCGAGCTCAGACAAAGTTCAGAACGACACCTCGCTCAGCAATTAGCGCGCCGGGAACAAACCTGATTTTACGAAAAAAAAGGCCGTCCCTGGCCCGTAGAAGCGTCACTGCTTTCAAGTACCACTTGGAGGAGGATGTAACGAGCTCAAAAATAAGCGCGCTACAAAATGATTAAAGGCAGTAAATCCGTTGTCGTCAACCCAGCGTAACCTGAAGTCACATAGTCAAGAGCTCGCGCCGGAAACGCAATAAATCTCCACAGTCACCCGCTTTCTCAAATCCTGGGCAAGGAGTCCCGGTGGCGACGATAGAGATAAAACCCAAGCGCCACTGATATCAACAAGAGAAGGATACTTACACCCATGCGGGCGCCAGATGCCACTCGAACACCCGACCCCATCAGCGCGAACACCAACATCTGCGGAACATAACCAATCAAAGAAGCGGTGAGAAATGTTCGTAATCCAAGTTGAGTAAAACCTGCACAGACGTTTGTAATCAGATTGGTTCCGAACGGTTGTAGGCGCAATATCAGTATTTTAAGAAACGCATCTTTTGCCAATAGTTTATCCAGCGCAGCAATGAAGCGCGGATAACGATGGGTAATGAATGTCTGTAAAAATCTCCTCGAAAACAGAACCGTTGCAAGACAGCCAATAATTGCGGACAGTAAGGACAGTGGAACACCACCGACGATACCGTAGGAAAAACCTCCAACAAAAGCGAGCAACTGTCGCGGCAAACCAACGGACGTAGCGGCTATACCAACGAGAACAAAAACTAGCATACCTTTATAGCCAGCGTCATCGAGCCATGCGCCGAATCTGTCAACAGGTAACCAATCAGCCGGCGGGAAACGCCAGAACAGAAACAGGATCAATCCAAGCAGACCCAACAAGCCTGGGCCTAGCGCGCGCTGCGTAAAAGATATTTTGCTCACACTGGAATATAGCGGGTAGAGAATAAATAAACTAAAAAAATCATGGGTAGTACGACAATACCATTGTCTGCGACTTTGAACATTTATATCAAGCAACCAGCCTCTATAATTCGTGACGGTCCCTTTTGCCACATTGCCAAAATGATGTTCGAACCCACTGGCACATTCTCATGGATCCAAACATTGGCAAACACATTCGAATTGACAAGCGTTGCACTGATCATCATGCTTCTGCTGGCGAGTAAAAATTGCCAAATAACCCTCAATGACAATTCAGTAGCCAGCATCACTCTCGCCGATGGATGCCAGTTATGAGAAAATTCTGTCACTTGCCCACCTTCAAAAGAATTGAATCAGCGCAAAATCAAGCTATGGGAAATTTTCCTGAACCGAATTTTATCCAAGGCTTTTTCTGAGAAGCCATAAAGAATAATGAAACCAGTAAAACTTGATATGTCGCTCCAATGCAGGTCTACCACCTTTGAAAGCACTGGCAGCGGTGATTTATGAAACGATTGGCGTTACCAGCGGTTTGGGTGAGCGCGGCAATCTGCCTGAGCATGACAAGCGGTTGCGCGCAGTTCGGAGCTACGCTGCCGTCAATGGAGAGCGTTGTTGAGGTCGCTAAAGAATCCGCCCGGGAACCTGGAACCTGGATACCTTTGACTGCCGCGGCTGTCATTCTTACAACCGGGTCGGACGATAATATTTCTGATTGGGCCTCCGACAACACACCGGTCTTTGGTAGTCAGGATAGTGCCAGCGACTTTAGCGACGACGTAAGAAACACCTTGGTCGTTGGCATGGCTGTGTCCAGCGTTTTTGCGCCAAAACCCGCGGCCGCAACTGGATTTATGACACGCCGCATCGCAGCGAATGCGCTTGCCTTTGGTACCGTAGAAGGTATCGTTGAAATCGGCAAGCGGACATTCAAACGTGATCGTCCGAATGATAGAGATGACAGAAGCTTTCCGTCCGGGCATTCCAGCAGTGCCTTCTCTTCCGCGCTTTTGATTGATCAAAATTTGAATTTAAACATTGAAAAACCCTGGCTGCGTAACACCATCAAGATAGGCACGCGAGCCAGCGCCGCTGCCGTAGCCTGGGCACGTGTCGAGGCGAACGAACATCATCCGGTTGATGTTCTGTTTTCGGCAGCGCTGAGCAATTTCATGGTGAAGACGTTTTATAAATCAATCATAAGCGAAGGTCGATCCGCGGTCCCGCCCATTACTGTAGAAACTAGCAGACAAGGCTTCATGTTAAGACTGCACCACTTGTTCTAAACGAAAACTTTATATGCTCCGACTTTATATGCTCCGACCTTAGAAACTGAAGCCAGCATTAAACACAGTCGAGGTTCGTTCCTCGCTGCGCGCAATGGCCAAGGACAACAGAAAGCTGCGATCAAGCGCTGAAATCGAGAAGCCTGCACCACCTGATGGATGCAAGTCATCCTCATCGTCTTCTTCTTCCAGAAAAACGCGCCCGACATCGGCGAATGCAAACACACCATATTCAGCCCTTGCCACATAAGCGGAAGCCTCACCCAATGTGTGCCTTAACTCCAGGTTGCCAAATATCGATGCATCACCAGCGAAACGGTCCGTATCTAGACCGCGCACGTTTTCACTACCCCCGATGTAGGCCGCTTCCTGGAACGGAAATGCTCCTGAAACATGTCGGCCACCCACTCGTAAGGCCAGCAAAGAACGCGCTCCGAGATCATAGAATCCCGCCAATTCTCCTTCAAAAGAGGTAAAGGAGCCTTCTGCATCCCAGACCGAGGGAGAATGACTACCTTCAACGCGAAAGTGCATGCCAGAACTACTTAAAACCGTGCGATCCCGAGTATCGAAATCGAACCCGGCAAAAACGCCGAGCCAACCGAATTCGCCAACCCCAAGCGGTGCAAGATCAGTAAGCAAGGTATCTTCGTCATCATCCAAAGAATTGTAGTTAAGCCTGATTCCGGAAAACAATTGAAGCGCTGGCGTCACGACGTAGTTAACGCTGGGCGTTATCGTGGCGCGCGTCTGGTCAGTTTCAAAAAGGTCACTGTCACCATCATCCGAAGTATCGTTGCCAAAACCAAAGAACTCGGCTTGCGTAATCGTGGATACGCTGGCATCGAGTGAATACTGAAGTTTCGGATTCCATGGCTGATACACACCGGCGTACCCGGCTTCCACTTCGCCACGTGTCACAGACACTCCCCCGGTAAACGTGTGGCTTTGGCTAAACGGGTTCTTGCCAAAGGCAAACTTGGTCAGTGTGAAACCGCCACCCAAAACCAAACCCTCTTCCGAGCTGGCGCGGCCAATGTAATTTGGCACGATCGCGGAGCCCCAGTCACGCGGTCGCTCGGATTCAGGTGGTACATTGAGACTAGGCAGACCAATTTTACCCACCGGATCCGGTGAGATACGTACCTCTGTCTTGCGTTTCTCGATCTCTGCAGTTTCAGTAAAACGCAGACTCGCCTTCTCACAACCTTGGAAAACATCATTAGCACGGCTGCCAATTACATCTATGTGGATCGGACTACGATTCAGATCGTGACACACAACAGTGTTTTGACCGCCTCCCAAATAAACTCTGACTGACTTCGTATCCCCGGAACTCAACTCGCGCTTGAAATACGGAGCCTCTCCGTTATCCAGAGCAACGATTACTTCAAGCTGTCCGTTGCCAAGATTGCGCAGTTGGACGAGCTCGTTCTTATCGGTAGCCTGAACATCAACTTCGGTGGACATATAGCGATAGATGCGCTCAGCGATCTCCGGTAGTTTGTCGCGCCGAGCCTTCAGTACGCGAGCAAGTTTTGCAGCACTCAACGCTTTGTATTCCTCTGGCATAAGACTCACTGCCTCATCAATCACATCGTCCGTAATTCGGCTGGACAGCTCGTTCGCCATCTCGATCCAGTCGCTTCGGTCGAGTTCCGCCAAAAACCAACGGTGAATCGGCCAACCTTGTGTGGTTAGTCCGAAACTGTTCGGGTAGTTTTCCTGGAAACGAAGTAGCCGCGGTTCAAACGGTCGGATCAACCAGAGTAAAAAACCTTGAAAATCTACAAAGGCCTGGTCTCGGTCTTCCGGTATCGGCTGCCACTCGGATTTACCGGGCATTTTGGCCCAGCGATGGTTATTGGCGTGTCGATCCCAATCGCCGAGATAGAAATCAAACAGGCGAAGTCGCAGCAGCGCGTGGGCGTCGATTCTGACATCGGGACTGGCAAGCCATTGCGACACGATATCGAATGATTTGATAATTTCGGTGGCGCCGTAATAGCCGGCGTATTCGTCAGATGCCGGGGTGGGAAATTCTTCTATCGTCCCTACCCGGTTCGCATAGAGCTCGCGGAACTCTCCAAGCGCCGGAACATCTGGCAACATGACCAGCCGAGGTGTGTTGTAAAAAACGCCTGCCGCTTCCGCCAAAGGAGGAACCATACTGGTTGCTGCAGGATGCAACGAGGCCTGTTGATCTTGAAAAATATCGCCAATTGCATAGTCCCGCAAAGATTCGTGCAGGTTTTGCGCTTGCTCCTTCACGAGGCTACGAAACGTGTAGCTCTTGCCGTCAGCGCCTTTGAAGGCCAGGCCAAAGGTTTGCGCGCCACCAACTCGAAATAACGGTGTCAGTCCACCAGCCTCACGACTGAGGTCCAGGACTTCGATCTCAATGGGGGTTGCCCAAAGATCGCGGTAGTCGGCACCCAGGAGCAAGCGGTGTACAGGCCCGGCACTCAGGGTGGGGTCGGCGACAATCGTGCGGGTTTCAGCGGCGAGCAAGGGGCCGCTGGCACACAGCAGAGCGATCAGACCAATCAACAGGCTTCGCGGGTTCCAGGTTTTCCGCAGAGCGCCGAAAGGTTTCTTGCAACCCTCAAGTTCAGTAACAGATGTAACCACAATTACTCCCACATTTCCAATTATCGAGCCAGGGTCAAGCGTGGCTAATCATCCGCTTTCGCTTCTTTTCGAGGTAGTGTCAGCGTGGCTTATCATTAGCTCTTGCTCCGTTCAGCACTTCGCGAGTGCTTCTGTCATGTTAACCGGAAGCCTCTCATGACATCAAATAGCACGCGCAAGACGCCACAATAACCAAACAGAGGCGCTAGCTCATGCCTATCGGCGCTGTCTGCTATGGTTATAATGTAGGTGCTAATTAATTGATTTACTTGAAGGTGGGGTGTCAGACTGACATCGTACGCCGGCTAATTTCGGAGCGATATGTCTGAACCTTCGACCAGCAGTACATCTCGGCTTTCAGCTAACGAGAAATTTCTCAGCCTCTTTACTGAAGTCAAGCAGGGTGAGGGGACTACCGCTGTTCTCCTTTTTGCCAACGTGTTTCTCATCTTGTTGGCTTACTACTTCATCAAACCCTTACGCGAAGGCTGGATCGCCATATCAGACGTCCAGGGCCTTTCGAAGATGGAGGTCAAGGCCTATTCCAGCTTCCTGCAGAGCATTATTCTGCTTTTTGTTGTCGGCTGGTACGCGCAACTAGCCGCAAAATGGGATCGGGTTACGTTATTTACCCGTGCCACCTTATTTTGCATATCAAATATGGTTATTTTCTGGGCGCTGCAGCCGAATCTGTTCTTCGGCGGGCTGGCACTCATGGGTGTCGTCTATTACTTGTGGGTCGGGATGTTCAGCGTATTCGTCGTAGCTCAGTTCTGGACCTTCGCCGCTGACATCTATACCAATGAGCGTGGGAAAAGGATGTTGCCCTTTATCGCAATTGGCGCGACCTCTGGCGCAGCCTTCGGTTCATGGGCCGTCAATCAACTGGTGGGCTCGGGGTTGATTCCTACCGAGGCACTACTGTTAGTCGCCATCGTTCCATTACTTGCGTCCATAGTCATTGTTCGAGTCGTTGCGCAGCGTGAAGCGATACATGCAGAGGCTGATTCGAAAAATCCACCAGACGAGGACGCTGCCGAGAAACCCAGCATTTGGGGTGGCGCCAAACTTGTACTGCTCAGCAAGTTCCTGTTGTTGGCAGCACTGGTGACTCTACTAACCAACTGGGTAAACACGAATGGTGAGAATCTGCTGTTTGGGGTCATTCAGGAATCACTGGCGAACAATGCGCAACAGCAAGGCATCACGGGTGACGACTCCATACTCAAGTTTGTTCGTGATGGCACAACAGCTTTTTATGGCAATTTTTATTTCTGGGTAAATATCATAGCGTTGCTCCTGCAGGCCTTTGTTGCTTCAAGGTTGTTGAAGTACGGAGGCTTTGCGGCAATCCTGTTGATTCTGCCTGTTATCGCCCTGACGTCCTACACAGTGATGGCACTACTGCCCGTGTTGGCCGTGGTCAAAATGATGAAAATTGCCGAGAACGCAACAGACTATTCACTAAACAATACTTCACGCCACGTGCTGTGGCTGCCGGTGAGTTCCGCGATGAAATTCCGTGGCAAACCGGCTATTGACACGCTATACGTTCGCCTCGGCGATGGTCTTGCAGCAATAACTGTGTTGATTGGCGTGCAGATGCTGTCACTGTCAACGTCAAGTTTCTTTGCCTTCAACGTGTTCCTTGTTTTATGTTGGTTAATTATTGGCATTTTGCTGGTCAGGGAACATCGACGTGCATCATCAGGTGAACCAATCTGATAGCAAGATAAAAAAGTGGAGATCGCCACGGCCTCTACTTCTCTTTAGCTTTATCAAGCTCCGAGAAATCTACCCCGCGTTCAGATGCATACTTGCGCAGGGTATGCAAGGAATTCACCGCACCTGACAAATTGTCAGCAATTGTTCGCATCAAAGTCGATGCGGCCATACCATCGTTTTCGATAACCGCCATCAATTCAGAAGCACCGATACGTAGAAACATGCAGTCTTCCTTGGTTACAAGATCAAGTGTGCGCCGTTGTTTAAGGATAACCGAGAGATCTCCTATCAATCGCCCTGGCAAAATTTCTGAGACCAGCTGTGTTTGTCCATTAGTCTCTGGCCAATACAGGCCAGCCGAACCAGTAACACACAAATAGGCTGCATCTGCTTCCTCATCCGCAGTAAATATCTTTTGCCCTGCCTTAGCGTCAAACCATTGCGCGCCAAATGCCAACAGACGCTGCTGCTTGCGGTCAAATTGGCCAAACAAATCGGTTTTGGTTATCGCCTCAATTTTTCGGTTGAGGTCCCGGCGAGCATCCATATTCAACCCTTTATCTTGCTGAACACTGCCATCAATCCGACCACCGACTATCTCAACAAACAGATCGAAATTTTCAGGGTTTGTAATCGTGCGTTCAATAAATATGATGGTTGTATCAGGCATCAATCTGCTGATACGTTTACCGATGCGCTCACGCGACTCGGTATCATGACTGGCCAGGGAATTCTCAAAAATCAGAATATCAGGCTTCTTGATGCCAGCTCGGCTAAAGGCTACCCGCTCCCTGAAAATGGCAGGGAGATTAGCGCCGCCCAATGAGGTATCCAAATCGAGAATGGTTTGCGCAGCTAATCGCCGCAATCCGTGCTTACTCAGTACATCAACGATAATATCCTCGATCAGGGCTTCACGCGCACCCGCAACGCGTGAGATCTGCCCGAATATAGCGTTACCCATGAGTGTCAGTACGGAGTAGTATTTTCTTGGGTCGATTGTTTCGAAAAGGTTATTAAATGCCTCTACCATTTTCAAAGCACTCTTCTTACGAATTTCCAGCAACCGTTGTTTGAATATGTCATCAAATGCAGGGCCGATTTGTTCAGACGAAAAAGCAAAAGGAACAGTCAACATGAGTGCATAGTCTTCTGCGGGTAGTCTTGCATCACCACCGGCACGTCGCTCTTTGGCAATAGCACCGAGGCGTTGATAGAGCTCTTCATCAAGATTCAAGCGCCTGAACAATGGGTGATTGGTACCATCGTCACCAAAGGTTGAAGTCAAACTCTCGATCAAGGTTGCCGACATTTGCATCAGCTCATCTGCGATCCCCTGCTCACGTAATATTCGAACAAAATTTTTGTCTTTGGACAAGGACAGTTGCGACATCTTGCTGGTGGGTAAGGCGTACAGCAAGTTACTTCCTAATAGTGACACCGGGTTAAACTTGTCAGGATGAAAGCCATGAACAATGTCATCGAGACCCGCCTCGGCAAGACGTTCTGCAATCTCGGGTCGCAATCGTACAATCGCATCAGCCAGTTCCCGATGATCATCCGCATCATGGCGTGAACGCAGCGCACGACGTACCATGAAATCATCGATTCCCATCGCCTCAACCAGATTAAACCACCAATCCTGTATTGCTTCTGAAGAGTCCAGTCCTGCGATAACAGGGTCAACCCAATTTACATTGAATGGATCGACGCTATTGCCTGATTGTTCGGCTTTGAGCCGATAGCTGCTGTCACCAGAGCGACTGTCCACGCTCTCGATGGGTTGATTTTTGAAGGGCATCAGAAGGTTATCGCCAAGTGTGCCCTGCAGAATCTGCGGATTGGAATGGGCATAACCGATACTGTTAGCCAGGGTCACTTGATGCAAGGTGTTCAATTCATGACCCGCAATCCTGACCGAACCACGCCTTGGAATGACCTCCCGTGTAAGGAGGTCAGCGAAAGCCTGGCTAGTGGCTTCATTACTTGCCTTGACGGCAACACGAGCACCCTGCGGTATTTTCAGATTAATGTCTTCCAACACGGCAATACCTTCTGCATCACGAACAGTCACATCCTTGATTTCAATATCACCGCGCAAGCTTTCGACTTTCGCAGGTGTGCCTTCAAACAAGTGATCCGCCACCAACGGCTTAGGTGCAAAACGTTCTGTTACCACATTCCATCGCAGGGACATATCCTGAATCTGATTGTAGAATGCCAACAGTTCTTTCCACGGTGAAGACATATCCTTATAAGCCGCCAGTGCTGCCACCAAAGCGCCAACGGAAATGTGCCCAGTGATGGCCAGATAGCCACCTACCGCATAGAAAAAAAATGGAGTCAGCTGATTGATGAGATTATTCAGAAATTTCATGAAAAAAGTTCTCTGATAAATCTCAAAGCGAATGTCATAAAGTTTTCCAAGGCGCTTGGAAAACATCGACATGCGGTATCGCATACCGCCGTTGATACGGATATCACTCACCGCGGCTGCAGTCTCACCGATATCAGCTGCTAGCTTGCGAACTTGTTGTGTCCGATCCTTGTTGAGAAGATTGATTTGATGCTGCAGCTTGGGAATAAGCCATGCCTGCAATGGAATCAATGCAACAGCAGCCATTCCAAACCAGAAGCTCTGAGCGAAAAGGAAGATCAATATGGTCAGCATCTGACCTGTCAAAAGAACAGGCAGAGATAAAATATCCCCCATAAGCCCACCCATAGGTTCCGCTTCCGAGGTCACCATCGAGACCAGCTCACCCTGGCTTGTATTTTGAAAATACGAACGCGGAAATCGCAGTATGCGAGTCAATAGCTGATAGCGAAATCGACGCAGCAAGCGCTCAGCCAGCACGCCTTTCATGGTGTTCAGCCGCATCTTGAACACCAGATTTGTCACGACAGCCAGGAAAAAGCCGGTACAAAGAACCATCAGAAATTGAATTTGCGTAAACTCGATTCCCAGAAAAACAATATTTTCGCCGGTCCCCCCGATCGCGTCGTTAATGATGCGCTTGGGCAGTTCAAGAGTTGCAAACAAAACTGGAAAGGTCAAAAGGGTGATCAACAATTGAATGATCTGTTCTTTCTTCGAGTATTTCCAGATGAACTTAAAAAGACTCTTTTCCATCAACTGCTCTCTTCAGGACTGGGTGCTGCTGGCGAATAGGGGCCACCCAGCCAAAACCGGAAGGCCAAGTTTGACAGATCCGGGGCTTGATTGAGATGCCCTGAGAAGGAAATCATGGACATCGGGAATCCGGGCTTCTCGATTCGCAAGCCCCGGGCTACGGCAAGGCCATCGGTCGAGCCTGACAGGCCCACTTCAAACGGGCCATGGCGCCGCTCCACGATCTGGTGATCCAATGAGCTGTCCCTGGCGGCTTCAAAGGACAATTACGCCCTACGTGATGTCGCTGCCCCGGGTAGCGTTAAAATGACTCAAGCGCGGGTGACTCAGAAACTCTTGTATTGTTTTCAGACAAAAGAATATTCTGATTACCTCCACGGTCCCAGGGCGCTACTGAGAGCCAGTTATTGGCAATGGTGATGTTGTCAGACTGCCTGAATTCAATCGCACCTGGGTAGCTTCCCGCCAACTTGACAGTATTGAACTCGACAAGTGTGTCACTAGCTCCAAACAACTCTATTCCAGCATCCCCCGGTTCAGACTGATAAATTGTGTTGTACGAAATACTGCCTCCCACGTGAGAGGTGCCCAGACCGAATGCGATGTTTCGGAAACTATCAACTATCGTGTTGCCAATAATCTCTGTGCCTACCGCACCATTCCAGACAAGAATAGCCGGCCCACTGATGTACTGACCACAGTCTCGATCCAGAAGACAACCACTGCCATCTCCGTTAATGTTGTAAATATAGTTATCTCTGATAGTCCAGTCTATTGTTGCATGCATATCGATGGCGCCATTGTAGTCCCCCAGGGCTGCGCCTTCGCTATACCCGATTGATGAGCAGGCGATCAATCCCTCACGCGCACCGGGTGGATTCACCTTGATATGTTGAGTGCCGATATCCTTTATATCCAGGTTATATAACTGCAAACCGTGTTGCCCGCCTATGCTTGGATTCATGACGACACCATGATCCCGGAATTCACTTATGGATATGTCTGCGATGGTGACATCGTTGCCGACAATCATTATTCCTTCCGAGGGTACCTGGTAACCCACGCCATGAATACGAACCCGCGACCGATCACCACTCAAACTTCGTACGGTTACTCCACTTCGGACTTGCAAGACATATTGGTCAAGGTGGTAGTTACCGTCTTCGAGCAATACCTCAGTGTCAGGGGCGGCATTTTCTATAATGCCAATCCAGTCCGATTGCGGATTGACTATTTGCGTGTTCAGACGAGGCCTGTAAAGACTGGATTGATCGTAGGAATTGCATATACCGACAGCCGCAGCGAGCGACAGTGACGCATCCGGCGACACTTGACCGCTTGAAACTTGACTGCTTGATACGCCACTGCTTGATACTTCGTGACCTGAGCCTTCTGAGCATGCATATAGCAAACCGCATAGTGCAACTACAAGAATACTTGTAAAAAAATGGCGTTGACAAAATCTCATATCTAAAAAAACGGGTTGTGTCGTTGGTGTTGGTTAGAGCGCCCTGATGCGCGTTATTTTGACTAGCAGAGAAATATCAAGTAATGGGAGCATCAACTACCAATCACTATCAAACTGCAATGAGACAAAACAACACTCACGGCGTTTCATCAGCAATACCGCTGCCAACTACTTGCAAAAACACCTATTGACATCGCTATTGAGTCTCAAATCTGACCTACCAACGGGTCACATTGTACGAATGTAACCGCCGCGACTGCGTTAATAGCGGGCCGCCTTCTACCGTTGCGCTCACCGTTGCCTCATAAAAACTAAAAATCCTTTGGCACCACGACAATCCCATTGTCGGTTACTTTGAATGTTTTTGAATCCGTTTCGTGGTCATAACCTATTTCCATACCCGCCGGAATACGAACATCCTTATCAACAATACAGCGTCGCAATTTCGCACCAGCACCGACATCCACGCCATCAAATATAATGCTTGAGTCTAGCTGCGCATTTTCATGGACCCGCACATTGGCAGACAAAATCGAATTGACAACCTTCGCGCTGATTACCATGCTTCCGCCGCCAAGTATTGAATTCTGAATATCGCCATAGCTGATATCAGCCGCTGGCACTACTCTGGCCGGTGGATGCTGACCCTGGTATGTTCGAATTGGCCATGATTTCTGATACAGATTCAACGGAGGTGATGGTGAGAGAAGATCCATGTTCGCATCGAAATAGGAATCGATCGTACCGACGTCGCGCCAATATCGGTCCTGGGTCACACGGCCCTTTTGTCGACCAAATTGATAACCACAAACATGATGCGTATCAATAAGACGAGGTATCAGATCATTTCCAAAATCATGGGTTGATGTTTCATCTGAATGATCACGTGACAACTGCTCGACCAACACATCATGATTGAAGATATATATCCCCATAGATGCGAGTGCCGAATTTTTATTGCCTGGCATCGGATCCGGAACTGTCGGTTTTTCCACGAAGCGAACAACCTTGTTTGACGAATCAATTGTCATGACACCAAACGATCGCGCATCAGATACGGGCACTTGCATACACGCGACTGTGAGATCTGCGTCCAGTTCTTCATGTTGTTGGAGCATGGCCGCATAATCCATACGGTAAATATGATCGCCAGACAAAATCATTACCCGTTTGGCGCCGATTCGCTCCAATAAAAAACTGTTTTGATAGATCGCATCCGCCGTACCGCTGTACCAGGAATCGCCAGTGCGCATTTGCGGTGGAACCGTTGTAATGTACTCTCCCATTTCCGGACTGAATATGGACCAGGCATCACGCAAGTGCTTCTGCAATGAATGCGACTTGTATTGCGTCAGCACCAATACGCGACGAAACCCCGAGTGCAGACAATTGCTCAACGTAAAGTCTATGATGCGGTATGCGCCGCCAAAAGGGACACTCGGTTTGGCTCTGTCCGCAGTCAGAGGAAATAGGCGAGAACCTTGACCTCCCGCGAGCAAGATACATACAGTGTCCTGGCAAGCTTCGTATGACATCGACATTTAACAGTTTTCAAATGGATTTTGAAAAACTAACACATAAACGTCATGCACATTTTCAGTGCAACGCCGACACCTTGGGCAATAACACGTAAATGAAAAAACTGAAATTTTTTATACTTACTATCGCCATGATAAGTTCACTCTGTCATGCCGAGGCTCACGCAAGCGACATCACTAAGAAGCCAGATGCCGATGTATGGCAATCGTTAAAATCAGGTGACGCTGTTATTCTAATGCGCCATGCCATGGCACCTGGAACAGGCGACCCGTTTGACTTCGATCTCAATGATTGTTCAACGCAACGCAATTTATCCAACGAAGGGCGGGCACAGGCCAGACTTATTGGCGATGTCCTTCGAGCTAACGGCATAGAGAAAGCAAGTGTTCTATCGAGCGAATGGTGTCGATGTACAGAAACGGCAGAGTTACTGGGTTTCGGTCAACCTGTAAAGGAATCAATGCTGAATTCCTTCTATCAGGATCGAAGTACGGCGAACGCACAAACAAGCCGCCTGCGATCAACGATCAGTGATTGGATCAACAGTGACAAGCGAGTACGAATTCTCGTGACCCATCAGGTCAATATCAGCGCACTAACAGGAAAATTCGCAAGCTCTGGGGAAATGGTGTTCGTGACGTTTTACGGCAACGACGTCGAGGTGATGGCGAAATTACAGTCGCCCGGATAATCGACTTGGCCGCCTGAAGGCTGACATGCTTGTCTGGCTAGGGGTTCAGGAATTTGGCCAGAATGGCTGGGATTGGGAAATGGTGGGGCGTGTAGGATTCGAACCTACGACCACCTGATTAAAAGTCAGAAAATCCCATTACTCAGAATTTCGTGACCGCACGTTAACCAACTGTTTCTAGTGGTTATTTTACCTATAACTTACGTTTGGATACCTTACAATACGCCCTAATCTGGTGACTCAGTGGTGACTCACGCGATCATCCAAAGCCAGCACCTATTAACTTGGGACGATGAATGACAGCAAAGAAATTGACTCAAGCCTTAGTGACCCGGCAACAG
>CALDSR010000003.1 GCA_937924505.1 uncultured Granulosicoccus sp. | reverse complement strand
CAGATTCATAGAACCTTCTTGTTATACCAATTACGGTTGAAGAAGACGCTTAACCCAATGACCGTCAATATATTCAAATGACTCCCGCAGGTGCAATCTGCTGTCGCGAAAAGTAAGAAACTCTATCGTAATTGGCTTGATGAGATAACCTCCCCAATTAACTGGCATTGGAATAGGTTGACCGTCAAACTGTTCCGAAATATTTTGGAGATGCGCCGCCAAAAAGCCCTCAGACTCTAAAGGCGCGCTTTGATCAAAGGCAGTGGTTGTCATTTGGGCACTTCTGGTGCGTGTAATCCAGAATCTTTCTGCCTCCACTTTGGATATCTCTTGTGCGTAACCGACAACACGGATCTGATAACCAACGTGATCCCACCAGAATGTCATCGCAGATTTGGCGTTATTTGAAATCTGCTTACCCTTATTTGAGTCCAAGTAAGAACAGAATACAAAACCTTCATCACTTACAGATTTTAGATCAACAAATCTTCCAGATGGAAACCCATTCTCGTCAATCGTTGATATGCATACTGGACTTCTTTGCTTTAATGGACTATCGACTAAAGCATCCCGCCACCAAACTTCAAATTTATCTATTGGGCTATCCATGAACTTCGATCCTATTTAGGCATAACAGTCGACATAAACAGAAAGTACCTTTATTTCAAATATATATCTTGAATACCAGCAGCCCATTTTACCCAAGAACAGACATCAAATATCTGCCGACATCTCCAACGCCTTCGCTAGGCAATCGGTCGATATTACTGCCAAATCCAGGGCTAAAGAAAAACGCTAGAACTATACGGTTGAATCAATCACCAAACATCGCATCAAATTCTCGCCGCCCTTTCGTACTAAAAGTAACGATGCGCCCTTCACCACGACTCAGCCAGCGCATTGATTCGAACTTTGCAAGGAACGCCCTGCCAAGACTGCCAGCGAGATGTGATCGGCGTTCGCTCCAGTCAAGGCAGGCTTTGCAAAGTGGTGATTTTGATTTTTGCAGCAGATCTAGATCAATACCAAAGCTCTTTACAAAATTTTCGCCCTGCTCGCTGAGCTCTGGCGTGCCGTTGACCTCCAGAAGATATTGCTTTGCCAGCAGGTAATCATAAAGCTGCACACTCTTTCCACCTGCCAAATGGTTGTAACAGACTCTGGCTTTGCGCAAGTTTGAATCACGCGGACCAGTGGCAAGGATTTGTGAGTTGTCGCGAGTCGTTAGCCCCATCATGGACTCAAGCAAGGTCGCCACTTCCTCGTTGGCGATGGTGAAATATTTGTGTCTTCCTTGCTTGCGTAACGCAAGAAGACCACCTGATTCCAATTTTGCCAAATGTGTCGAAGCTGTTTGCGCTGTGACTCCCGCATCGCGAGCCAGTTCTGATGCAGTCAGTGCCTTGCCATGCATCAGTGTCGAGAGCATTCGCGCACGCGTATTGTCGCCGAGCAGTGTTCCTATCCGTGCAATGTTGGGCGAGTATTCCATAGTTCGATCCACACCGAAGCATTCAAGACGGTCAGTCTTGCATAATCTCATCATCGAATTCAATCACTACCGCAATGGATTTTAATCATGCTGACCTGCATCATTCGCTACCACATTGATCCAAGCAAGAAATACCAATTCAATCAATATGCGCGTAATTGGGGACAGGCCATTCCTCGTTGCGGGGCCAATCTCATTGGTTACTACTCGCCACATGAAGGGTCAAGCACACTGGCCTATGGCATCTATGAGATAGCTAACCTTGCAGCATACGAACAATATCGAACAAGGCTGGCAAACGATCCAATAGGTCGCGAAAACTACGAATTCGCCCAACAGGAAAAATTTCTACTTCGAGAGGATCGCACTTTTTTAAAACGGGCATCAGCACCACACGGACCAACATCGTGATCGCTGTCATTTTCGAAGTTAGTCCAAAAGACAGTCAATACGACGAGTACTTATCGATAGCCGAAGAATTACGCCCCTTGCTGGAGCAGATAGACGGATTCATATCCGTGGAGCGTTTTCAGAGCGCGTAACACTGAAAAACCAATGCTTCCAATAGGCAAAGCGGCTTTAACGCGTAGCTACTGGCTATGAGCCATTACTTAAGCAAAACGATCAATCGCTCTCATTAACATCGCAGGATCGGCATTGCCACCAGTTACCACGCAACAAACCGCATCCGAGGATGAGGATGCATCCACTTCTGCACCCCGATTTTCAACTGTTGCGAACAGAGCAGCGGCCAACGCGACTGCGCCGCCGGGCTCAACCACCAGTTTCAAACGCAACATCGACTGTGCCATAGCCTTAAGCACATCTTCATCACTGACACACAAACCAGGACCGGCTAAGGAATCCAGTATCGGAAAGCTCAGCTCACCCGGCATCGGCGTCACAATGGCATCGCAAATGGATGTGCTTTGCGTTTCGTTGGCGATACGATGGCCTGCCAGAAGAGAACGACGAACGTCGTCGGAACTTGCCGGCTCAACAGGTCGCACACGAAACTGCGGGGCTTTCGCTTGCATGGCGATCGCAATACCTGAAGATAGACCACCGCCTCCACAACAAACAAATACATCGCCTGAATCGACACCCGCCTTCGCAGCCTGCTCGACTATCTCCAGACCGCAACTTCCCTGACCCGCCATGACATCAGGATCATCGTAGGGCCGGATCAAATGCAGGCCGCGTTGTTCAGCAAGCAACTCACCGACCGATTCGCGAGACTCACCACCGGGCCTGTCATAGAGAATCACTTCAGCGCCCAATGCCCGTGTGTTGGCAAGTTTCAATGCCGGTGCATCATTGGGCATGATAATCACCGCAGCAACGCCATGTAGAGCGGCCGCTTGAGCGATACCTTGCGCGTGGTTTCCAGATGAATAGGCGATTACGCCCTGCCCCCGATTCCTTTCCTGCAACGCGGTAACTGCGTTCCAGGCGCCACGAAATTTGAATGAGCCGGTTCGCTGCAAGACTTCAGCCTTGACCAAAACACGCCGCCCGGCAACCTCGTTCAGATAGGGGCTTTCCAGTAGCGGTGTAACAACAGCCACGTCCTTGAGGCGTGAGGCTGCCGCTTCGATATCGTCGATGCTAATCGCGAATGACATGGGTAATTCAACTCACGTTTGGCATCATGACATTCTCTTCAAAAAGCCGTCGTCACATGAACGGCTGCACAACTGACTATAGAACCAACAACTCAATCGACTTCATCAATCCAAGTCATCTGAATACCTTCAAGAATGCCTTCGCTGGACTTTTCCGGGTCATCGTCAAAGTCTTCCAGTGCACAAATCCAGGCATGCATATCAGTAAAGCGCACATACTGGGGATCCACGTCCGGATGGGCTTCGGCCAGCTCAATGGCGATCTCTCGAATGTCAGTCCATTTCAGTTGCATCAGTTCTTCTCCAATCTCCGACAGTACAGCGGCAGTCTTTGTCGTCGCTGCAGTCAAGGGTCCTAGTGGTTTTCAGACACCATATTGATGGTGTACTTGGGAATCTCGATGATCAGATCCTTGTCCGCCACAATGGCCTGACAGCTCAATCGGGAATCCGGGTCCAGACCCCAAGCCTTGTCGAGATAATCTTCTTCAAGCTCATCAGCCTCGTCGATACTCTCCCCACCCTCACGCACATGCACATGGCAGGTAGTGCAAGCGCATGACTTCTCGCAGGCGTGTTCGATATCAACGCCATTGCGGAGCATCGCATCACACACGGAGATACCCGGGTCGACGGTGAAGCTTGCGCCGTCAGGGCAAATTTCATGATGGGGTTTAATGGTTATATTTGGCATCTGCCATCAGCTCCTGAGTCAATCAAATTCGCCGACGCTTTGGCCTGCCATCATCTTTCTGACACTGGCATTCATGCGTCGCTCGACAAAGTTTGTGCTACCGGCTTCGAGTGCGTGCACGGCGTCATGTATTTCGTTTCGATCACCGCTATCGATGCGTGCGCGGAGATCAGCGATCAGTTTATCAATAGCCGAACGCTCTTCGGTGCTCAAATGTTCATCACCATCAGCATCAAGCGCACTGTGTACGGCTTCGAGCACTCGCTGCGCTTCGACTTTCTGTTCAGCCAAGGCGCGCGCCTGCATATCTTCTGAAGCATGTTCCATGGAAGCGCGCAACATCTCCTCGATTTCGCCGTCGCTCAGCCCGTAGGATGGCTTGACATCAATGCTTGCCACAACACCACTTTCTTTTTCCAGAGCGCTGACCGTGAGCAGGCCATCGGCGTCTACCTGGAACAGCACTTGAATGCGCGCAGCGCCAGCAACACGTGCCGGAAAACCGGTTAATTCAAAGCGTGCCAGGGAACGGCAATCGGACACCATTTCGCGTTCACCTTGCAGTACATGCAAGGCCATTGCGCTCTGCCCGTCCTTGTAAGTCGTAAATTCCTGACCGCGCGCAATCGGAATGGTTGTGTTGCGCGGGATGACCTTCTCAACCAGACCACCCATGGTCTCTAACCCGAGCGACAAGGGCGTTACATCCAGTAGCAACAAGTCGTTGTCTGGTTTGTTGCCGGCAAGTACATCGGCTTGAATGGCAGCGCCGATAGCGACGACTTCATCAGGATCAATATCGGTCAGCACATCCTGACGGAAGAATTCACTGACTTTTTCCCGCACTAATGGCACACGCGTGGAACCGCCAACCATGACCACGGCATCGATATCATCACGGTTGATTTGCGCATCACGAATAACCTGCCGGCAAGGTGCAAGCGTTCGTTGCACCAGTGCTTCGATCAGCGCATTGAAGGTCTCGAGAGTCAGCGTCCCCTGCCATTGCTGTCCTTCGGCGGCAAAATCAATTGATGTCTCCGGCGAGTTTGACAAGGCCTCCTTTGCTGCACGTGCAAGCGCTTTTACATCGCTATGATCCTGCTCGCTTGCAAGCGCGTCAACGCCAGCTTGCTCAAGAATCCAGCCAACAACAAGATTATCGATATCGTCACCGCCCAGCGCTGTGTCGCCGGCTGTGGCCAAAACTTCGAAAACACCGCGCTGCATCTTCAACAGTGAAATATCAAAGGTGCCTCCACCGAGATCAAAAATCGCAACGGTGCCTTCATCCCGTGTATCGAGACCATAGGCGACGGCAGCGGCGGTCGGTTCGTTCAAAAGGCGCAAAACCTGTAAACCACTCAAGGCAGCGGCATCTTTTGTCGCCTGACGTTGGGCATCATCGAAATAAGCCGGCACGGTGATCACGGCTCCGACCAATTCACCGCCGAGTGTTTCTTCAGCCCGAACCTTAAGGCTATACAGTATCTCTGCGGATACTTCTATCGCACTCCTGGATCCTGCGGCTGTTTTGAACAGCGGGATGGATGCTGATTCAGTATCAAATTGATAGTGCTCATTCAACCAGCTTCCAGCAAGATCATCCGCGCCCTTGCCCATCAATCGCTTCGCTGATCGAATCGTACTCAAGGCATCACCGACGATGGACTCGGCATCATGACCGACAGTCACCGTCTTGTCATCTGCATAATGCACGACAGACGGTATTGCTCGACGTCCAGCAGCATCCGGCAACACACTCGATTCACCACTACGTACGGCCGCTACCAATGAATTGGTTGTACCGAGATCGATACCGACAGCCAGACGATGCTGATGAGGTGCTTGCGACTCACCGGGTTCGGCTATTTGCAACAGTGCCACGCTTATAACCTCTCACCGTAGACATCCAGACGCTCTTCAGCATCTCGCACTTCTCTTTGCAGTTTGTCGAGAAACTGCCATTGGCGAACGACCGTTCTGCCCGCTTGCCAATCAGAGGATGCCGCCGCAACACCAAACGCCGCGGCTTGCTGCTCGCAACTGATCTTGAGTTGACCAGCAAGCCGATCAAGCGCGGCAAAGGGCTCTGCGTTTTCGGGTGCCGCTTCCAATGCTTCACGCATCTCCATTTGCTCCATCAAAAAACTCGGTGACATCTGTGTATCGGTTTCTTCGTCGATCGATATACCGTTGAGTGACAATATATAAGCTGCTCTGGCGATAGGTTTGTTCAAGGTCTGGTAGGCCTCGTTTACAAAACTGGCGGCCTGCACCGACCAGCGTTTTTCAGTATCGGTCGCACCCGCGAAACGATCGGGATGCAAGGCCTTTTGCAACGCACGAAATCGCGACGTCAAGTGATCGGTGTCTAGTTCGAACTGCACGGGCAATTCAAATAGCTCGTAGTAATTGCGGGTTAAATCGACCTGCATGGTCGTCAAGTCTCGGTCGTGACGCGTTGCCAGGCTAGGAGACCAGGCCGCTGAGTTGTGTTGGAGATTGGCATGAACGGCAGTTATTGGATCAATCTTACCATTACACCCAGACGCGCTAGATAGTGAAGGACTCTCCACAGCCACACTCATCCTTGACATTCGGGTTCTTGAATCTGAACCCTTCGTTCAACCCTTCCTTGGCAAAATCGAGCTCGGTACCTTCCAGATAGACAAGACTTTTCTTGTCGATGACGACTGTCACGTCATTGTCTTCAAAGACTTCATCGTTTGCAGCAACCTCGTCTGCGAATTCGAGGACATAGGCGAGCCCCGAACAACCGGTTGTGCGCACAGCCAGACGCAGGCCAATACCCTTGCCACGTTTGTCAAGATAGCCTTTGACGTGCTCTGCTGCACGATCTGTCAGCGTAATACCCATGTACCTTATCCGGTTTTTTGGCCAGTCCACACAGACTGGCCAGACCTCTTCGTTTCCGTTTTGGCGTGTGCCAAAAACCGTTTCTATGGAACCGTTTCTAGCTGGCTGCTGCGTCAGCAGGTTCTGCTTTGGTTTCGCCACGCTTCGCCTTGATATCAGCGATAGCTGCAGCGATAGCATCTTCTGCCAATACAGAACAGTGAATCTTTACCGGCGGCAACGCTAATTCATCAGCGATGTGCTTGTTCCGGATTTCACCCACTTCTTCGAGCGTCTTGCCCTTGACCATTTCAGTCACCAGCGAAGACGATGCAATGGCTGATCCACAACCATAGGTTTTGAATTTGGCATCTTCAATAATGCCTTCGTCGCTGACCTTGATCTGCAGACGCATGACGTCACCGCAGGCAGGCGCACCCACCATGCCGGTTCCTACATTGGGATCATCCTTGTCTAGGACGCCAACGTTACGTGGATTTTCGTAGTGATCCAGTACTTTGTCGCTATAAGCCATGTGCTTTCTCCTGAACTGTTTGGACGCAGAGCCTTTCGAGCTCTACGCAAGTAAATAATAAATTAGTGATGAGCCCATTCAACCGAATCGAGATCGATTCCTTCCTTGTGCATGTCCCATAAAGGTGACAGCGCTCGGAGCTTCTCGACGGCGCCACGCGTCTGCTTGATCGTGAAGTCCACTTCTTCTTCGGTTGTAAAACGGCCGATGGTAAAACGAATAGAACTGTGAGCGAGCTCATCGTTGCGGCCAATTGCGCGCAACACGTAAGACGGCTCCAGACTCGCACTGGTGCAGGCCGAACCACTCGATACAGCAATGTCCTTCATCGACATGATCAGGCTCTCACCTTCGACAAAATTAAAGCTTACATTCAGATTGCCCGGAATACGCTGCTCAAGATCACCATTGATGTAGATCTCTTCCATATCGTTCAGGCCGTTCCACAAGCGATCACGCAACAGGCGCAGGCGATCGTTTTCTGCAGCCATTTCCTCGTGTGCGAGACGGAAAGACTCGCCCATACCGACAATCTGGTGAGTCGCCAATGTGCCAGAGCGCATGCCACGTTCGTGACCACCGCCATGGATCTGCGCTTCGATACGGCAACGCGGCTTGCGTCGCACATACAAGGCACCAATACCTTTCGGCCCATAGACCTTGTGAGCACATAGCGACATCAGGTCAACGTTCATTTCATTGACGTCGATCTTTACCTTGCCCGGGCTCTGCGCCGCATCGACGTGAAAGACAATGCCTTTCTCACGCGTGATTGCACCAATCGCAGCAATGTCCTGGATAACACCAATTTCGTTGTTGACGTGCATGATCGATACAACGGTCGTGTCATCACGCAACGCTGCTTTGAAGGCATCCATATCAAGCAAGCCATTGTCCAGGGGATCAAGGTAAGTCACTTCAAAACCTTCTCGCTCCAGCTGACGACAAGTATCCAGAACGGCCTTGTGCTCTGTCTTCAGTGTGACGATATGCTTGCCCTTCTTGACATTAAAACGAGCCGCGCCTTTGATCGCCAGGTTGTCAGATTCAGTTGCACCCGAAGTCCAGACGATTTCCTTGGAGTTGGCACCGAGGAGATTGGCCACGTTGTCACGTGCTTGCTCAACCAGCTCATCCGCTTGCCAGCCAAACGGGTGGGACCGCGATGCAGGGTTACCAAAATGCCCTTGCTGGGTCAGACACTCTGCCATCTTCGCAGCAACTCGTTCATCCACGGGTGTGGTAGCGGAGTAGTCCATGTAAATTGGGATGTTTAGGGAACTCACTATAGTCAGCCTCGAAACCTTTGATTGATACTTGAATACATACGTTATGCGTAGGGTTGCTGGACCATGACTTGATCCTGCTGAATCGACACCGCTTTTACGCGCCGTTGATCGATCATGTTCTGCAACGATACACCGCTCAAAAAATCTTCTATCTGTTCACTCAAGCCTTCCCATAAGTCGTGCGTCAGGCAGCGACCATGGCTATGGCAATTTTCCTTGCCGGCACATTGGGTGGCGTCAACCGATTCGTTAACCGCACCGATGATTTCCGACACAGCGACCTTGTCCAGATCACGTGCAACGCGATAGCCGCCACCCGGTCCCCGTGTGCTGGTGACCAAACCGTTCTTGCGCAGGCGTGAAAACAACTGCTCGAGATAAGACAAGGAAATTTCCTGTCGCTGGGAGATTTCCGCCAGAGACACCGGGCCCTCTTCCGCATGCAGCGCAAGGTCCAGCATCGCTGTTACCGCATAACGTCCTTTGGTCGTCAGTTTCATGGATTTAGCCCGTTCAGATGCCGTTTGCTTACCGGCCAAAAACAACCAGCGACACCACGCTTTGAAGTAGGCCTATCTTCCCATACCTGACTAAATTAGTCAAGTATAGTTCCCCGCTTGGCGCTTTCCGATTCAGGAGCTCTCGGTTCCCGTTTTGACCGACTTCGCACCGCTCGAAGCCTGGCGGTCGGTGTCCTCACGGAGACGCATCAATTCGGCCCGCAATTCAGCGACTTCCTGCTGCAGGGAATCGATGGCAGATTCCATGGGATCTTCAGCGATGCCGGCGACGCCATAGGCGTCAAAGCCGACGTGATTTGCCGAATTTTCAGCGCGCATTTCGCGCACCAGTTCAAAACAGTTTCCACTCGCGTTACGGCAGCGAACAATGCGCGCAGGGACCCCGACAACGGTCGCCCCAGCAGGCACCGGATCGAGTACTACCGCGTTTGAGCCCACACGTGCATCATCCTCTACCGTGAATGGGCCCAGGATCTTCGCGCCAGCACCAACTACTACATTGTTGCCCAGGGTCGGGTGTCGCTTGCCCTTTTCCGAGCTTCGACCGCCTAATGTCACCCCTTGGTAAAGCGTGACGTCATCGCCAATTTCAGCAGTTTCACCAATGACCACACCGGTGCCGTGATCGACGAAGAAGCGGCGACCGATTTTCGCCCCTGGGTGAATCTCGATGCCCGTCAACCAGCGTGCAATATTGCCGAGGAAACGGGCTGGCCAACGCAGGCCACGCTGCCACAGCCAGTGATTACAGCGGTGCAAAATAACCGCATGGACACCGGAATAGCAGGTCAGGACATCGAAAACACCGCGAGCCGCGGGGTCCCGATCGAACACACAGGTTACGTCTTCTTTAAGTAATTTCCACATAGCAGTGCCTTCGGCCCGCCAATTCCTAGTGAATTGGTCAAGTATTATACGCCGTTTGTCAGGGATCGTCCCACTTCCTCAAATAGACTTATCGGGTTCGGGGATGTTCAACTGAGGTCAGAATTCCTCGAAATATCGACAGTTCATCCTCGCTGGGACGGTTTGACTCGAAATAACGGCGCAGTCGCCGGCGCAAATAACGAGGGTTATCCGGATCGAGGAAACCGGTGCCAATCATGACCCGATCAAGATGCTCGAAAAAATGTTGCATCTGCTCGCTGGTGGCGGGGGTTTCTGCTGACGGAGACTCACCGGTCAGCTCGGTCAATTGCTCCGGCGCAAGCGTCCCCGCTTGCTTCCCGTCAGCACCATCAGCAGCATGGCTGGAAGCCGGTTTCCATTTTCCAGCCATGCGTTGCGGCGGGCCAAGCGGGACGGATTCGAGCGCTTGCGACAACTCATAGGCAACCACCTGCACCGCGCTACCCAGATTCAACGACGAGAAATCCGGATTACACGGTATGCGCAGCAAGCGTGTACATCGATCGAGCGACTCGTTACTGAGGCCTGATCGTTCATGACCAAAAACCATTGCCACCGTTTGGGTGTCATCTGCAGCCTCAGCCGACACAGCTATTTCTTCGGCGATCTCACGACAACTAAGCATCGGCACCGACAGATTACGCGAACGAGCACTGGTCCCAATGACCGCAACACAATCGGCAACCGCCGCATCGAGGCTGTCATGACAGGCAGCATTTTCCAGAATATCGTTGGCCCCTGATGAACGAGCGATCGCCTCGGCAGTTCGATGCGAACAGGCGTCAACAAGCCGTAATTTGCTGAATCCCATGACCTTGATCGCACGTGCAGCCGCGCCGATGTTTCCACTGTGTGTGGTGCCAACCAATACAAAAACTATTTCTACACTCATGATGACGATAATCGCACATCTGAATCGCTTATCGATCATTGTGTGCATCTCCACCAAGCAGGCGCAAGCGTTCGGCATTACACTTGTCGCACTCCTGAACCCGGATTTAATCCCCTATGCATCCGATGCTGAATATCGGCATCCGAGCAGCTCGCGCTGCCGGTAAAGTCATCACACAAAACTTCGATCGCATGGATAGCGTAAAAATTGATCGCAAAGGTCGTAACGACCTGGTCACCGAAATTGACCGCCACGCAGAGGCCGAAATCCTCGGCATTCTGCAACGCTCTTTTCCAGATCACGCTTGTCTATGTGAAGAATCAGGTTTGGTCGGCAAGGAAGAGGCGGAGTATCAATGGGTCATCGATCCCCTGGATGGGACCATGAACTTTATCCATGGCCTGCCGCACTTCTGTGTGTCGATCGCGCTGAACCAAAAGGGCAAGCTTTATCAAGCTGTCATCTATGACCCAATGCGTCAGGAACTGTTCACGGCCAGCCGCGGTGAAGGTGCCTTCCTGGACGGAAAACGAATGCGCGTCGCGCAAACCAAACAACTGGCGGATGCTTTGCTCGGCACCGGATTTCCCTATCGACCGGGTCAGGATCTCGATTTCTACCAACGCACCAGTCGGCATTACACCGAACGGGCTGCGGGCATCCGACGACTCGGTTCCGGAGCCTTGGATCTCGCTTACGTAGCAGCCGGCCGGCTCGATGGCACCTGGCTTTCCGGACTACAAACCTGGGATCTTGCAGCCGGTGGACTCATCGTGCGTGAAGCGGGTGGCTTGCTGAATGATTTCGATGCCGGTGATGACTGGATGACTCGCGGCGAAGTCATTGCCGCAACACCCAAGGTGCATCATCAAATGATCGAGGTCATGAAACCTTTGTCGGCAGCGCGCAAGAAGATGGCAAAGCCGAGCTGATCAGTACCCCACAATGCGCGCCGGGTAAGACAGCGCGTAATTATTTAACGCTGAAATCAAGGCGTTGACTCCAGATCAGCGCCTTCTTTCTCTACTGGCATCAGATCTTCTTTGGTAATTCCGAGCCGCAGTACGGATACGCTGGCGACAAAAATTGAAGAATAGGTACCGACAACAACACCAATAATGAGCGCGAGTGCAAACCCGTTGATGATCTTGCCACCGAACAGAAACAAGGAAAACAACACCAGCAAGGTCGTCAACGATGTAATGACCGTACGCGCCAGCGTCTGGTTGATCGACACATTCATGACCTCAGTCGGCGTTTCACTTCTGAGCAGCAGGAAGTTCTCCCGGATGCGGTCAAACACAACAATGGTATCGTTAAGCGAGTAGCCGATGACTGCAAGAATGGCGGCGAGAATCGTCAAATCAAACTCGATCTGGAACAGCGCAAAGATACCCACCGTAATAACGACGTCATGCACCAGGGCCAACACAGAGCCCACCGAGAATTTCTTTTCAAAGCGAAACCAGATATAGACAATAATAAAGAAAAGCGCGGTAAGCACTGCAATACCACCCTTCTCTCGTAATTCTTCACCTACCTGTGGCCCGACAAATTCGACGCGACGTATGGTTATGGGTGAATCACTCACGCTACCGAGTACGCGAAGCACCTCTGTACTGACATCGGCGCTCGACAAGTCATCACGCGGTGCCATACGTATCAGCACATCGGTGCTTTTACCAAAGGTCTGAACTTGAGAATCCGGCATCTCGGCTTCAGCCATGGCGCCACGAATGGTGTCAAGACTCGGCGCTTGATCGTAGCCGACTTCAATCGTGTAGCCGCCAGTGAAGTCAACACCCAGATTCATACCTCGAATCAGGATAGCCAGCAGCGCAATCACGATCAGCGCGCCGGACAGAATCATGGCCTCTCGCTGACGACCAATGAAATCTATCGAGGAATTATTGATCAGGTTTCGCATGATGTCATTCGTGGTGTTGAGGCAAGCGGGAAGGCCGAGTCAAACGAACCGGTTTAAATGGGCAAGGTGTCACGGCGACGTCCACCAAAGAGGGCGTTGACAAGAATTCGCGAACCAAAGATAGCCGTGAACATCGACGTAAGTATGCCAATACACAAGGTAATGGCAAACCCCTTGATCGGCCCGGTACCCATGCTGAAAAGCACAACCGCAGCGATCAGTGTCGTGACATTGGCATCGGCGATAGTCACAAAAGCCTTGTCGTAGCCTCGAGAAATAGCCGCCTGCACCCCGCTGGATGCTCTGAGCTCTTCACGTATGCGCTCGAAGATCAATACATTCGCATCCACCGCCATACCGGTCGTCAACACGATCCCCGCGATGCCCGGTAAGGTCAGCGTTGCTTGAAGCACGCCCAGAACCGCAATAATCAGAACCACATTGATGACCAGCGCAGCACCCGCAATGAGTCCGAAAACCCGATAGTAAAAAGCCATGAAAACCAATATCAGGGCAAGGCCGATGAGGGCAGACAGAAAACCTTGACGAATATTGTCCTTGCCGAGGCTCGGGCCGATCGTTCGTTCTTCGACAATCTGAACCGGCGCTTTGAGCGCACCCGCGCGCAGCAACAGTGCGAGCCTTGACGCCTCTTCCGAACCCAGTCCCGTTGTCTGAAAATTGTGGCTGAGCACGTCACGGATGGTAGCCACACTGATGACCTCTTCGGTCTTGGTCGTTTTCTTGATGGTCTCACCGTCGACCACTTTGGTGTCGAGACGGTTTTCGATATAGACAACCGCCATCGGGTTGCCGACGTTATCCTGGGTGACTTCTCGCATACGTCGCGCACCCTGGTTATCAAGTGTCACGCTGACATTCGGGGTTTGCGTTTGTTGATCAATACCTGCCCGCGCGCTTTTGATCTGATCACCTGTGACGATGATATCGCGACTGAGGTTAACGGTTGAACCATCGTCACGTCGTTTATATGCACGTGAATCTGACCCACTGGTCACCAGCCGATACTCAAGCGTTGCCGTTGCCCCCAGAATCTCCTTGGCCTGAACAGTATCCTGCACACCCGGGAGTTGAACAACTATGCGTTCCAGCCCTTGCTGCTGAATGACCGGTTCAGAGACGCCCAGCTCATTCACACGATTGCGCAGGGTCACGATATTCTGTTGCAAGGCAGCGCGTCGTTCGGTGTCAGCCGCAAGCTCGGTCAGATTCGCCTCAATGTAGGCGAACTCCCCTTCTTCACGGGTCGTAAAGTCAAGGTCAAAGCCGTCGACACCAAAGGCCGTAAACATTTTGTCGCGGCTGGCCTCATCACGAAACCGCGCAACCAGCTGCCCATCCTTATGGACGATGGAGGTGCCACGCATTCTTTCTTCGCGAACCTGACTTTTCCAATCCGCGATAAAACGCTCTTCGGCGGTGTCGATGGCGGCAGACATATCCACTTCCATCAGAAAATGAACACCACCGCGCAGGTCCAGACCAAGAAACATCGGGGCCGCGATCTTGCGTAGCCATTCCGGACTCGCTGGAACCAGATTCAACGACGTGATATAGGTTGAACGATCAAGCGACTCGGCGAGTAGATCACGCGCCTTGATCTGTTCATCTTCGCTGGCAAACAGCACATAAGCCCGCCCGTCTTCGGTGCGAATTTCAGCGTCGCTGTATCCAGCGGCCCTGACAGCCTGACGGATCGTTTCGATATTTTCTGGTCGCAGATCATCACCACGCGCAGATATCTGTACCGCGGGGTCACTGCCATAGATGTTCGGCAGCGCGTAAAGCAGACCGGTGATCAGTACTACTGCCAGCAGCAGTACTTTCCAAAGTGGGTTGGTATTGGTCATACGGATTGACTGCGCCAGAAAGGATTAAGACGAAGGGATCAAATGGCTTTCAAGGTACCGGACGGCAGGAGTGCTGCGATCGATGGCTTTTGTACATTGACCTCGACTGACTCTGCCACTCGAATCGTGATGAATGCGTCGCCCACATTGGTAATCGTGCCGCCCAAGCCACCATTGGTGACGACCTCGTCGCCCTTCTTCAAGGCTTCGATCATTTGTTTGTGTTCTTTCATGCGTTTTTGCTGCGGACGAATCATCAAAAAATACAGAATCGGCAACATGAGGAACAACGGCAAAAGACCGGCTATCGGGCTCGCGCCTCCGGCGCTCTGGGCGTAGGCATTACTGATGAAAAAATCCATGGTGAGGTCTCTCGTCGGCGTCACAGGGACAGGTTAGGACAACCCCTTATTATGCCACAGGGAGTGTCGAGGATAGCGCTGGCAGGCGTCAGTCGCTCGACGCTCGCCGGGCTGCGAAATCCTGCTGAAACTCGGCAAATTTCCCAGCTTCTATCGACGCCCTGATCTCCGACATCAGTTGTTGGTAATAGTGCAGGTTATGCACCGTGTTGAGCCGAGAGCCGAGGATTTCACCACATTTGGACAGGTGATAAAGATACGCCCTGCTATAGTTTTTACACGTGTAGCAGCTGCAAGCTTCATCAATGGGCCGCGTATCAGTGCGGAACCGGGCGTTGCGCAGCCGTAAATCTCCACTTGCCGTGTAGATATAATCGTTGCGCGCGTTGCGCGTCGGTAAAACGCAGTCGAACATATCGATACCCCGTGCGACCGACGCGACAATATCTTCAGGTTTGCCGACACCCATCAAATAGCGCGGACGGTCCTCAGGCAGAAACGGGACCGTATCCTCCAGCACCTGATCGCGCAGGCTTTTCTCCTCACCGACGGCGAGCCCGCCGACCGCATAGCCGGGGAATCCGATATCCACGAGCGCTTCGGTCGACGCCCTGCGAAGATCCGCATACATGCCGCCCTGCACAATGCCGAACAGAGCGTTGGAATTGCCCAGTTCATCATGGGCGTCGCGACAGCGCCGAGCCCAGCGCATCGACAGTTCCATCGAGCTTGCGGCTTCATCACGCGTCGCCGGGTATGGCGTACATTCATCAAATGCCATGACGATGTCCGATCCGAGCGCAGCCTGAATGCGCATGGATTCCTCCGGGTTCAGAAAAACCTCGGACCCGTCAATTGGAGATCGGAATTTAACTCCTGACTCGTCAATCTTGCGCAACTTGGCCAGGCTAAAGACCTGAAAGCCGCCAGAGTCAGTCAGTATCGGCCCTGACCAGTGCATGAAATCATGCAAATCTCCATGCGCCTGGATGATTTCTGTGCCGGGGCGCAGCCACAGATGGAAAGTATTCCCGAGCAGAATCTCGGCGCCGATACTGCGTACTTCTTCGGGTGTCACGGATTTTACGGTGCCATAGGTACCGACCGGCATGAACGCAGGCGTTTGCACACTGCCGCGCTCAAATTCAAGCTGTCCGCGCCGAGCCACGCCATCGTTGGCAATCCTGGTAAAACGCATACTCACACACGGACTCCGGGTTGTGGCCAGACCAGCATCGCATCACCGTAACTGAAAAAGCGATACTGCTCTTCAATGGCTTGCCGATATGCGGCCATCGTATGGTTGTAGCCGGCAAAGGCAGACACCAGCATCAACAAGGTTGATTCAGGCAGATGAAAGTTGGTGATCATGCCGTCAACGACATGAAATTTCGAGCCCGGCGTCAGGAACAATCGGGTTTCACCGGTGTAGGGTTTTAAACGCCCTTCGTTTGCGCCCGCAACCGCTTCTAATGTTCTGACACTGGTGGTTCCCACCGCGATAATGCGGCCACCCCCCTCCTGCGTGTCATTAATTTCAGCAACTGTTTCGGCATCAATGCTGATGCGCTCCGGGTGCATGATGTGATCTGCCGGATCATCAACGCGCATGGGCTGAAAGGTGCCGGCACCCACGTGCAAGGTGATATGACTAGTTGCCACTCCGCACTGCTGGAGCGCTGCAAATAGCGCCTCATCAAAATGCAGGCCTGCGGTTGGTGCCGCTACAGCACCCGGTACCGAGGCATAAACGGTCTGATAACGATGCGTGTCGGTAGCATCGGCTGCACGCTCTATATAGGGTGGCAGAGGAACCTCGCCGTGCAACTGAATAAAATCATACAAAGACCGCTTGGCATCGCTGGCGACCAGTTCAAACAGGTCGTCCTGCCGACCAATAACTTCTGCCTGAAGCTGTTCTTTGGATTTCGCTGCGGCTCCACTGTCACTGGCGCCATGCAACACGATCGAGGAACCCGGTCGCGGAGACTTGCTGGCGCGAATCTTGGCCAATACACGACCCTCAGGCAACACCCGTTCAAGCATCAACTCCAACTGCCCACCGGTGGATTTCTGCCCATGAATGCGAGCACGAATCACTTCTGTATTGTTGAATACCAGTCGATCACCGGCACGCAACAGCGACGGCAACTCAGTGAACTGGCGATGATCGGTCTCCATACCGTCGAGCACCAACAAGCGACTGGCACTGCGAGACTCTAGAGCGGTCTGGGCAATGAGTTCCCTGGGAAGGTCGAAGGCGAAATCGCTGCGTTTCAATGGAGGCGGTAACCGATGACGAGAGGCGGCGGACAATAGTAACGCTTTGATGCGTGAAATTGATTGCTGTCAATTCGAGCCAGGATGCTTTAGCTTGTCCCCTATCACGAAAAAGGCAGCGACCCGATGCAACAACGATCATTGTCCCCGACACTTGCGGTTTCAGCCCTGGGCCTCGGTTGCATGGGAATGAGTGAATTCTATGGCCCGCGTGACGATATCGAATCAATGGCTGTATTGAATCGCGCGGCCGATCTGGGTGTCACGTTTTTCGATACTGCAGACATGTACGGCTCGCATCACAACGAGGAACTGATCGGTCGTTTTTTGGCAGAACGCAAACCTGAGGCGGTGATCGCAACCAAATTCGGCATTGTGCGCAAACCCGGCGAATACGCCAGAACGCTGGATAACAGTCCTGCCTATACCAAGAGTGCCTGCGAGGCATCACTGCGACGTCTGGGCGTCGATAGAATCGACCTGTACTACGTTCACCGCATCGACCGATCCCGCCCCATCGAAGAAGTCATGGGCGCGCTATCGCAGCTGGTAACAGAAGGCAAGATTGCGCATATCGGTTTGTGTGAAGTCAGCGCCGAGACGCTACACAGAGCACATGCCGTGCATCCAGTCACGGCAGTGCAGTCTGAGTACTCTCTTTGGACGCGCGATGTCGAGCAGGAAATACTGCCAACATGCCGCGAACTGGGCATCGGTTTTGTCCCTTACTCACCACTGGGGCGCGGATTTCTGACTGGAACCGACTATAAAAATAGTACTTTCGGCAGTGACGACTTCCGCGGCAACCTGCCTCGTTTTACCAGCAAGAACATTGAAACCAACACCGCGATTGTTAAGGTTGTCACCGAACTGGCTCATGCAAAAAACTGTACACCAGCACAGATCGCATTAGCCTGGTTGTTAGCTAAAGGTGACGACATCGTGCCCATTCCCGGAACCAAGCGAACCAGGTATCTGAACGAAAATATAGCTGCTGCTCAAGTCGCCCTTTCACACAATGAAATGAACAATCTTGAAGACGCGATAGCGCAGCTACCGGTTGCCGGTGAGCGTTATACCGAAGAAGGCATGAAGGGGCTTAACGCGTGACTTTATTTCGCGACCTTCGACACTCAGCCCACAATATCCCACAAGCCGGTACAAAATGACGTCTCGCGAATTCGGGTTGTCACTGGTGTTTGTCGGCTATCGACCAACACAACGGAAAACGGTGCTGACTCCGCATCCTCGACAAGGCAGTTCGTATTCAACACACTGCTATCCGGGTCGCGACTGGTGAGAAAAACATCCAGGCCCCGTTCCGTCTCTACAGCATTGCGTACAACCAAGTCATAACCCGTTTGGCTGTTATGACCATAAAATACGGCGATAACGGTAAAACGATTGAAATCGACAGTTGGTGATTCAAGTTGCGTTAGTCCAAAGTCAGTGATGAGTGAGCTGTACAGCCCGTCCAACGCAATCTGGTCCCGAATGATATCGGTACGTCTTTGCACCGAGTCTACGTCAATCCCGCCCAGCGTCAGGTCACCTCTGTCCAATTCACTAACCATTGGAAGCGTCTCGGTATCGTTAACCAGGCGCCCGGAAAAAACCAGTACGGTGTCACGACCATTGAACAACATCAGTTGATCATTCTGTATGAAAAAAGCTGGCGGTATAACATTGCCCTGAGTAAAGAATGCCTCGACGATTTCAGTCGGATAATCTTGTACAGAATCATCAGCAAAACAAAGGGACTCTGTAAATGTCAGATCAATAATCGAGATAATCCCGGCCCCAATGATCGCTCCGCCGCTACCACTGGAACAACCCAGATCCAAATCAAGCGCCTGGCCTTGACCAAAGCTCATGAAAGCCGTCATGCCAAGAGGGACTGCCACAACACCGGACTCCAGCGTTCGAATCGATTCAAGTGCCCATCGTCTTTGCAATAGGCTCGCAGCTTCGTCCAATTCGCGATCATTGGCCCGAAGTGGCCGGGTGTTGAAGGCCAGTAACTCACCACCTTGCGGGCCGAGCAACAGGAAGTTCTCCGTCGACTCAATAGTGATGGCATCCGATTGCAACACACTCATTACAGTCTGCAATGTGTCGGACAGTGTTTGATTGGCAAACGTTGCCTGGCAACCAAGCGGGCGAGTATTGCGTGAGTCGCTCAAGACAAGCTCATTTCCATTTCGGCGGGTATTGATCAGCATGTCAAAACATGGCCCACTGACACGCAGGACGCCTGAGCTTGCAGAAAATGTGGCCTCGGAGAATTGCAATTCGAAGGTCTCATCTATCGGCAATAAACGAATGCCAACTTGATCGCTTCGGATGTAGCCATGCAGAAAATGAACCGGGCCTGAAAAGACGAGGTTATCGTCATCAATGACAGGCGTTTGATCGTCTCTGGGATCATCGAGCGACGAGTCAGAGCCACTTCCACAAGCTATTAGAAAGAGCAGGCAAAGATAAGCCGCTACCTTCCATGGAACAGCGATAGTACTTGTCAAATCCGTATGCCGCATAACCCGTTCAACGTAATCCTGCTGGCCTTACAAGTGTCAAGATCGCGAGAATCAGCTGTTGTCTCCCTGCACCACTGTACAGGAATTCGATACAGCGTAATCACCGCAAAAATAATAGCAGCGAACGAGAAAGATTAATCGAGGAATTTAAAAAGAGTGTGACGATCAGAAATGTCCGCATCGATCGTCAGCTAATATTACCCAGCTATGTCTGGGTTGGTGCCGGAGGCGAGACTTGAACTCGCACTCTGTTTCCAGAACCGGATTTTGAATCCGGCGTGTCTACCAATTCCACCACTCCGGCGCACTCGGATGAGTGTAGGGATTTTCGAGCAAAACGACAAGTGTCGGGAGTTCAATCACTCGTGGCGAATTTTAGTCGGTGCGACCTTGCCCTCCAGTGACTCCATAACGGGGATCAGGTGCGGTTTATTGATGCGAATCTCCTCGCGGGACAGTCCTTCCATTTCATGTGGGAAAA
This sequence comes from uncultured Granulosicoccus sp., assembly GCA_937924505.1. Next base: position 80,172 of record CALDSR010000003.1, on the reverse strand, counting down.
CCAGCCAGTCATCCATCTTGTGGGCACAGAAGTCAGGTTCAAAGTCAGTCTGGTTTTTACTTGGTTTGTAGTAGGCAGTTGCGATGCGAAGCTCGTGGGGCAGATTCCGCCGACAACGTCGCTTGAGCTTGTCAATGATTGATTTGACGCTCAGACCGGTATCGAATACATCATCGACAATCAGTAATGAGTCCTCGGCATTGACCTTTTGCGTCAAATAACTCAACCCATGCACCCTGACCGGCGTTTCCTTACGGTTCATTCCAGCATAGGACGACGTACGAATGGAAATATGGTCAGTCTCGACGCCGTAAAAATCGAGCAACTCCTGAACCATGATGCCGACGGGAGTCCCGCCTCGCCAGACACCCACAATAAAGTCCGGACGAAAGTCACTGAGCAGAATCTGCCGACCGATCTCGAGAGAATCCTCAAGTAGCTGCTGCGCCGAGATATAGATCTTCTGATCCGCTGCCATCAGGCGGTTTCTCCGTTATGGGTTTGCTCAGTGATCACCGTTGAGGCTTGAACTTCGCGATGAATCCTCGACAGCATGTCGGTGGGGTTCTTCGCCTGAGTGATTGGACGACCAATAACCAGATAGTCGCTACCGTTATTGATGGCATCGACCGGCGTCATGACGCGGCGCTGGTCATCAGAGTGGTTGCCGCTGGTTGTGACGGCGCTGCCTGTCGGTCGAACACCGGGGGTCACAGTCAAAAAATGCGAGCCGTGCGCCGCCTTGATAGCCGCTGCCTCGTGCGCCGAACACACCACGCCATCAAGGCCTGCATCAGCAACCTGTGCGGCAAATTGCACTGCCTGTTCAGCGGGTGTCGCCGCAAATCCAATATCCGCCAGCTCATCGGCATCGAAACTGGTTAATACAGTGACACCGATAAGACGTGTTCCCTTGTCACCCGAATAAGGAACGAGTGCCTCGCGGGCTGCCAACATCATGCGCAAGCCACCGCTTGCATGCAGGTTTACCATCCACACACCGAGTGAACCGGCCGCCGCGACCGCCTTTGCCACGGTGTTCGGTATATCGTGGTATTTGAGGTCCAGAAACACATCAAAACCTAGTGACTGACAATGCTCGACCAATGCCGGCCCACCGACAGTAAAGAGCTCATTACCAATCTTGACGCGAGTCAATGCCGGATCCAGCTGCGCGACAAGGCGAGTCGCATCCTCTGTCCGAGCGAAATCAAGCGCTGTGATGATACAAGTCATATTGTCTACTCTCCTTCGACACCAATGATCGTGCGCACACTGTCCCAGGTTCCACAACTGGGGCAACGCCAATGCAACACATTCCCCTGAAACCCACAGTGGCTGCATTGGTAGGTTGGCTTGTCTTCAGTGACCTGATCCAGAAGTTGCAAAATGACTTGAACCTTTTCGCGCTCACCAGGGCGACTTAAGGGCACCTGATCGGAAACCCAATCACGCAAACCTTTCAATGATGGACGTTTGAGTACCTGCGCCTTGAAGAATTTATCGGCCGCGTCGAGTCCGTCAATCTGTTCGATAACGTCTCGAGTCTTGCGAACAACCGAATAGGCATTGCGCTGGTTACGAATGTGATCAACAAAAGCATGTAGCTGAGAAGTGTCCTCACTGCCACATAGTGCGTCGAATCGTTGCTCGATGGTCTCTGGCATCAGATCTGGACGCTGCCGTTCAACCAGTGCATATCGATCGATGGCCGTTTGCGTATCACCGCCTGCCAGAGCCAACTCAGCGATCATGATGTTCGCGCGAGCGCTTTCCGGATCACTGGACAATGCCTTGTCCAGCAGCGTACGAGCCTCATCCGTGTAGCCATCGGCACTCGCTTTGGCCGACAGCTCACAATAATAATGAGCAACCAGTGCAGAATTACCGTCACCAGTCTCGCGTTGATAGTCTTCAGCCACAGCAATCGCTTGTCCCCAGTCGCGCTCACGTTCGTGCAACTGCAGCAGGCTTTTGTAGGCATCACCCTTGCGATGCCCGGTTGCAATCAGATCGCGCAGGGCTTTTTCAGATCGATCAAGGAGACCTGCAGAGCTGTAGTCATGCGCCAGTGCCAGACGCGCAGCAGCATGTACTTCATCACCGAGTTCGACCTTTTCAAGCAGGCTTTCATGCAGCAGGATAGCCCGTTCGACATCGCCACGGCGTCGATAAAGATTGCCAAGCGCAATATGCGTATCGGCAGTATCGCGATCTGTATCGGACAAGCTGTCAAAGAGATCAGTCGGGCTACCCTGTCGTTCATTCAACAGTACGTTCAAGCCTTCGTGAAAATTACTCGCGTAATCCCAGAAAGCTTCCGGCCGCGCAGCTCCACTGCGTCGCGCAGCAAACCAGCCGGCAGCTGCTGCAACCGGTAACAAAAACCAGAGAAGGTTGAGCATCGCTATGCGCTAAGTATTGTCACCCGGTGCGCCAGCAGACATACCGGCTTCCCCGTTACCGGTCTCTTGACGCGATTGGGCAAGCTCATTCACGCGTTCGCGGAGCTCTTTGCCCGGTTTGAAGTGCGGAACATGTTTGCCACGCAGCGCAACCGCATCTCCGGATTTCGGGTTACGCCCCATTCTTGCGCCACGAAAATGCAAGCTGAAACTGCCAAATCCGCGAATCTCGATACGGTCCCCATTGGCCAGTTCCTGACTCATTTTTTCAAGCAGGCTTTTGACAGCCAGCTCGACATCTTTCTGCGCAAGGTGGTTCTGGTTGCGCGCCAGGGAATCGATCAGATCCGATTTGGTCAAGCTGTTATCTGTGCGTGAGCTATCGTTCATGGGACCTCGTTTAGCTGTTGTAAAAAAGGGCGAGGTATCGCTACCTCGCCCTTCATTGCTACGACAACACCTTGACCTCTTACTTGTCGAGGTCGCCGAGCTGTTCTTTCATCAAATCACCCAGTGTCGTACCACCGGATGATTCACCGCTCGTGTCGTTGTAATCCTGCATGGCTTCGGCTTCTTCAGCGTAATCCTTCGCCTTGATCGACAGACTCAGCATGCGCGACTTTCGATCGGTGCCAATGAACTTGGCTTCAACGACTTCACCTTCTTTGAGATGCTGACGGACATCTTCGACGCGATCGCGGGCAATTTCACTGGCACGCAATACACCTTCGACGCCCTCACCGAGATCAACGACTGCAGCTTTCTGATCAACTTCCTTGACGGTACCTTTAACGATACTGCCTTTCGGGTTGTCAGCAACCCACTGACCAAATGGATCGCGCTCGATCTGCTTGACGCCAAGTGAGATACGCTCACGCTCTGGATCAACTGCAAGCACAACCGCTTCCAGCTCGTCGCCTTTTTTGTAGTTGTGAACGGCTTCTTCGCCAGTCTCGTTCCAGGACAGATCAGACAAGTGAATAAGACCATCAATACCACCGTCAAGGCCAATAAAGATACCGAAGTCAGTAATTGACTTGATGGTGCCGGAAACCTTGTCACCCTTGTTGAAGGATTCGGAGAAGTCTTCCCAAGGATTCGGCTTGCATTGCTTGATACCGAGCGAGATACGACGACGCTCCTGATCGATGTCGAGAATCATGACTTCGACCTCATCACCCAAGGCGACAACCTTGTTCGGGTTGACGTTACGGTTGGTCCAATCCATTTCAGAGACGTGAACCAGACCTTCGACCCCTTCCTCGATCTCGACAAAGCAACCGTAGTCAGCAATGTTCGTGACCTTGCCGAACAGGCGTGAGCCTTCCGGATAACGACGGGTAAGATCGACCCATGGATCTTCACCGAGTTGCTTCAGGCCAAGCGATACGCGGTTACGTTCGCGATCGAACTTGAGTACCTTGACATGCATTTCCTGACCCACCTCAACCACTTCGGAAGGATGCTTGACGCGCTTCCAGGCCATGTCAGTGATATGCAACAGTCCGTCAATGCCACCGAGATCAAGGAATGCACCGTAATCGGTAAGGTTCTTGACGATACCAGTGATTTCTTGTCCTTCTTGCAGATTTTCGAGCAGTTGCTCGCGCTCGGCACTGTATTCGGATTCAACAACCGCACGACGCGAAACAACCACATTGTTACGACGCTGATCAAGCTTGATTACCTTGAATTCCAGTTCCTTGCCTTCGAGGTAGCTGGTATCACGAACCGGACGAACGTCAACGAGTGAGCCCGGCAGGAATGCGCGGATATCGCAGACTTCAACCGTAAAGCCGCCCTTGACCTTGCCGGTAATGTTGCCTTTGATGATCTCGTCGTTCTCTTGTGCTTTTTCCAGCACCGTCCAGCTACGCGCACGGCGTGCCTTTTCGTGAGACAACTTGGTTTCACCGAAACCGTCTTCAACTGAATCGAGTGCGACCTCAACCGTGTCGCCAATTTTGACAGCGGCTTCGCCTGATTCATTTTCAAACTCTTCGATGGGCACGGCACCTTCAGATTTAAGGCCCGCGTTGACGATGACATAGTCACCGGTGATATCAACGACTGTACCGGTCAGGATTGACCCGGTTTTCATTTGAGCGTTGGAAATACTCTCTTCAAACAGCTCCGCAAAAGATTCTGACATGTAGGAATGTAACCTGTTGGTGAATGACGCAATGCCGTCATGGCAAGACGATGGGTAGTTAAATGGACACTGTGCACTCCTGGCACAGTGGTAACGTTTTGCAGGTTGGTTGCCTATCTGATTTAGATGTCAGACACACAGCCCGGACTGCTTGATGCAAGGGTCACTCCAGACGCAGCAGCCATTCTGTCAACCGTTCGAGAACCCTTATCAGGTAACGTACAGTTCTTCAGGCAAGGCTTTGATGATCTCGTTGAGAACATCACCGATCGTCAGGCTGCTGGAATCAATGACAAGTGCACCCTCCGCAGCTCTCAGCGGTGAATGTGCCCGTGTCGAATCTCGTTGATCCCGCGCTTCTATCTCCTGCAGCAAGCCGGGCATTGTAGTCTCAATCCCTTTGTCTTTCAACTGCTTAGCTCGTCTCTCGGCGCGGACTGCCGCAGAGGCCGACAGAAATACCTTCAGCGTTGCATCAGGAAACACCACAGTACCCATATCTCGTCCGTCGGCAACCAGGCCAGGCGCGGTGCGAAAACTCCGCTGTTCATCGAGCAGAGACTCGCGCACCCGCGGCATCACGGCGACTCGGGAAGCCGCTGAGCCAGTGGTTTCCAGGCGTAATTCAGGCGTGATATCGACATCTGCCAGAAATACCTGCACCCCCGATAAACTGGGCTCAAAGCGTGCCTCAAGCGTATCCATGGCTGCCATAACGGATTCCTCGTCATCGAGATTGGAGCCGCATCTGAGGGCATGAACAGCAGCCGCGCGATACACGGCCCCGCTGTCCAGTAGCCGGTAATCAAGACGATCAGCCAGCTGTTGCGCAATCGTACCCTTGCCGGCACCAGATGGCCCGTCAATCGTGATAACCGGAATATTCATGGGGTGGAACTGTATCAGCTCACGTCAAGTTGCAAGCCATTGGCATTGGCGAGATCAGCAAATCCGGGAAATGAGGTATTCACATTGGCACAATCAAGGATCGTGATCGGCGCATCGCTGATCAATGAGGCCATCGAAAACGCCATGGCGGTTCGATGATCGCCGACGCTATCTACCGTTCCGCCAGCGAGTCGTGCCGTGCCATCAGTGCCACCCTGAATACGCGCACCATCGGCGGTGTCTTCTATCGATGCACCGAGTGCCCTGAGCCCGTTCGTCATGACCTGGATCCGATCGGTTTCCTTTACCCGCAATTCTTCAGCACCGCTCACCACGGTCTGGCCACTGGCACCCAGGGCCGCCACAAACAAGGCCGGAAACTCATCGATCGCCAGCGATACCAGATTTTCAGGCACCTCGATACCACGCAACTGTCCACCAATGACATGCAAATCAGCAACGGGCTCGCCACCAGCATCACGCGGGTTGCGCACATCGATACTGGCCCCCATCAAACGCAGGATATCAATGACGCCGGTGCGCGATGGATTCATGCCAACACCTTCGATTATCAAGTCGGACCCCGGTGTCATGCTCGCGCCCACCAGATAAAAAGCGGATGAAGAGATGTCACCTGGCACCGTTAATGAGGTCGCGGTCAGCGACTGACCACCTTCGATACTTGCCGTCAGCCCATCGCTGATAACCTCTACGCCAAAGCCACGCAACATGCGCTCGGTATGATCACGCGTGACTGCCGGCTCGTGTACGGTAGTCGTGCCACTGGCCGAGAGCCCCGCGAGCAGGATCGCCGACTTCACCTGGGCACTTGCGATGGGAGAGGTATACTCGATTCCGCGCAGTTGTCCGCCGCGTTCGATGTGCAGTGGGGGCGTGCCACCATCTGCAGTTTTGACTGATGCGCCCATGCTATTCAGAGGATCGACAATACGCCGCATTGGCCGACCGCTCAGGGACTCGTCGCCGGTCAGCGTAGTCGGCAGGTTCAAACCCGCAAGCAAGCCACTCATCAGACGCATACCGGTCCCGCTGTTACCGAGATAAATCGGCGCCGATGCTGGCGACAATCCTTCTGGGCCCTTGCCATACAAGGTGACCTCGCCAGGCCCACCCCGCTCTATACGTACGCCCATCGTACGAAACGCATCGAGCGTATGCAGGCTGTCCTCGCCTTCGAGGAAACCGGTCACCGACGTAGTGCCATGGGCGATCGCACCGAACATGATGGAACGATGAGACATGGATTTATCACCAGGAACACGAATTCGACCCGAAAGTCGCGTGGCCGGGTGGGCCGTAAAAGTCAGTTTTGAGGTACTCAAGAGAGTGGCTCTTGGATATTAAGGTGCAGAAACGCACTGGGTAAAAACATGATCTCATGCGGCGGCGGACGTCGCAAGTACATGCTGGGCCCAGTCAGCTGCAACCCAGGCATGTACACGCTACGACCAGACAGCCGCAACCGAGGCAAGGCTCAGTTGCTCAGCGCGTCCTGCACGGCGTTGTAGGCAGGTTTTTCCTGATAGCTGCGATTAAAAATCAAAGGATTGAACATACGCCGAAACGAATATTGATCAGTAAAACCCCAGGTTTGTACGGCCTTGCAGCGAGTTTGCTCCAGACACAAGGAGACCAGCTGCCGAAACACATCAGCCTGGATTTCGTTGTTCGCACCGCTTTCCAGTGACACATCAAGTTCGGTGATATAGATATCCAGATCAAGGTCAGCCACTCGTTGAAACGCCGCGCGTACATCATCAAACTGATCAAAACTGGTGAACACATGTAACTGAAACCCAACGCCATCAAGCGGCACATCAGCAGCGATCAAATCGTCGAGCATCTCGAAGAAGGTATCCTGTTTGGGCCCCGGCACCTCAACATCAAATTCATTGATCAACAAGCTTGCATCCGGGTCGCTGTCACGGGCTTGCCTGAGCGCAGTCGATATATAAGACTCACCCATCGCCGAGAACCAAACCGAATCTCGAAAACCACCAAATTCGGCAATCGGTTCATTGACCACATCCCAAAGCTTGACGTCATTGCGATAGCGTGTGATCAAGCGATCGATGTGTTCACGCATATGCCCTTCGATATCGGTGGTCGGGGCATTCAATATCCAATCGGGCAAGAGGCGGTGCCAGACCAGGGTATGACCATGCACCTGCATATTGTTCTGACGAGCAAAGCGAACGAGATTGTCGGCTCTGGCAAAATCATAGCGGCCCGGTAATGGATTGATGATGCCCATCTTCATCGATCCTTCAGGTGTTACGAAATCAAAATCGGACGCCGCAATATCGGCATACAAAGCACCATCAGGTTGATGGTAGAACTCATCGGCTGAAGCATAACCAAACAAGATTGAACGCGCGGCGGCCAACGATTTCAAACGCTGGCCACTACGGGCTGGATAGTCCGCAGCGGCCACCGTGATATCGAAAGTCTCAAGCGTGCTCAGATTCGCATCTTCTGAATCACGTACCAATACCGCAAGATCAAGAACACCGACGGTGGTCGGGACAAACTTCAACACGAATATACCGTCACGAAACGGATGGGCATTAAAACTTGAACCCACTGGCGCGTCTGGTAACTCGATGACGGGGGTTGTGCCGTTCAGATCGATGCCCTTGAGCTCAACCACCACTGGATCATCGACGCGCACGGTATATTCAAAATCCGGTAATCGGTCGAGCGTGGGCGCAACGTTCGGGATGCCTGACTCATCCTCTGGCAAATTAATTTTTATGCGAATGTTCTGCGTAGAACGGTACGCAGGATTGGCTGCATCAACAGCGGTTACGGCGAACTCGCGAATACCAACATCACCTTGCAAAGGTTGCCAACGAAATGTTTTCGAGCCATCAAAGTTGTCGTCGAACGAAGCCCCTTTCGGCAGATCGTTTGGAAACATGCCCGGCAGTTCGCCATCAGTATCAAGCGGCCGATAAACAATCTCAAGAATTTCTCCCGCGAACAATTCCTGGTTTTGTAAACCTTCAAAAAACGGTGCTGCATTGGTCGCCGGATCAACCGTCGGTGGTATCTCGATGACTGGCGCAGGAATACCCGCATTGAAGTCATCAATCGTCAATGTAGCTACTTTAACGTCGGGCAAGGGATCACCGGCGTCTCTGACAACGACGAAATCGCTTATCGTGTTCAAGTCGATCGATTCGGATAGCGGTTCATCATCCTGAGACGGCTCTGGCGTCAACGCAGGCGATGGCAAAGGCGGCAGTAAGCTATCAGAACCATCCGGGTTGCCACCATCAGACCCGCCGGGTTCACCATCAGAATCGGAACCGCCACCGCCACAGGCCGACAACATGCCAACTGACAGAACTAGCATCAGCGCAGCGATGCGCCGGGCTACAGGAGATGATTCTTTGGCGTTGAGCACAGAGGGACCTGATTTGAAAGTAACTGGTGAACCGTGAATTCTACCGGAGCTGCCTGTCGATCAAGGGCTAGAATCTATACACGCTGGTCAGGGAAACGTCAGATCACTCACAAAGGTAGGAATTTGGACCGGATTTCGTGAATCAGCAGACATTCCATGACCGATCTCACCATCTCGGCCAAGACCGGGACACCGATACTGGCACTGCAGCCGCTATTGAGCAGCTTCGGCAGTCACCACTTCCCGCGCATCACCCACGGTAAAGCTCAACAGGTTCTGAGCTTGCACCACAGCGTCGTGGAAGCGATGCTCATCGTCGGGCAAAATCTCGGCATCACGCACCAACAAGTAGTAGTCAACATGCAGCGCATAGTCATCGGCATTCCACCACCGCGTCATGCGCAGGCTGAAAAATTCGTTGTCGACCTGATCCGCCGCAAACAGATGTTCGGGAGGTTCGCTGCGTGAAATACGAAAACTGTCCGATACCCAGCTTCGCTGGTACGTTAAGGTGCCGGTATCCAATGACTCGACTCTTGCAAGCTGCCGACCGATATCAAGAATGCTGGATTCGAAATTGATCCGCGCCCGTTCGTAGGTACGCTGATAGGCCCTTGTATACGGCTTGGCATCGTCACGGTCGTGTGTTTCGTCGATCTCTGCCCACATGATAAGTTGCGTTTCGTCATCGCCCGAAAATGCGTCGACGACATACGAATCTTCCAGCGCAGTTGGCATGACAAGATCGCGCAAAAAATCATTTGATGGACTGCCTTCGTAAGCGTCATCGGTATTGGCGATCGTCTCGGCAATAACGGTGGTTGGCCTGATGACTCCCGGCTTGTCATACCATCGCTCGATATGCACGCGATTGTTCGTCAAGCTGGCATCCGCATTGGCAATCAATGTAAACAATTGCGGATCGGTACGCTGCAGCAGACTTGCTGAAGATTCAGCATAGCTGTCGTCAATGGTAGCGGCCGAAGCCGCCGCACTGACAGACACAAAAGCACAGCCCAGAAGTGTCTTGCTGATCCCCATTCGCCAACCTCTTGCAATTTCACACCGTTATCTGTAATTGGCGGTGTCAGCGAGTGTCGTCTTTACAGCGAAGCGATGTTTATGAGACCTGGGCGAAAGCTTGTAATGCTGCAATTCACATTAAGCCTGCGCAATCAGCAGGATATTCGAAGGCGTGAGCCACTTCCGGCAAATATAGGGACTTGCCGCGCGGTGAACAAACCCACAGAGTCCACGACATCGCTACCCTGGCCGACCGTGTCGCCTGAGCTGATGCCAACCGCCGTCCAACTGCAGGTCTGACCCGCACCTGGATTGAAACCAGTGGTGCGACGCGGCGTGATATCAGCAGTCTGATTGGCCCCGGATGTCGAACGCAGGGATATTTCATAGCGATTCGGCTCATCCACAATAGGCTGATGAAACGATAACCACGGTGTCGACCACTCAATGGTCAGGTTATAGCGGTCGTCTCCGGAAGATCCCGCATCCACCGCGCCTGAACCACTGGCATTGAGGATGCCCGGAAAACTGACGTCGCGTTGATATACCCAACCTGTATTCGAACTAAAGCCAAAACCGAACTGATCCGATGGCACGCCACCGAAACCTTGCCAAAAGTGTCCGGCATCGCCAATGGATTGTCCTGAAAAGCCACGCTTGCCATCGGTCAGCGCGCGCACGAAAGGTCGTCCCTGAGTCTGCCAGTCAATCACGGTATCTTGCTTGCCATGATCGACCATCAGATACGCCATATCCTCGCCACTACGTCTGGCTAGCTGGCGGGGATGATCCATCCAGTCCCAGACAAGTGTGGGTGATGTGCCACTGGTACTGTATTGACGAATGATGTCGGAGAACGGGCCACTATTTTCGATCATGAGGTTCGGCGCTTTCTGTCCCCACAGGCTGATGAACTCGTTTTCGAATGTCGGGCTGGTTCGGTAGTTCGTCATCGGTTCACTGGCGTATATCCCGGCAAACACATTGCCGTAGCGCATGCCAAGGGACAAGGCACCCGAGGCTCCCATGGAGTGCCCGAAAGCATGAATCAGATTCGTGTCGACATTGATATCCGGGTCCCGGATCACCTCTTCGATGGCACGCATGACACGTTGCTCAGTGAAGTTGACCACGAGTCCACCTTGCGGGGTACTGCTGCGTCGATAGTCATGCTCTGCAGCAAATCCGTACCACCAAGTGTGCAGCGTACCCTCATTGGCACCAGGGTCATCGGTAAACAATTGAATGACTGGCCAGTCAAACTCAGTCTGTTCAACAAATTTGTGCCGCTCACCGTACGCGTGTAGTTCCAGGCGCAACGGGTAAGCTATCGACGGGTTGTAATCGGCTGGTAGAGCAACCGCGTAGTTGAAGGCATAGCCTTTCAATGTTGGATTCCAGTTCGCGTAGTCCATGAACTGCGTATAAAGTCTGCCACGACCACCGTTGACCGACGCAACCAGTATCGGCAGTGGTGAGGCAAACTGCTCGACCACCGCCTCCGCTGTTGCCGTTTGTCCAGGCGTCACCGTGCGAATCTCAGAACCATTTACGACTTCAGTCACGGCATAGAAAGCCGGACCTGCTTCATTGGACTGAACCGTGTAAACGAACAAGCCTTCGTCGTCGCGAAGCGGTGCCGACAATTCATTGATAACGAAATTTGCCGGTGCAGCGTTACCTGCCATACGATGCAAGGATGTTAACGCGTCCAACGCGCCCCACTGCTCGGTCAATCGCTGAGCGGATGACAAATTCGCATCCGTAATCGGTTGACTGGATCGATAGACGTGATAGCCAGTCTGATCGTTGGCTTCATTCCAGGTCAGGAATGTCTGCCCGCTGCGATGAAAAACATTCAGTCCGCTAAAAACACCCGGAGTGCCAGAAGCACCGACGCCATCAGTCGTCCCGCCCGTCGGGGGGTTACCACCGGTCGTGCCACCCGTTGACCCACCTGTGGTGCCACCAGTCGTCCCTCCGGTTGTCCCGCCGGTTGTCCCGCCAGATGTCAGGCCCTCATCGATCGGTGAACTGCCTGACGAGCACGCGACAATACTGCCGAAACAAACGGCCAGGATGAGGCTTCGTCCAACTAGGTAATTTTTCATAATGATCAGTTTAACGACTGGTTGACGGCACATCTGTTACAAAAAGACTACCAATTCTCGAAAAGCTCACGTATGTGAGTCCCGGGTAACACGTGCACGCCTGAAAATGGCTTCAAGTTGACTAGCGTCTTTGTCGGCTATGGCGCTGCGCAACTGTTTAAGATGCTCATCAAGTTGATCAATTGAGTCAAGAATCGCGTCTCGATTGCTCAGACACACATCCCGCCACATAATTGCATCACTTGAGGCAATTCGGGTGAAATCCTTGAACCCCCCCGCCGCATAACGGAAAATTTCTTCGGCTTCCTGTTGTGTGGCGAGCGTATCGACCAGTGCAAAGGCCAGAACATGGGGCAAATGACTGGTCGCGGCCAATACACGGTCGTGCTGCTCGACACCAATCGTCTCAACCGCGGCCCCCGTTGACTCCCACAATGCTGAGACAACCGCCACCGCATCGGGCGATGTTGTCGCTGTGGGTGTCAGCAATACTCGCTTGTTGGTAAACAAGGTAACGTCAGAGGCCTCGACACCAGTCTTCTCTCTGCCTGCAATCGGGTGACCAGGGACCAGTTGCGCCAGAGAATCAAACACCGACTCCGCGTCTCTGACAAACTGACCTTTGACACTCCCGGCATCCGTGATAATCGTATTCGGCCGGACAAACGGCTTAAGCTCAATCATCTGCTCGCGCATGCTGAGCATCGGCACGGCGAGCATGATCACATCGAACTCGGCGATAGTTTCGTCAATGGCCGTGGTGTAGTGATCGATCAAATCAAGCTCGACGCCAAGCTTGCCGACATCAGCGCGTCGAACGACCGCGCCGATCTTGCCTTGATGCCCAGCGCGTTTCAGGGCACCAGCGAAAGAGCCACCAATCATGCCAAGGCCAATCACACATACCGACAGGTGTTTGAAGTTCACGACATCCCTACAGGGCGCGAGGATAGGAGCCGAGCACACGCAGCTTTGGCGCGATCTCCCGGATTTCGCGCAAAACCGATTTCAAATTATCGTCATCCTCATGACCATCGACATCAATAAAGAAAACATATTCCCACATCGCCGACTTGTCCGGGCGTGATTCAATCCGGGTCATGCTGATTCCCGCAGTTTCCAAAGGTTCAAGCAGTTTGAGCAATCCACCCGGCTGGTGTGGTGCGCTAACCAACAGTGATGTTGAGTCCTTGCCACTAGGCGGTATTTGCTGATCGCCAATGACATAAAACCGGGTTGTATTGTTTTTTTCATCCTCGATTCCAGCCGCAAGCGTCGTCAAATCGTAATGGCTGGCAGCGGCTTCACCGGCAATCGCCGCGATTCGATTGTCGTCAACGGCCAGGTGTGCAGCGGCTGCATTGCTGCTTTCACTGATGCGCGGAATACCCGGCAAGTTGGCATCAAGCCAGTGGCGGCACTGCGCCAGTGATTGCGGGTGCGCGTGCACGGCTTTCACATCGGCCCGATTTGCTTGCCGGCTCAGCAAGCGATGTTGTATTCGAAGGCTTAATTCACCACAAATACGAAGTGACGTTGTCGTCAACAGATCCAAAGTTTGATTGATCGCACCTTCGGTTGAATTCTCAACCGGAACCACACCAAAGCGAGCTCGATCGTTTTCAACGGCCGAGAAAATCTCACTGATACCCGCTTCAGGCTGCGTGATGACCGCATGACCAAAGTGCTGCTCGGCTGCGGTTTGGCAATACGTGCCTTCAGGTCCGAGATACGCAACCCGCATTGGCTCTTCAAGCGCCAGGCTTGCGGAGATAATTTCGCGAAATATGCGCTGCACCGCGCGGTCATTCATCGGGCCGCTATTGCGCGAGGCGACTTCATTCAGTATCTGCGCCTCTCGCTCAGGACGATAGAAATCCACCGGCGCGCCCGCCGCTTCGCGAAGCTTGATATCAGCAACCTTGAGGGCAGCTTCAGCCCGCCGATTTAACAGGCCGTGAATTTCAAGGTCAATGGCGTCGATTATCTTGCGGATATCGCCAAGGCTTTTTTCGCTGTCTTTTTTTGTTGTCATGCCTGGTTCCGCGAGAAGTCGGACATATAGTTAACAAGCGCATCGACCGCCTCATCAGTGACGCCATTGTACAAACTGGCGCGAATTCCACCACGCGACTTGTGTCCTTTCAGGCCAATCAGACCCAGATCAGACGCGCCTTGAAGAAATTTCTGAACAAGCGCCGTGTCAGGCAAATCAAACGGAATATTCATGATAGAGCGATTAGCGTCAGCCACTCGATTGTCAAAACAGTCGTTTTCGTCAATACATTGATAGACGAGCGATGCCTGGGCTATGTTTCGTTCAGCGATCACGTCAAGCCCGCCTTGTTCGATCAACCATTCGAAAACGCAACAGGAGGCATACCAGGCAAACGTCGGTGGCGTGTTCAGCATGGAGCCACCATCACTCATCTCAGCATAGCTGAATACCCGTGGCACGCTCGCTTGCTGGCGTGAACGTTCAAGGAGATCGTCGCGAATGATGACGATGGTAATGCCAGCGGGTCCAATATTTTTTTGCGCGCCAGCATAGATCATCCCATACGACTCGATATCCACAGGTCTGGACAGTATCGATGACGACATATCACACACCAGCGGCAGCGTCGTCTCTGGCGTCTGGTCAAACACAACACCATCGATGGTTTCATTGTCCGTTATATGCAAGTAACTAGCGCTATCCGGAATTTGCCATTGCCCGGGAGCAGGTATCGATAGCCGCGGTTGTTCGTTCAGTTCACACACGGTCGTGACTTGAGTCAACCTGGCAGCATCGGTAATCGCCTGTGTTGACCAGTAACCGGTATTGGCATAAGCAACATGACTATCAACATCGAGGTTGTTAACCGTCAGTGAGAATTGCGCGTTCGCGCCGCCTTGCATAAACAAGACTCGATAGTTGTCGGGTATCGTCAACAGGGTCCGAAGATGCGTTTCCGCCTGTGTCGCAATTGCCATGAAGTCATCACTGCGATGACTCATTTCAAGCACGGATAAACCGCGACCTTGATAGTCGAGCAATTCGGCGCGTATACGCTCCAATACTGCCTGCGGCATAGCCGCAGGACCTGCATTGAAATTGGGAAGACGCATCGAAGCCAAAGCGCTCAGACAGAACCACTAAGCGTTGTCAGTATCGTCTTCATCACCGCCGCTGGTGTCTTGATCAGCGTCTTCAGCGGTATCTGGTGTCGAGTTGTCTTCGTCAGATGCAACCGCATCAGAACGGTCTGCCGTATCCGAAGCTGTAGCGGCAGGCGTGGTTTCGTCACCATCCAACTCATCGACCAATTCATCAGTATTTGCATCAGCCTCGTCGATCGCGGTCAATTCGACCAATGACTCACCGGCGGTCAGGCGAATTAGCCGCACACCTTGCGTGTTACGACCGACGGTTGACACTTCGGCAACGGCCGTTCGAACCAAGGTGCCACCATCGGTGATCAACATGATCTCGTCATCATCACGTACTTGCACCGCACCAATGACCGGACCGTTACGCTCGGATGTCTTGATATCAATGACACCCATGCCACCGCGTCCTTTGGTGGGATAGTCCTCAGGCTGTGTGCGTTTGCCATAGCCGTTCTTGGTGGCACTCAGAATACTGCCTTCGCCGACGACAATCAGACCGATCACCGTATCCTCTTCCGGCATCTTGATACCGCGAACACCCGCCGCGGTTCGGCCCATCTTGCGTACATTCGCTTCATTAAAACGCATGGCTCGACCACCACTTGAGAACAACATGACATCGTTATTGCCATTGGTCAGCGCCACATCGATCAGGAAATCATCAACGCGCAAGTCGATAGCAATGATGCCATTGGTCCGTGGACGGGAAAAGTCGGACAAGGCGGTTTTCTTGACCACACCTTTACTCGTCGCGAAGACGACAAATTCAGTATCCGTGTATTCGCGTACGGTCAGTACTGCGTTGACACGTTCGTTTTCTTCCAAAGGCAGGAGATTGACGATCGGTCGTCCGCGCGAGTTGCGGCTGGCCACCGGTAATTCGTAGACACGCTTCCAGTACACCTTACCGACACTGGTAAAGAACAATACAGTGTCATGCATACTGGCGACAAAGAGCTTGTCGACAAAGTCCTCATCCTTCATGGCGGTGGCTGACTTGCCGCGACCACCACGACGTTGAGCACGGTAATCTGACAAGGGCTGCGCCTTGGCATAACCACCATGTGACAGCGTGACGACTACCGCTTCATCAGCGATGAGATCCTCAACCGTCATTTCGGAATGATCGACCTGGATTGCAGTATTACGCTGATCACCGTATTGATCGATGATGTCCACCAGCTCACCACGAATAACCAGACGCAGGCGCTCGGGATCAGTCAGGATGTCCAGGTAATCTTCGATCTGCTCAAGGATCTCACGATACTCTTCAACGATCTTGTCTTGCTCGAGACCGGTCAGGCGATGCAGGCGTAGATCGAGAATGGCCTGAGCCTGCACTTCAGTGAGTTGGTAGCGACCATCGTGCAGGCCAAATTCCTCACCCAGATTATCCGGCTTGGAAGCTTCTGCACCCGCACGCTCAAGCATGCCACTGACGATACCCGGCTCCCAGGTTTGCGCGACCAGCTTTTCCTTGGCCTCCTGCGAATTCTGTGATTCCTTGATCAGCTGAATGATTGGATCGATGTTCGCCAGTGCAACCGCAAGACCTTCCAATACATGGGCACGTTCTCGCGCCTTGCGCAGCAGATAAACCGTACGCCGCGTGACGATTTCACGCCGATGGCGAATAAACGCAACCAATACATCATGAAGATTGAGAAGCTTTGGCTGCCCTTCATCGAGCGCGACCATATTGATGCCGAAGACCACTTGCAACTGTGTCTGCTTGTACAACTGGTTCAGCAGAACATCGCCCGACTCACCGCGACGTAACTCGATAACGACACGCATGCCATCTTTATCGGACTCGTCGCGTAGTTCGGTGATGCCTTCGATCTTTTTATCTTTTACAAGCTCGGCAACTTTTTCCAGTAAACGCGCCTTGTTGACCTGGTAGGGCAGCTCGGTAACGATGATCGTGTCCTTGCCGGTCTTCTCGTTGTGTTCGACATCGGCCTTGGCCCGAACGTAGATCTTGCCGCGCCCTGTGCGATAAGCCTCGCGAATACCGCGAGCGCCGTTAATAATGCCTTTGGTGGGGAAATCCGGCCCCGGAAGATGCTCCATCAAACCTTCAACGGTAATCGTTGGATCATCAAGCATGGCAATCGTGGCGTTGATGACTTCCGAAATATTGTGCGGCGGAATGTTTGTCGCCATGCCCACAGCGATACCGGTTCCACCATTGACCAACAGATTCGGAATGCGTGAGGGCAACACAGCCGGCTCACGTTCAGAGCCATCATAGTTAGGGATGAAGTCGACCGTTTCCTGATCGATATCTGCCAGCAGTTCCTGAGTGATTTTGGCCATGCGCACTTCGGTGTAACGCATCGCCGCCGGTGGATCACCATCGACTGAGCCAAAGTTACCCTGCCCATCAACCATCATGTAACGCATACTGAAAGGCTGCGCCATGCGGACCATGGAATCGTAAATGGCAGAGTCGCCGTGCGGGTGGTACTTACCCATGACTTCACCGACAACGCGAGCCGATTTCTTGTAAGGACGATTCCAGTTGTAACTTTGCTCGTGCATTGCATACAAAATGCGACGATGCACAGGTTTCAGTCCGTCTCGAACATCCGGCAAGGCACGCGATACGATAACGCTCATGGCGTAATCGAGGAAGGACTGCCGCATCTCATCCTCGAGATTGATGGGCAGTATTTCTTTGGCAAAATCAGACATGTATTGCGGGGCCAATCAGTGTTTACGATCGGGATAGATCAACCTTGTAATTCTACCACACAGGGCCCGAAAACCGTAGTTTCAAGCCGCATTTGACCGTGACTTCGCTGTATCCATACCCGGTCCCCGAGACTGTTAAAATTACCTCCATGACAACTACAACCACGCCCAACGTAGACCCCGCCGAACTCGCCAAATTTCAGGAACTGGCCAGCCGTTGGTGGGACCCGAACAGCGAATTCAGGCCACTGCATGACATCAATCCCCTGCGCCTTGGCTGGATTCAGGATCGTGTGGATCTCACGCAATCGCGTGTGCTCGATGTGGGCTGTGGTGGCGGCATTCTCGCGGAATCGATGGCGACCGCTGGTGCCAAGGTTCTTGGTATAGATTTGGCCGATGCACCGCTGTCGGTCGCCCGCCTGCATGCACTGGACGTTGGCGCAACCCTGGATTACGAAGCTATTTCAGCAGAAGATTGCGCCGCAAGAGAACCCGCCAGTTTCGATGTGGTGACTTGTCTCGAAATGCTGGAACATGTCCCGGACCCAGCTTCAACCGTGGCCGCCTGTAGCGCGTTGGTAAAGCCTGGTGGCAAGGTATTTTTCTCAACCATCAATCGCAATCCAAAATCCTATTTGTTTGCCATCATTGGTGCCGAGTACGTGCTTCGCCTACTGCCTCGAGGCACCCACGAGTGGGACAAATTCATCAAACCCTCCGAACTCGATAGCTTCTGTCGCCAAGCTGGCTTGCGGGTTGATGAAATCATCGGCCTGACCTACAACCCGCTAAACAAACGCTACAAGCTTGAGGATGATGTCGCTGTGAATTTCATGATCGCCGCCACCCGAATTGACGACGCAAACAGCCAGCAGTGATCACCCCTCACGATGGATCAAGCTTGTACTACAGCTTGCTCTGGACACAACCAACAGCAAGGATAAATTTCCTCAAGCGCCTGACCCTGATCCATGCTCTGTCGAGCAGCCTTGATGACGTGCAGGAGCCTACGGTCGCTGAGAAGAAAATCCATTGGTGGCACGAAGAACTGGAGAGGCTGGCCAAATCGACACCACGACATCCAGCTTGCGAGGAAAATAAAGCACTGTTAGGGGGTAAGCAGGTAGCGATTCGCCATTGCCTGTCGATATTGTCCAGCGCCGCCAGTACCCGTTACACGCAAAGTCAGACTGACCAGGAAGCAAACGAGCTGTTGCTGTCCTCTTTCAAATCCCGACTGGCTTTACTCAGTGATGCATTGCACGACGTACAAGCGGATACTGACGACACGCCGACCACTACCAACCGGGAGCCCTTGAATAATCAGGCCATACAAGCGGAAGATCTTGCCCTTGCATTTGCAAAGCACGACAGTCTCTATCGCCTGCCTTATCTTCTGCATCGCGGATTTGCGGTGTTCAGCGATGAAACCTACGACAGGCATTCGCTGTCACCAGAATCGCTGACTACTGAAGGCGCAAAGACAATACTCGAGGAAGCGATCAACAATGCACTTTCGTGTTTCGACAGCGCTTTTTCTGATGAATCCCTATGCTCGGCATTACAACAATCCGAACAACTACCGTTGTGGCGACTGGCAAAACTGCGGGCTGCGCAGTTAAAACTTTGGCAACGCCGGGGTACCCGGCTTGTCTCTGAGCGCGCGACCTTGACGCCCATCCGAAAGTTCTATATTGCCTGGCGCCACCGGCGTCATTAGCCCTGGTGGCGTACACTCCAGCCCATGATTGATCCCAACTACCAGCAGGCCAGTGCAGAGCAACAGCAGTTCCAATTGGCAGCAAATGCACTGGTCGGAAAGAACATTGCCATCACCGGTGCAACCGGCGGCCTTGGCACAGCCTTGTCAAAATCCCTGGCCGCAGCCGGTGCAACGGTTGTGCTCATATCCAGAAAGGAAAAGAAGCTCGAGAAGCTCTACGATGCACTGCTTGCCAACGGAGCCCAAACACCCGCCATCGTTCCGATCGAACAAGACAAGGCAAATGAAGCCGCCTACGCTGAGCTCGCCGAACTGGTTTATAACGAATTGGGCGGGCTGGACGCACTTGTGCATACCGCAGCCGATCTCGGAACGCCGACGCCGATGACCGGTATTGCACACGCAGAATGGATGCGTGTCATGTCTGTAAATCTGAGCAGCGCACGCTTGTTGTCGCTTGCCATGTTGCCGTTATTGAAAGAATCGACACTGGCCAGTATGGTGTTCCTGCTGGACAACAAACCAAGTGCCTACTGGGGTGGCTACGGCATCTCTAAACAGGCACTGCAGGCCATGATGCATATGCTCGCTGATGAAAATGATCAGCCCATCGATGGCGGTGACGGTTTCTCGCAACTGGCCATCAACGGTTTCGATCCAGGCCCCATGCGAACACCGTTGCGACGCCGCGCTTTTCCCGGTGAACAGGAAGACGAATCGCCGCTGCCTGAACAAGCACTTGGCACGCTTAACTGGTTGATCAGTCGACAAGATCGAGCGATCAACGGCAAGGCTTTCCATAACGTCTAACGCCGGGGCATTCGAAATTATGAGCGATACACTGCATATTTCCTTGCTGCAACATGCGCCAACGCCGGAAGCTTTGACAGTCAGCCTGCAACGCATCGACGACTACGCCAAGGTCGCCGCCGATGCGGGTAACGATCTGTTGCTGTTACCGGAAGCAAGTGTTACTGGATACAACATCAGTCTCGATGCGGCGAAACGCATGGCTGAACGACGAGACGGCGAAGCTTTCAATAAAATCACAACGATCGCAAAGCGCAACAATATCGCGATTGTCTATGGCTATATCGAACAAGACGCTGATGCCTTGTACAACAGCACCCAATTCATCGATGAGACAGGACAATCAATCGGGCACTATCGCAAGACCCATCTTTGGGGTGACCTTGATCGGCAGCTGTTCCAGCCGGGCAACACATTTGCACCATTGGTCAACTACAAGGGTTGGAAGATCGGGCTGCTTATTTGCTACGACGTGGAATTTCCTGAAACAGTACGCCACCACGCCTTGTCCGGCGCTGAGCTGATCCTGATACCAACCGCACTGATGCATCCGTGGGACTTTGTCGCCACCCATGTCACCCGGGTACGCGCTGCCGAGAACCAGGTGTATCTAGCCTACGCGAACTACTGTGGTGTCGAAAACAGTCTTGAGTATGCGGGCAAGAGCTGCATAGCCGGTCCTGATGGCGAAGTCCTGGCTCATGCTGACTCCGATCAAGGATTGTTGACTGCAATGCTGTCGAAAAATGCCATCAGCGAGATTCGCAAAAGCCTGCCTTACCATCGTGATCGTCGTGCGCAGCTTTACGAGCAGCACATGAAAAGCGCGCAGAAAAACTGACAGACTTAACGGGCAAACATACATGACAGGTAGCAGCACTACCGTATTCGGGCCTGATTTTCCGTTCGCTTATGACGATTGGCTTACGCATCCGTCAGGCCTCGGTTCTGTACCGCCAGCAAAGCACGGCACACCAGTTGCCATCATTGGCGCAGGCATGTCCGGTCTGGTCGCCGCCTATGAACTGATGAAGCTCGGGCTACGCCCGATCGTTTTCGAACAAGGCCGTATGGGTGGTCGACTGCGGTCGCAACGCTTTACCAATGGTCACGATATCGTGGCCGAACTTGGTGGCATGCGTTTTCCGGAATCGGCAACCGCCTTTGATCACTATCGACGCCTCGCTGGCCTCAAGCTTGAACCCTTCCCCAACCCCTTGACGGAAGCGGCTGGAACCACCGTCATTGACCTTGCAGGTGTTACGCGTATTGCTCGAACGGTCGATGATCTGCCCGAAGATTTCAAACTCGTCGCACACGCGTGGCAGGACGCACTGGAAACCGAAGCACACTTTACAAAAATCCAGAAAGCCATCCGCGCCAAGGATGCTGTCGGGGTAAAACACTATTGGGATGCACTGGTGCGCAACTGGGATGACAGAACTTTTTATGATTTCATCGCAACCAGCAACGCCTTCAAACAACTCAGCTTCAAACATCGCGAGATGTTTGGACAAGTAGGCTTTGGCACCGGCGGATGGGATTCAGACTTTCGTAACACCATGCTCGAGATACTCCGCGTCGTACTGACCGAATGTGACGACAATCAGCACTACATTGTCGGTGGTGCCGAGCAATTACCTCGACGCCTGTGGCAGACAAGGCCAGAGTGTGAACATTGGCCCGCTGGTACATCGCTTGAGTCCTTGAACAGTGGCGCAACGCGACCTGGTGTAAAGCGCATTGATCGTCAGGGCGAAAACTTGTTTGCTGTCACCGACCAATTCGGTAATCGTCATGAGTTTCCGGTGGTGCTCGCCACCTGTCAAAGTTGGCTCCTGACCACCAGCATCGAAACGGATGAATCCTTGTTCTCGCAGGATGACTGGATGGCCCTGGACCGAACCAGCTATATGCAATCATCAAAGACATTTGTCATGGTCGACCGCCCGTTCTGGAAAGATATCGATCCGGATACCGGCGAGCCTGTCATGAGCATGACACTGACTGACCGATTGACGCGTGGTACATACTTGTTCGACAACGGTGAAAACAAGCCAGGCGTTATCTGTTTAAGTTACACTTGGATGGCAGATGCATTGAAGATGCTGCCGCTACCGGTTGAGAAACGCGTCGAGCTTGCGCTCAGCGCTCTTGGAAAAATCTATCCCAAGCTCGACATCAGGCAACATATCATTGGCCAACCGATAACCATTTCATGGGAAGCTGACCCGAATTTTCTGGGGGCATTCAAGGGCGCCCTGCCCGGACACTATCGCTACAACCGCCGTATGTACACGCACTTCATGCAAGCGGACAAAAGTCATGAACAACGAGGCATTTTTATCGCAGGCGATGATGTGTCATGGACACCGGGTTGGGCGGAAGGCGCAGTGCAAACGGCATTGAATGCCGTGTGGGGGATTGTGCAACATATCGGTGGAAACACGCATCCGGACAATCCTGGCCCCGGCGATGTATTCAGTGAACTGGCACCCATTGATCTTGATGCCTGATCCAGGGCCTGCAATATTCTCGCGCGCCTCCCGCCACCCGTTGAACCTTGGCCGACCGTACACCGTGTCGACCAAACCCTCACCAATGAAATCGCCCTGTTCGGCAGTGCTAAGCTACTGGAGCAATCCACCTCTCAATTGACCTTGTTGGCAGCGCGACAGCACGCCGCGCGCCGGAGCGGATTCTCCTAGAAACCAGTAATACCCTGATTGCCACCAAGCAAGGACAGTCCACTGGATTCGCGATCAATCTCTGTCAAAGCACCTGTCGTCGCATCAGCCTCAAATACGATGATTTCCCCGGATGCGCCAGCAAGCTGATAAACCCTGCTGCCTATTGCCATCTGATCGGTAAAGCCAACGTCGTTGAAATCCTCTGCCGGATCCTGAAAGGCGGCAGACACACTCAAGGTTGCATTTCCCGAATCATCCAATGTAAAGGATGACAGGTTGTTGGAGAAGGTATTTGATGTAAAACCCAAGGTTCCGTCGTCGTTTGTGATCGCCCAGCACGAAGTAATCGGACCAACAGTATCGTCATTATCGGCATCAGTACGCATGTCCAGGTTCACTGGAGTCACCGCACCACCCGACAAGGAAAACGTTGACACGGAAGATGTTTGCGGGGCCGCGTTGCCGTCTGCATCAAATACGCGCGCTTCACCAACCAGCAGGAATTCGGCACCACCACGCTCGTATGCTGACAACCCGAATGGGTTCGCAACATTTCTCCCTTCGGGTGAACTCGGGTAAGTAAAGAGCTGTGTTTGCGACAGCGATGTACCCGAGACACTGAAAACCTGAAGCTGATTGGTATCAACCAGCGCTGCCACCAACGAGTTGCTGTCGGGACTAAACACAATAGCCGTTGGGCGACCATTCAACGCGATACTTTCGCCAGCGCTGCTCAAGGTGCCGTCAGCACCGATCGAGAAAGGCGCAATGTCGCCGACACCGGTATTTGTGTTTGCCACAAACAGTGTCGAGCCGGAGGTAGCGATGCTGACCGGGTCGCCACCGCCACTGGCGACGGTCGAAACATGGGTCAGGCTCATGTCAGCATTGACCGAAAAAGAGGATATCTGATCAGAACCCGCGTTGACTGCGAAAAGAAACTGGTTATCCGATGACATTTGTAGCGAGTAGTTAGAGGCTAATGGGTCAACAGTATCCCCTCCCGGACCACTGGCAACATTGTTCGGGCCCGTACCTTGACCTTCAGTGGCCGTTGAGCCAACCAGTGATAACGACCCGTCGTTAGCACGAGCATAAGCGACGATGTTGTTCACCGTCTCTCCATTGTCCATTGCATACACGGCCCCGACAATAGCACTTCCGTCCAGCGGGGTACCTGCCGAATCGTCGTCATCACTGGAGCTACAGGCCACCAATATGGGTGAAAGTAGCGCTAAAGAAACGATGTGTCTAACAGCTTGATTGAGCATAACAATATTCCTTTTCTACAATTGAATATTAATTCTACTAGCGCTCGCGATTGCTACTAGCGCTCGTGATTCAACTATTACTCAGGTGCGGTTAATGTTGGATAGGCCTCGACATAGATCCAGTCCGAATCCTTGGCTGGCACATGGCAACCCAGGCAATCGGTCTTGTAATCGGATGCAGCATTGACACTGGTATCTGTCGTCTTGAACAATGCCCAACCCCAGCCGTCTCCCCAGACCGGGTTGTCGGGAAACCTGCCAGTGCTATCCTTGACCATCACGAACCACTGTTTCAACCCGTCGGTGGCAAAATTGACATTATCACCAGTGGTGTATTGACCAGCCTGATGGGCACGCAACTCTTTCACTAGCGTCGCGCCATCCGGGAATGCGCCGTTTTCCCTGTAAAATTTGGCGCTGGCAGCTTCCGTATACACATCATGAAAACCACTCGCGCCGCCTTCAGCGACAAACCACGATCCAAGATGCACCATGTGCAGACGAAAATCATTGGGTAAAGAGATCGTACCGTTCTCATCCACATAGGGAGAGAACTTGTCCATGGCCGCAGCAACAGACATTTGCATGACTAACAATGCCGCACAAAAAAACAGCATTACCCGTGCAATGTTCCTCGTAAACATGATCACCATCCTTTTACTTACCTCTTTAAGATCGCGTACTATTTAGGATTGGACTTCTTAAGATTGGACTTCACGCCACCTATGGCGCCAACACCAGTGCCTTTCTTCACTGTGACTGCTTTTTTTTAACGGAGTTAGCTTGCTTGGGCAAACTCCTGACGACAAAGTCTAACGAACAACAGATTGATGGAGAAATAACCATTTAAGTTACAACTATAACGAATGCTTATGTTGCGAAACATTCGGTTCTACCTGGTACTCAAGCGTGCAAAATAAAGCTTGATGCCAGACTACGCTGGAATACAACACGATGGTGCGATACTGTCTGATTACCCCAACGACGACGAGTACCATTTCATTTATCAATTACTCGTATTTTCTACATATAATATTTCCTGCAACTGGCACCCCGAGCATTAGACCGAAATACTCTCAGCTCCAATCGCCTGACATCAACGTTGTGAGTTAGTCAATTTAAGGTATATTAATATGGACTTTAATCAGGTTCGCTTTTTTCTGGCGGTATCGGATACGTTAAATTTTACTCGCGCAGCGGAACTGTGCCATGTCACGCAACCAGCATTAACACAATCTATAAAACGACTTGAATCCGAATTGGGTGGCGAGTTGATTCACCGCGACGGTCGCAACACAGAGTTGACCATGCTTGGTAAAACTCTGCGAACACATTTTCAGCAAATCGACAGAACCAGAAAACTGGTCAGGACAACCGCAAAAGCGGTCACCAGCGGCGAGCTGGATGAACTGAACATTGGCCTTATGTGCACCATAGGGCCGGTTGCTCTTGGCGGGTTGCTTAAGCAATTTCAAACAGCGCACCCGATGATGTCTCTGGTGCTACACGATGTTACTCCAGCGAGCATCACAGACTTGTTATTGTCCGGCGCTATCGATGGCGCGTTTTGCTCTCGGCGTGGTGCAGCCCATGATCGTATAAAGTACGTGGATCTGTTTGAAGAACCTATCGTTGTAGCTTTCGCCAACGGACATGCATTTTCAGCAATGGACGAAGTACCTTTGCGCGCTATTGCGGGGGAACGCTACGTTGATCGCCTGCACTGCGAGTTTCGAAACGACTTTCTGGCCTACTGTGCCGACAGTGAACTGGACCTGGCAGTGGCTTTTCGCAGCCAGCGAGAAGACTGGATTCAAAGCCTGATTCAAGATGGCCTTGGCGTCAGTGTAATCCCGAAATTCTCGCTATTACACCCGACACTTGAATCCCGACCAATCAGCGATCCGAAAATGCGACGCCGGATAGAATTTGCTTATGTAGAGCAGTCCGATTCAACCCCGGGCCTGGGCTTATTAACCAATCAAATAAACAACTATGACTGGTCGGCCGAAATTGAATAAAGAGTTAAGCCCCCAGCTTCCATGTTACCGCTGTAACAGAATTACCCTGAATCACTTCAACTAAAGTCCAGCCTGGATAGTGGCTCTTCATCACCCCTTCATCAGATTGTAGATATTGAGCCCATGCCGCCAGAATTCAGGTTCTCGGAGAGGTCATATACCTCACCAAATAAAGCCCGAAAAAATGCTCAAGCTCAACAACTTGCCCTTGAGGCCTGATCTGTCTATCGAACCAAGCCATGACGCTGCGCATTAAGCCGCGCCGCACGACATTGCCTATCGTTCAGCTTTACATTATTACCCGTCGTTCGAGCCAACATCAAATTGCCGTCCGTCGTCGTATGCTCACCTGAATTTGCCAGCACATGAAACATCTCGTGCGCGAGTGCAATTCCTTCGTCTTCAAGCGCCACCGTCAGCCAGACCGAATCAGTTAACCAAGGTCGGTTACGAGTATTGGCGCGACCAAATGCTTCAGCATCGAACGCCAATTGCATACGGGTATCGTGCGCGAGCACAATGGTGAGCTTCCTGTCGGGCCCACTGGAACGCAGCGATTGCATGACCGTTTTAGCAGGACCAGTACTCAGATCCTGTTGATACTGTGCAACCTGCGCATGCAGGATGTCAACATGCGCAATATTGAATGCACACTGTTGCAAAATTCCAGCAGCCTGATCGAGCATGGCACTGATACGTTGATCATCATAGGCTGAATTCAGAACGATCAATTCAACGGGAACAGACAGAAAGTCTGCAGGTCCGTCAGTCGTTTCTTCGGTGTCGACCGTAACCTTGGTCGGCGTATAACTACTTTGTTTCTCAACAAGCGGTGTCTGCGTTATACCGATCTGCGGGTCAGCCAAATACCCAGAACCTATTTGATGTGGCGCTGTACCATCAGCAAATCGTCTTCTAATCCATTGAAGAATATCTTCGGCGGTGAAATCTGGATGAACCGCGACAAGACGGGCCGCCAAGGCAAGCGCTCGCGGTACGGCATAGCTCGAGCCGGATGCCTTGCCTGTGGAACCATCAAACTCAATGACGCGCCGATTCTCGGCCGGAACGAGGTAGTCAACACTATTGCGACCCCAGTTTACGCCATCGGCTGGCCTGACAAAATCATCGGCTGAGGTCACTACCAACATATTATCCAGATCCAGTGCTGCTGGATAGACCGGCTCCTGATCAATGTCACGTCCGTTGTTTCCGGCAGACGCAATGAATAACAAATCAGGGTTCTCACGCGCCACCTCTGCAAATACCGTCCAGAGATCAGATCGATTACTACCGAGTGGCAGGCCAATAACACGAACATCATTGTCGACAGCATGTTGTATCAACTGTCGCATGCGTGTCATGTCAGGTCGCGGATAGCGATAGGCGACCAGAGCCGCATCGGGTGCTTCGTGCATGAACAGCGACGCCGTACGTGTGCCATGCCTGACAACACGACCATTGGACAACGGGTGTGAATCAAACGGCCTATCATCCATGTCCCAAAAGTCATAGGCGATAAGCTTGCCGTCTGCATCTCTGGCGAGACCATGGGCAATTTCCGGTAACAGGTAATTGATGCCGGAGTCGACCAAGGCAGCACGAACACGAGCGGTACCGGGGCTCAGTTCCGGCACAACAGGGTTATCACCGATTGCCTCAAAATTCAGCGCCTGCGCGTGGGCCTCAGTCGCGACAATAAAAATGAATGAAAAAAAAATTGTGGAAAACCTGAGCACACCACTGATCAACGACGTGACCCTGTCAGCTCAAACATTCGCGCGATCGAACATATGATCACCCTGCTCGCGAATGATCTGTTTGGCTTTTTGTACGGAGTGATCTATCGCTGATTGCTGATCAGCGTGATTGTCTGCGCGAATGAACTGGGTCGACATTTCTTCCTCACCCACACGTTTACTGATCGTTCCCGCCGTCTTGTACTGACCACCTTCCTTGATCGGGTTTGCAACGATGACGAATCCCTCGTGTTCAATCGGATCTGAAGCTACTCCTTGACTAGCGCCGTCACCGCCCCCCGAACTGCCAAACAATTTACCTAGAAAAGTCCCAATACCCATGATCAACCCCCGTCGCGATGGCTCATCATATAATGAGCGGCGGGACTGTGCACACCTCGCCTCACTTTCGCTACCAATTCAGCCGAATGCTTCGTTATATCCACTATGAATCCCCCGTTGGCCGCCTGCTGATTGCGTTGAACAACGAAGGTCTCAAACATATTATCTTTCCCGAAGGCTGCCGAAGCAGAAAGGCTGACGACAACTGGCAACATGTCAACTACCTACCCGGCGGAGATGATTTGCCCTCGTCCGAATTTGACGCGGTGGTCACACAACTTGATGAATACTTTGCTGGCAAGCGACAGACGTTTGATCTTGATCTGGCACCGGAGGGCACGAGCTTTCAGCGTGCCGTATGGCAGAAACTTACCACGATCAAATACGCCAAAACTTGCAGCTATGGCGAAATTGCAAAGAGCCTTGGTAAACCCAAAGCCAGCCGCGCTGTTGGCGCAGCAAACGGTGCAAATCCCCTATCGATCATCATTCCTTGTCACCGCGTTATTGGCGCAAGCGGAAACCTGACGGGATTCGGCGGTGGCCTGCCAACCAAACAGTGGCTGTTGGCACACGAGCGCGGTGAAGGTCAGTTGTTCGCGTTTGACGATATGCTTTGAACTGCACCCGCGTAGTGAGCCTACAGGACTACCACCCCATGAGTCGCCTGAAAAAACCAGGCTTCAGAGATGCTTCGCAGCTTGCGTATTGCGCAGCGTAGCGATCGGCCCTTGACTGTACATTTGTCGCCGCACGAATCAGCCACGGTTTCTTTTTGTGGGTACCACGCGCATAACCTGCCGGCCCTTCGTGATAGTTAAGATACAACTTTTCCGCGTCTCCTCGAGAGATACCGTTCACTTTAGCCGCTCGGAGCATGTACCAGTGTATAAAGTCAGTTGCGTCAGCAAAGTCATGTCGTTCGCGCCAATGCTCGCCAGTGGCGTCGATGTAGGAACGCCAGGTGCCATTGATCGCCTGTGCGTAGCCGTAGGCGGAACTCAAACGACGCCATGGAATGAATCCCAGTAACTTGCGCCGCGGCGGTCTGGCCTTTCTCTGGAACGCAGATTCCTGGTACATGAAGGCCATCGGAATATGCATCGAGCTGCCCCACTTTTTTTCCGCAGAGACTGCCGTTTTATGCCAGCCGCGTTTTTCCTTGAAGATCGAGCAGATGTTTTCCGGATTGCGCGGTGGCGCGGTGGCGCACGCTTGGGTGAGCACCAACATCACCACTAGCAGAAGAACGGAACGAGTTCGTAAAAGCATAACGCGAGTGTAGTCAGATAAACTTGACGCATCATGAACAAGACGCCAGAAAACGCGCCGGCCCCCGGACGCTACAAACATTACAAAGGCCGCGAGTATCAGGTACTTGGCATGGCCCGTCATTCAGAGACCGAGGAATGGCTGGTGGTCTATCAGGCCCTCTACGCCGAACGTGGCATCTGGGTGCGGCCACTGACGCTGTGGCAGGCGCCGGCGACACACGAGGGCAAGGACGTCGAACGCTTTTCGCTGACAAAGGCCTCGGGCACCAGCCTGACGTGACAACCGTGCCTTGCATTAAGACAAGAGGCCAAGTGTGTGTCACAAATTCCGCCGAGGGCGCAAAAAATATGGCCCAGCAGTACCCGATCGGCCGCTGAACAGTCACTCATACAACTCAATAGCCTGTAAACCGACAACTCTGGAGTGATACTTGCTGCAAGCCGACCACGGTTTCACTTTTTTCGAGCTTGGTCATGGCTGCTTTGCGACATTCTCTGGTAGTGCTGGCGCTCTATTTGCTGTCCGCGTGCGCGTCGACAAATCCAGCGCTCGATATTTCTGGCGACACACCTAAAACGGAAACCCAAGCAGAGCCCTCACTGATTCAAACACTGCCGGAATCGATTGAATCTTTTGACTATGTGAATTATCGCTACTTCGACGAAGCTGGCGACGGCTACCAGCTACGGTATAGCAATAAGCGCAAACGCCGCATCGCCAGCGTTTTTGTCTATCCGGTTGATGAGGAAAACAAAACTCTGGAGCACAATCAACTGGTACTCGGCTCTACTCGGGCGACAATGCAGGCTTTGGGCGAAGCCGTCAAGCAAGGGTACTACGTCAATTTCAATGTAGTGGATGCGGCAACCAAATCGCAAGGCATCAGAACAGTTGCGCGAGTACAGGCTACCTATCTACAAGAAAATCTCGCGTCATATACGCTTGTGTACCAGACCGAACATGAAGGCACCTTTTTAAAAATCCGCTTTACCATGCCTGATAATGAAAGTAATCGTAGTAGCAGGGAATGGGATCAATTCGCGGATCAAATGTTCAAGTTGATTATCGATGATCTGCAATCCGAAAACCTTCAAGCTTCATCGACTTGAACTGAGGCCCTCCCTGGCCTCGCCACAAATTGCTACTCTGCGTTAGTCCGCAAAGTAACACTCGCTGGCTCACCAAAATTGCCTTCTGCGTCCATCGCTCTAACCTCGTAGGTAAATTCAGCACCTGCTTCCAGACCTTCGTCGAAAAAGCTGATGCCATCACGGGTATCCACGACAATGCCGTTGCGGCGAATTTCATAGCCTGTAACGAATGAGCTCGATGAGGTTGCGGCATCCCAGAACACTTCGAGTGCGGAACTGGAGTACGCGATGGCGCTGATGCCGGTGACAGCACTCACGCTACTGCCGTCATCACCCATCGCTGTGATGGTGATGCGAGCGACAGGGTTCAGCCAACGATGCACATATTCGTTAATATCGCTTGAACCGCCTTCGGCGTTGTCATCCCCGACGACGTTACGATGAACATGCACGAAGCCCTCTGCACGGCCTGGTACTCCCGTGCCGCCCGTTCCCGTGCCGGTGGCAACAACCGGAGGTGGCGCAGGAAAGCCGGCTTCGCCCGGTGCTCCACTACCCACAAGTTCATCGTTAGCTTCGGTGCCAGCATCGTAGCCGATCGCATCGTACGTTACGGATTCTCCTGTGCCCGGCAAGCTGACAGAATTGAGACCGACGAAGCCGTCATTGGTGGGCAGAAGCATGCTGGCGAGTGACAACACAGAACCGGTGCCGTCGTTGATCACAATCGTTGCGGTACCGCCAGGCGCAAGCAAACCCTCACTGCTGGCAACGGTTGCACCGATGCTTTCCAGCAATGCGGCCATGGGTCCAATGTCGCCGCCTTCCGCGATTGCTTGCAGCTCCGGTGATGCTGCACTGCCCGCTGAAAATATCCGGGCCGAGGGTGCATGCGTCGCTGCGATCAGGGGTGTGAAGTGTATGCCACTGGTCAAATTGATCACTCTGACCTCGTATGTCGCCGCGCTCGCTGTAGACGATAGCGCAATGCTCATTCCGGTAGCCAGCGTTGCCGCTATGATTTTCTGTCGGTTCACGATGTATTTCTTTCCTGTTTTATGGGATTGAGAAGTTGGATACAACGATAATCTGGGAATGGCGATGTATCGTGAAGTTCTCACGGAGATATCACGAATTACAGACGTTTCCGTGAATGACACTGGAACGGAGCCCAGCGCAATGTCGGCACGAACGCGCTGATTCAATCATGCCACTCGCCGGCCAACATCGATGGTCACGGCCATACGTTGACGGGAGATCGACCACCAGGTGTCGAATGCCCCCCTGCAGTTTGAATTGAATCGGCAGGCGGTTTTTTACACAGTCGGACACGGGCATTTATCTTCCCGGCCGCCATTGGCCTGGCCGTGACAATACCAGCGCATTTACAATGCTTATCCCTCATCTCAGGCTGACACGATTCACATCCACACGACAAATCGGCGTTAAAAGACGCGGCACTTCATGCTTCGCTCACTCAAGATGGAAACCAGGAAATTCCACAATATTCCTCTGAAAATCAATCACTTACATCAACATAACGATGGTCGCCAATTCGTCGGCGAACAAAAAATTCAATGTAACTAATTGAAATTAAACGATATTCACTCTTCTCTGGCACCGTTTGCAGTCCACATGCAGTCTCAGTACAGTCGACGACGAATTCTTGACATAGATCATTTCGGAGACTGGCATGACGCGGCCACACACTTTGGCCAAAGCGCTGCTACTGCCTGCGGCAGTCGCACTGAGCGTGGGAATCGCACCCTCAGCACAGGCTGAAGACGGTTACCTGGTTCTGAACACCATCGCGCTGCATTTCAAGAATGCCGACGAGCGCAACACGTTCACGCCAGGCATCGGATGGGAGTACTCCCCATCGAGCAAGGTCGGTTTTCACGTCGGCACGCTATCTGACAGTTTCGGTTATCAGGCAGCCTATGGCGGTCTGAATTACGCCACTCAACCGATGTTTGCGGGTCGCGTGCGTTTCATGCTTGGAGCGACAATTCTACACAAACAGTTCAGACGGGATTCCGAACCGGAAACCAAACTCGTGCCTTTACCAGCGATGGAACTTGGCATTACCAAAAAAGCTGTGCTTAATATCAGCGGTTCGCCCCAGGTCGATATTGGCGATCAACGTAATAACGCTGTTGTTTTCTTTCAGCTGAAACTGAATTTGAGCTAACGCTCAAACAACCCAGTGTTCATGAGGAACACTTTTTTACCCCCTTTCGGCTGGCCACAAAGGCCAGCCGCATTTTAAATTTCCGCACTATCGTTTTCGGAGCGAGTCACGTTCGATCCAGCTCCTCACGATACAAAAGAAATACACCATCGCCACCGCGTTCAAATTCCAGCCAATGAAACGGTAATTGTGGAAATGCCGCTTCCAGTGCAGGCGCACTATTGCCAACCTCAACAACCAATACCCCGTTGTCAGTCAGATAATCGCTTGCCTGCGCAAGCATTTGACGGACAAGATCAAGACCATCCTCGCCCGACGCCAATCCAAGTGCCGGTTCATGGTGAAATTCAGCCGGCATGGAGGCGAGATCACTCGCATCTACATACGGTGGGTTAGAGATAATGAGATCAAATTTCCCTCTGACGGTTTCAAAGAGATTTCCCTCTATCAGACTGACTTGCGATTCCATGGCGTGCATCGCGACATTTTCTTTTGCCAAAGCCAAGGCGTCGGCTGACAGATCACTACCCACAACAACGGCTTTGGAAAGTTCATAGGCACAAGCAATGGCGATACACGCGCTACCGGTACAAAGATCAAGAATGCGCGGAGTCAGATTGTTTTCAAGTACGCCGTAAAAATCAGACACGATAAATTCTGCCAACGGAGAGCGTGGTACCAGCGCGCGATGATCACTTTTGAACCGATGCCCGGCAAACCAGGCCGATCCGGTCAGGTAGGCTGTCGGTATGCGTTGTTCGATGCGTTTGCTCAGTATCTCGTTACAAGCATTGACCTCATCTGTCGACAAACGACGGGAATAATCAGGGGCCAGGGCGGGTGAAAGACCAATAGCAGACAGAATCAACCAGCTGGCCTCGTCTATGGCCGTAGCGGCGCCATGTCCGAAAAAAACCTCCCCGCTTGAAAGCGCACTGGCTGCGGTCAGGATGGCTTGCTCAAGGCTGGCATTGTCGTCAGGCAGTATCAGCACTTGCGGCGGGGCCCATTGATCGAGATGGAGATATGACGAGTATAATGGAAGACTTAACAACATCGATGTATGCCAATGGAATCGTCAAAATCAACACGCTGGTTTCGCTTTTTGCCAGTGATTGCCATCGCTATCGCGGGCCTGTTTGCCGGAATCTATGTGGCCTCAAAGACCGGGCTTTCCAATGGCCGGGTTCGCATCGAAGATTCCGCGGCGCAGACAAAAGACGCAACAATCAATCAGGCGCAGTCCGAGGAAACAACCCGGTTGCAAGGCGTTCAAGCCAAGCTGAAATCCACGCAGGTATTGCCGAGCGATTTCAAATCCGTGCCTGCCTTCAGTCTGCTTGATGTCAATGGCGAAGAGATCACTGAAGCGGCACTGGCTGATCAATGGAGCCTGATGTTCTTCGGCTACACCCACTGCCCGGACGTTTGCCCGATCACATTGAGCGTGATGAAAGAGGTAGTCGCAAAACTTGAAGCTGACTCTTTACCACCAATGCAGGTGGTGTTCATGACAGTGGATCCGGTTCGCGACACCCCTGAGATAATGAAAAACTACGTTAGTTTTTTCAGTGAAGAATTTGTTGGCATCAGCGGTGATCTCAACGCCACCCATGAGCTCACTCGCGCCCTCGGCGTCGTTGCCGCGTTTACCGCTAACAAAGAGGATCCCGCAAACTACCTGGTTGATCACACGGCATCCATGTTGCTGGTGGATCCTGATCTGCGAGTTCGAGCCAAATTCGCACCACCACACGAAGCGGCCACCATCGTTGAGGACTACAATACCTTGATGAGTGCTTTCAACTGATTCGAGCATTGAAAACAATTACGCATTCAACCAAGGCAAAAAAGCATGATCAAAAACACCCTGTTGGCACTGGTTGCCTTGATGCCGCTGCTAGCCCAGGCCGAACTTCCCGTAGTGCAGAACGCGTTTATCGCGCCAACACCACCGGGGGCCAAAGTAGCCGCAGCCTTCATGACCTTTCGCAATACCGGCAGCGACGCTATCGAAATAACAGCGGCGACAAGCCCGGCAATCAACATGGTTGAAATCCATCTGAGTACGATTGTCGACGATGTCGCGTCAATGCAAAAGCAAGACCGCGTTCAGGTTCCGGCTGGTGGCTCCGTTGCCTTCAAGCACGGCGGCTATCACTTTATGCTTATGGGACTTGAAAAGCAGCTTGTAGAGGGCGATACCGTCCCCTTGATAATTACAACCAGCGCAGGCGTCATGTATCTGGATGTACCGGTCGGCCAACCACAAAAGACCACCGAGCTTGAACAGGTCGGCGATCACAACACAAGTGGCGGGGAAGAAGTCCATTGATGTGGGATTGGATAAAAACATACAGCCTCTATCCGCTTCCGCATCATTTCCTTTCACGACTCGTGCTGTGGGCGACTCGTCGGGAGTCGCGCGCAACGCCGGCTGCCATACGTTGGTTTGTCCGTAAATTTGATGTCGATATGAAAGATGCTGTCGAGGAAGAACTCGGCAGCTATTCATCATTCAACCGCTTTTTCACGCGGGCCTTGAAACCCGAGGCAAGGCCGATCGACCGAGAAGCTCATTCCATTTGCTCGCCGGCTGATGGCCGCATATCAGCAATCGGAAAAATCACAGAAGGACGAATCTACCAGGCCAAGGGTCGCGATTACTCGCTTGAGGTTTTAATCGGTGGCGATCAGAACGCCGCACAACGACTCGCCAACGGCGGTTTCACGACGATCTATCTATCACCGCGTGACTATCACCGTTTGCACATGCCGGTTGCAGGCACCTTGTTATCGCAAACACATATACCCGGGCGTCTATTCAGTGTTGGTCCGCACACGGTACGCGCCCTACCCAATCTGTTCGCTCGCAATGAACGAGTCATCGCACAATTCGAAACCGATGCCGGCTTGATGGCCCTGGTACTCGTCGGTGCAATCAATGTTGCTGCGATAGAAACTGTCTGGCACGGGTTGGTTACCCCACCACAACAACGCTCGATGAATACGATCAACTATCCCGGTGAGCAAGCAGTGAACCTTGCCAAAGGTGACGAAATGGGACGCTTCAATATGGGTTCAACCATCATTGTACTGATGGAAAATCCAGTGGCCTGGCGAGTCGACATGCAAGCAGGGGATGCGGTCAGGATGGGACAATTTCTTGGAAGTCTTCCCGCGCCTGCAAAAACCTGATGGCATCTTCGGCATCTTCGTTGAACCACGCCCTGGCACTGCCAAGGCGGAACGAATAGCCCCAACGATCCATGTCACTGAACATGCGCTCACGCCCCATACCTGGTATGCGGTCACTGAGCACAATTTGCAGATAGCAGACTGCGTTTTCCTCGGCAGCAGTTCCCTTGGCATCGGTATGTAAATGTTGACGACGCTGTTCAGACATCAGTAACCAGTGACAAGCTTCGTGCAAGGCCGAGTGCACCGGGGTGTCGCGCCGAACATAAATACGATGTTTGATCAAACCCGCCTCTTCTTCGCCCCAATGACTGCCCGGTATCGCTTCATCATCCGGGACACGGCAAACCTCGAGACCAAAGGGCGCCAGTAGCGATTCCAGCGGGTCAAGCCCGATCTCCGCCAGACGCAGGACGTCCATCAGGCACGCTCAGCCGGAAACGCCATGACATTTTCTATAGCATCAATGTCAGTGAGCACCATCAGAAGCCGATCCAGCCCCAAGGCAATACCGGCACACTGCGGCATGCCAGCTTCCAGCGCCGCGATGAGATGTTCATCGACTGGCACAGCGCAGTCAGTACGTTGCCGAAGTTGATTTTCACTGCTGAACCGTGCAGCTTGCGTGTCAGCATCCAACAACTCATGAAAAGCATTCGCCAATTCAACTTCACCGGCATAAATCTCAAAGCGTTCTGCCACGCTTCGATTGTGTGCATCAATGCCCAGCTTGGCCAATGCAGCCTGGCTTGCCGGATAGCCGGTTAAAAAGGTAATGCGGTCGATATCAAATGTCGGCAGTACGAACTCGTCGAACAACAGATCAAGGGCCGCGTCGAGATCATCACCAATCGCATCGGGATAAGAGCGCCGCTGTTTCTCGAAATACTGTTTGATATCACTGGCTGCTAACGATTCCGGCCACGCACCAAGATAGTCGCGAACCACTTCACCGTAAGACAGGCAAACCGGTTCATGCCAGACACGATCAAACGCTTGCCATACCGTTTTCAACAAGGCCGACACATCACGCAGCAACTCATGATGATCAAAACCCGTGCGATACCACTCAAGCAAGCTAAATTCGATGTTGTGGTAACGGCCTGATTCATCGCGACGAAACACCTGCGCTATCTGATAGATATCCCGACGGTAAGCGCTGAGCAGTCGCTTCATCGGAAATTCCGGAGACGTGTGCAAGTACCAAGCTGCGGCTGAGCCATCGCTCGCAACAATACTGTGAACCTGCGGATCGGTCGCCGCATGTCGGGACAGGACTGGAGTGACGACTTCGAGGATATCTTCAGCTTGCATCCAATCACGAATGCAGCGGCGCAAACTAGCGCCTGCCTCAAGAATTTCTGATGTTGCTGTGGGATGCCAGAGCGGCGTTTCGTTTGTCGTCAAGACTTGACTCGGGAAACATACTCGCCATTGCGTGTGTCAATCTTGATCTTCTCGCCTTCCTCAATGAACAACGGCACCTTGACGACGGCACCGGTCTCCATATAGGCAGGTTTGTTACCACCGGTTGCGGTATCGCCACGCACACCGGGGTCAGTTTCCTTGATCACCATTTCAACAAAGTTGGGCGGCGTGACTGCCAGCGGTTGCCCGTTGTACAAGGTAACTTCACACATCGCCTCGTCCATCAGCCACAGGCGAGCGTCACCGACCGCAGTCTTGTCAGCAGCGAGTTGTTCATAAGTTGCCGGATCCATGAAATGCCAGAGCTCGCCGTCGGAGTACAGGTACTGCATTTCGGTGTCCATGACATCAGCCGATTCAACGCTTTCACCCGATTTGAAGGTTCGCTCGACGACCCGACCGGTTTTCAGGTTACGCACCTTGGTACGGGTAAAGGCCTGTCCCTTGCCGGGCTTGACGAATTCGTTGCTGACGATGCTGTGCGGATCGCCATCGAGCATGATTTTCAATCCGCCCTTGAATTCGTTGGTGCTGTAGTTCGCCATGGTGATCCCTAGTGTCCGTTGACTGCCGCAAGCGGCTTCGCATTATAGCGGAGAAAGTCAGCGCAATTCGGGACCGTCTAACTACACTTTATCTAGATCATCACAAGCCCGAAATTTAACCTCGCGTGAGCACCAGAACCGAGCTACCCAAAAATTCTGTCCAGTTGTCGGTGGTTGTGATGGCTGCCGATGAACGGATACAGGCATCATTGAAGCGCCAAGTCAGCATCAGTCGCCGAGTGTCGCACATCGTCGACGTCAGAGACTCTGTCGCCCTGCGCCACGAACTCGCGGTACATCACCACGATCTGGCGATATTGGTGCTCGAAGATGTCGACGAGCGCCTGCCAGCCTGCCTGCTTCGATATCCGGACCTGCGAGTACTGGTCGTTGTTCCACACAGGAAAGCAGGGCCGCTCGATCTCTGGTTGCAACAGGGCGCCAGCGAGGTGGTCAGTTTGCGCAAGCCCGCCGCCTTGCGCCATGCTCTGGGCAAACTCGTCGATGAATGCCGGCTGATCAGCGAATTACATCAGGCAAACGAAAAAATCGACCTGCAGCAACGCATTCACAATACGCTCCTGTCGAATCATCCGCACGCGGTCATGTTGCGTTGCGAGGACGCTGTTTTGGACGCCAATGATTCTCTGCTGTCATTGCTGGACCCGAATCAGATATCGAGCGACCTGAAAACGCTCGATAACGTATGGAGTCGCTGGGAAGATTGGCTGTCGCCGGCATCAAGAACTGCCATTGAGAAGCTGCCAGCGGACAGTCCTGCACAACTCGAAGTCACAGTACAAACGGGGGAACGCTATAAAGTTTGCGTACAAGCGATAAAATTTCCTGCACATCAGGCGCAGCTGATCAGTATCGATCCCGAGCCAATAAGGTCGTCCAGCGAGAGCGTCGAATCCGGGGCATTGCTCAACGCAAGTATGTCGCAGGTATCAGCAACCGACTCTTTGAATGCACGCTTGCAATCGTTTCTTGGCTCCACACTCACCGCTCGACGCTATACCGCGATGCTGGTGCAATTCCCCGAACTGGCATCAGCACAAACGAATGATGGCGTCGAACGAACCTTGCAAGACTTATCCATAAACCGGGCACACGATACCTTGAAACGCTGCTTCCCCGAGAAAACCTTGTTGGCGCGGGCCAGCAAGAATGCACTGCTGCTGGTGAGCCCTGCCAGCGATCAACCATCGAGGAGTGCGGCCAACTACGCTCATGAAGTTCTCGGCTCACTGGGGGGTCTTACTGATGCGAATAGCGGCATCAAGATCAACACCTTGACACTGCCCCCCGATTCGTTAGATGCCAACGACATGATCCGACGGCTTGGCGCTCACCGTCGGGCAGCTTGAGCAATCGTCAAGGCGTTGTAAAGCCGCAACTCGCACATCCAGTGACGGATGTGACGATGACAGGCCGCAGGTTTCCCACTATCCGCAAATCCAAAGGCCTGCGATCGTTTTTACCTCAATGACGACGGTGATGCGCCTTCGCGACCTCAGGACTCTATATCAACACGCTGGACTGTCTGGAATCCTCGCGGTAGTTTGCGCCCACGTTGCCCACGGGTGCCTGCGTAGTCATCGAGCTCGCGAAACTTGATAATCGTATGTCTTTTGCCGCTGGTAATACGCAGCTTGGCACCTGATGACAAAACAGACAAGGCCACCATCGACTCTTCACCGGCCTTGAACTTCTTGCCTGGAATATTGAAAATCTTGTTGCCCTTGCCCTTGGACATCTCCGGTAGCTCACCAACCGGGAAGGTCAACATGCTGCCAGAACTACTGATGGCCGCAACAACATCCTCGGTCAGTGACTTGACCGGAACCGCTGGCAAAACCTCCGCGCCACCCGGCACACTGATAACCAGTTTGCCACTCTTGTTACGGCTGACCAGATCACCGAGGGTCGCGACAAAACCGTAGCCTGCACTGGTGGAGAACAAGTATTTCTCATCGTCCCCCCCCATCAAGACACTGATAAAGCGTGATCCATCAGGAGGCTTCAGGCGACCGCTGATCGGTTCACCCAGTCCACGCGCCGACGGGAAACCGTGTGCCGGCACGCAGTACACACGTCCGGTGGAATCAAGAAACATTGCGGTGCCATTGGTGCGTCCGCGGGCCGCACTCTGAAACGCGTCACCTGCCTTGTAATTAAGACTGCGCGGGTCAACATCAAGGCCCTTGCCCGCCCTGACCCAACCGCGTTCGGATAACACCACCGTTATCGCTTCACTGGGTATCAGATCTGCTTCGGAAATCGCCTGGGCAGCTTCACGCGCAACGATAGCCGAGCGGCGATCATCGCCATAGGTTTGTATATCTTCCTTGAGTTCATTCTTGACCAAGGTCTTCATGCGTCGATCCGAGCCAAGGGTCGCCTGCAGACTGTCCCGCTCTTCGATGAGCTTGTCTTGCTCACCCTGTATCTTCATCTCCTCGAGTTGCGCAAGATGACGCAATTTAAGTTCAAGAATCGCTTCGGCCTGTTCATCACTGATTTTGAACCGTTTCATCAGTACCGGCTTCGGCTCATCGTTGTTGCGAATAATCGCGATGACCTCATCGATATTGAGATAGGCGATCATCAGTCCTTCAAGAATATGCAGCCGCTTCTCAACCTTGTCGAGCCGCCATTGCAAACGACGTCTTACGGTTTCCATACGATAGACAAGCCATTCCTTCAGCATTGGCAGCAGGGCTTTGACCTGCGGTCGGCCATCGAGGCCAATCACGTTCATGTTGACGCGATAGGTTCGTTCAAGATCTGTGGTCGCGAAAAGATGCTGCATCAGATCACCAACATCAACCCGGTTGCTCCGTGGCGTTATAACCAGGCGGGTAGGGTTTTCATGATCGGATTCATCGCGCAAGTCTTCGACCATCGGCAGTTTCTTTGCCTGCATCTGCTGATGTATTTGTTGCAACACTTTGGCACCCGAGACTTGAAAAGGTAGCGCGGTAACGATAATGTCAGGCCCTTCCCGTTCGTAGATGGCACGACAACGCAAACCACCATTGCCTGTTTCATATATGGACCGAATATCTTCAGCGGAAGATATGATTTCAGCAGGCGTTGGATAGTCTGGCCCTTTGATATACGAGAGCAAGTCGTCGAGGGTCGCACGTGGTTTATCGAGCAGATGAATACAGGCATTGCCGACTTCCACCACATTATGCGGCGGAATATCGGTTGCCATACCAACAGCAATACCTGTCGTACTGTTCAATAAAATATGTGGCAGACGGGACGGCAATAAAGAAGGCTCCTTCAATGTGCCATCAAAGTTTGCGACAAAATCAACCGTGCCCTGCCCCAGTTCCTGCAACAGCGTCTTGCTGAATTTTGCCAGGCGTGACTCGGTGTAGCGCATGGCAGCAAAGGATTTTGGGTCATCCTGAGAACCCCAGTTTCCTTGGCCATCGACAAGCGGGTATCGGTAGGTAAAAGGTTGAGCCATCAGTACCATGGCTTCGTAGCAGGCGGTATCACCGTGCGGATGAAACTTGCCGAGCACATCACCGACGGTTCGGGCGGATTTCTTGTGCTTCGATACGGCAGACAAGCCAAGCTCTGACATCGCATAGATGATGCGTCGCTGCACCGGCTTGAGACCATCACCGATATGTGGCAAGGCCCGATCGAGAATAACGTACATCGAATAATCGAGGTAAGCCTTTTCGGTGTAGGCACTCACCGAAAGTTCCTCAACCGATTCCCCGAGAAATTCCGGGCCTGCCAGAACCAGTGACTGTTGCCGTTCCTGGTTGTCAGCTCGCATCGCCTTCCTGGATCGCGATTTCGGCTGATCTTCAGACACTTTTTCGTTGGTTTTTTTTGCCGTTTTCTTCGACATTTTTTTAGCGCTTTGACTGGCGGTCTTTTTCATGACCTTACCGGCTTTCGCCTTCTTTTTCGAAGTACTGGATGATTTTTTACGGGCGGCCATAGGGATATCAGGCGTGCAAATTTTTGAGCTTCAACGCTCGATTGATCAATCCATTGGTTGACGCATCGTGCGAACCGACAGATGCTTGAGTTTGCATTTCCGAGACAATCGACCGGGCAAGTTGTTTTCCCAGCTCAACACCCCACTGATCGAACGGGTTGATATCCCAGATAGCCGCTTCGACATAAACCTTGTGCTCATAAAGCGCGATCAAGGCGCCCAGCGTGTGCGGGTCCATTCTATGCGCAAGAATGGTATTGCTCGGACGGTTGCCGGAAAAACAGCGATGACCGAGCAGCCTTTCGATTTCGTCTTTTGCAACACCGGCTGCAGACATCTCAATCGTCACCGCTTCGCTATCCTTGCCAAGCATCAGTGCCTCTGATTGGGCAAAGCAATTGGCCATCAGCAACTCATGGTGATTACCGAGCGGGTTCAACGATTCAAGCGGCATGATGAAGTCAGTCGGAATGATGTGGGTGCCCTGATGCAACAGCTGAAAGAAAGCATGTTGACCATTGGTACCGGGTTCACCCCAGATTATCGGACCGGTGGCATGACGCACCTCACTACCATCGTGGTGCACGGATTTACCATTGCTTTCCATCGTCAGCTGCTGCAGATACGCAGGGAAACGGTGTAAATACTGATCATAGGGTGCGATAAGATGACTCGTGCTGCCGCGAAAATTCGAATACCAGATCGTCAGTAGTGCGAGCGTGACAGGCATATTCTCCGCTAGCGGCGCATCCCGAAAATGCATGTCCATATCATGCCCACCTTGCAAAAACTGCTCAAAGCGATCCATGCCTATGGCAAGAACGATAGGCAGACCGATGGCAGACCACAAGGAATAGCGTCCACCGACCCAATCCCAGAAGCCGAACATATTAGTTGTATCAATACCGAACTCACCGACCGCATCGCCATTGGTCGAGACGGCGACAAAATGCTTGGCAACATCTTTTTCACTCGCATCAGATTCGAGAAACCACGCGCGTGCCGAGTGCGCATTGGTCAGCGTCTCTTGCGTTGTAAAAGTTTTTGACGCGATCACGAACAACGTGGTTTCCGGGTCGACCTTGGCAAGGGCCGAGACCAGATGCGAGTCATCGACATTCGAGACAAAATGCAAGCTCAGGCGTTCATGGGCAAATGGCGCAAGCGCTTCGACGGCCATCAGAGGCCCAAGGTCGGAACCGCCGATTCCAATATTGACAATATCGGTGATCGGTTTGCCAGTGAAGCCGGTCCATTGTCCACTTCGCACAGCTTCCGAGAAAACCCGCATGCGAGACAGTACGTCAAGCACACCCGGCATCACATCTTGACCATCAACCATGACCGCTTCGCCCGAGCGATTTCGCAGCGCAGTATGCAAGGCTGCCCGGTGCTCTGTCGAATTGACTTTGGCACCAGCAAACAGGGCTTTGATTTTCCCGGTGAGGTCCTGTCGCTCAGCCAATGACAGCAACAAGGACCGAGTTTCGTCAGTGATGTGATTCTTGGAGTAATCCAGAAACAAGCCTGCAACGCTCATCTGATAACGTTCGAACCGCTCGGGATCGGTCGTAAACAGTTGCTTTAATGATGTGTGGGCGTGCGCAAGCTGATGTCGTTCGAGTGCTTGCCACTCCTCTAGCTCTATCGGTTTTGTCATGGGTGCAGTAAAGTACCAGCGAAGGGGTTCACGCGTAGGCGTAATAAAGAGCCTCAATTGTAGCTGTTCCGCCGGCGGCCCGTCCGTATCTTGTCATCGGCAGTTCCAGCCCTCGTGGAGCATCAGGACAAATCGAGTGACATCAACGATTGAACTACCGATATGGATGGTGTTGCTCGGTCTTGGCCTCGCTGTGCTCTGGGTATTACAGCATTTTCTGCTCCCGTCCGCCCGCTGGTATTTTCAGCGACGGGCCAATCGTCTGATCGCCGAAGTCAATACACGCCTTGCACTGCGTATTCCCTCTTTCAAATTGACGCATCGCACAGTGCTGATCGACAGGCTTAACTATCATCCACGCGTCGTGTCCCTGGTGGATGAATTGTCAGAGGAGCGCAATATCCCGCGGGAAGCCTTGATGAAAGAAGTGCATGGTTACGCGCGTGAAATCGTCCCCGCCTTTAACGCACTGATGTACTTCAAAGCCGCCTATTGGGTGGCACGACGCCTGGTACATGCCCTGTACAGGGTAAGACTTGGTTTTGCCGATGATGCCGAACTTGGACGCGTTGACGAGAACACCAGCGTTGTCTTCCTGATGAATCATCGTAGCAATATGGATTACATTCTGGCGACCTACCTAGCAGCCGAACGTACAGCACTATCCTACGCGGTCGGCGAATGGGCGCGCGTCTGGCCATTGCAGCAACTTATTCGGGCTATGGGAGGCTATTTTGTACGACGTGATTCAGGCGACCCTCTGTATCGCCGTGTGCTGGAAGCCTATGTGCAAATGGCAGCCGAAGGTGGTGTTCCGCAAGCCGTATTTCCTGAAGGGCGACTGACTCGCGACGGCACACTCGGCGAACCGAAACTCGGCTTGCTCGGTTATCTGACCCGTGGTTTTGATCCAAGTGGCCCGCGTGACATCATGTTCATACCCGTCGGTATCAACTACGATCGCGTTTTCGAAGATCGTACCCAACTCAGAGCGGCTGAGAAATTGCCACGCCGAAATGTCTTCTTTGGCGTTCGCACCGTTGCAAGTTATCTGACCAAATCATTATGGCAGGCGCTACTTGGGAAGCGCTACCGCAACGGTTATGCCTGTGTAAATTTCGGCACCCCGGTTTCATTAAAAGAATGGATGGCCGAGCAT
Source organism: uncultured Granulosicoccus sp. (assembly GCA_937924505.1). The sequence continues at coordinate 35,194 of CALDSR010000003.1, read as the reverse complement.
CCGGGTGTTGGTCTCGATCCGGATACATTGATCCTCAATGATGTCAGCGAACTGGCCAACGATTTGATGCAACGCATCGGCAGCATCACACCGATACTGCCGGTTGCCTTGGTGGCGCATTTGTTCGCTACACAACCGGAACGCATCTTCAGCGAAATCGAGCTCAAACGCGAAGTGCTTGACCTGCTGGACCAACTGACCGAGCTCGGCCATCGAGCCTACATTCCACGCGCCGACTACGACTACGCTGTGACGGTCGGTGTACGCATGCTGACCTTACGCCGAATACTGATTGATGATGATGGACTGCTACGTGCCAACCCTGACGAGACGGCTATAATTCGCTACTACGCAAATTCAATAGCTCATCTCGTCCCACAGCCGACGCAGAATCTGCCAACCCTATCTAGGGATCAAGTTCCGAAGCAGGTTCCATTGAATTGAGATACTGAAACGCCTCACTCGTGGTGGACAATATCAGCGTCGTATTGTTACTGACGACCGATTTGTACATATCCATGGTTTTCTGGAACTCGTAGAAATCCGCCGCCACATCACTTTGCGCATACGCATCGGCATAGATCTGTGTAGCGGTGGCATCCGCGGCCCCGCGAATCTCTTCCACTTCTCGATAAGCCTCAGAGCGAATACGATTCAGTTCACGCTCGCGATTACCTGTAATACGCGCCGCCTCGCCGTTTCCTTCCGAGCGAAAACGTTCAGCAATCTGTCGGCGCTCTGAAATCATACGATCGTAAATCTTCGGGCGCACACTTTCGTTGTAGTTGATTCGCTTGAAGCGAATATCCAGAAGCTCAATGCCGAAGACGCCGACCTTGTTGGCTGCGGCGGCAAATATTTCCTCTTCTATCAACTTGCGCCCTTTGGCTATCGGTACCAGTCCACCCAAGGTATCAGAGCTTGCTTCACCCAGCGATTCATCTTGTAGAGGAGTTCGGTCACGCGTAGTGCGCACAATCTCGATCAATTTGTGTTTGGCTACTGCGTTGCGCGTTTCAGAGCCGAGTATGTCATCAAGACGAGACTGCGCACTTCGTTCATCACGCAACCGTTGAAAGAATTGCAAAGGTTCAACAATGCGCCACCGAGCGAATAGATCCACCGCTATGTAAAGCTTGTCCTTCGTCGGCATATTACTCGGCGCACCATCCCATTCAAGGATACGTTTGTCGATCGGATTCACTTGTTGAATAAACGGGATCTTGAACTTGAGTCCGGCTGTTGTCACCGGTTCGCCAACCGGTTTACCAAACTGAGTAATAATGACTTGTTCGCGTTCATCGACGGTATACGCCGCCCCGGAAACAAACACCAGAAAGGCGGCAACCACGGCAATCACAACGACACTCAAAAAACCTTTCATTGGACGATTCCTTTGGCAGCGCCTTGCAAGTGCATCAACGGCAGTATCTGCTGTGAGTTGTCGTCTACGATGATTTTGGCGTCTACTGACGGCAACACTTCCTGTAAAGTCTCGATATAGATGCGCCGACGGGTAACGTCCGGTGCCTTGACATATTCAGTCAATACGGCATTGAATCGAGCCGCATCACCTTCGGCTTCATTGACCCGTTTCAGACGATAACCATCAGCCGCTCGAATACGCTGATCCTTCTCACCTTCGGCCAAAGGAATATCCTTGTTATATTGGCGGCGAGCTGCATTGATCAGGCTCTCCTTTTCTTGTTGTGCCTGATTCACCTCATTGAATGATTCCTGTACCGGACGCGGCGGATTGATGTTTTTCAACTGCACCTGGTCAATGCTGACACCCATTTCATATTTTGCGGTCAAGGCCTGCATATTGGCCAATGCCTCTACTTCAATCTCCTGTCGACCAATCGTTATGACCTCATCGACCGTTCTGTCGCCAACCACTGAACGCATGACCGATTCGGACACATCCCGTAAGGTTTCTGCCGGATTTCGCACATCGAAACTGTACTTTCTCGGGTCTTCAATCCGATACTGCACGACCCACTCAACCAACGCCGCATTCAGGTCACCGGTCACCATCTGACTTTGCTGCGCTGTATCGTCTCGATGCTGATTTGGATTGGTTGCGCCACGGGTTTGAAACCCGAATTCCTGTTTCAACTGGCGTTTGACCGGCAATACGGACACGATGTCAGCCCCTAAAGGCAATTTGAAATGCAGCCCAGGTTCAACTTCCTTGTGATATTTACCAAAGCGCTGCACAAGACCAACAGAGTCACTGGGAATCGTGTACGAGGCGGTCATGACAATTATTGCTATCAGCGCAAGGCCCAGCAAACCGATACCGCTAAACAGACCCTTGAAGCCGCCACCCTTGCCGCCTCCAAGACCAAAGCCTTTACCGCCACGTCCACCGGCCGGGCGCTTGAATGGAGTACCGCCCGAGCCGTTTCCATTATTGCCGTTGCCATTGGCACCAGACCCATTGCCTGATCCGCGATTACCGTTCGGTTTATTGCCACCGCCGCTACTGCCACCACGAATAGCCTCTTCGATTTTGTTTAAAAAATTATCGAAGGCATCATTGTTGTTTGCCATGCTCATATCTCCCTGACAAGAGCATAGACTGGAAAAGGACGAGTATCAGGTGACGGCCACAATATCGGTTCGAATGCTCGCAAGACCTGCGATGACCCCGGACAACACATCACCCGGAACAACCGGACCAACACCGGCGGGCGTTCCCGTCATGATGATATCGCCCGGCGCAAGTACAACGTATTCAGAGAGTAATGACACGATATTCTCGACTGACCATATCTGCTCAGCCAGATCACCTTCCTGTTTCAGCTCACCGTTGACCTCAAGCGCTATCCGGCCACTGGCGAGTGAATCGACGTCCGCGATGGGAACCAGTTCGGCGATCGGTGCAGAGTGATCAAAGCCTTTTCCCATATCCCAGGGGCGACCCAATTTCTTTGCCTCGTTCTGGACATCACGTCGTGTCAGATCGATACCAATGGTTGCGCCCCAGATATGATCCATCGCATCATCAACTGGAATGTTGTTGCCTTCCTTGCCAATGCCCAGCACGAGTTCAACTTCATAATGCAGATTAGCGGTTCGTGGCGGATACGGGACCGCAACGTCAGAATCTACCACTGCATCACTGGGTTTACTAAAGAAAAAAGGCGGCTCACGATCCGGATCCTTTCCCATCTCGCGCGCATGCGCCGCATAGTTTCGCCCCACACAATAAATTCGCCGTACCGGAAAACGACATGACGACTCACGTACCGCAATAGAAGCTTGAGATGGAGGGCTGATGACAAATGGTTGCATGAGATGAGATCCTGAGTCGTTCGTAAGATTACACACCTGGGCCCGGTGAGCCTACTCGCCTTCAACTAACACCAGCGTGCAATCCGCGTTGGCAAGTCGCAATGCCTTTACCGGCGCATACTCGTCGCAGTTCAGAAATTCTCTGGCTTTGTCCTTGTCAGGAAACTGAATCAGCACAATACGAGTCGGTGACCAGAGTTCATCCTGAACAATCTCCATGTCACCACCACGGGCGAGGTAAACCCCGCCAAACTTCTCGGCAATAGGCCGTGCCCTCGCCTTGTAGTCCTCATAAGCTTCGGGATTCTTGATTTGCGTGTCAACAATGATATAGGCACTCATGTTTTTTCTCCGTCGATAGAATAGGTATATGCGAACACTTCAGCGTGGAACTCATGTCATTGTCAGCTTGTCGTGCAGCGACTCCTGAGGCGCACCGAAAGCCTAAAGGTATTCAGCCCAGCCTCCGACAAAATTGCTTGAGCTCTTCAAAATCTGTCGCGTCCATCGCCTCGAGCTCGGCAATATTTTGTTCAGGTATCAAGTCAACATCCGGATAACGTCGGATATTCTCGGCAACCGATGCTTCTTGCAACAAGTGCAGTATCGGAACGGGCGAGCGATTGGTCCAGTTGCCTGCATGGTCCGGCTCAACATCCGCAAATTGATAATCCGGATGAAAACTCGCCAATTGCAGCTGCCCTTCAAATCCAAGATCGATCAGCAAGGCATCCGCAAGCGCAACCAGATCCAGAAAGTCATCAAAGTCCTGGAAAGCACCGGGCAGCAACAACAACACCGTGTCATCGGCGTGCCCCTCGAGCAAGGCCGTAGCCGCATCGCTCAGGACTTGTAAGGTCTCTCGGGGATCCCCGCTGTGACATACCGGCATACTGATTCGATTACGTTGCCGCGCCAGGCGCGCGAACGGACAGAAATTCTGGCCAATAACCACGTAGTCGAGCCAATCCGATACAGCCTGTCTGGTGCTGGCCTCGGTGTGCACTGCAACCCTTGTCTGAGCATGATCCAGTGCTCAGTGTACAAAGTCCGCGCCGCCAGAGATAGCAAAACCCCTTTTTCTCGAGGCTCGCCCCCTCAACCAGGGGCTGCCGTATAATGAGGCGTCTCAGCCGCGGTCATTTCCGGCAGGCATCAACCAGATCAGCTGATGAATTCCGAACTCGACTTGCTGCAACCTTATCCGTTTGAAAAGCTGCGCGACTTGCTTGCGGGCATCAAGCCGGCCGAGCTATCAGCCATTTCACTGTCCATCGGTGAACCAAAACATCCGGCTCCTGATGCGGTGCTGGAGACAATGGCAAAAACCTTGCGCGGCGTTGAGACCTACCCCTCGACCCGCGGCATTGCGGAATTACGCGAGGCAATCGCCGCTTGGTTATGCCAACGATTTGCCTTATCTGCTGCCGATGCACTCGCCGAACATCACATCCTGCCTGTCAATGGTACCCGCGAGGGGCTCTTCGCCATTGCCCAATGCCTGCTGGATCGACAAGACAAACGGCGCTCCGTGCTGATGCCCAACCCGTTCTATCAGATCTATGAAGGAGCTGTCTTGCTCGCTGGTGCAAAACCTGAATTCTATGCGATCGATCACGACGCGGACGCCAACCTTGATGCCATTGATGAAGCGCTGTGGCAACGGTGTCAAATGGTCTACATCTGCACACCCGGCAACCCGACAGGTTCAGTGCTGTCGCGAAAAGCCTTGCAGAAATTGATCGAACGTTCCGAAAAACACGACTTTGTCATTGTCAGCGACGAATGCTACAGCGAAATCTATCGCGAAGCCGCAGGCCCACCCTGCGGCTTGTTGCAAGCAGCAGCGTCCCTGGGTTTGAGTGATTATCGACGCTGTCTGGTATTTCACAGCTTATCAAAACGGTCTAATCTACCAGGCCTTCGTTCGGGCTTTGTCGCGGGTGATGCCTCACTAATCAAGCGATTTCTAACCTATCGCACCTATCACGGCTGTTCGATGTCAGAGCCCGTTCAACGCGCCAGTGTCGTTGCCTGGCAAGATGAGCAACACGTGAAAGACAATCGCCTTGCTTATGACGAAAAGTACGCGGCGGTAACCGAAATACTCGGACGCAAACTGCAAATCATCACACCTGCGGCAGGATTCTATCTGTGGCCCGAAATTCCGGTAAATGATCAGACTTTCACACACCAATTACTCGCCGACTACAACGTGCGTGTCGTGCCCGGAAGTTATCTGGCCAGGGAAGTAGCCGGACAACCGAACCCTGGCAAGAACCATATACGACTGGCGCTCGTGGCAACACTGAATGATTGTGTTGATGCCGCTAATCGTATCGCTATGTGTCTGTCCGACAGCCGCAGCGATAAATAGAACAAATACATCGACTTTTGATAATTCGCCTCAAGATCAGGATTAAACAGCATGAGCGACCTAGCACATATCATCAATGAAGCATGGGAAAAACGTAACGAAATCACTCCCGCCGACGCAGGTTCCGATTACGGCAAGGCGGTCGAAGAGGCTATCGCCCTGCTCGACTCCGGCAAGGAACGGGTTGCCGAGCCCAAGGGCGTGGGTGACTGGCAGGTCAATGAATGGTTGAAAAAAGCAGTCCTGCTGTCGTTCCGCCTGCGTGATAACGCGCCGATAGATGCTGGCGGGTTTACGCAATTCTATGACAAGGTTCCTGGCAAGTTCACCGATATGTCAGCCGATCAATTGCAGGCAAGCGGTGTACGAGTTGTCCCCCCTGCCATGGCGCGTAAAGGAAGTTTTATCGCATCCAATACCGTGTTGATGCCGTCGTATGTCAACATTGGCGCCTATGTTGATTCTGGCACGATGGTCGATACCTGGGCGACTGTCGGTTCCTGTGCACAGATTGGCAAGAACGTGCATTTGTCAGGTGGTGTTGGTATCGGTGGCGTGCTTGAGCCATTGCAAGCCTCACCCACGATTATCGAAGATGATTGTTTTATCGGTGCTCGTTCCGAGATCGTGGAAGGGGTTGTCGTCGAGCGCGGATCGGTGATATCCATGGGTGTCTATATCGGTCAGAGCACCCGCATATATGATCGCGAGCGTGACGAAGTCAGCTACGGACGAGTCCCGGCAGGTTCGGTCGTTGTGTCTGGTAATCTGCCCTCGAACGATGGCAAATACAGTCTTTACTGTGCCGTTATCGTCAAGCGTGTTGATGAAAAGACACGCGGCAAAGTCGGTATCAACGAATTGCTTCGCGTTGTCGACTGATTGTCTTCAAACGGATAGGAGACCCCATACATGGCAGCCACCATTACGCTGTACGGCATCCCGAATTGCGATAGCGTGAAGAAAGCGCGTCGCTGGCTTGATGCCGAGGGTATCGACTACACATTTCACGACTACAAGAAATCCGGTGTGGACGCGGCAAAGCTGTCCACCTGGATCAAAACGCACGGCCTAGACACGATTGTCAATAAACGCGGGACCACCTGGCGCAAAATAGACGATTCAACACGTGAGGGTCTGACCGAGGCCGCGGCCGTGAAGCTACTGAAGGAACACACCAGCATGATCAAGCGTCCCATACTGGAAAACGGCGAGACAACGCTGGTGGGTTTCGATCAAAACCGATATCTGGAAATACTCAAGTAGACCAATCCGCAGGCACGTCGACAGGCTCTGTTTCAAACCGGCACAAAGTCTGTTGAACTATAAATCATGATCGCGCAGTGTCGGGTTGCTCGGGATGTTTCACTGAGCAAACTGCAAAAAATTGCGTCGCATTCGAGTGTTTTGGAAACAAAAACACTATATCCTTGCAGCACTTTTGCTCGGCGCTTTTCAACACGATGTTGCTCAAGCTTTTCACTATCACCTTCTTTATCGGCTACCTGCTTCACGTGTTTATCAGCGGAAGCATAAGATTGGTCCCACTGACCCGGAATTATTACCGTCGTCGGACCCACTTTCTCGGTCTTTTCTGCTTTTCGATTGTCGCCTTGTCACCGCTGCTGTGGTTGATTACTTTCGCGCATCCGCAAGCATTGATCGATACCAATGACCAACTGATCGCCAGCCTGTGGAACTGTGCCGTCATAGCGGCGCCGATCATCGCAGTTGGCTGTATTGTCTACCTGCACAAGGTCTTGCTGAGTTACGAGGACCAATTACCCTACCCCGGCGAGGACTGGGGTCGATCAAATCCAATCTTTCGCAGAAAAGATAATCTTCCCATCAGAATCAAACGCAGGTTCGCGTCCGCCACACCAATCAAGACGCTGAATGTGATGCCTGCGCGCGTTCCGCCTCCGTTTGAGCAACCCGATTTCGAAGATACACGGGTGACGCGGTTTCAGCAGGGCCAAACAAGCCCGATCGAAAAGGTTTACGGGCAAGATTGATACAGTCATTGGCTGACGGTAGTCGAAGCGACCGGTACTGGTACCGCCTATGGCATCCCGATCGTTGATCATTACCAAGATACGCATCGTAACCAGACCCGGCAAGGGTGATCTTATCCGCAACGTGACGCTCAACGGCGTTGCTATCCTCACGCGACATGAGTTTCTCGGGCGAATCGATAAACTCTTCGCTCATTGGCTGGATAAAAGAAACGCCGTCACACAGCTCAGCTTGTCCAAACGACGCGTAATACACTTCAGACATACGGGCATCGACAGCCACATGGATCGTGGAATCTGCAAATTCACGATGACAACCTTGTGCAATGCAGTGCAAGGTTGAAACACCATACACCCCGATATCCGCACCGAAGGCAATACCTTGTGCGGCCGCAATGGCTATACGTACACCAGTAAAGCTACCGGGGCCGCGACCATAAACAAGACCATCCAGATCTGTTGCTCGCAGGCCCGCCTCCGCCATCATCGCGTCAATCATCGGCAGTAACAGCCGGGATTGTTGTTGCGATGCGATTCGATGATCCAGACGTATTTCGTCATTGACCAACAAGGCAACCGAACAGGCATCAGTCGAGGTATCAAACGCCAGTAGCTTCATGCGCTTGTATCTTCAGTGATTTCATCTGACCAGGCGGCACGCTCGCGGCGATAGAAATCTTCGACTTCGGGCAAGTCACGCGTAATGGGCATTGGTGGCAGACTATTGATAAAAACTTCACCGTAATTGCGGGTGCGAATTCGCGGATCGCACAGAACCAACACACCTTGATCGGTAACGTCGCGAATCAGTCGCCCTACCCCTTGCTTCAAGGCTATGGCTGCCTGTGGTATCTGATATTCATAGAACGGATTACCGCCAGCTTCCTTCATGTGATCGATACGCGCAGCCATGACTGGGTCACCAGGCGAGCCGAATGGTAATTTATCGATAACAACCAGCGACAGGGCTTCACCACGCACATCTACCCCTTCCCAGAAACTGCTGGTGCCGAGCAGTACTGCATTGCCTACCGATTGAAATGCTTCGAGTAATTCGCGCTTCGGCATCTGCCCTTGTACCAGTATTGGAAAGGGTATTCGATCAGTGAGTAATCGAGCCGCTTCGTGTAGAGCACGATAACTGGTAAAAAGCAGGAAGGCACGACCGGCACTGGCGGTCAGGACTGGAATAATGGTTTCCATGACCGAGGCGGTATACCCTTGATGTTGAGGCTCCGGCAAACCTTCCGGGAGGTACAGCAAGGCGTTGTGCCGATAGTCAAACGGACTGTCGACTTGCAGTTCTTCAGTATCTTCAATACCAAGCAGTCCGCGAAAATGACTGAAATCACCGCCGACAGCCAAGGTTGCCGAGGTAAATACCCAGCTCGAATTCATCGCCGCCATAGCCTTTTGAAACGGCTCGGCAACGGTCATTGGTGTCATGTTCAGGCTGAAACCGGTGCGATAAGTTTCATACCAGTGAACATAGGCACCATCGGCAGGGTTGGCGACAAAGCGCGCAAGCGATTCACTGTGTGTAACCGCACGCTTGTGACAACTTTCCAATCCCTTGCCACGCTCGGCAACATCGCTTAGTGCCTCTTTGAGCGAACCAAGAAGCATGGTCAGACGATCGAGCTCACGCTCAATCGCTGATTGATCCTTGACGGCAATCCAGGCATCGCGCCCCGGATCTATCCCGAACGCCAAACGAAAGTGTCGAACCCCGGTTTCCAGCGACTGTGCAAGTTCGCGCAATTCGGTAACTTCCGGCGCTTCGTGCAATTGCTCACCGACCGTGTCACGCGCCAGATCCAGCAATTGCCGACTACTCAGTTTACGACCAAAGAATTGAGCAGCGATCTCAGGGAGTTGATGTGCCTCATCGATGACGAACCCGTTGGCGCTGGGCAAGAGATCACCAAAACCTTGCTCTTTCAGAGCAAGATCAGCGCACAACAAATGATGATTGACGACAACGATGTCGGCTTCTTGTGCACGCTTGCGCGCCTTGTGAATAAAACAATCTTCAAGATCTTCAAAATCGTGTTTGGAGCAAAATTCTTCATTCGAGGTCACAAAGGCCCACGCCATGGATTCTTCCGGCACGCTCAAGACTTCGGCAATATCGCCGGTCTTGGTGCGTCGCGACCAATCGGCAATGATACGCAAATGCTGTTGATGATCAGCCCCGAGAAGCGCTGGATGATTCATGGCACGCGCGAGGCGATGCTTGCACAGATAGTTGGCCCGGCCTTTCAAAAGGCTGGTCGAGATGCCGGTGCCAAGCGCTCGTTTAACCAGCGGCAGGTCATTGTAAAAAAGCTGATCTTGCAGGTGGCGGGTGCCGGTTGAAATGATAATGCGCTGACCTGACAGCAAAGCTGGTACCAGATAGGCGAAGGTTTTTCCGGTTCCTGTTCCGGCTTCGCCGACCAGTCGGGAGCCATTTTCGAACGTGCGAAAAACCGCTTCAGCAAGATGCTGTTGCTCAACCCGCGGGGCGAAACCCGTCAGATGGCCTGCAATCGGGCCACGGTGTCCAAGAACTTCCGTTATCGAGTCGAGATCGTCTATCACCCGCGCCTCCTTGCGCCGCGCGACACATCACCGATACTGGTATTGCTGCACCTTCTTGTGCGCACTGCGCACACCGAGAAGGTCTCCCCTGAGATCACGTGCATGTTCAATGATCAACCAGTTGCGATACAGGAGCGCCGTATTGTCTCCGGCAAATGCGTTGGATTTGATGGCAAAGTTTTCAGCTTTCGCTGCCTCAAGGTTGTCCAGTTGTAATTCCGCAGCCCTGCTCCACAGCAGACTGTTTTGCGGGTTCATTTCCAGAGCGTCGTACAGATGCTCCAGCGCTGCCGCGTCATTACCGCGCTGTCGGGCCTCCTCGGCGGCGGTCCATAACTGAGCAATTTGCGGATCTTCCGTATCCACCCGAATCGAACCGTCCGGCAACTGTGCTGATGGTGCCACAGCTGGAATTTCTTCGCTTTCCCTTGGCTGTAAATATGCACAGGAACTCAGTAGCGATGCGAACAGCACGACCCCGATTGCAAATGGTCGTTCAGGAGTAAAAATATTCATTACCATCAGTTTCCAGATTACTCGTAACTAACAACGCTGATTTCGATACGCCGGTTCAAGGCACGCCCCGCCGACGTGCGGTTCTGCTCACGCGGCCTGCTTTCACCGTAACCAAACGGTTTCAGTCGTGTCGACTCAATACCATTGGCCACTAGATAACGAACCACAGACATCACCCGGCGTTTGGATAGTTCAAGATTCGCAGCAGCACTTCCGCGGTTATCAGTATGCGCCGAAATCGCCACCACCGCAGTAGGGTAGAGTTCCATTTCTGCGACCAGTTCCGCCAGTACCGCTCGAGAATCCTTTGTCAGACGATGATCGCCAGACCCGAAATCCAGGCCGTCGATGACCCCATCCAATGCCGCACAGCCCGCCGCGTCTACCAGAATATCAGGTTCACTATCAGGGCAATCATCGTCCGTATCACGCACATTGTCCTGGTCCGCATCAATACCTAACGGTAATACTTGCAGCCCATCAACGCCGCGTGTGCCGATAGCGCCACAGGCACTCAGCATCGTCAACGCACCCGCCAGCACCAACAATGTCAGGATCTTATCGCTGCTCAAGAGCCTTACTCGACACGAATTCGCCGTAAGGTAAAACGCCACGCCAGTATGGTTAAGCTCAGAATCACACAAAATATTAAAACCGCATCGACCGATCGAGACTGAATCGAACAACCGGACGCATTCAAACCGGTTTGTACGGCACTACCAACACCGTCAGCAAATTGTTGTGTTACTCCGGGAACCGGCGTTGGTTGAGAAGGCACTGGTGTCAAGTCAGGGGTATCGGGGGGCGCGGTTGTCCCCGGCGTGTTTGTACTCGACCCACTGCCATCAGCGGTCGGGTCCAGGTAATCCGAAAACCCGTCGCCATTGGTATCAGGCGGACTTAGCGGCAGCGCCCGAAGCCCATCGTCCACACCATCAACATCCACGATGTCAACAAAGTTATCGACACGTCCATCATTGTCGACGTCGACGCCACCCGCTTCAAGAAGATCGAAGATGCCGTCATTATCGCTGTCCAGATCCTGAAAGTCCGGCAAGTCAGTGCCATCACTGTTACGTGGAATTACATCGTCAATGCCATCCCCTGTTATATCGCAACACGTTGCATCATTGATGCGCTGCAGGAAATCGGCGATGCCATCGCTACCCACGGTACCAGGCGGCGCATCGATACGGCCATCACGATCATTGTCACGCGGCGCGACAACGCCGGTTTCCACTGTATCCCACAGACCATCGTTATCCGAATCAAGATCATAGATGTCTGGCAATGCATCGTGACCTTCGTCAGAGTTTGCCAAGGTGTAGACCAGACGTCCGGTGTCGATTGGAAATTCGAACAGATCGATCAAACCGTTGTCACCGACAGCACCCTGTAGTCGTCCACCATCGGGCACTAGTGTGGTGATGGCAACCTGACTGGCAGCTCCTGACTCCTGCCAATCCAGAATGCCATCATTGTCACTGTCAAGATCAAGCCGGTTTGGAATACCATCGCGATCTGAGTCAAGGTCATTGCCATCCGCCTGAATTTCCAACAGATCAGGAACGCCGTCGTTGTCATCATCGATATCAGCCGTATCAACAACCTGGTCACCATCAGAGTCGAAACGAGTGACGTCAGCCGCAGCCAAAGTCGAGATAAACGGCGCGAACAAAGGCAGCATGCACAACACTACCAACAGCAGTATCGCTATCCATCGGCGCTTGTGATTGAGTTGACCATCAACTGCAGCGAACATGTTTGACTATTATCTGACAAGCGAAACTTCGCCCAATACATGCGGAGGCTAGCAGAGGAAACCGGAATTTCAAGCCATCAGAAATAGTGAGAAGTAAAGCATTCTGTCAACATTTGAATGTACAGGCTTACCTAACGTTGGCAATGCTGACAACAACAAGAACACCTAACGCTGACGCGAAAACTATTCCCACTCGATAGTCGCTGGAGGCTTGCTGGATATATCGTAAGTCACCCGTGATACGCGCGGAATTCCATTGCAAATGGCGCGTGACACTTCATCAAGAAATTCCCATGGCAATTGGGCCGCACGTGCGGTCATGAAATCTACTGTTTCAACGGCACGTAATGCAATGACGTAGTCGTAGCGCCGGCCATCTCCGGTAACACCCACAGACTTCACTGGCAGGAACACAGCAAACGCCTGAGACACCGAATCATAAAGATCATGTTTACGCAACGCATCAATAAATATGTCGTCTGCCTCACGAAGTATATCGGCATACTCTTTTTTTACCGCGCCGAGTATGCGCACACCTAAACCCGGACCTGGAAACGGGTGACGCTGAACCATGGATGCTGGCAAGCCGAGATCGAGACCGATTTTTCTGACTTCATCCTTGAACAATTCCCGTAAGGGCTCGACCAGCTTCAAACGCATGTCCACTGGCAGACCACCAACATTATGATGTGACTTGATCAGGTGCGCAGACCCGCTGGTACTTGCAGCCGATTCAATCACATCCGGATAGATCGTACCCTGTGCCAACCAGCTGGCATTTTCAAGCTTTTCCGCTTCTTCCTCAAAGACATCGATAAACAATTTACCAATGACTTTACGTTTGTCTTCGGGATCGCTAACACCGTCAAGCGCGTTGAGAAACCGTTTCTCGGCATCCACTCGGATCACATTGACACCCATATTGTCCGCGAAGGTCTGCATGACCTGATCGCCTTCATTAAGACGCAACAAGCCATTGTCAACAAATACACAGGTCAGCTGCTTGCCGATGGCTCGGTGCAACAGAGCCGCGACGACAGATGAGTCAACACCGCCGGACAAGCCGAGCAATATTTCTTCATCCCCGACCGACGACCTGACCCGTTCTATCGCATCTTCAATAATGTTATCCGGCGTCCATAAACCATCACACTGACAGATATCACGTACAAAACGGGTTAGCAGATTGGCCCCCTGCGTGGTATGAGTGACTTCCGGGTGAAACTGCAAACCGTAGTGATGCTTTACATCATTGGCAATCATCGCAATCGGCGCATTGTCACTGGTACCTGCTACCGAAAAACCCGATGGCAGGACTTCAACTCGATCACCGTGACTCATCCAGACATCAAGTTCCGCAGCATCATCCACGAGTCGATCGTGCAAACCATCAAAAAAGGTCGATGTACCAACCTTCGTAACAGCCGCATAACCAAATTCGCTATGTGCACGCTGCGCTACCACCTGACCATCGAGTTGATGAACCATGGCTTGCATGCCATAACAAATCCCCAGTACCGGTACTCCGCACGACAATACGGTGTCAGGAATCGTCGGCGAATTTGATTCAAGAACGGATTCGGGGCCACCGGATAACACAACACCAGCCGGTTTGAAATCCTGCACAACACTATCGTCAATGTCCCAGGCGTGTATTTCACAGTACACCCCCGCTTCTCGAATACGACGCGCGATAAGCTGAGTTGTCTGGCCACCGAAATCGAGAATCAGAATACGTTGTGCGTGCAGATCGGTCATCGGTTCCAGACTTGTTTGATGGTCGCTTGGATGATTGTTTGATTGATTTTGAACAGTCGATCAGCTATTGCGATAGTTCGGCGCTTCCTTGGTCATCTGCACATCGTGCACATGACTTTCACGCATCCCTGCACCCGTGATCCGAACAAATTCCGCTTCCGTGCGCATGGTATGAATATCCGGTGCACCGCAATAGCCCATGCTCGAACGGACACCACCGGTCATTTGATGAACGATGGCCGCAACAGGCCCCTTGTAAGGAACACGCCCTTCAATACCTTCGGGGACCAACTTGTCTTCGGCGTCTTCATCGTCCTGAAAATAACGGTCACTGGAACCGGCACGCATGGCACCAACCGATCCCATGCCGCGATAGGACTTGTATGAACGACCCTGGAACAGAACAATTTCACCGGGTGCCTCTTCAGTGCCAGCAAACATCCCGCCGACCATGACACTCGAAGCGCCGGCGGCGATCGCTTTGGCCATGTCGCCAGAAAACCGAATTCCGCCATCAGCGATCAACGGGACATCAGTTCCCTCCAGCGCTTCAGCAACATTGCTGATCGCTGATATTTGTGGAACACCAACACCTGCGACAATGCGCGTCGTACAAATGGACCCCGGTCCAATGCCCACCTTGACCCCATCTGCGCCACATTTGACAAGATCCGTGGCCGCCGCACCGGTTGCTATATTGCCGCCAATCACTTGCGTTTGAGGAAAGTGAGACTTTATCCATTCCACCCGATCGAGCACGCCTTGCGAATGCCCATGGGCCGTATCCACCACCAGCAGATCAACACCAGCTTCTACCAAGGCCGCAACACGCTCGTCGGTATCGCCGCCGGTGCCAACCGCCGCGCCAGACAGCAAACGACCTTCGGTATCCTTACAGGCATTGGGAAAATCCTGTGCCTTGCGGATGTCTTTGACGGTGATCATGCCACGCAATTCAAAATCGTCATTGACTATCAGAACCTTCTCGATTCGGTGCTTGTGCAATTGATCGATAGCCGCTTTACGCGGCGCGTTTTCTTTAACGGTTACCAAGCGCTCACGTGGCGTCATGATTGCCGAGACCGGTAAATCAAGTTGGGTTTCGAAGCGAAGATCACGCTGAGTGACGATACCGCAGAGCGTCTTGCCTTCAACAACCGGTAAACCCGAAATGCCGTGTTGCGAAATCATGTCGATAACCGCTCGGATGGTGGTGTCAGGTGTGATCGTGATCGGTTCGGTAACAACACCTGACTCGTGCTTTTTGACGTGCGTGACTTCGGCAGCCTGACGCTCAATCGAGAGATTTTTATGAATGATGCCGAGCCCACCTTCCTGCGCCAGTGCAATAGCCAGTCGTGATTCGGTGACCGTATCCATGGCTGCGGAAAGCAACGGAATATTGAGCGTCAGTGTCTTGGTCAGGCGCGAGGCGAGATTGACATCTTTGGGCAAGACAGTCGAATGACGAGGCGACAACAGGACATCGTCAAAGGTGAGTGCTTCCTGATAAACCAGCATCGCTACGCGTCCGTCAATGAGTACAGGATGCGGGCGCATTATACAGTATGCTTGTCGCCCATTGACTGAACAAGCATTGTGAATAACGCGCGCAAAATATTTACCGTCAGCCGTCTGAACCAGGAAGTTCAGCAATTGCTTGAGACAGGTTTTGGCACATTGTGGCTCACCGGTGAAATCTCGAATTTCTCCCGCCCGGCCAGTGGCCATTTCTATTTTTCCTTAAAAGACAGTCAGGCACAGATTCGCTGCGCCATGTTTCGCGGGCGCAACCAATTTATCGATTTTCAGCCGGAAAACGGCCATGCGGTGGTTGTCCGCGGCAAGCTCGGGCTCTACGCCGCGCGCGGCGACTTCCAGCTGATCGTCGAACACATGGAGCCTGCAGGAGCCGGCAAGCTGCAGGCCGCCTTCGAAAAAACCAAACAGACACTTGCCGCACAGGGCTGGTTTGATCACGAAGCCAAGCGGCCACTTCCAGCCGCACCGCAGTCCATCGGTATTGTGACCTCACCCACCGGCGCAGCACTCCAGGATGTGCTGCACGTGCTGAAGCGTCGTTATCCACAGGCTCCCATCATTTTGTATCCGACAATGACCCAAGGTGCTCAGGCAGCACCCGAAATTGTCAAAGCCATCCAACGCGCCGACCGACGACGCGAGTGTGATGTGCTGTTGCTGGTGCGTGGTGGTGGTTCTCTTGAGGACTTATGGGGCTTCAACGAACTCAGCGTGGCCGAAGCGATTCGTGACTGTGCAATACCGTTGGTCGCAGGCGTCGGGCATGAAATCGATGTCACGATTGCCGATCTGGTCGCGGACCTTCGTGCACCGACACCGTCTGCTGCTGCAGAACTCGCGACACCTGATAGCAGCGGCCTGAAGCACCGCACACGCGAGGCCCAACGGAGTCTTCTGCTCGCTCAGCAAAGGCGCTTCGAACGTGCGAACCGATCGCTCGAGAGCTTGAATTTACGCCTGCAAGCCCGGCATCCGGAACGCACGCTGCATGAACGCTCACAGCGCCTCGATGAGCTTGCGGGTCGCTTGGTTCGGGCCAGTCGTGGCTCATTCGCCGGCAAAATGGCCGCCGTCGAGGCGCAGACTCACCAATTACGGGCCCATTCTCCGATCCAGCGTCTCAATGCTTCCGCCGCTGAACTGACCACTCTGAAGGTTCGTCTGAGGGCAGTGATTGACGCCAATATGCGTCGCCAACGTAGCAGTTTTAGCCTGGCTGCCCGTGCACTTGACGCGGTAAGCCCACTTGCGATTCTCGAACGAGGCTACGCCGTGGTCAAAAAGGACGGCAAATTGGTCGGTAGTGTTGCCGCCGTGGTCCCGGGTGAAAAGCTGACCGCAGAATTGGTCGATGGCCAAATACACGCTACCGTAGACTCGACTCAGCCTCACTCCAGGAATGGCTAGCTTGACGCAGTATCAGGCACCATTTCTCACAAATTTTGAAATAGTTCACGCTTTTTATTGCAATATTCGAGCATATCTGATAAAACGTCGCGCTGCAATTTCTCGGTCCCTGACGGGACACTCTGACAGTCAGCAGGCTTGACGAGAACCTGAAAGCGCAAAGGAATATAACGTCAATTTCTGCTCGAAGCTCGGGAACGAAGGCTAAGCCTCCACTCCATCGTAGTCTGCTGCCTATGAAGGCAGTCAGCAAGAAGGACAACTCTAGGACAAACGTGGCTACATCGAAAAAAACCGCTGCAAAAGCAACCGCAAAGAAAAAAGCCGTTGCCAAGAAAACGTCGGCTGTCGCGACCAAGAAAACGGCTGCCAAGAAAACCGTGAGTAAGAAGACAGCTGCCAAGAAAGTTGCTGCCAAAAAAACGGCTGCGAAAGCGCCCGCCCCGACCGCAAAGAAAGTGGCGGCCAAAACTACGGCCAAATCCAAGACAACAGCGGCCAAGCCTGCGGCTAAAAAGGCCGTTGCAAAGAAATCCACGACAAAAGTAGCAACTGCAAAGACATCTGCCACAAAGTCCAAGACTGACACTAAAACAGCAAAGAAAACCGCCGCTAAGGCGACAACGGCTAAAAAAGCAACCGCCAAGAAAGCAGTTGCGAAAAAGGCATCAGGAAAAGCCAAAGCCGCCGACAACAAACTGACTAAAGGTTCCGAGTTAATTAATACCAGCGTGAGAGCAGAAGCCGCCATAACAACGATGGTTGACACCCAGTCAACGGTTGTCCCCTACGAGCGAGACAAATCGGATCACTACATGACCGACGAGCAGCTTGAGCATTTCCGTAAGAAGCTACTCGATTGGAAGCAGCAACTGATGGAAGAGGTTGACCGAACCGTTGATCACATGAAAGACGATGCAACCAACTTCCCGGATCCAAATGATCGAGCAACGCAGGAAGAAGAGTTCAGCCTTGAATTACGTACACGTGATCGTGAGCGCAAACTCATCAAGAAGATAAACGAAGCGATCAAACGCATCGATGATGATGAATATGGCTACTGCGAAACTTGCGGTATCGAGATCGGCAACAATCGACTCGAAGCTCGTCCAACTGCTGAGCTTTGCATTGATTGCAAGACCTTGGAAGAAATTCGCGAACGGCAGATTGCCTGACACCAGGACTCGACATTCGCCCGACACCTTACGTTGGTCGGTTTGCACCCTCACCGACCGGCCCTTTGCATTTCGGCTCACTGGTCGCCGCATTGGCCAGTTACTGCGATGCGAAACTTCACGACGGTCAATGGCTACTACGTATCGATGATATCGATACGGCGAGAGTCGCAGCAGGCTCGATAGATAGCATAAAGACTTGTCTGGATGTATACGGCTTCGCCTGGGATGGCGATGTCATCATGCAATCGGCGAGACGTCCGCTGTACCTTGATAGTTTGGAACAGCTTAAACACGACGGCCTCCTGTATCACTGTACTTGCACGCGAAAAAAATTGGCTGGTCAGCCTGTCTACCCGGGTTTTTGCCGTACCGATCAGCCAGGATACCCCCGTATCGAAAAGGATCAGGCGCTGCGGCTCAGGGTCAATGATGATGGCAGTCAATTCAGTGACAAAATACAGGGCGTGCAAACAGCCCGACTAGACACGGATCTCGGCGATATAGTCGTCTGGCGTCGCGATGCAGTCTTTGCCTATGCACTGGTCGCTGCGGTCGATGATAGTGATGGCATCAACAGGGTCATCCGTGGCGCAGATCTGATGGCTACCACGCATGTGCAGCTATACCTGATGCATCGCCTCGGTCGCCCTTTACCAGAGTACGGCCATGTCCCAATTGCACTGGACACAGACCACAGAAAACTTGGGAAACAGACACGTGCCCCTGCCCTTGACCTTAAAAAACCGTTAGTCTCACTACACGCAGCTTGGCATTTTCTCGGACAGGAAGCTATGCAGGCCGAATCGATCAGTGAATTCTGGCAACACGCCATACAACAATGGGATATCGGCCGGGTCCCTGAAACAACCGCAGCTATCCATGCCTAGCGCCAGCACTGACCACACCTTGCTGATTGCATTGGTTGCGCTTTTTCTGGTCAATTCGCCGTTCACGGCCTGGTGGGCCCGCTTGTCCCTGCCATGGTATGCGATGTTCATACTCTGGGCCGTGATCATTGCACTGGTTGCCGTGAATCAGTGGAGAATCAATCGTGGGGATTGAACTCGCCTGGCTGTTCGCAATTGCCCTCGCCTATCTTGCCTGCCTTTTCCTGATCGCCTGGTGTACAGACAGCGGACTGATTCCGATGCGAATCGTCAAACACCCCCTGGTGTACTCGTTATCACTAGGTGTCTATGCAACGTCGTGGACTTACTACGGTAGCGTGGGCCTTGCTGATACGAGCGGCTATGCCTTTGTGACTATCTATCTCGGTGTAACTGGTGCTTTTTTACTGGGCCCCTATTTACTTCGCCCTATTCTGAGGCTCTGCCGTGAGTACCAGTTGACATCGATTGCAGATCTCTTGGCGTTTCGATACGGCGGACGCGCAACCGGACTGGTTGTCACATTGTTTATGCTCATCGGCATCCTGCCGTATATTTCACTGCAGATTCGTGCTGTTACCGAATCCATTCAAGTACTGAGTCGGCAGGTTCCACCCAGTCTTCTGGCCTTGATGTTCTGCGTGGTTATAACGGTCTTTGCGATCCTGTTTGGTGCGCGGCATCTGACTCCACGCGAGAAACATCACGGACTGGTTGTTGCCATAGCCTTTGAATCAGCGGTAAAACTGATCGCCTTGCTACTCGCAGGCATTTTTGTCGTCACGCAAGTGTTTGACTCACCCGGTGCCATGAGCAATTGGGCAGCGGCACAGCCCGGCATGATAGAGGACCTGTACTCACCAAGTCGCACCAGTCTCTGGCCAACACTCTTGTTACTGGCGTTTTGCGCGGCGTTTCTGTTACCGCGTCAGTACCACATGACGTTTGTCGAAAACGAAAATCCAGAGCATCTGACTACCGCATTCTGGTTGTTCCCGCTGTACTTGTTATTACTGAATTTGCCGATCATTCCGATTCTGTTTGCTGGACGTTATCTGGAACTCGGACTTGTACCTGATTTTTATGTTCTGGGCATTACTCTGTCGCTTGGACACGAGTGGCTGGCCATGTTGGTATTTCTGGGCGGGCTATCCGCGGCCAGCGCGATGATGATCGTCACGACGCTTGCGCTTTCCTACATGTGCATGAATCATTTGCTCTTGCCAGCATCGCTCAAAGGATCTCAACCGACCAATTTTTATCAACGTCTGTTGTGGAGCAAACGTCTGGTCATCTCTTTGATCATTGCCGCAGGCTACGGCTTTTACATCATAATCGAACTAAACGAAGGCCTTGCGAGCCTGGGGCTTATATCATTTGTCGCCGCCGCCCAATTGTTACCGGGTGTCATCGGCCTGCTTTTCTGGGCACGGGCGACACAAACCGGATTCACTCTAGGACTGATCGGTGGTGCAATCACCTGGTTTGTATTTCTTATTCTTCCCCTGCTGAACGCGGATGTAACACCGCTCTCCTGGTTTCCCGTAGAGACCGATATCTGGACCTTATCCACATTCTGCAGCTTGACGGTAAACGCCAGCTTGTTAATTCTTGGCTCCTTGTTTTCAGAACCCTCCGCTGATGAGACAAGCGCTGCACAGGCAGCGACCGAACAGGTGAGCTACACACCGGGGAGATCACACATAGCCCGTTCGGTGCTGCACTATCGCTATGCACTGCAACAAGTGCTTGGCAACAAGGTCGCCGAAGAAGAACTGCAACGAGCCTTGAAAGATACCTTTACAGATCTGAACGAGACACGTTCGCCTGAGCTTCGAATCTTGCACGAACAACTGGAACGAAATCTGACAGGCCTGGTCGGACCGACGATTGCCAGAGAAGTATTGCGCCAACCAGACATGAATCTGCAAGCGGATACGCAGACGCAATCACCTGATGCTCGATTGCTGGAATTACGCCTTGAAGCATCACGTGAACAATTGCAGGGCATGACAAAGCAACTGGATGACCTCAGGCGCTATTTACGTGATGTGCTGCGACAACTTCCTATCGGCGTTTGCTCCGTCGCTGCCGATGGCAGAATCTACATCTGGAACTCTGCCATGCAGAAACTGACGGGTATCAGCGAACGACAGGCCCACGACAAAACGCTTGTTGAACTGAACGCACCCTGGGGCTCCTTGTTGAACGACTTTGCAAGATCCAACGATGAACATCAGTTCAGACGCCGGGCGGTCAGCGATGAGCGAACCGCATCGGTTAATCTGCATAAAGCTGATATCGATACCAGCGACGATGCTCTCGACAATCCCCGAGGTCAGGTCATTCTCATGGAAGACCGAACCAGCCTCGATACACTCGAAGCGGAACTGGCACACAGCGAACGACTGGCATCGATTGGCCGGCTTGCCGCAGGTGTTGCCCATGAGATTGGCAATCCCCTGACCGGCATTGCCAGTATTGCGCAAAACCTGCACCATGACGTTGAAAACGCCACAAACGATGAACCCTTTATCAAGGAACAGACCGACGACATCCTCACTCAGGTAGGTCGCATCAACCAGATCGTACGCTCCTTGTTAACCTTCTCGCATGCGGACGAGGTAGCCGATACATCACACGAACCGGTTAATATGTCCAGCTGCGTCAGTGAAGCGATTCGTCTGGTACGCCTGTCCCCGGATACACATTCACTCGAGTTTGAAATCAAACTGATAGACGATGCCATCGTCTATGGCGATGCCAATCAACTCACACAAGTATTTGTCAATCTGCTGAATAACGCTGCCGATGCGTCTCCAAGTGGTGGTACGGTTAGCGTGCGAAGTCATATCGACAATGACACACTGGTGATCGCGACCAGCGATCAGGGACCAGGTATCAATCCCGAAACGCGCCGACAAGTGTTCGAACCCTTTTATACGACCAAACCTGTCGGTCAAGGTACAGGGTTGGGGCTGTCACTTGCCTACAGTATTATTACCAATCATGATGGCAAATTGATTATTGGCGACACTGGCAACGGCACTACCATGCTAGTGAGTCTTCCGCTCGCAGAACAACAAACTCACAGTGAATCACAAATCGGATGAAACGCATTCTTCTGATCGAAGATGAGGATGTCATCCTCAAGGCGCTGACTCGCCTTCTCGAGCGTAATCATTACTCGGTAACCACAGCGACGACGGTGGAAGCCGCCAGTGATTTGCACCCCTCATCCTTTGATCTGATTCTTGCTGATCTGCGCCTGCCCGGAGCACCCGGCACAGCGATCATACCGGCTGCGGATCCTGTACCCGTAATCATCATGACAAGCCACGCAAGTGTACGCTCAGCGGTCGATGCGATGCGTAGTGGTGCAATTGACTACATTGCCAAGCCTTTTGACCACGATGAGTTATTGATGATTATTGGTCGCTCGCTGATGCACACACAATTGCATGCTCAAAACCGCGCCCTCAAGCTTGATCTCGATCGCCTGATACCGATCGTTCACTACCTTGACCACGAGTTGACCGACAGTATTGTTCAACCGGTATCGGAAAACAACGGAGAATGTCACTTGCATCTGTTTGGCGAACAGGGCACAAATCGCGAACATATTGCGCGAGCTGTTCACGCGCGAGGTAAACGCTCAGATGTGCCCTTTGTCGTTCTCGATACCAACACGATCGACAAGAGCAGCGAAATGGATACGCTCTCTGAATATCTGCAAGTCGCACGTAACGGTACCTTGTTGATTCGCCATCCCGAAAACCTGTCTGCAGCCGCACAGAGCCAACTTGCAGGGTCATTGCTGCTTGAATCAGAAAAGACACCACCAAACTCAACTAGCAATCATTTTAATATTGTGCTTACAACTCTGAGCACATCGTCACTGGATGAATTGCATGCCGACACGCTTATCAACGATGAACTTAAAGCACTGTTGAAAATTGAACGATGCATACCGCCATTGCGCCAACGACGCGAAGATATACTACCGCTTGCGCAGCAGACAATCTCGCGTGAATGGGTGAATGTCGACAAGCCTGCTCCAACATTCAATGACGATGCGCAAGCAGTGCTCAAAGCACACAATTGGCCAGGCAATATTGCAGAGCTGGAACACCGAATAATTCACGCAATCAACAAAACCACCGGCAACAGCATTGATGTTCACGCATTGGGATTCGATGATTCATTAGACGGGATAGGCTCTCTCGGGCTTGATGCTTATTTTCGGTACGCCGTCATTCGTCATCAGGGACAATTGTCAGAGACCGAACTTGCCGCCATGCTTGGAATCAGCCGCAAGGCATTGTGGGAACGGCGTCAAAAAATGCACCTGTTGCGCACCACCGGAGACAGTTGATTGACTCGAGTACGACGCTGAGTTGCACGATATCGGGAGAAAAAATCCCGTCTTATCAGACACTTGAGTTACTTACACATTTTCCCTGAACAATCCTCGCCCGAGGCTTGTGAGCCTATCTGTGTGACAGGTAAAATCAGCCCATCTATTACTACTGTAAAGTCAACGTATGTCTGAAGATAGAACCTACCCGGTTCCTGCCGAGCTTGCCGACTCTGCAACCATCAACGAAGCCAGGTACAACGACATGTACCAGCGCTCGGTTGATGATTCCGATGCCTTCTGGGCGGAACAGGCCGAAGAGCTGATCGATTGGTTCAAGCCCTGGGATTCCGTGCAGGAGTGGGACTATCACAAGGCAGAAATCAAATGGTTCGATGGTGCGAAACTCAATGTTTCCTACAACTGCCTTGATCGGCACCTGGAAACACGCGGTGACCAGACCGCGATCATCTGGGAAGGCGATGATCCGGAAGAATCCAAGCACATCAGCTATCGCGAGTTACATGATGAAGTCTGTCGCTTTTCCAATGCACTCAAAGGCATCGGTGTCAAGAAAGGCGACCGAGTTTGTATCTATATGCCGATGGTGCCCGAAGCAGCTGTGGCAATGCTTTCCTGCGCACGCATTGGTGCGATTCACTCCATCGTATTTGGCGGTTTCTCACCGGATGCCTTGAAAGATCGTATCAACGATTCAGAATGCTCCCTTGTCATCACCGCCGATCAAGGCTTGCGTGGCGGACGCAAAGTACCGCTGAAAGCCAATGCAGATATCGCTTGTGAAAAAACCGACTGTGTCAAACGCATGGTCGTTGTACAACGTGGCGGCGAAGACGTTGAATGGACAGATGGGCGCGATCTTTGGTATCACGAATTGATTCAAGGCGCATCAAACGATTGCCCAGCCGTTGAAATGGAAGCAGAGGATCCACTGTTTATCCTGTATACATCCGGCTCTACTGGCACGCCAAAAGGCGTTTTGCATACCAGCGGTGGTTACATCCTGTATGCAGCAATGACACACAAACATGTATTCAATTATCAGGATGGGGATATCTATTGGTGCACTGCCGATGTCGGCTGGGTAACAGGGCACTCCTATATCGTCTATGGCCCGCTGGCCAATGGTGCAACGACACTGATGTTCGAAGGCATACCAACCTATCCAGACGTCAGCCGCTTTTGGAACGTCATTGACAAGCATAAGGTCAATATCTTCTACACTGCGCCTACGGCCATTCGTGCACTAATGGCCCAAGGCAATGAACCCGTAACCCGTACCGATCGCAGCAGCCTGAAACTGTTGGGTACCGTCGGCGAACCTATCAACCCTGAAGCATGGGAGTGGTATCACAAGGTGGTTGGCGATGAACGATGCCCCGTTATTGATACCTGGTGGCAAACCGAAACCGGCGGCATACTGATTTCACCACTACCCGGTGCAACGGCGCTCAAACCCGGCTCTGCCACCAAGCCGTTCTTCGGTGTCGTGCCGGCACTGGTAGACGAACAAGGCAACATCCTCGAAGGCGCGGCATCGGGCAATCTCGTTATTACACGCCCTTGGCCCGGACAGATGCGAACAGTCTATGGTAATCAGCAACGCTTTCATGAAACCTACTTTGCGATGTACCCCGGATACTACTTCACTGGTGACGGGGCTCGTCGCGATGAAGATGGCTACTACTGGATCACCGGACGTGTTGACGATGTTCTGAACGTGTCCGGCCATCGTTTGGGTACGGCAGAAATCGAAAGTGCATTGGTACTGCACGACTCGGTCGCTGAAGCGGCTGTTGTCGGGTACCCACATGACATCAAAGGCCAAGGCATCTATGCCTATGTCACCTTGATGAACGGTGTTGAAGCCAGCGATAACCTCAAGGCCGATCTGGTCAAACATGTGCGAAAGGAAATTGGCCCGATCGCGACACCCGATGTCATGCAATGGGCGCCCGGTTTGCCCAAGACTCGTTCCGGCAAAATCATGCGACGCATCCTTCGCAAGATCGCGGAAAACGATGTCAGCAACCTGGGGGACACATCGACCTTGGCCGATCCCAGCGTTGTTGATGGACTGGTTGAGAACCGCGCTAATACATAGTCACGTTTCATCCAGACTTTCAACTAATCTTGTAAGTACGAGTTCATTCGTCCCGATTAACTCCGCATGACAATGAGACCCTCAGGCAACTCGCCAGCAAGCAGCGGGTTGCCTGGCAAGCTTCAAACACCAAACACCAAACACCAAGCATCAAGCATCAAGCATCAAGCATTCTTACACACAATTTCGTACGAATATGCTGTAAGCACGCAACATATGGAATGTGTCGAATTGATGTGTCGTAGCAAAATTTGTTAAAGCAAAGCGCGTACTTGATCCAACAAGGCCTCATCCGCCCAGTCACGTGGACCCACGGCTTCAAACACAACCTCACCTTGCTGATTGACCACAATAGTTGTTGGCAGAGCGCGGACCGACCAGTTCGGCAAAGTATCTCCGACACCGATCAAGACCGGAAAATCAATCGCAATACGAGGCAGAAACTGTTTGACCGTATGTTCACCCTCACCCGCATTGATGGCCAGCATGCCGATACCTTCATCCTTGACCGAGTGCCAGGCCTCGTTCATCGAAGGCATTTCTTCAATACAGGGGGGGCACCAACTTGCCCAAAAATTGATGATCCAGAGCTTGCCTGTCAGGGCATCCGGGGTCCATGTCGCCTCGTCAATACCCCGCAACTCAAAATCGGGTAATTGACGGTCAGTCTCACTCAGTCCTGACTGGGCCAAGCTCGCAACGGAACTGGTGAGAGCAATTACCATCATTAGCCATTTTGCGATCGAAGTCAGATGTTTCTGAATCATGAGCCTACCTATCGGGTTCTATTAAACAGACTATCCCTTGTGACCGTATAATGGGGCGTGAGTGCCAAAAAAACAGTCAGCGATGACGATATGGCCCTGTTTCGTGAGGCCGTCGGCGATGTTCGCTCGGTCGAAAATGACCGCATAGCGCCGCCAGCGCCACCTCAGCGCGTCCCGACAAATCGTTCGGGCGAAGCAGATGACCGTTCCGTGATGGACTCCCTGTTGGCCGAGCTCAGCGAAGCTGATCTCCTCGAGACTGGGGAACATCTGGCGTATACACAACCCGGTGTACAGCGTGCCGTCCTGCG
The DNA here is from genome assembly GCA_937924505.1 of uncultured Granulosicoccus sp. The sequence continues at coordinate 8,309 of CALDSR010000003.1, read as the reverse complement.
AAAACTGAAAAGCGGACGTTATTCAATCCAAAGCGAAATCGACTTGCACGGACTGACGCTGGCCGAAGCAAAAAAAGAACTCGGTGAATTCATCAAAGCCGCGCAGGAAAGAAGACATCTGTGTATTCGGGTCATCCATGGTAAGGGGCGTAAAACAGCAGAAAGCGCGCCTCGGCTAAAACCTGCCGTCAATCAATGGTTACAACGACACAAGCAAGTGCTCGCTTTCTGTTCAGCGCGAGCCAACGACGGTGCAACAGGAGCGGTTTATGTATTACTCAAACGCTTGAAATAGAATCACCATGCCTACCAAACAACATGACTTCAACAGCCTGATCGAATGGACAGGTAACCGTGGTGAAGGCACGCAAAGTTACCATGGTTATGATCGTACCTGGCGCATACAGACGCCCGGCAAACCTGAGATCCACTGCTCGAACGACCCACTGCTTGGCGGCGATCCGACATTGCACAACCCGGAAGACTTGCTCCTCAGTGCGGTGTCAGCCTGCCACATGCTCTGGTTTTTACATCTGGCCAGTTCAGAAAAGCTTGTCGTATCCGCATATCGTGACTCGCCCTTGGGCCTCGGCGAGTCTGAACCGAACGGCGCGGGATGTTTTAAAAGCATCACATTACGCCCGCATATCAACCTTGCAAATACCATCGATCAGGGAAAGGCGGATGCTATTCATCGTGATATACATCAATACTGTTTTATCGCTCGCTCTTTGAGCTGTCCGGTGCATATAGAAGCTACGTACAATTGAGTGTCATCTAACTGGTTCACTTGGCTGTTGTTAGTGCGTTGATTAATAGCCCATGGACTCGATGCGTTAGTTGGTGAACAACGGATCCCACCCCGTGCGTTTCAATTCTCCTTGCCCCGTCAGAGAACCTCGCACAGACCGATGTTGTACGACGTGAACATCGCTCAAGACTGCTTTACGTTCTTCGTAATAGCGTAGTTGTTCATCACAGGTGACGGTGGAAAAGCGCTTTTCACAAGCCGTGCAACGATATCGCTGGATACTCTGGGCGTCCTCGGCGCGACGAAAACGACCCTATTTGATCACGCCAGAGCCTGCGCAGCGGGGGCAATTCGGGTTCATTCCGTTGAACCTCCTTGCTAGACAGATTACAAAACGATCCCTGAAAATTTACATCAACACTGAAGTGGGCCAGTTAGGAATTAGCCAGCGAAAGCATCCATTCAGACGTTATCTCGACACTATATGATGTCACGTGAATTTGAACTTATAAAGGAGATCAAGATCTTAAATACTCAACCCTAAGTTCGGATCCACAACCATGGCGCTGACCTCTCTCCGATACAATCGAAAACTCCTTACCGCCGATGAAAACGGTAATTTCCTCGACAATCAGCGCCGCGAGCTGATCAAGCTGGCGTCAGCAGGTTCCGCTCTGGTAGCCGGCGCCGCATTGAACCTGACGCCGGCAATCTCGAATGCTCAGGAAAACAAAACCCGTTTCGGCATCGTCGGGCAAATGGCCCCTGAGCTGGAAGTGGCAGTCTGGCGAAACTCGGCTGAGGAAAATACCGAATTCTCGATCAGCGAAGCGCGTGGCAAATGGGTCTTTCTCAAATGCTGGCAATCCTGGTGCCCAGGTTGCCACTCGGCAGGCTTTCCAACCCTGCAAGCGGTACAAAAAGCATTTCACGGCCATCCAAAGGTTGAAATAGCTGCCATTCAAACTGTTTTTGAAGGTTTCGGTGTCAACACCGAAGACAAGCTCGAGGAGATGCGTGACCGCTACTCACTCGAGATCCCCATGGGACACGACGCAGGAAACAAGGAGTCAGAAGATCATCGACCAAGCACGATGCGCCTTTATCGAACCGGGGGTACACCATGGCTGATCCTGATCGCACCAGATGGCACGGTCGTATTCAATGATTATCATGTGAATACTGAAAAACTGATTGACTATGTGCAGGAACAGATCGCCTGATGATAACGTTTTACGTGTCGAAAATTCCCATTTTTGTTTTTCTGTCACTTTCACTGCATGCCAACATCACATTCGCCGCAGGAACGAATCAGGTGGTTGCTCCCGACGCAAGCACTGAATTACAACAAAATCTCGTCAATCGTTACGAGAACATGGACGACGACTATAAACCCCGCACCGAGCACTTTCTCGACGATGGCAGGCCGAAGTACCTCAACCGTCTGATTGCCGAAAATTCGCCCTATCTTCTGCAACATGCGCACAACCCGGTCAATTGGCTTCCCTGGGGTGAAGAGGCTTTCGCCCGAGCGGTATCGGAGGACAAACCGATATTCTTGTCCATCGGATATGCCACTTGTCACTGGTGCCATGTCATGGAGCGAGAAAGCTTTGAAAACGAAGATATCGCCAAGCAACTAAACGAAGATTTCGTCGCTATCAAGGTTGATCGGGAGCAACTACCCGACGTTGATGCCCTATACATGACAGCCGTGCAAATGATCGCGGGTAATGGCGGATGGCCAATGTCGAGCTTTCTCGACGGCGAAGGGCGACCTTATTTTGGTGGAACCTATTTCCCACCTACACAGTTCTCTGACCTCCTTGACAGAGTCGCCTTCCTATGGGGAAATCAACGAGACGACCTACTCACGCAGGCAGGCAACGTTCAACGCGCACTGAGCAATGCTCATCAACTGGGCCAGACAGCTAAAGAAGTTGGTGCTACCGAGATCGACAACGCAACCGAGAACGCCATATTCAGCTTCGATGCCGACAACGGCGGCTTTTCACAAGCGCCCAAATTCCCACAGGAATCAACGCTTTTGTTTTTACTTGAACAGTCGCGTATTGAAGACAGCCCTCAAGCGCTACAAGCTGCAGACTACACATTAAGGAAGATGGCCGCAGGCGGTATACACGATCAGATTGGTGGCGGCTTTCACCGTTATTCGGTTGATCATGAGTGGCTGGTACCACATTTCGAAAAGATGTTGTACAACCAGGCAAACCTGGCCCGTGCCTACGTGCTCGGTTGGCAACTCAGCGGTCATACTGATCATGCAGCGACTGCCCGCGGCATTCTTGATTACGTATTACGCGAGATGACAACTGAAACCGGTGTTTTCTATTCTGCGACTGATGCGGATTCTGAAGGTCGCGAAGGTGCTTTTTTTGTTTGGACTCCAGAGGCCTTGCGCGAGGTGTTGTCCGAAGACGATGCGAAGCTCGCCAGTGAGATATGGGGAGTAGACGAAGTTGGGAACTTCGAAGGTGAAACAATTCTCAACCGTCCTACCCCACTGGTAGCGATCGCCAGTTCATTCGACATGTCGATCGCTGAAGTGATTGATAAACGCACGCAGCTCGCAGAACAACTGCGAATCGCACGTGAATCTCGTGAGCATCCTTTGCTCGATGACAAGATATTAACCGGCTGGAACGGCTTGATGATCATCGCCTTCGCTGAAGCTGCCATGGCATTTGACGAAAAACGATACCTCGATGCTGCCGTACGGGCAGCGACGCAATTGCTCGACAACGCTCTCGACAGTAACGGCAGACTCAAACGATCACAGTTCAACGGCATTGTGTCTATCGACGCAAAACAGGTAGATTTTGCATGGCTTGCTGAAGGGCTAATCGCTCTGTACGATGCGACCGGTAACAAGCACTGGCTTAAAAAAGCCCAGAAGCTGACTGACACAATGATTGCAGAATTCCATGACGTCAACGACGGTGGATTTTTCATGGGTTCAGCAACAGTTTCAGGCGCGGCCCTGGTGACCAGACCCAAGGATCTGTACGACGCCTCCACGCCCTCTGGAAATGCAGCCGCACTTCGAGTGTTATCGCGTCTTGTCGCACGTACGGGTAACTTTTCCTACGCTCGAATTGCCGACGAGTTGATTGCTGCGTACTCCGAAGCACTAACTCAACACAGCAATGGTTTTTACTACTTGCTGACAGCACTTTCCGAGTACACAAGAGGCGAGAGCGGATTACCGCGTTACGCCGGCAAAGGCGTTGCACGTGTCGACGTGAGTAGACAAGGCTCGCACCTTGAACTCGAAATTGATCTGGATAAAGGTTGGCATGTCAATTCAAACAAGCCACTGCAGGACTATCTGATCGCAACCGAACTCAAAAGCGTGACGAACGAGTTGATCAATATTCGATACCCTGCCCCCCACACCAGAAAACTTGGCTTTCAATCCGAGGAGCTGTCACTTTATGAAGGCAAGGTTGTGATCGAAGCGGAATTGTCAGCTGCTGCCGCTACAACCAACACCGATGCAAACTCAGCCACAAACTTCAGCAACAGAACGACTCTTGAATTGACACTTCAGGCATGCAATGACGAAATTTGTCTCGCACCTGAAACATTGGCGATGGTACTGCCGATCGGTAACAACTAACCAGCTTTGCCTAAATGGTCGAATTGGCTGTTGATAATGCGTTGATGGATAGCTCATAGTTTTGACGCGTTAATTTACGTGCGCGCGTTAAGGATCACCATAACGTCAGTCAGGGCGGCTTTGAGCTCATCACAATAGTGTGGGTGTTCATCGCGCCTGAAAATTAATAACTACACAGAAGTGCGCTACTTAGCATTGCGTCGAACGTCCTTGTTCGACAGGTTACAAAACCATACCTGATTAGTCACAACGACACCGAAGTGGCCCATAGTCAGGGGCGTTCGCCACCAAGCACATTCTGTAATGCCCCATAAGCAGGCTTAGGCTGATAGTTTCTATCCAATATCAACGGAGTATTGGGAAGGCGCCATGAATAACGATCAGTAAATCCCCAAATCTGCGTCGCCTTGCAGGCAGGCTGGTCAAGGCAGGCTTGAACCGAGTTGGCAAAGACCCGAGCCTGATCTTCCTCAGTGGCCCCTGGTAGCATATTCACATCCAGTTCAGTGATGTATATATCAACGCCAAGATCGGCAAAACGCTGGAAGGTAGTGGCCACCGCATCGAAGTCGTTGAAACCCGTATCGATGTGCATCTGGAAACCAACACCATCTATGGGCACGCCCTCTCCGACCATGCGCGACACAAGCGCATACATGGCATCTGATTTCGCGCCACCTGCCGCAACATCGTAATCGTTGTAAATGAGCACCGCCTCAGGATCGCCAGCGCGTGCTCTTATAAATGCCCTGTCAACGTGCGACTCGCCCATCGCCTGAAACCATATTGAATTGCGAAAACTGCCGTCATCTTCAAACGCCTCATTAACGACGTCCCAGATTGCAACATCAGAATAGCGAGCGGTCATCGTGTCGATAAACGCGTTCATCAAGGATTCGCGCTCAGTCGTCTCGGATTCTATAACCCATTGCGGTAGCTGCGTGTACCAGACCAAGGCATGACCATGCACATCCATACCGTTCTCAGCGGCGTAGATCATCAGCTGGTCCGCGTCTTCAAAGCGATATCGACCAGGCTCTGGATTGATGTAGCCCCACTTCATCGAGTTCTCAGGCGTCACCAAGTTAAACTCCTCAGCAGCAATATCCCCATACAAGTGACCATCCGGACGCGAGGTGTACTCGAGCAAAGAGGCAAAGCCAAACTGTATTCCTGCCTGCTCTGCCAAGGTCCTGAGTCTACTGCCTTCTCGGACAAAATCTGCATCATCACGAAATTCGATTTCACCCGTAGCATTCGCGGTCAACGTCGCATCATCTGAATCAGTAGCCATAAAATTATAAATGGCAGTACCACGGTCAGCCGCTGTACTGTCGAACCTCAGCTCCCTGACTCGCGCATCGCTTTCAAGTGCGTTGAAGCTTGATCCTGCTGGTGGATTCAGTATGTTCAGAGCTGGAATTGTTCCGTTCGCATCATTGGCCTTGACCCGCAATACGATGGAATCACCAGCACGGGCAACAAAATTATCGATAGCATCAATGGTGGGAGGGCGATTGGGAATGATAGAAAGATCGTCAGGCAGGACAACGGTAAGCGTGATGTTCTCCACCGTCGTGACGCTTGGATCGTCAGCATCAAAAGCTGTGAATTGCAGATTGTACTCACCGACGTCTGGTTGCAGTGGTTGCCATCGCAGCGTTCGCGTACCATTGAAGTTGTCAGTTGAACTCATCCCTTCAGGCAATCGACTGATGAAAAGTCCTGGAATACCGCTGTCAACATCCTGAGGTTGTATGATCAGCTCCCAGACCGGCCCTGCTTCAATGAGCTGATCAGACAAATTAACAAAGAAGGGCGCCTGATTGCCGACATCCGGTACGTTGATTCGCGCCGAAGCTGAAGAAAAGTTACGTCCGACATCAAAAGCAACAACATAAAAAGAATAAATCTGGTCAGGTGCGACACTACCAACGTATCGGTTTTCGAAAACTGTATCGACGTAGGAATTATTACGATAAACGTTGTAACCTGCTACCTCTATATCATCACTTGAAGGTAGCCAGGTGAGCTCGACCGTTCCCGACGCCTCATCAACACGGCCTGCAAGTCCGGTGGGAACCGTTGGTGGCTCATCGACTCGATCACCAGAAATTTCCGGCAGCACAACAGACGCTGACGGCGCGGAAAAATTATTCTGTGCATCGAAGGCAACAACGTAGAAGCTGTTGATTGAATCAGTCGGCACGACCAACGAGTAATTGGACGACAAAACGGTATCAACATAATTGTTGTTGCGATAAACGTTGTAACCAAGCACACGGAGATTGTCCTCAGAGGCTTGCCAGCTAAGGCTAATTACATCTCCATCGCCACCAGCTTCCAGGGTTCCAAGCAAAGCTTGCGGTTGTGTCGGCGGTGAATCGGGGTCGATTGGCGAGGACGGTTCCGGAACCAAAAGACCGTCTGACCGGCCCGAAAAATTACCGTCGATATCAAAGGCTACTACCGAGTACGTACGGAATGATCCCGTCGGGATCACATCGTCGTAGGACGTGCCAAAAACCGTTGTGCGATAGGCATCATCGACATAAATGTTGTATCCGGAAATGCCACGATCATCATTCGCCTCGCTCCAGGCAAGACTGACAAATGAATTACCACCACTGTCACGAGTAATCGCTGACAGGTTTGCCGGTACGTCCGGAGCACTCGACGTATCGATCGGTCCCGTGTCTGGCAGGGTCAACGTATCGGAGCGTGCCGAGAAATTATTTCGACCATCAAAGGCCACGATGTAATAAGAGTAAACACTACCTTCCACAACAGTGCCGGTGTACCCGGGAGAAAGCACTGTCGTCAGGTAATCGTTGTTTTGATAGACATTGTACCCCTGCACGAACTCATCGTCGGTCGATGCATTCCATGACAAGCTGACCGTCGAACCATCGATTCCACCCGACAGTGATGCCGGAACGGATGGTGGAATAGTTGTGTCTTCAGGAACAAGGCCTACCGGCAAAAAAATAGGCTCGGAGTTCGGCGAAAAATTTCGCGGCGCGGTATCGAAGGCGACAACCGAAAAAGCATGCAACACACCAGGCTCGACCGTCCCCTCGAATTGCGTATCAGTTACGGTAGTGATGTATTGATTATCACGATAAACGTTGTAGCCTTCGATTCCGTCATCATCGACCGGCGCTTCCCACGTCAGCGTCACTGACGTCCCTAGCACGTTACCAGAGACCGCCGCGGGAGCAGAAGGAGTATCCCCTGCCGCCAAAGCCATTGACGACGACAGCATCAAGATCGACAAGAGCAATTTGCCGGATAGTGCGATAAAACCGTTATGCATTGAAGTTTCCAGTAGTACGAACTGATAAGGCTGAAAGCGCCCGTGTTTAGCAGCAATATTGTACATCACACTATCAAAGCGACAGGATCGGCGAATCGTGAAAATTACCTGATCCCAAATTGTAGTCTTGCCAGACTCATGCAACGACAGACGGGCTTTAAAGAGCGATAAACAGGTTTGTATAGCTCACGCAGAGGCCAATGTGACAATAAATTGTCAACAATTGATTCTATGGGTATGCTCGATGGGGGGCAGTCGCGCGAGAAATCACACGAAAGTCAAAGCTTGACTTCCTTGTCAGGCCAGGTTTCAAGATAATCCAGAACACACATGCTCGTATGTAAGAATAATCACACAAAGGCCAGTACATCATCTCGGCTGGGAACAAGGACACTGATGTCTACTTTCTGATCAGTGGACGAGTTCGAGTCTGTTCTTTCACCCGCAACGGCAAGCCGGTTCATTTCGACGAGTTGGGTTCAGTGCTTGTCAGTGCCGCAGCGAATTCGATGTGAGCTTTTGCGTCTCGCTTCTGCGGCTGACTCATCATTGACATCAGAATCCGACTCTGACATTCACCTCACCACAGTACCTACTCACGC
>CALDSR010000002.1 GCA_937924505.1 uncultured Granulosicoccus sp. | reverse complement strand
GAATTCCCTGATGATGTCTGGGATGCGTTTGGCAAGGCCTCTTCTGAAGTGCTGGAAGAGAACATGGATGATGAACTCTTCGCCAAGATTCATGATTCAGTCATGGCCAGCATGAAACTGTCGTCTCGCTGGACTGATTTGTCAGATCGCGCTTACACAAGTCAGCGTGATCGGGTTCTCGGGTAAGTTTTAAACTGTTCACAAGAATGTACGTAACAACGTTAACGGGCCCGTTCAAGGGTCCGTTTTCGTTTCTGGTTCACAGCTTTTCTCCTGTCGGAGGCTGATTTGTCCTTCCTTCTTGCTACTCTCAAAGGCTTGGCCGGTGGTCTGGTTGACTTGGTGTTGTTACCTTGGCATGTATGGCAATGGTGGGAACTTGGCACACTCAAGGCTCGCATGAGCGCGTTGACGCTTGCTGGTCAGTCAGTTGAATTCCTGTACATGATGTTGGGCCTGGTTATCTTGCTTGTCAGTTTAGGTCTTTACAGTAAACGTTTTCTTAAGGCCACCGTGCTCGGTATCGAAGGGTTCAATCGCAGTATCGGACATTTCACGTCATGGTTTGTGCTGTTGTTGATGTTCCAGCAAGTACTGATCATCGTGATGGGGCAAGTATTCCGTGGTAACGAACTACTTTTTTCTCCGTTCGGTATGCAACTGTCCAATGGCGAGTTGCAATGGTTATCTGGCCAACTCAAGTTTTACAATGCCGTGCTGATTGCATTTGCCTCCGCATACACCTTTATAGAGGGCGGGCATGTACGAGTTGATCTGGTCTACGGCAATCTCAGCTATCGGGCGCAGCGAATCATGGATCTTCTTGGTTCGCTGTTCTTCATGTTGCCAGTCACGATCCTGTTGTGGTGGTTTGCCTGGCCAACCGCAACCAATTCGACGTTCAAGCAACGTCCAATGAACATCTTTTCCGAAAAAGCCAGCTGGCGTGGTCTCAAATTCGAATCATCCGGCACTGCGGAATTTACCTGGGTATGGGCCTTCAAGGCCATCATTATTTTATTTGCCGCTTTGCTCTTTCTGCAAGCAGTGGCTTTTCTGTTGCGCAATATCTGGGCATTGCGATCACCGGATGGAGAGGTTGAATCCCATCCACGAGTAACACCTATGAGTGAAGAGATCGCTGCCAGCCAGATCGAAGTGAACATGAACGAACCATTTCAAGAAGATCTACCATTAGACTCACCAAACGCGTCGGTTGTCGTCGACTTCAACGCACCGTATACCGGTCGTTAAAGGAGTCGCTGAATCATGATCTTTGGATTAAATGGTATCGAGATTTCGTTGATCATCACGTTTGCGTGTTTGTTCATCGGAATACTGTCGGGCTTTCCAGTGGCGTTTGCGATTGCTGGATCGGCGTTCATCAGTTTCACAATCATTGCGTTCATGAGCCACGCAGGGCTGCTCTACACCATCGTTGATCGAAACGGTGTTGAAGAAATTGTTCCTGTGCTACCCAATGGCTGGGATGGGGCCATGTTGTCTACCTTGTCTACCTGGTCGACCGGTGTTTATACGCGGGCGTTTGGCGGCAATGTTGAAACACTGCTAGCGGTACCGCTGTTTGTTCTGATGGGCATTGCGCTGGAACGATCTCGCATCGCCGAAGATCTGTTGACTACCATGGCGCGTACCTTTGGTAGTCTGCCGGGCGGTCTTGCCATAGCGGTGGTGCTCGTTGGAACGCTGTTAGCGGCAAGCACGGGTGTAGTTGGTGCTACGGTTGTGACGATGGGCCTGATTGCCTTGCCAACGATGTTGCGCGCTGGTTATTCGAAGTCATTAGCCACTGGGGTCATCGCAACGTCAGGCACCTTGGGCCAGATCATTCCGCCTTCTATTGTGATTGTCCTGCTTGGTTCCATTGTTGGGGACATGTATTCGATTGGTCAGGAAAATCGCGCCAACGAATTGGGTGTGACTGTCATAGAAATGCTGGGTGAGCCGGCCGTACTGTCAACGGGAACGCTGTTCAAGGCGGCCTTTATTCCTGGTGTCGTACTGGCTTTGTTGTACGCAGTCTATGCGTTTGCCTACGCGATGTTCAAACCGGCATCAGCGCCGCCGATCAAGCTTGCCGATACCGATCCCGGCAAGTTCAATGTCGCAGAACATTACGGTAACCGCGCGGGCCTGCTTGTCGCGATGGCACTGGGACCCTTGGTTCTTTGTATTGTGGCGTGGCTTGCGCTAACCAAATTCGGAATCGTGTCTGATCAGTCGCTCGCCGTCGCGGGTGGCTTGATATCTCACGGCACCATGAGTGTCGTGACCGGTGCCGTCTTTGTGCTGATGCTGTCCTATTTCTTTCAACCTCAATATGAGCGTTATCCCATTCTGGTAGGTCTGGTGGGTGTTATTTGTTATGTTCTTGTGGATATCTTTGTTCTGGGTGCAGAGGAATCCTCAGGACAACGCTTTCTTTCCTATGCCATTCCCACCTTGATGATCTTGTATGGCCTGAAGACTGCAGTTGGCCGTTTGCAAAATATTGATGTGCTGCGTGTTGTGTCCCCCCCGGTAATTCTGATCGTCTCAGTGCTTGGGTCGATACTAGGTGGAGTGACCAGCCCGACACCAGCGGCGGCACTTGGTGCGGCAGGCGCGATCATGCTGGCAGCTGCCCGTTTATCCGATGGTAACAAGGCGGCCAGTCGGGTCATTATCTGGGCTGCATTTGCCGTTGTCATCTTGTTGCTGATGCGTGGCAATTTTGATTTGCGCCTGACACTGGACACCATTACCACTGAAAACCAGATCGCCATCTGGGTGACCATGATCGCGTATCACGTCGCCGTATTTGGTCTGGTGTTTTCAATTTGGGTATTAATTGGCAAGGATGTCATGCCAGCGGTTGTGCGTGAGACGACCAAAGTCACCAGTATGGTGTTCGTGATCCTGATCGCATCATTGTTTTTGAGTCTGACGGTGCGTAGCTATGGGGGAGAACACTACATCCAGGAAGTCTTGAGAAGTGTTGAAGACCCGCGTGTGCTACTTCTCGTTGTCATGGCGGTTCTTTTTGTTCTGGGCTTTGTGCTTGATTTTATCGAGATCATCTTTATCGTGATTCCGATTGTCGGTCCGGTTATCTATGCGGCTGATCCTGCCTTGATGCCGCCTGAGTGGATCACGATTCTGATAGCGGTGAACTTGCAAACCTCCTTCATCACGCCGCCTTTTGGTTTTGCACTGTTTTATTTACGCGGTGTGGCACCACCGTCGGTGACAACCGGTGACATCTATCGGGGTATCTGGCCGTTCGTCCTGATTCAGGTAGTGGGCCTTATCATTCTGTGGAACTTCCCGGTTATCACGACCTTCTTGCCAGATATATTGCCGGAGAACTGATCGCGCATCGGCAACCAAATGCGGTCGCCGTTGCAAGTTCTTCCACGAGCGTCGTTTACAAATCCATTGTCAGCTGTGACTCATCGATGATCTGGTCAAGATCCACACCTTCGTAAAAGTCGAAGATCGTATCGACTACGAATTGGGGGTCATCGGTGAGCTGAAAGAGATCCATATCGCTGGCGCTGATCGTGCCGACCTCAACCAGGGTTTTTTCGAACCATTCGAGCAGGCCTTCCCAGAATTCGGTGCCAAACAGAATGATCGGAATGCGTTTGGATTTGCCGGTTTGCACGAGGGTCAGGATTTCGGCCATCTCATCGAGTGTGCCAAAGCCACCTGGCATGACAACGTAGGCTGAGGCGTACTTGACGAACATGACCTTGCGTGCGAAAAAGTATTTGAAGTTCAGGCTGATGTCCTGATAGGGATTGCCTGATTGCTCATGCGGCAATTTGATATTCAAACCGACGCTTTCCGACTTGCCGGCGAAGGCGCCCTTGTTGGCAGCCTCCATGACGCCGGGCCCGCCACCACTGACGACCGCGAAGCCCGAATCTGACAGCAGGCGGGAAATTTCCTCGCTGACTTCGTAGTAGGGATGGTCAGGCTTGAAACGGGCTGAGCCAAAGATGCTGACTGATGGGCTGATATCGGCGAGTTGCTGAAAGCCTTCGACAAACTCTGCCATGATCTGAAAGATCTTCCAGGAATCACGGGTCAAGGCCTGATTGCGGGCATCTTGACGCATCTGATTGCGGGTGGGTAACTGGCGCATGTGAAATCCTGGTGTTGCGTGATCGGAGCTAAGTAGTTGCTTGACGTACACTAGGCAAAGAACGTGTCGAGTTACAACAAATGCCTGCCAAAGAGTCTAGTACGTCCGAATCCACTAACACAGCCACGGAGAGACCGGTGGTGTTGGTTGATGGTTCCGCCTATTTGTACCGCGCATTTCATGCCATGCCGCCGCTGACTAACAGCAAAAAGCAGCCGACAGGTGCGATTTATGGCGTGGTTAACATGCTGCGGCGACTGGTAGCCGATTATCTACCGGAAATCATGGTTGTGGTGTTCGATGCCAAGGGCAAAACCTTTCGCGATGATCTTTACAGTGAGTACAAGGCGAATCGGGAACGCATGCCTGACGACATGCGTTCGCAAGTGCAGCCGCTGTACGAACTGGTTCAAAAGATGGGTTTTCCACTTGTGATCATTGACGGTGTGGAAGCAGACGATGTTATCGGTACCTTGTCGGTACAAGCGACAAAGGCGGGGCTGAAAACAATCATCTCGACCGGCGACAAGGACATGGCTCAGTTGGTCGATGAGCACGTCACGCTCGTCAATACCATGAGCAACACCACCATGGATATTGCAGGTGTTGAGGAAAAATTTGGCGTCAAGCCGACCCAGATTATTGATTATCTGACGCTGGTCGGGGATACCTCGGACAATATCCCTGGAGTCCCGAGTTGTGGGCCCAAGACTGCTGCAAAGTGGCTGGCAGCGCACGGAGATCTCGATACCATCATGGCAAAGGCCGATGAGGTCAAAGGCAAGATTGGTGAAAAGCTTAGAGACAGTCTTGAGCATCTCCCCCTGTCTCGTGAGCTTGCCACGATTCGTCTGGATGTCGAATTGCCAGAGCCCGTTGAAGCGCTGAAGATGCGTGATGCCGATATCGATGCATTGGCCGCGCTATATGAAGAGCTTGAATTCAAAACCTGGCGGCGTGAGCTGGCGGAAGGCAAATCACCGTTGCAGTTACGTGGTGGCAAAGGTGCAGCGGCATCTGCTGCTTCGAGTGATGGTGGGACTGCGGCTGCGAGTTCCGCCACGGGGGCAGCGGATGGCTCGGGGTTTTCAGGCGGTCTCGGCGATGCCATAGAACGCAACTATGAAACGATCACAACGCTCAAGTCGCTAGATGCCTGGATAAAGAAGCTGAGCAGGGCGGACATCTTCGCCTTCGATACCGAAACCACCAGCCTCTCCTATATGCAGGCAGAAGTAGTGGGTGTCTCTTTTGCGATTGCTCCCGGAACGGCAGCCTATGTGCCGATGACACATGACTATGAAGATGCGCCTAAGCAGTTGGACCGGGAAACCGTGTTGGAGCGTTTGCGCCCCTTGTTGGAAAATGCCGAGAAGTCGAATCTGGTCGGCCAACATATCAAGTACGACATCAATGTATTGCGAAACCATGGTATCGAGCTGCGCAATGTCGCACATGACACGATGTTGCAGTCCTATGTGCTGGATAGCACAGCTACTCGCCACGATATGGATTCTCTGGCAAAAAAATATCTTGATGTGCAAACCGTCAAGTTCGAAGACATCGCCGGCAAAGGCAAAAAGCAGCTGACGTTCAATCAAATACCGGTCGAGACGGCCAGTCACTATGCGGCGGAAGATGCGGATATCACGCTGCGCTTGCATGAAGTTCTATGGGAACGCCTGCAAGCTGAGCCGACACTGGCGGCGCTTTACACCGAGGTCGAGCTGCCTTTGCTGCATGTTTTGTCGTTCATTGAATGTACCGGTGTGCGCATTGATGCTGACATGCTTGAAGCACAAGGCAAGACCATTCAAGAGACAATCGAGACAGTCAAGAGTGAGGCTTACGCGGATGCGGGGCGTGAATTCAATCTGGGTTCGCCAAAACAGATTGGTGAAATCTTTTTTGAAGAAAAACAGTATCCGATCATTCGCAAGACGCCGAAAGGTCAGCCGTCTACCGCTGAGGATGTGCTGGAACAGCTGGCCCTCGATTATCCCTTGCCGCGCTTGATTCTTAAACATCGAAGTTTGACCAAGCTCAAATCCACGTACATCGACAAGCTGCCACTACAGATTGACCCTGATTCGCAGCGAGTGCATACGTCCTACAACCAAGCGATTGCATCAACCGGCCGACTGTCCAGTACCGATCCAAATCTGCAAAACATACCGGTACGTACCGAAGAAGGGCGTCGTATTCGCGAAGCCTTTATCGCTGAGAAAGGTTATCGTTTGCTGGCGGCTGACTACTCACAGATCGAACTGCGCATCATGGCTCATTTGTCTGAAGATGATGGTCTTTTGCATGCCTTTGAGAACAGGCTTGATGTGCACAAGGCGACCGCTGCCGAGGTTTTTGGTGTGCCGCTTGATGTGGTTGATAGTGATCAACGACGTTCTGCAAAGGCGATCAACTTCGGTCTTATCTATGGCATGTCCGCCTTCGGGCTTGCCAAGCAACTGGATATTTCACGCGGCGAAGCGGCTCAGTACATCGAGCTTTACTTCGCGCGTTACCCGGGTGTGAAACGCTATATGGATGAAACCCGCGAGCTTGCCAAGGAACAAGGTTACGTCGAAACCGTCTTCGGGCGCAGACTGTACTTGCCAGACATCAATGCGCGTAATGCTCAGATGCGAAACTATGCCGAGCGAACCGCGATCAATGCTCCGATGCAAGGCACGGCCGCTGACATCATCAAGCGCGCCATGCTCGATGTGAGTGCATGGCTTGAGAACGACAAGGTCGATGCCCGGATCATCATGCAAGTCCATGATGAACTTGTCCTCGAAGTAAAGGCTGGAGAGCTTGAGTCAGTGGCTGACAAGGTGCAGGAGCTGATGGTGGCGGCAGCAAGTTTGAAGGTGCCGCTTGAGGTTGATAGTGGCATCGGTAATAGTTGGGAAGAGGCGCACTGAGGTCTGAGTTGTTGCTCTCATCAGAGTGCAAACTATTGTTAATCTGCGGGTAAAACTGTGTTCCAGTTGGACTTTTACCGCGCCCGGATTACCGCTTGATCATTGATAAAAATGGGATTTTTCCTCAGTAGATAGCGTAAAGTATCCAGACACCCTATGGGGCTGAATCAACTAACTTTATATCTTTCGGAGACATTCAATGAAGAAGATTGTCCTTGGCCTCGCCGTTGGCACATTGCTCTCGACAAGCGCCGCCTATGCTGCGGATGTTCGCATTGGTACTGAGGGTGCGTATGCACCGTGGAATTTTCTCGATGATAGTGGCAAGCTTGCTGGCTATGAAATCGAACTCGGTAACGAACTCTGCAAACGAGCTGGCGTGAGCTGCGAGTTTGTTATCAACGAGTGGGATTCAATCATTCCAAATCTTATCGCGGGTAACTACGACATGATCATGGCGGGTATGTCGGTCACTGACGAGCGAAAGGAAACGATTGAATTCAGTGCGGATTACTATCCACCTGATCCTTCCAAGTATGCCGGTGCTGCATCAATGGAAGCGGACTTCGATAACCTCAAGGGCTTGAAGATCGGTGCACAAGGCGCCACGATTCAGGCAGCTTATATCGAAGAAACACTGGGTGCTGACAATACGATCCTCACCTACGAAACACCTGATCAGTCCATCGCTGATCTTGTCGCTGGCAATATCGATTTGTTGTTGGCTGACAATTCTTTCCTCGCGCCCGTGGTCGAAGGCAGTGGTGGTGCGATTGCTTTCGTTGGTCCCGATGTTGCGATCGGTGGTGGTGTTGCAATCGGCATGCGTAAAGATGAAGCTGATCTCGCTGCAAAGATGAATGCCGCGCTTGAAGAAATGAAGGCAGACGGTACCGTGGATGCGATGATCAAGGATTTCTTCGATGCGGGCCCTTTTTACGGTAACTGATTAGTGCTGTAACGTATGTTGTGACCGCTCGTTTTACGCTCGTTTTACGCCCGTTTTTATATGGGCGTCGCAGCAAGTCAGCATGTTCAAGCCAGAGGGCATTTGGCTCTCTGGCTTTTTTGTTTATTGAGTTTGTAAATCCGCATCGACTTTGCATGGCGGGTTTCGCTGCAGATTTCGCTACGGTTTTTCGGAGTCTGTATATCTGTCCGCCGCGAGGTGTAATTTGAAGTCGGCTTTTTAATAACTTTAATCTGCGTGTAGGTTTTCTAGCGGTGGTGCGTCACGTGAAAATAGATAAATCACGATAGTGATGGCCAAAATAATTGCGTAAGTGCCAAACACCAGCTGATACGTCAAGGGTGATGATTGATCACTTTGACTTGAGATCACCTGGCCCGTTACAAACTGCATGATACCAACGCCACAAATCGAACAGAAGTTAAGCAGGGTGACTCCGCGGCCGACGAGTGCTGGTGGCAAGAATGCTCGGCAGTGAGCCATCAAGACGCCATAGGTTGTGCCAAACAAGCCAAAGCCGATGAACAAGGCTGCAACCATTTTAAGTGGCATGTCTGGAAAAAGCGCAAAGAACAGTAACAACACCAGTACGCACAGATTGCCGATCACAACGACTCGCTTGCGTGTGTTGAATATCTTGTCCAGCGGACCGTAGGCGATACTGCCTATAATTATGGCGATGGCCATCCAGAAGGTGATCTTGCCAATGAGCAAAGTGTCGGCTGCGTAAAGATCGTTAAGGTAAGGGCCTGTCCAGAGTCCTCGAATACCTGCAACAGGCGCATAGCAAAGCAGGCCCATGACTAGGATTGGCCAGAGCACCGGCATCTTCAGCAAGGTGATGTAGCCACGCATGCCGTCGCTGGTGGTTTGATCACGTTCCAGGTCTTTGACCAGCAGTAACACCGCTATGGCGACAGCGAGTGTCGTGACCGCCAGTGCCAGCATGGTGGTTCTCCAGCCGAACGCTTCGACCGCGTTGGCCATCGGTGCTGCGCCGATGACATTACCGAGGTTTCCAACAGCAACAAACCAGGAGGTCATGATCGCAAACTGGCGAGCTTCGAAACGGCGCGCGAAGATCAGCAAAGTGCCCAGTAACACCGGCGCGCAGCCCACACCGATCAAGCCCATGGCGACGGTTATCATCCACGGCGCCTGGGCTGTCGCGAACAGCAAGACACCGGCAGTGGCGCAGACACCGAATACCCAGCCGACGGTCCGACGTGGGCCATATCGATCAAGGCTTACGCCGACAAAAAACTGCATTGCGGCAAACGTCAGGAACCAGGCTCCGAGTGCATGGGAAAGATGAGTACCGGTAGCACCAATCGACACGGCCAGCTCGGGAGTCAGAACTGCGAGAAATGAACGATAGAACTGAGAAAACACGTAGGCGAATGCCAGTGCGATCAGGCCTGCCATGTGAAATGTCGAGGATCGGGTGGTTTGGGAGATTTGAGTCTAACGCGGTCGATCCTTGCATTCGACAGCAACATTACATATTGTGTGGGAATAGCGATTGTGCCATGGTGGACTGGGGTCGCCCCTACTTGCCTTGGTACCGATTGCCCATGTCCAAGAGTGCCACGCTTGGCCAGAATTCATCATGAATAATAATGGAGGAAATCCCCATGCAGAAATCCCTGCATATTGATCCGGGCAAATGCACCGGCTGTTTGCAGTGCGAATCGGCTTGCTCTCTTGAAAACGAGGGAATGGTCAATCCGAGCAAGTCCAGAATCAAAGTGTTTACTTTTCATGATGAAGGGCGGTTTGTTCCTTATACCTGTACTCAGTGTGATGAAGCCTGGTGCATGCAGGCCTGCCCGGTTGATGCCATCGTACTGAATCCGGCCAACGGCTCTAAAGATGTACTCAGTGATGTCTGTGTTGGTTGCAAGGTCTGCACGATCGCCTGTCCGTTTGGCACGATCAACTACAACACCTCCACCGGCAAGGTCGTCAAATGTGATCTCTGCGGCGGTGATCCGGCCTGCGCGGATGCTTGTCCAACACAAGCGATAACTTTTATCGATGCCAATGCTACCGGCATGGACAAAATGCGGGCCTGGGCCTCTAAAACCGACAACGCCGCTGCCGGCACCTGATCTAGGAGAACAGAACATGAGCTGGACTCGAAAAATACTGCGCGTCAACATGACAAACGGCACGGTCGCTGAAGAAGCATTGAACATGCAATGGGCGAACGACTACCTGGGCCAGCGTGGTCTGGCAACCCGTTACCTTGTTGATGAAATCGACCCGACATGCGATGCACTTGGGCCGGACAATAAACTGATCCTCGCTACCGGTCCGCTGACCGGTACCATGGCGTCCACCGGCGGCCGTTATTCGGCAGTCTGCAAGAGCCCGCTGACTGGCACCGTTGCCTGCTCAAATTCTGGCGGTTTCTTTGGCGCCGAGCTCAAGTTCGCTGGCTGGGACATGGTCATCGTGGAAGGTAAGGCGGCCAGCCCGATGTACCTGAATATCGAAGACGGCAAAGCGTCCTTGATGCCGGCTGATGATCTCTGGGGTAAATCTGTCTGGGAAGCCGACAAGATGCTGCGTCAAAAGCATCAGGATCCACAGATCAAGATCGCCTGTGTCGGTCGTTCAGCCGAGCAAGGTAACCTGTATGCCGCTATCGTCAACGATTTGCACCGCGCAGCCGGACGTTCTGGCGTCGGCACGGTCATGGCCTCCAAAAATCTTAAAGCCGTCATCGTTCGTGGTACGCAAGGTATCGGCAATATCAACGATCCCAAGCGTTTCATGCAGACGGTCAAGGATGGCAAAGCGGTACTCGCTGAAAATGCGGTTACAGGACAAGGCCTGCCAACCTACGGCACGCAGGTACTGATGAATGTCATTAATGAGGTGGGTGCGCTGCCTACCCGTAATATGCGTGAGACGCAGTTCGAAGGTGCCGCCGAAGTGTCTGGTGAAGCCATGCATGAGCCACGTAAGTCAGACGGTAAGCCGAACCTGACAACCAATGGCGCCTGCTTTTCCTGCACGATTGCTTGCGGGCGAATATCAACCATCGATCGCACCCACTTCTCGGTCAAGGACAAGCCTGAATACTGGATCAACTCAGGTGGCCTCGAGTACGAAGCAGCCTGGGCGTTGGGACCGGATACCGGTGTAGATGATATTGATGCTCTGACCTATGCGAACTTCCTGTGTAACGAGGACGGTATGGATCCGATTTCTCTTGGTTCAACCGTTGCCGCGGCGATGGAGCTGTTCGAATCCGGTGCTATTACGACGGAACAAACCGGTGGCATGGAACTGAAGTTCGGCTCGGCGGAAGCGCTATGCTGGGCGGCGGAAGTGGCTGCTACCGGTGAGGGCTTCGGCAAGGATCTCGGTCTGGGTTCCAAGCGATTGTGCGAAAAATACGGTAAGCCAGAGTTCTCCATGACGGTCAAAGGTCAGGAATTTCCGGCTTACGATCCACGTGGTATCCAAGGTATGGGTCTCGCCTATGCAACCGCTAATCGGGGCGCCTGTCACCTGCGTGGCTACACAGTGGCTTCCGAGATTCTTGGTATCCCCGAAAAGACTGACCCACTGGAATCAGCGGGCAAGGCGGGGCTTGTCAAGGCGTTTCAAGATGCAACAGCGGCTGTTGATTCGGCTGGCTTGTGTGTTTTCACGACCTTCGCCTGGACGATGGATGACATCGCTCCACAGGTGGATGCCGCCTGTGAGGGTGACTGGTCGACAGAGCGCATGATGGAGGTCGGCGAACGAATCTGGAATCTGGAAAAAGACTTCAACCAGAAAGCTGGGATCACAGGCGCTGACGACACACTACCCGCACGCCTGCTGAAAGAAAGTGCCAATTCAGGTCCTGCTCAAGGCAAAGTCAGCGAGCTCGACGTGATGCTGCCCGAGTACTATCAGCTACGCGGTTACAGCGCCGATGGTTCCATGACCGACGAAACCCGCCAGAAATTCGCCCTGCCGAGTTGATAGTGGGGGTCTGACCCCGATAAGTTATTGAAACGCAAGTAAAAATAGCCAAATATAGGCCTATTTGGACGCTTAAACAGCCCTTTTCTTGGTGAAAAGGGCCATTTAACGAGGTCTTGGCGTGAAAGCGAATTCGTTTGGCACGGTAGACTGTGTTGCCAGCGGCGAAGCTATTTCAAACCTCAGGCGCAGCTGGACTGCGCCTGAGTCGTCTTCAAGGGAGCCATTTCACATGCATTACGTCATTATCGGGGCCGGACCTGCCGGCGTAAACGCGGCGGAGCATCTGCGTAAATACGATCCAAGTAGTAAAGTCACGATGTTGGCTGCCGAAGATGCGCCACCCTACTCGCGCATGGCGCTGCCCTATTACCTGGTTGGCGATATTCCGGCTGACGGAACATTCTTGCGTAAATCAGCCGATCACTTCGACACGCATAGCATCACTGTGCAACATGCGCGAGCCAGCTCCGTCGACACCGCTGGCAAAACCATCACCTTGGTCGGTGGTGGCTCGCTGAATTATGACAAGTTGCTGATCGCAACCGGCGCTACAGCGACACGTCCCCCGATCCCGGGAATCGATTCCGATAACGTCTTTAACTGCTGGTCGCTTGCTGATGCGCACAAGATTATCGACAGTACGGAAGCTGGCTCCAAGGTCATCCTGATGGGCGCCGGCTTTATCGGCTGTATCATCCTCGAAGCGCTTGCCGCACGTAAAGTTGATCTCACCGTCATCGAGATGGAAAACCGCATGGTCTCCCGCATGACGAACGAAGCGATGGGTACCATGATCAAGGATTGGTGCGTTAACAAGGGCATCAAGGTACTGACGTCTACAAAGGTATCGGAAATCGCACCCGGAACCGCCAGCGACCCGCTCAGTGTGAAGACCGATGGTGGTGAAACAATTGCCGCTGACGTCATCATCTGTGCAACGGGTGTGCGTTCGAACACCGCTTTTCTTGAAGGTAGTGGTGTCGAAGTCGACATGGGCATTGTGGTTGACGATTTTATGCAAACCAGCGTCCCTGATGTATACGCCGCTGGTGATGTCGCGCAAGGTCGAGACCTGTCGACTGGCGACTACTATGTGCAAGCTATTCAACCAACAGCCGTAGAACACGGCAAGCTCGCTGCGCAAAATATGGCGCACGGTCACAGAACGCCACACCCTGGAAATGTCAATATGAACGTGCTCGACACCGTCGGCCTTATCTCCACCTCATTTGGTTTGTGGATGGGTGTTGACGGTGGTGAAGAGGCAACGATGTCTGACCCGGCTAATTTCAAGTACCTCAATTTACAGTTCAAGGATGATGTGCTCGTTGGCGCAAGTAGTCTTGGCATGACCCAGCACGTTGGTGTAATGCGAGGGCTTATCCAGACTGGCGCACACTTGGGCGAATGGAAAGATAAGCTGCTTGAAGAACCAAACAGATTGGCAGAGGCCTACCTTGCCAGTGCTCAGTCACAGCACGCTGCATTGACGGCTTGACGGCTTGACGGCTTGGTGGTTTGGTGGTTTGGTGGGTTCATGGTGTGCATCGTGAACGACGGGAGGTAGTTACCGTCATACTGTTCTGACGGCTATCAAGGTATTACATATGAGTAGTGATATTTCGGGATCATCGACAAACGCGAACAGCGAGCTTGCGTCAGCTGGCGGTTCAGCGGAAGTAACTGCAGAATCGCGATCTGCGAGCACGATGTCGATAACGTTCAAGCTGTACGCTACGTTGCAAGATTTGCTGCCTTCGAATGCAGTGAAAAATGCAGCACGCATCGAAGTCGCCAGCGACGTCAGCCTCAATGAGCTGATTGATCGCTTCCGCGTACCGAGAGAGCTGGCCCATCTGGTTTTGGTCAATGGCGTTTTTCATTGCGATGCCGATCGAGACCTGCGAAACACATTGAAACCTGATGACGTAGTGGCTATCTGGCCCCCAGTTGCGGGTGGCTGATCAGCGTGACTCATTCCGAAATTCGATACAGCCGCGAAATGGGGCTGACACACGATGACTTCTGGCGACTGCTCCCGCGTGCGATGGGCGAACACCGATACTCGCGCAACGGGAATAGTGTCAATGCCAGTGTCCATGAGGGCTCATTGGAAATCACGATCGGCCCACCGTTGGTTCGGCGCATTGCCTTGCTTGCCATACCGTATTCAGAGGTGTCATTCGTTTTCCAAGGCGTGTCAGTCGAACAACAACAGGCCTTCAAGGCGCACTTTGATTTGCACTTTCAACGTGGTGGTGGCTGATAATCGTGTCTGAATACCCACAGGAGACAACCTTGGTCGATAAATTAGCGCGACCACTAAAGGATCTACGCGTCTCGGTAACCGATCGCTGCAATTTTCGCTGCGTCTATTGCATGCCGAAATCGGTCTTCGACAAGGACTACAAATTTTTACCCAAGAAAGCTCTCTTGAGTTTCGAAGAGATCCAGACCGTCGTTAAAGCATCGGCTGTACTGGGTGTGAACAAGGTACGTCTGACTGGTGGCGAACCCTTGTTGCGACGTGATCTCGAACGACTCATATCATTGATTCGCGATGTCGACGGTATCGACGACATCAGTATGACGACCAATGCCTCTCTTCTGACAAAGGCGCGTGCTCAAAGCCTGCGTGATGCAGGGTTGAAGAGATTGAATGTCAGCCTTGATGCGATGGATGATGAAACCTTCACCAAGGTGAACGACGTGGGTATCTCGGTGAAGACGGTGCTCGAAGGCATCGCTAATGCCGCTGCTGTCAATTTCGACTCCATCAAGGTCAATATGGTGGTGAAAAAAGGTCTTAACGATCACAGCATTCTTCCGATGGCGCGTTTTTTCCACGGCACGGGTCAGATCCTGCGGTTCATTGAATTCATGGATGTTGGCAATAGCAATGCCTGGGATATGTCGCACGTGCTGAGCAGTCAGGAAATAGCCGACATCATCAATGCCGAACTTCCGATTACCCCCGCCAAGGCAAACTATCGTGGTGAGGTTGCCAAACGATGGGAGTATGCAGACGGAGGCGGTGAGATCGGCATCATCTCATCCGTGTCCGAGCCTTTTTGTGGCGACTGCGCTCGTGCTCGATTGAGCGCAACTGGTAGTATCTATACTTGCCTGTTTGCCAGTGGTGGACATGATCTCAGGCCAGACCTGCGCGAAGGCAATGCGGATGATGTCGAGCGACGATTGCGTGAGATCTGGTCGCTGCGTATGGACCGGTATTCTGAAACCCGAACTCAAGTGTCGGTGATCCGGCCCAAGGTCGAGATGTCCTTCATCGGCGGATAGGTGTCTGTTCAACGACGTAAACGCCCTCTGGATAGAAGTGCTACCGCAAACGAAAATCGAGGTTGAACATCTGACATGACCGTACTGGTCTTTGATTCTGGTATCGGTGGTCTATCGGTGCTTCGCGAAGCTCGTATGTGGCTTGGTGACCAGCGCATGGTCTATGTTGGTGATGATGCTGGCTTTCCTTATGGTGAGTGGGAAGAGAATGCCTTGTTGGAGCGTATTGTCGGGCTGTTTGATACGTTGATGTCAGTACATCAACCAAAACTTGCCATCATTGCCTGCAACACAGCCTCAACCATGATTATGCCGGCGCTTCGCCAACGATTTGAGATTCCCTTTGTCGGCATTGTTCCGGCAATCAAGCCGGCGGCCATGCGAACCTCATCGGGAATGATTTCGATACTGGCGACGCCGGGTACGATCAAGCGTCGCTACACATCGATGCTTGTCGAACAGTTCGCTGCCCATCGTGATGTAACACTGGTGGGAGCCACACGTCTTGCTCGTTTGTCCGAGAACTACATGCAAGGCAAAGCCGTAGATCCTGACATCCTGTTAGAAGAGATCGCTCCTTGTTTTGTTGAAAAAGATGGTCAACGTACCGATATCATCGCACTTGGTTGTACCCATTATCCTTTTCTTGTCAACGAGATGCGCAAGGTGGCGCCCTGGCCTGTCGATTGGTTGGATCCTGCTGAAGCCGTGGCTCATCGTGCCTTGCAGCAATTGCACAGCCATTGGCCCGAGTTAAAAACGTCATCGCATGACAAGGAGAGGGATATGGCTATCATGACCAGTGGCAAGCCAACTGAGGCAACGGTGCGCTTGTTGGGCAGCTTTGGATTTGAGCTCGTACTCGACAACTCGCTGAAACAGCAGATTCAAAAACATGCTTGAAGCCGGCAATATCCGTCATCTTGTTGTTCATTGCTCGGACAGTCCTGACGATGAGGATTTATCTGTACGTGATATTCATGCCATGCACCTCGGCTTCGGCTGGCATGGAGTTGGTTATCATCGTGTGATCCGGCGAGATGGCACACTAGAGCATGCGCGGCCAGACTGCTGGATTGGTGCTCATGTTTACGGGCACAACGAAATCAGCCTCGGCGTATGCCTGATCGGGCGCCATGAATTCACCGAGGCACAATTCGCAACACTCGAAACCGTCCTTAAAGACTGGTTGAAGACATATCCCGACGCTTGTATCTGTGGGCATCGGGATTTTGTCTATACCGAGAAAACCTGCCCGAATTTTGATATCACCGCCTGGTGTCAGCAGCGAGGGCTACCGGTGACGACGACACCGATTGCGTAACGTATAATCCGCGCGAGCCCAGCAAACCTGAGATCGCGATGACGACTGCAGATACGGCTAACGTAAGTACTGTCGCAGACAGGCCAGAGAAAAAACAGAGCTGGGGCGAGGCGCTGAAAACCTTTCTCCATCCCCGCGTCGTGACGATGCTGTTTCTTGGATTTTCTGCCGGTATCCCGATATTGCTTATCTTCTCGTCCTTGAGTCTGTGGTTGACCGAAGCGGGCGTCAAGAAATCTGCCGTGACCTTTTTCAGTTGGGCAGCACTAGGGTATTCATTCAAGTTTATCTGGGCGCCACTGGTGGATCGTTTGCCATTACCACTGCTGACCCGTTGGCTTGGTCGACGTCGTGGTTGGATGTTGTTGTCACAGCTTGCGGTGATTGGATCACTGTTCTGGATGGCAACGACGGACCCGGGTTCAGGTATTGATAATCTAACCATCATGGCATTGGCAGCGGTTGCCTTGGGGTTTTCATCGGCAACCCAGGACATCGTCATTGATGCCTACCGAATCGATTCGGCGGATGATGATTTACAGGCTTTGATGTCATCAACCTACATCGCGGGATATCGGATCGGGATGCTTGTGGCGGGGGCCGGAGCTTTATATCTTGCGCATTACTTTGGTTCGACACAAGATGTTTACAACTACGAAGCCTGGCGTAATACCTATATCGCGATGGCTGCCGTAATGCTTGTCGGGGTGGCAACCACATTGATAATAAAAGAGCCATCAGAGCGGGATCGTGAAGCATCGAATTACAGCGTTGGGGATCATGCGCGATTCTTTTTCGCCTTTATTGTTGCCGTTATCGCGTTCATTTTAGTGTTCCGCTTCAGTGGTGACATTGTATCTGCGGCTCGATCGTCATTGACTGAAGCGTTCAACAACAAGCATCTTGCGAGCCTGTCAGTGTCGACCCTTCGGTTGGCTGCCGCGCTTTTGGTCGTTTGGGGTATATCGAAGCTCTTGGTCAATGTTAATGCCGTCAATGGAGATATGGTTCGCAAGGCCTATATGGAGCCGGTTGTCGACTTCTTTAGTCGTTACGGTAAAGCATTAGCCATTCTGCTGCTGTTACTGGTTGGTTTTTACCGGGTATCAGATATCGTCTTGGGCGTTATAGCCAATGTCTTTTATCAGGACATGGGCTTTTCCAAGCTACAGATTGCTAGTGTGTCCAAGGTGTTCGGGCTTTGGATGACCATTATCGGGGGCTTTCTCGGCGGGCTGCTTGCTGTGCGTTTTGGAGTCATGCGCATATTATTGCTTGGGGCGATATTATCTGCTGGTACTAACCTTCTATTTATTCTGCTGGCTAACGCAGGAGGGGACGAAGTAGTTGAAGGCTCTGGCAACATCAATATGTTGTTCATGGTCATCGGTGCAGACAACTTGTCAGCGGGCCTTGCCAGTGCCGCCTTCATTGCCTTTTTATCAAGCCTGACCAATGTGTCCTTTACAGCTGTCCAGTACGCCATCTTCAGTTCACTAATGACCTTGTTTCCGAAAGTGTTGGGTGGTTACTCCGGCACCTTTGTGGAATCCATGGGGTACACAAACTTCTTCATCATGACAACGTTGCTGACTTTGCCTGTCATTGTCCTGATCCTGGTCGCTCGCAGACGTTTTGACAAACCAGTTGAATTTGCCAGGTGACGAATCCGGGTAGTGGCTATTTAGAAGGTTTTTATGGTCGTTTGCTTGATTGGCCAGAACGACGGGCGATTGTTGATACGTTAGCAAAGCATAAACTCGGCAGCTATCTGTATGCCCCAAAGGAAGATGTCAGGCATCGTTATCGTTGGCGTGAACCCTACGATGACGCCTGGCATCAACGGTTTGCAGAGTTTTGTGCCTATGCACAATATAAAAATGTTTCGGTAATTGCGGGTGTCGCTCCAGGGCTGGATTTCGATTTTGCTGATCTGCCGAACGGTACCGATTTCACTGTACTGGTGAGCAAGTGTCAGAAGCTGATTGAATACGGCGCTGTTGACATCTGTTTGCTGATGGACGATATCGATGCTGATTTCCACAAGCGTAACGGTGGCATCGAGTTTGAAGGTGAGGCACACGCTATTTTGGCTAACGCTTTGGCTGATGCTTTGCCTGCTGGTCATTCAGAGTTGCAAAAAACCAATCTGTCAGAGCGTCAGACAGACCTTGGTCGGAGAGCCATTCAGGTTGTGCCAAGAATTTATGCCAATGAACTTGGCCGAGATGATGCCACTTATTTGCCGCGTTTCATAGAGACGCTTGATCCCAGACATACCTTGCTTTACTGCGGTAGTGATATTGTTGCTGAATCTGTTAGCGAGCACGAGATCGATAGCTCACTCAATTTAACGGGTCGAAAAACGGTGGTTTGGGATAATCTTTACGCTAATGATTATTGTCCTAGAAGACTGTTTCTGGGGCCATGGTCCGGTCGTGAAGCTGCAGGATCTGTATTGCTGAACCCAACCGGGATGCGCCACACTGATTGCCTTCTGCTTGACATCATGGCTGCAACACATGAGTTGCAACAGCGGAACAGTGTCAATCTATCCACTGATCAAGGGTTTTATCCCTCGGCAAGAGAGTATAAGGAAATTGCGGAATCTGCATGGCGTAGCGTACTGACATCGCACCATGTGCCCGCGGCGTTTTTCACGATAGCGGAGTATTTCTGCCACCCGGTATTCAACTCTCGTCAATGGCAATTAACCGATGTGGCATCGCAGGAACAATTTGATGCGATAGAACACTTGCTATGGCGCTGGAAGACGCCCCTGTCTCTTGAGTGGTATCCGTTCATCATGAGCCTTAAACATGATTTACTTATCAATGAGGGGCGGTTGCCTGAACTGCGCATTCAGAAAACCCAATCACCTGCGTTGGCAACACATCTGCTCAAGCGGTAACAAGCGCACGTCGTATCGAAGAAATCTCACCTGCTCGCTGTATTACTTGATCCAGCGGCTCAATACAACAGTCAAGGCTATGCGCGGTGGCGTGCAACAGTTCTGTCGGGTTTGTCAGCAAGCCAACATGTCCCGGCCAGAACACCAGATCACCGCGTCGTCGCTGTTCATGGCCAATGAGCGTCTTGATCGCGTTTTCCTGCTGATAACTGTCTCTGGGCAATGGTTGGCCACTGGCCTGAAAAACAGATTGAACCAGCCCGGAACAATCGACACCTGATGGTGTGCGGCCGCCCCAAAGATACGGTGCGCCGAGAAAGCATGACTCTATTAACTCTACGGGACTACGCTCATCTATCGTTGCAACTGGGCAGACGTGTGTGTGCCAGACATGCAAGCCGTCAACGGTTAACTTGAAATCGGATTCTGCAGAGTCAATTATTTCAAGCTGTGCATTGAATGGCAGGCGCCAGATGACCCGGCTCTTGATCGATGGCGCTTCAAACAACAATGTGGAGCGACAGCAAACGCGGTAGTTTGTTTGCTGCTGGGCGGGTTCAAATGAGCGTTTTATATATCCAGTGTAGTGGTCGCGGTGTAGTGAGATTTTGAGCCAATCGTTGTCAGTTTCTTCCAGGATTGAATAGTCCTCTCCCATCAACCCTTCAGTCACACACTCAGTGTGCTCCGCTGGCTTGTCGTGAACTGTCGTAATCGGAACATGAAAGCTGTACACGGCGATTGCCTGTCGCGAATTTGATTGCCTATACTACCGCGTCCTGCGCCTGCCAATCATCGCCACCTTGCCTGTTATACCTGCCAACCTTGTTAATACGGGAGCCATATTCCTTTTTGGAATTTTGTGGGGGCTGACTATTCCGTTGTCAAAGGTAGCCGTCAGTACCGGGCATCATCAGTTTGGTTTGATCTTTTGGCAGATGGCGATCACTTCGTTGGTTCTTGGGATCTTTATTTTAATCATGAAGGTCAAGGTGCCACTGGGTAACAAGTATCTGCGCTTTTTTCTGATCATTGCATTTATCGGTACCTTGTTGCCGAACAGCTTCAGTTACATGGCCATCCGTGAGGTTCCTGCAGGAATCATGTCTGTCGTTATTGCGACAGTACCGATTGTGAGCCTGGCGGTTGCCTTGATGGCGCGAATTGAACGTTTTCAGCCCATGCGCCTGCTGGGCATATTGTGCGGTGTTTCGGCATTGATACTGTTGGCTATGCCGGATGTCAATCTGAATGCACCGGTGGCCTGGCAATGGGTTGCCATCGCTCTGATCGCGCCGATTTGTTATGGCATTGAAGGTAACTATGTCGCGGTAAGGAGCCCGGTCGAGCTGTCTGCCGTCCCGACGCTGTTCGGCGCGTCGGTGATCGGGACGCTGATCATCGGGCCGGTCGCCTGGTTCGGTGGATATTGGGTCGACATGAGTCAGGAGTGGCAGGCGCCTGAATGGGCCATACTGGGTTCATCTCTTGGACACTTGTCGGCCTATGCCGGTTACCTGTGGCTGGTCAGGCGCGCCGGCGCGGTGTTTACCAGCCAGGTCGCCTACGTCGTGACGTTAACCGGGGTATTTGTCTCGATGATTATGCTGGGTGAGAGCTATGGCTGGCTGATGTGGGTCGCTGTCGTGATGATGCTGATTGGCGTGTCCCTGGTCCGCCCACGTAAATCTTGATGGCGTTACGTCATTTTTCAGGAATGCAGCATTGCGTCGGTAGAATGGACGTCTGGCTTGGCGAGTGTGAATCTGATGAATGAGAACCCCGCGTTGTTTTCACCCAATATTGCACGTGCGCAGGCATTTGCCGATGCCTGCCCGCAGTATGCTCCGACATCGATGCGCACCGTGGAGCATGAAGGCACGGCTATTCTTGTCAAGAATGAAGCCGAACGGTTTGGGCTTGGCGCATTCAAGGCACTCGGTGGTGTTTACGCTGTCGGGCAGTTAATCGCCGAAGCGTTTGTCAGTTTCCACAAGCGAACGCCTGACATTGAAGAATTCATGTCGGATGAATTCAAGGCACTTGCTGCAACCCAGTCTTTCGTTTGTGCCAGTGCCGGCAATCACGGAATGGCTGTTGCTGCAGGCGCGCGTTTGTTCGGTAGCAAGGCGCGAATATATCTTTCTGAAGAAGTACCCGGCGATTTTGCGGCGCGTTTACGAGACCTCGATGCGGAGGTGGTGATTGCCGGTGCCAACTATGAAGCGAGCCTGGTTGCGGCACAGAGTGATGCGCGTGAATCGGGAAGCACCTTGCTCGCGGATGGTTGTTTTCCTGAGCCCGAACACCCGCCTGCCTTAGTCATGGAAGGTTATACGGTGTTGGGTACAGAGCTTGGTCGTTATTTCGAGAAATCGGGATTATGGCCTAGTGATGTTTACCTGCAAGCGGGTGTCGGGGGAATGGCTGCCGCGATCAGTTACATGATTCGCCAGAGTTGGCCGATCAATACACGCGTGGTGATCGTTGAGCCGGAAGCTGCGGTGTGTCTCGGACAAAGCGCATTGGCCGGAAAGGCCATCGAGGTTGCCGGTCCCGTATCCAACATGGGACGGCTGGATTGCAAGGCGCCTTCGGTGATCGCGTTTGATACCCTGAAAAGATGCAATGTCGACTATGCCGTGATCAGTGATGCGCAGGCGCAGGAAGCAGTCGAGCTTTTTGCTCAACACAAGCTTTCTACAACACCGTCAGGTGCAGCGGGGTTGGCGGCCTGGTTAAAAGATAAATCGTTGAGTAAAAATCGTGGTGATGCGCCTTTGGTTATCATGACAGAACAAGGCATCAACTGATACAGCCTTATGGTTAGTCGTGTCTTGTGTCAAGGACGCGACAATAAACTGTTGATAGCTGGTGAATCCAAAACGGCCCACGGCAGTGTGTTTTAGAAAACATTAAAGCGGTGTGATCTGGACGGCAACTGA
The DNA here is from genome assembly GCA_937924505.1 of uncultured Granulosicoccus sp. Next base: position 148,723 of record CALDSR010000002.1, on the reverse strand, counting down.
CTAAACAGATTAACAAGCAAGCTATGAGGGGGTAATCAGAATCTTTCCACGATGTTGTGCAGATTCCATTAATTTGTGCGCATCGCTGGCTTTTTCAAATGGCAATGCAACATGAGTGTGTGACCTCAGTTGTCCTTTCGCAAAGAGTGGCCAAACCTTTTCTTGCAAGTCGGCAGCTATCGCTGATTTGAATGACTCGGGCCGTGATCGTAACGTGGACCCCGTATAGATCAGCCGCTTTAACATGATGGGCATCAGATTCAATTCCATTTTCGAGCCCTGGTTGAAAGCAAGTTGTACGATACGTGCATCCGGGCTGGCAGCTTTTATATTTCGTGCGACGTAGTCGCCGCCAACAATGTCGAGGATAAGATTGGCGCCACCTGCCTCGCGTACGATGTCTACAAAATCTTCTTCCTGGTAATTAATCGCCCGTTCAGCACCCAGTGATTGGCAGTAATCTGCATCGTCCTGATTCGCACACGTGGTAAATACGCGTAAACCCAGTGCCTTGCCTATCTGTATGGCTGTTGAGCCAATGCCACCTGCGCCGCCGTGGACGAGAAACAAGGAGCCTTGATCGTGTTTTTGTTTAAAGAAGCAGTTACTCCACACCGTAAAATAGGTTTCTGGCAAACCCGCCGCGTCTTCAATGGCGACGCTCTCTGGAATTGACAGACAGTGACTCGCATCAACAGCGACGTATTCGGCGTAGCCGCCACCGTTGGTCAAGGCGCAGAGTTCATCGCCGGATTTCCATTGGCTGACATTTTTCCCGACAGCGACAACCGAGCCGGATACTTCCAGACCGAGCAGGTCCGACGCTCCGGCAGGCGGCGGATAGTGGCCTCTTCGTTGCACCAGGTCAGGACCGTTTACGCCAGCTGTGGTTACTCTGACCAACACTTCGGTGTCACGTATTTCCGGTATTGATCGCGAGCCAATGTGCAGGACATCGGCATCACCGGCTTCGCGCATCTCTATGGTTTTCATCGTTTCAGGTAGCAAATGCCTGACTCCTTTGTGATCAAGGCTCATGCTAACGCAAAGTAGCATCCTCTGAGAATACGCCACCAGGACATGTATTGTGATACCTGAATATTCCGTATTCGTGTCTGTACAATGCTGGCTAATGGTTACCTATCCTGATATCCGTGATTTGCAGATGCTCCAGGCGCTGGCGCAACGCAGGCATTTCACTCAGGCAGCGGCAGATTGTGGTATCTCGCAGCCTGCGTTCTCCGCACGAATTCGCCATCTTGAACAGATGCTTGGTGTGCCGGTTGTGCGGCGAGGAAACAAGTTCCTCGGATTTACCAAGGACGGCGAATTGCTACTTAAATGGGCGAGCAAGATACTCGCTGATGCTGAAGGCTTGCGTCAGGAGATGGAAGTATCTAAAGGCGAGTTGCGCGGTGCCCTGGTCCTGGGTGTTGTGCCTACCGCATTATCCTACGCCTCCAAACTGTCTACCGAACTTAGAGAGGCCAACCCGGGATTATCAATTCGTATCCAGTCACTGACGTCTCTGCAAATTTTACGCGGACTTGCGGATTTTTCGATCGACGCCGGCATTACCTACAAAGACGATGGTGACAGCACGGCGTTCAGATTTGACGTCATCTACGACGAACATTATGTGTTGTTGTCGCCGTTATCCTTTAGTCCACGGCAGAAGGGCACTGCCACCTGGGCGGAGGCAGCCAAAGTACCCCTGTGTCTGTTGAGCAAGGATATGCATTTTCGGCAAATTGTTGATCGTGTGTTTTCTCAGGCCGAGGTGAATCCCATGCCGGTCATGGAGACTAATTCGTTTACCGCAGCGTTAGCACAGGTTGCTATCGGCTCCTCCGCGACCATTGCGCCATCGCATCTGGCGGATAGTTTGCTGCTCGAAGATTCTGTCATCAAACTGACCCTGACCAAGCCTGATGTCCGCAATGCGATTGGCCTCTGCGTACTCGATCAAGAGCCGATCCTGCCGGCCATAGCCGCTTTGCGTCAGGTTGTACATTCTCATGATAATTAAAACAAATTGCACCATTGGTAATTTGTATTTGTAATTATCGTCAAAATCGGCTTTAGTGAGGGTTGAACGGGGGGTTTTTTACATGGCGTCGTCGAATAACGGTCAAGGTGTTTGGAAATCAGCTCGGGGCAAAGGACGAACAACCCCCAAGGGCAGACAGGTCGAGGACAATGCCCTCGCCGAAGTGCGTGCGCTGTTGGGATCTCGGGAGCGGCGTGCCGATCTGTTGATCGAACATCTGCATCTGATTCAGGATGCCTATGGATGCCTGTCTTCCGCACATTTACATGCGTTGGCGGATGAGATGCGTCTGTCTCAAGCTGAAGTCTACGAAGTCGCGACCTTTTACGCTCACTTTGATGTCGTTCGAGAGGGCGAGGAAAGCCCGCCGGATTTAACTATCCGCGTGTGTGACTCCCTGGCCTGCGAAATGGCTGGCGCACAAGCTTTGATGGCAGAACTCAAACGTGGACTCGATCCATCCAAGGTCAGAGTACTTCGTGCACCCTGTATGGGTCGTTGTGATACGGCGCCGGTTCTTGAGATTGGTCACAATCATATTGATCATGCTACTGCAGAGCTGGTTGACGACGCGATCAAGGCCAACGACACACATCATCGCATCCCCGACTATGAGAACTACGGTCAATACGTGTCTGGTGGCGGTTACGCCAAACTCAAGCACTTGCGAGATGGGCAAAATTCACCTGATGAAGTGCAAGAGACTGTTTTATCGTCTGGTCTGCGTGGTCTGGGTGGTGCCGGTTTCCCATCGGGCAAGAAGTGGTCGTTCGTGCGGGCAGAAGCAGGGCCTCGATATCTTGCAGTTAATGGTGATGAAGGTGAACCTGGTACATTTAAGGACCGTTATTACCTTGAAAGAACCCCGCACCTGTTTCTCGAAGGCATGCTGATAGCCGCTTGGGCAGTTGACGCAAGCAAGTGCTTTATTTACATGCGTGATGAATACCCTGCGGTGTTGCAAATCCTGCGAGACGAAATAAAGGCGCTTGAATCTGACGGCATTGTTGAGCCGGGATTTATCGATTTACGTCGAGGTGCGGGTGCCTATATCTGCGGTGAGGAATCCGCCATGATTGAGTCAATAGAAGGCAAGCGCGGCATTCCTCGCCACCGTCCGCCGTTTGTTGCACAAAAAGGCGTGTTTGATCGTCCAACGCTTGTGCACAACGTCGAGACGCTGTACTGGATAACCCGCGTGTGTCGAGAGGGTCCTGAGGTGTTGAACGCTGTCGAGAAGAATGGCCGCACAGGTTTGCGTTCGTATTCAATCTCCGGGCGCGTAAAAAATCCGGGCGTGCATTTATTACCCGCTGGCTCAACAATAACGGATTTGATAGAAGCCGCTGGAGGTATGCTGGATGGTCATACATTCAAGGCTTATCAGCCTGGTGGACCTTCTGCGGGTTTGCTTCCAGCATCAATAAATGATGTGCCAATGGATTTCGATACGTTACAGCCTCTGGGCTCGTTTATTGGCTCGGCAGCCATCGTCATTTTGTCAGACAAGGACAGTGCGAAGGCTGCTGCCTTGAACATGCTGCGTTTTTTCGAAGATGAAAGTTGTGGTCAGTGCACACCGTGCAGGGTGGGTTGTGAAAAAGCGGTGAAGCTTATGGAGCAGGACAAGTGGGACAAACCACTGTTGGATGAATTGTGTACGGTCATGATCGATGCTTCCATTTGTGGTCTTGGGCAAGCGGCGCCCAATCCGATAAAACTGACCATGCAACACTTTGCAGATGAGGTGTAAGGGATGAACGATACAGTCACATTTACGCTTGATGGAGTTGAAGTTGTCGCCAAAGCGGATGAATCCATCTGGGAAATCGCGAAACGCCAGGGCACGCTGATTCCGCACCTATGTCACAAGGATGCATCCGGTTATCGCTCGGATGGCAATTGTCGGGCTTGTATGGTCGAAATTGAAGGAGAACGAACACTTGCGGCCTCCTGCATTCGAACGGCAAGCAATGGCATGGTAGTCAACACGCAAAATACGCGATCGGTATCTGCCAGAAAATTGGTTGTCGAGATGCTGGTAGCAGATCAACCGACACAGGATAAGGCGCACGATCGATCATCACATTTTTGGGATATGGCGAAGATGCAAGACATCAGTGTCAGTCGCTTCCCGCCTATTGAAAAGAAGAAAGTACCTTTGCTGGATGCATCGCATCTGGCGATGAGTGTCAATCTTGATGCCTGTATTCACTGCAATTTGTGTGTGCGGGCCTGTCGCGAAGTACAGGTTAATGATGTTATTGGCATGTCTGGCCGTGGTCACGATGCAAAAATCACGTTTGATTTCGATGATCCAATGGGAAATTCAACTTGCGTTGCTTGTGGCGAATGTGTGCAGGCCTGTCCCACGGGCGCGTTGATGCCGGCAACAGTGCTTGATGAGGCAGGGGTGGGTGACAATCAGGACTTTGATCGCGAAGTAAAAAGTGTTTGCCCTTACTGTGGTGTCGGCTGTCAGCTTTCGTTCAAGGTCAAAGATGAAAAAATCAAATGGGTTGACGGTATCTCGGGGCCTTCAAACGAGAATCGTCTGTGCGTTAAGGGTCGCTTTGGTTTTGACTACATTGCCCATCCGCATCGACTGACCAAACCACTGATCCGTCGTGATGATGCCCCAGCAAAAGGCTTGAACGTTGATCCAGAAAACCCGCTTACGCATTTTCGTGAAGCAAGTTGGGAAGAGGCGCTGGATGCGGCGGCCAATGGCTTGTCCACTTTACGCAGTGACTCTGGAACAAGGGTTGCGGGCTTCGGTTCTGCCAAGTGTTCGAACGAAGAGGCCTACCTGTTTCAAAAGTTGATACGCCAGGGCTTTGGTCATAACAACGTCGATCACTGTACCCGTCTCTGTCATGCTTCGTCAGTAGCAGCCTTGTTGGAAAATGTTGGCTCTGGTGCGGTAACGGCGACATTCAATGAAATCGAGAATGCAGATGTCGCCATCGTTATTGGTGCGAACCCAACGGAAAACCATCCGGTTGCGGCAACCTATTTCAAACAGTTTGCCAAACGCGGTGGCAAGCTCATTGTCATGGACCCGCGCGGACAAGGGCTTAAACGACACGCCTCTCACATGTTGCAGTTCCGGCCAGGTACGGATGTAGCGATGTTGAACGCGATCATGAGCGTGATCGTTGAAGAAGAACTTTACGACAAACAATACATAGCGGGCTATACCGAAAACTGGGAAGCCATGAAGGAGCATGTCAAGGACTTTGATGTCGCGAAAATGTCGCCTTTATGTGGCATTGACGAAGACACCTTACGGGATGTCGCTCGAACGTTTGCTGGTGCCAAGGCGGCAATGATTTTCTGGGGTATGGGCATATCTCAGCATATTCACGGTACTGATAATTCACGTTGCCTGATTTCTTTGGCGCTTATGTGCGGGCAAGTTGGCCGGTCGGGGTCCGGTTTGCATCCTTTGCGTGGTCAGAACAATGTTCAAGGCGCCTCAGATGCTGGCTTGATCCCGATGTTTCTGCCGGACTATCAGTCTGTCACGGACGATGGTGTCAGATCACAATTCAATAGCATTTGGGGTTCGGACAACATCGCCAGCGAAAAGGGATTGACTGTCGTCGAAATAATGGACGCTGTGCATAGTGGTGACATCCGGGGCATGTATGTTCTCGGTGAGAATCCGGCGATGTCTGACCCTGATGTCGAGCATGCAAGAGATGCATTGGCAAAACTGCAGCACTTGGTGGTTCAGGATATATTCCTCACTGAAACGGCGAATTATGCGGATGTTATTTTGCCGTCGTCAGCGTGGCCTGAAAAAACCGGCACAGTAACCAACACGAATCGCCAGGTACAAATGGGGCGTCCGGCATTGTCACCACCCGGCGAAGCCAAAGAAGATTGGTGGATTACGGTTGAACTAGCCAAACGTCTCGGTCTCGATTGGAGCTACACACATCCGAAGGAAGTGTTTGCCGAAATGAAGTTGTCCATGAATTCGTTTGACAACATCACGTGGGAACGGTTGGAGCAAACAGCGGTTACATACCCTTCTCTGTCCGCCGATGATCCAGGTCAACCAATTGTGTTTGGGGACGGATTTCCGCGAGAAGAGGGGCGTGCGCGGTTTACCCCTGCCAACGTTACCGCACCTGCTGAAACCCCAGACGATGATTATCCAATGATTTTGACCACTGGAAGACAGCTAGAGCATTGGCATACCGGTTCGATGACCCGCCGTGCGTCTGTGCTCGATTGGGCGGAGCCAGAGGCCAATGCATCCTTGCATCCAAAAACGCTCAGGCGTCTGGGTGTGAAAGCGGGTGAGATGCTTAACATCGAAACGCGCCGTGGCATGATTTCGATCATGGCTCGCGCTGATCGTGCGGTTGCAGAGGATATGGTTTTTGTTCCATTTGCTTATGTTGAGGCTGCTGCAAATGTATTGACTAATCCTGTGTTGGATCCCTACGGGAAAATTCCCGAGTTCAAATTCTCGGCCTGTCGCGTGTTCAAGGAAACAAACAAGGAAATTGAACCCGCTGCATAGTGGTTAAAGACGATTCAAGGTGAATCGTCTCGTAGTTTTACTACAGAAATAGCGTGTTCTGTTTAACGTTTGTACAAGTGCAATCTAATTAGTTGCTGTTTTGATATTTATGTGAAATTGCACCCGCTCTTAACGTGGTGATCATCGCGTTTATAATAAGTATTAGGGTGTTGGTCTTGTTACTTACTCAGGTTTGGGTAATCCTGCCGGCTATCAATAGTGATGATCAAGGCAAGAGGCTTACAATTACGATGAATATTTTAATATTAGGTGCATCATACGGTTCACTGTTATCAACCAAGTTGCTAATGGCAGGACATGACGTAACACTTGTGTGTCGGGACGTCACAGCAAAACTCATTAACACTGAAGGCACTGTTGTTCGTTTAAAACTCAAGGACGAAACCGAGCCGCGTCTGATCCGTTCGGTGGATCTTTCGGGACGTGTTGATGCCGTCACTCCAGATAAGGTTGATCCCGCAGAATACGATCTTGTGTGCCTGGCGATGCAAGAACCGCAGTATTCGGCGAGTGGTGTCAAAGAGCTAATGAAGCGTATTGCTCAGTCACGCAGGCCTTGTCTTTCGATTATGAACATGCCACCGCTTCCATACCTGGCAAGGATTGACGCTCTGGCCAATGCGCCATTTAGTGCTGCCTACGATGATCCATCTATCTGGAGCGATTTTGAACCCGGGCTCGTCAGTTTATGTAGTCCCGATCCACAGGCATTCCGCCCTCCAGAAGAACAAGCTAATTTTTTGCATGTCGGGCTGCCAACCAATTTCAAAGCTGCAATCTTTGCTGACGAAAAGCATAATCTAATGTTGCGCCAGCTGGAGTCAGACATTCTTGATGTGCGTCTTGATGGTAAAGATGTTCCGGTAAAGTTAAGAGTTTTTGATTCCTTGTTTGTTCCGATGGCTAAATGGAGCATGTTATTAACCGGCAACTATCGATGCGTTACTGTCGATGATGCGATTGCCATCAAGGATGCAGTGCATGGCGATATTGACAAGTCGCGGGCGATGTATACCTGGGTGGATAAGCTTGCTCGAGCACTTGGTGCAGACGCGACAGACCAAGTCCCGTTTGACAAGTACGCCAACGCTGCGGAAAACCTCCTGAAGCCATCATCCGTTGCAAGGGCAATCAATGCTGGCTCCGGTAAGGTTGAGCGTGTGGACAAGCTAGTACAGATGGTGGGCGCCAGTATCGGAATGCACTCGGATACTGTGGATCAAATCGTAATGACGGTTGATGCAAGGTTGCTTTCTAATACGCGCAAGGCCGCGTAAAAATTGAATGAACGGCGCATCGGAGGATGCGCCGTTCCACCCCAAGCAGCAATCATAAGCGGCTTTGGGCGTAACTGCTCAGCCTATAGCGCTGAGTAGGGTCTCACCGAGTTTCGCCGGCGACGGCGACACAATAATGCCAGCCTTCTCCATTGCTGCAATTTTGTCCTCAGCGCCACCCTTGCCACCGGATATTACGGCACCAGCGTGACCCATTGTGCGTCCCGGAGGAGCGGTCAATCCTGCAATAAATCCGGCAACAGGTTTCTTGCGCCCTTTCTTTGCTTGTTCAGTTAACCACTCAGCGGCCTCTTCCTCAGCCGATCCACCGATCTCTCCGATCATGATGATCGATTTGGTGTCCTCATCATCCAGAAACATATCCAATACATCGATGAACTCGGTTCCCTTGACAGGATCGCCTCCGATACCTACCGCGGTTGTTTGCCCTAGTCCGGCTGCGGTTGTTTGAAATACCGCTTCGTAGGTGAGTGTGCCTGAACGTGAGACGACACCGACAGATCCTTCCTTGAATATACTTCCAGGCATAATGCCAATCTTGCAGGCGTTGGGTGTCAGAATGCCGGGGCAGTTAGGTCCAACGAGTCGAGAGTTGGATTGCAGCAGCCGCGCCTTGACCTCAACCATATCTCTTACTGGTACACCCTCAGTAATGCAGATAATCAATGGAATTTCAGCTTCTATTGCTTCAGTGATCGCCGCAGCGGCACCCGCTGGGGGTACATAAATTACGGAAGCATCAGCGCCGGTCTCAGTCCTGCCTTCTTTAACGGTGGCAAATATTGGAAGCTGAGTACCTTTGCTATCCCCGGTGCTGCTTGTCCAGTTCGTGCCACCTTTTTTCGGGTGGGTGCCACCAACCATCTTTGAGCCATGATAGGCGAGCGCCTGTTCGGTGTGGAATGTTCCTGTTTTCCCGGTCAGGCCTTGCACGAGAACTTTGGTATCTTTGTTTACAAGTATCGACATGATTTTATCCCTTCACCGCTTTGACAATTTTCTGCGCAGCATCGTCAAGATCATCAGCAGCAATGACATTGAGCCCACTTTCATTGATGATCGCCTTTCCCTCTTTAACCTTGGTGCCTTCCAGGCGTACTACCAGAGGCACTTCAAGCCCGACGTCCTTGACCGCTTGCACTACCCCTTCGGCAATAACGTCGCAACGCATGATGCCGCCGAATATATTCACGAGAATTCCCTTGACGTTTGGATCAGAGGTGATGATCTTGAAGGCGGCGGTTACCTTCTCGGTTGTTGCACTACCGCCGACATCAAGAAAATTTGCTGGGGATGCTCCGTACAGTTTGATGATGTCCATCGTGGCCATTGCCAAGCCCGCTCCGTTTACCATGCAGCCAATGTCACCATCGAGTGCGATATAGGCAAGGTCATGACGAGAAGCTTCGATTTCTTTTTCATCTTCTTCCGTTTCGTCCCTCAGTTCGGCAATCTCGGGATGGCGAAACATCGCGTTGTTGTCGAAAGACACCTTGGCGTCGAGAACCGCTAGATGCCCGTCCTTGAGCGTGACCAGGGGGTTGATTTCGAGCAAGCTCATGTCTGTTTGCAGGTAGGCGTTGTACAACAGGGGAAATAACGTTTTTCCATCCTCGGCCGCTTGCCCGCTGAGATTGAAGGCCTTGTTGAGCTTGGCAATATCTTCGTCGAGGATTCCTTTCAGTGGATCGATTGCGATCGTGTGTATTTTGTCAGGTGTGTCGTGCGCGACCGTCTCGATATCCATGCCGCCTTCGGTCGAGGCGACAAACGACACTTTGCTGTTTTCTCGATCCACCAGAATCGACAGGTACAGTTCCTGATCAATATCTGCACCGTCCTCCAGGTACAGTCGATTGACTTGTTTGCCGACGGGCCCTGTCTGCTGGGTTACCAGGGTCTTGCCGAACATTTCTTTGGCGTTCTGTCTCGCTTCGTCTGCGGAAAAGCTGACGCGCACTCCACCTTTGGCATCTTCGGCAAGCTCTTTGAACTTGCCTTTGCCGCGGCCGCCGGCATGAATCTGACTCTTCACCACATAGACTGGCCCTGGAAGGGCCGCGATTGCCGTATCGATATCGTCGTGAGACAGAATGGGAACACCTGCCGATACTGGAGCGCCAAATCGTTTCAGTAACGCTTTGGCCTGATACTCATGAATGTTCATAATTTGCGTGGCTCAATAAAGTTTAAGAATCTGGTTTGACTTGTCATCGACTCGACACGAGCGAAAAATTAGTGCTTGATAAGCGGCAGTAACGTTTTGAACGCAGGCGATCCAGCTTTTCCCAGCCATTCAAAAATCACCATTTCGGTAGTGACGACGTTAACGCCTGAGGCGTTAAGTCGAGTCAGGCAGGCCGCTTCACTGTCGAGTGTTCGTGAAGCTGTCGCGTCCGACACAACAAACACTTCGTAATCCTGCTCCAGGAGACTTGCCGCAGTCTGGACAACGCAGATGTGTGCTTCCATACCCGCAAGAACTGCTTGTTTTCTATTCAGTGCCGAAAAGCTTGAGTGGAACTGTGTGTCTTCCATGCAAGAAAAGTGCAGTTTTTCAATTACTTTCGCGTCGCCAGCGAGTTGAGCGATGTCCGGTACGGTATTGCCCAATCCTTGTGGATACTGTTCCGTGACGAGAACCGGTACGGCACAAGCTTCAGCAGACTGGAGGAGCAATTTTGTGTTTTTTAATGTTTGCGCAGGTGCTTGCATGGCTGGTACCAGCCGCTCCTGCATGTCAATCACAACAAGGACAGAATCCGATGCCCGAATTAACACAGTGACCTCCTTATAAAGGGTCGCAACTTCAGCGGTGCTCTTCTTCTGAAAGTCAGAGCAATTTTTTGTTGACGATCCTGATAGTTGGTGTATGGTATACCACATATCTTAAGGTCAAAACCCAAGGTTGTCGATCAAAACACATCTGACTCTACCGATTAGTGTCAGTCAGGTGTTCGAAAGTCTAATCCTGATGAATCGATGAGTAACGCTGACATAAGTACACCGCAGTCTATCAGTGCCAAATTGCGCCCCGTCACGGCCAATTTTTCATTGAAGGCGCACATATACGGGATGCTTCGGTCAGCCATCATGGAAATGGACATCTACAACGACGATGTCGATCTAAGACTCGATGAGCGCAAGCTTGCCGAGCAGCTCGGTACGTCCAGGACGCCCATTCGTGAAGCATTGGCGAAACTGGAGCAAGAAGGGTTCGTTCAAATCCTGCCGCGCAAGGGCGTTTACGTAAGGCCAAAGACTCTTAAAGAAGTACTGGAAATGGTGGTGGTCTGGGCGGCGCTGGAAAGTATGGCTGCGCGTCTGGTAACAGAGGTGGCTTCTGATGAACAGATAAAAAGCCTCAGGTCATTGGGCGTCAAGCACAGTGGCGACTCATCCCGTGCCGATATTGCCGAGTACTCGGAAGCGAATATCCAGTTCCATCAACGAATTCTGGAACTCTCTGGTTGTGATCTGCTGAAGGTGACAGCCGACAATTTATTGCAGCACATGTATGCCGTTCGTCGCAGATCCATGACAGAGGGTGATCGAATCACACGGTCAGTGGTTGATCATATGGCCATCATCGAGGCTATTGAAAACCGTGAAGGTGATCTTGCTGCGATGCTGGTCCGCGATCACACCATGAAGTTGCATGATCACATCCACAAGACCTGGCTGGAAATCGGAGTCGGCAGAAACAGAACGAGCGGCTGACCCATTAAACGTCAAATATACAAAAGAACAGTTTGGAGAGTTACCTATGTCCGCAACCCTTGAAGAGCAAGAGGTTTCAACTGCATCGCCTGCTGAAGAGCAAGAGCTGACCGATGGTTTTCATTTGCTGATCGATGCCTTGAAAGCCAATGACCTGAACACGATATATGGTGTTCCTGGTATTCCGATTACTGATTTTGGCAGACTTGCGCAAGCAAGCGGAATGCGGGTGCTGTCGTTTCGACATGAACAGCATGCAGGCAATGCGGCTGCAATCGCAGGTTATCTGACTCAGAAGCCCGGTTTGTGCTTGACCGTTTCAGCCCCTGGTTTCCTCAACGGGCTGACTGCTCTCGCGAACGCTACGACGAACTGCTTTCCGATGATCTTGCTGAGCGGCTCCTCTGAAAGAGAGATAGTCGACTTACAGCAAGGTGACTACGAGGAGATGGACCAGCTAGCCATTGCCAAACCACTGTGTAAAGCGGCATTTCGAATTCTCCACGCGGAAGACATTGGTATTGGTGTCGCTCGCGCCATTCGCGCTGCGGTATCGGGCCGCCCCGGAGGCGTCTATCTTGACTTGCCAGCTAAATTGTTTGGCCAGGTCATGAACGCGGCTGAGGGTGCACGCTCGATAGTGAAGGTTATTGATCCGGCACCCGCTCAATTACCTGCGCCTGACTCTGTCACACGTGCGCTGGATGTCATCAAGTCGGCGAAACGCCCATTGATCATTCTTGGCAAGGGTGCTGCCTATGCGCAGGCGGACGAAGATATAAAGGCGTTTGTTGAGACCAGTGGCATTCCCTATCTACCTATGAGTATGGCCAAGGGTTTGTTACCGGATAATCATCCTCAATCAGCAGGTGCAGCGCGATCACTTGCGCTCAAGGAGTCAGATGTCGTCATTATGGTCGGTGCGCGACTCAACTGGTTGTTGTCGCATGGAAAAGGTAAAAGTTGGGGCGCGCCTGGTTCCAAGAAATTTGTGCAGATCGATATCGAGCCATGTGAAATGGACAGCAATGTGGAAATTGCCGCCCCATTGGTTGGTGATATCGCGTCGGTGGTCAGGGCCTTACTTGAGGGCATGGGCAACAGCATGCAAAAACCGCCGTCTGACTGGATCACAGCGATTAACGAAAAGCGCGATGCCAACCTTGCACGAATGGCAACTCGCCTTGACAGCAACACAACGCCGGTGACACCGATGGATTTTCATGCTGCCTTGGGTGCGTTGAAAATCATAATGAAAGAACGACCGGACACGATGCTTGTAAATGAAGGTGCAAATACGTTGGATTTTGCGCGAAGTATCATTGATGTGTACAAGCCGCGTAAGCGTCTCGATGTGGGTACCTGGGGCATTATGGGTATTGGTATGGGAGCCGCAGTGGCGGCAGCTGTCGAAACTGGCAACCGAGTATTGGCGGTCGAGGGTGATAGTGCGTTTGGCTTCTCCGGTATGGAGGTAGAGACCATCTGTCGATACAACTTGCCTGTGTGTATAGTGGTATTCAATAACAACGGTATTTATCGTGGCACGGACGTGAACCCCAGTGGTGGTGATGACGTTGCACCAACAGTGTTTGTAAAAAATTCCCGTTACGACATGATGATGGAAGCCTTTGGTGGCAAAGGTGTGACAGCAAATACCCGAGATGAGTTGACAGCGGCTGTCAACGAAGCTCTGGATTCCGGGAAACCGACGTTGATCAACGCTGTCATTGATGAAAATGCTGGAACTGAAAGTGGGCGTATCGGAAATTTAAACCCTCAGAGTGTTGTAACCAAAAAATAATTAGGTATTCTGTTTACTGAACTTATCAGCGAGTCAATGAATCAATGAAAGCTCTAGAAGGTGTCAAGGTACTGGACTTTACTCATGTTCAATCTGGGCCGACATGCACTCAACTACTTGCCTGGTTTGGTGCTGATGTTTTAAAGGTTGAGCGGCCTGGTGTTGGAGATGCAACACGTAAACAATTGGTAGACGTGCCAGGTGCTGACAGCCTTTATTTCACCATGCTTAACCACAACAAACGCTCTATCGAGCTCAATTCCAAAAACGAGACTGGCAAACAGGTTCTGACGCGTCTTATCGAAGAGTGCGATGTATTGGTAGAGAATTTTGCACCTGGTGCTCTTGATCGCATGGGTTTTACCTGGGAGCGCATTCAGGAAATTAATCCACGCATCATCATGGCTTCCATCAAAGGATTTGGTCCAGGTAAGTATCAAGACTGTAAAGTCTATGAAAATGTTGCTCAATGCGCAGGTGGTTCTGCCTCGACAACGGGTTTTCGTGATGGACCCCCACTGGTTACTGGCGCTCAAATTGGTGATTCAGGTACTGGCTTGCATTTGTGTCTGGGGATAGTAACGGCGCTGTTTCAGCGAGAAAAATCGGGTCGCGGGCAAAAAGTGTCATGTGCCATGCAAGATAGTGTATTGAACCTTGCTCGGGTAAAACTTCGCGACCAGCAGCGTCTTTCCAAAGGACCATTGAATGAGTATTCGCAGTTCGGTGAAGGGATCCCTTTCGGTGAGGCAACGCCTCGGGCCGGCAATGATTCCGGTGGCGGTCAACCAGGTCGAATACTCAAGTGCAAAGGGTGGGAGCAAGATCCTAATGCATACACTTACTTTATTATTCAGGCAGCGATTTGGGAGAAGGTTTGCGATGTAATTGGCGAGCCTGAATGGAAAACCGAAAAAGGTTATGCGAAACCCGCTGAGCGCCTGGACAAGCTCAACCAGATTTTCGATCGCATCGAACAGTGGACGATGACCAAGTCAAAATTTGAGGTTATGGAAATTTGTAATCCACATGACATTCCAGTTGGCCCGATCTTATCCATGAAAGAAATCTCAGAGGATGAAGGTCTGTTTGCAACCGGTACCATGGTCAAGGTTGATCATCCCGAGCGGGGTGAGTATCTGAGCGTTGGGTGCCCGATCAAGCTCTCCGATAGCGACGTAGCTGTCGAGCGCTCTCCATTGCTGGGCGAACACACTGTCGAAATATTGAAGGATGTTCTTGGTTATAGCGGCGATAGTCTGCAAGAGGTCATTGATTCCGGTGCTGTAGGCGAGGTTAAGGCGTGAGTATTCGAAAGCAGTTGCCTAAATACGGAGTGAATTCATGCGCTTGATAGTCATGGGTCAGCAGGCTTTTGGTAAAGATGCATTACAGAAGCTGATTGATGCCGGAACTGATGAGGTTGTGGCAGTTTATTGTGAGCCAAATAAAGAGGGAGCGGCCGACGATCCGATCAAGGAGTTTGCGCTGGAAAAAGGCTTGCCAGTACATCAGCCAGCCCACTTCAAGGACCAGAAGACACTCGATGAGCTCGATTCCTACAAGGCTGATCTGATGATCATGGCGTTTGTTAATGTTTTTGTACCAGAGGCAGCTCGAGACATTCCGGCTCAGGGTTCAATTTGTTTTCACCCGTCATTGCTGCCATTGCACCGTGGTCCTTCGGCTGTGAACTGGCCAATCATCATGGGCAGTACAAAATCGGGCTACTCGTGGTTCTACCCAACTGATGGTCTGGATGAGGGAGAGGTGTTGCTGCAATGGGAGTGTCCGATTGCCCCTGATGACACCGTCATCAATCTTTATTTCAAAAATATTTATCCGTCCGCCGTTGACTCTGTTCTGACTGTGTGCGATTTGTTCCGGAGTGGAAATCCACCGCGAACCCAGCAGGATGAATCACAAGCAACCTATGAGCGACGCTGCACCAAGAAACATGCACATATTGACTGGTTCAAGCCAGTGGAGCAAGTCTATAACTTGATTCGCGGTACCAATCCCGCCCCTGGTGCGTGGACCACACACAATGGTGCTGAATTGAGTGTTTATGATTCGGTGCGAGTTCCGGGTGATGGTGTTGCCGGACGCGTAATGGACATCTCCGACGAAGGCGTTAGTGTCCAGAGCGTCGCAGGAAGAATTCTGATCAAGCGGGTTAAACCGGCTGGCGGAGGCAAAGTCAGTGCGGCTGAGTGGGCATCTGAGGCTGGCCTCAGTGTTGGCGATCAGCTCGGCTCGTGAAATACTTATTCAAAAAACTTCAAAAGAATTGGGGATCGTTTAATGAGCGTTAAAACCGACATAGAAATCGCACGTGAAGCCAGCAAGCTTCCGATCCTGGATGTCGGTGAAAAGCTGGGCATACCCGCCGAGTCTTTAGTCCCTTACGGTCATGATAAGGCCAAGATATCTGCCGACTTCATCAAGGCAAAGGCGAGTGGTAGCGATGGTAAGCTGATTCTTGTGACCGCTATCAATCCAACACCTGCGGGTGAAGGAAAAACGACCACTACGGTAGGTCTTGGCGATGGTCTGAACGCCATTGGCAAGAAAGCCTTGATTTGTATCCGAGAAGCATCTTTAGGTCCGTGTTTCGGTATGAAGGGTGGTGCCGCTGGGGGCGGTTATGCGCAGGTGATCCCCATGGAAGATATGAACCTCCACTTCACTGGTGACTTCCACGCCATTACTTCTGCTCATAACCTGTTGTCAGCGATGATCGATAACCATATCTACTGGGGTAATGCTCTGGAGATTGATTCAAGGCGCGTCGTGTGGCGCCGTGTATTGGATATGAACGACAGAGCCTTGCGACAAATCACGGCAAGTCTTGGTGGTGCGACCAACGGATTTCCGAGCGAAGCGGGATTTGATATAACAGTCGCATCAGAAGTGATGGCCATACTGTGTTTAGCAACCGACCTTGAAGACTTGGAAAGACGACTTGGCGATATTATCGTTGCGTACCGCCGGGATAAGTCGCCTGTCTACTGTCGTGATATCAAGGCTGATGGCGCAATGACAGTTCTATTGCGGGATGCAATGCAACCAAATCTGGTGCAAACGCTTGAGAATAATCCAGCATTTGTGCATGGGGGGCCATTCGCCAATATTGCCCATGGGTGTAACTCCGTGATCGCAACCAAATCAGCATTAAAGCTTGCTGACTACGTCGTCACTGAAGCCGGTTTTGGCGCTGATCTGGGGGCGGAAAAATTCCTCGATATCAAATGCCGCAAAGCGGGTCTGTCGCCGTCTGCCGTAGTGCTTGTCGCCACAGTCCGTGCCATGAAGATGAACGGAGGCGTTGCAAAGGATGATCTCAACCAGGAAAACGTCGACGCCGTAGTCAACGGATGTGCAAACCTGGGCAGGCACATTGAAAACCTCAAGAAATTTGGCGTTCCAGTGGTCGTTGCGATCAACCATTTCACATTGGATACAGAGGCAGAAATTGCTGCAGTAAAGGATTTTGTATCGGCACAGGGCTCGGAAGCTATTGTTTGTAAGCATTGGGCATCAGGTTCTGCGGGTACAAAAGAGCTGGCCGAGCGAGTTGTGAATATTGTTGAAAGTGGTGAAGCTAACTTCGCTCCTCTTTATCCAGATGAAATGCCGTTGATGAAAAAGATTGAAACCATCGCGACAGAGATTTATCGAGCTGATGAAGTATTGGCAGACAAGGCCGTTCGCGATCAACTTAAAGCCTGGGAAGAAGCTGGTTACGGTAATTTACCTATCTGTATAGCTAAAACGCAATACTCTTTTTCAACTGATCCTGAACTACGCGGCGCGCCAACTGGACATAGCATTCCAATACGGGAAGTAAGGCTCTCTGCTGGTGCCGGGTTTATCGTTGCCATTTGTGGAGCCATAATGACTATGCCAGGTTTGCCGCGAATTCCGTCGGCTGAGTCTATACGTCTCAACGACGATGGTCAGATCGATGGATTGTTCTAGGAGCATCTAGCGTGATACGTAAAATTGTCATACCCGTTAGAGGAGATGGTAAAGGCGATAATGTATTTGCCCACGCGGCCTGTCTGGCCAAACGTTATAAGGCACATGTGCTGGTAACGCACTGCAGGCCTCGAGCTGAGGATCTTATGCCTTATGGTGTTGTCATACCATCAGCGTTGAAAAACTTGGTGTTGGAACAATCCGAAGGTGTGGCGGATCAGCTCGAAACCAATATGCGCGGTGAGCTTGATGTTCTTGCGAAAAAGCTTGGCGTCATTCAGTCAGATGGGTATGTTGAAAATCAGGCCTCCACTTCCTGGCTGGAAGAACAAGGGCGCCAGGTAGACGTTATAAAACGCCATGGTCGAGTCGCTGACCTGATTTGTGTTGCCAAACCTGACGTCAGTAGAAATCTAGGTTCAAACACATTGAAAGCGGCGTTATTTAATACTGGACGCCCTGTGATGATGTGCCCGCCATCTGAGGCCCCACCTGAAACCCTGTGTGACGTCGTTGGCATAGCGTGGAATGGTTCGATCCAGGCAAGCCGTGCCGTAGCGTGCGCGACTGGAATACTTGAACAGGCAAGCAAGGTTGTAGTATTTTCGTCGGGTATGGAAGTGGCCGGTGCGAGTGCGTCAAGTCTTGCCGGCTATCTCGAAGCTCGCGGTGTTAATGTGCATGTTGAACGCTTTGAAAATGCAAGTAATGTGGGAGCTGATTTGCTCGAAAGATCAAAATCTGCGAACGTTGATACTTTGTTGATGGGTGCTTATAGCAATAGTCACGAAACCGAAACCTTGCTGGGAGGCACAACCCAGTTCGTAGTTGATAGTGCAGAATTTCCGATTATTCTGGTGCATTGAAAGGCTTAGTTGCGACTTTGTACCGAATATAAGTAGTACGTTTTTCAGAGGAGTGAAGTAGAAACCAAGAACTAACAGCGTGCGTGACGTCATCACGTAGTAAAGCAGAAGTAAATCTAAAAACTGCGGAGTGAGAATATTATGAAAAGTACCAAACGAGCCATTTTAGGCGTGGCAGGTGCAGTAGCAATTGCAACCTCAACGTTTAGTGGAGTGTCGCAAGCGGAGGGCTGGGAGCCCACCAAGCCGATCGATTTTGTCATTATGGCGGGCGCCGGTGGGGGCGCTGATCAGATTGCGCGATTTATTCAATCGGTAGCTGAAAAGAAGAAATTGACACCCAGACCCCTGATACCCAATAACAAAGGCGGCGGTTCAGGTGCAGAAGCCCTGATTGCATTGAATGGTTCCAAAGATCCTGATCACACCATTCTTGTTACCTTGAATTCCTTTTTTACAACGCCGTTACGTCAGGAAAATCTTGGCATTGATATCAACACGTTTACACCTGTCGCAATGATGGGAGTCGATCCATTCGTGTTGTGGGTGCACAAGGATCGCAACATCAATACCTTTGAAGAATGGCAAGCGGCGGTGAAAGAAGCCGATGGCGAGTGGGTCATGGGTGGAACAGGCAAAGGGCAGGAAGACTCCCTTGTCACTACCTGGCTTGAGCAGAATTATGATCTCAAGATCAAATATATCCCTTACAAGGGTGGCGGTGCGGTAGCCAAGGATCTTGCTGGTCAGCAAATCATGTCATCAGTTAACAATCCTTCAGAGGCCAAGGGCTTCTTCGAAAATGGTGATGTTGTGCCATTGGTTTCTTTCTCTGACGAGCGTCTGCCACTAGTTTCAGAGGTGCCGACAGTGAAGGAACTTGAGAAGGATTTCAGCTATTACAACCAGCGTGCGGTGGTAGGTGCTCCTGGTATGTCTGATGAGGCAGCTGCTTATTACCAGAAACTGTTCAAGGAGATCTATGATTCCGAGGAATGGCAAGGTTATATGGCTTCCGAGAGTCTTTCTCCATTATGGATGGATGCTGCTGAGCAGAAAGCTTACTGGGCTACCCAGGTAGAGCGCCACAAGGAATTGCTGGCGAAGATGGAAAAGTAATGCTGCTTGTTCGGCATCAGTAAGAAAACATAATTTTAATAGCTAGCTTTTAGGAGTTCTGCCGCATGCGGCTTGCTGAAATAATAATGGCAGTAGTGTTGGCAATCTTTTCCATCTATTTGATGTGGAAGAGCACAGAGCTAAATATTGGTTATGTAAGTGATGAAGGACCGGGTGGTGGAGCGTGGCCGTTCTGGCTATCGGCGATCATGTTGATATGCACGGGTTTTATTGCATATAACGGCATCAAGCGTCGATCTCCACCATCCCAGTCTGAAGAGCCAATGCTTGATCGTTACGGTCGCAAGATGTTATTGCAGGTCGGTGGCGGCATCTTCGGATTTATTGCGCTGATCGATATCATTTCGATGTACGGCGCGATGTTTGTTTTTTTGATTTATTACCTGGGGTTTCTCGGTCGGCACTCTTTACGACTGACACTGACAATCTCAATTGTTGCGCCAATAGTTTTCTTTTTCTTCTTCGAAGCTTTGATGCGCATTACATTACCCAAGGGGCTGCCGTTTCTTGAGCCGGTATTCAACTTCATGAACAACATAATATATTGAATTGTGGCTGTCATGATTGACGTGCTGAACTGTAACTCGAACTCAACCAACTGGCGGTACATAGCATTATGATGGAGATACTGGGAAGTCTTGGCGACGGGATATTACTGTCACTTCAACCACTAAATCTATTGCTGATATTGATAGGCGTAACGCTTGGTTTGTTTATCGGCGCGATGCCAGGTCTCGGTTCAGTCAATGGTGTCGCCATACTGCTGCCCATTACGTTTCTTGTTCCCCCAGGCTCAGCCATCATATTTTTGGCGGCAATCTACTACGGTGCAATGTACGGTGGAGCAATTTCCTCGATTACATTAGGTATTCCCGGTGCGTCTACAGCGGTGGCAACAACGTTTGATGGTCGGCCACTTGCCATGCAAGGACGCGCGAGGTTGGCACTGGTAACAGCGGCAATCGCCTCATTCGTCGGCGGTACCGTGGCTAATGTCTTCTTTACTGGTTTCGCACCTTTACTGGCGTCGGTTGCACTGAGTTTTGGTCCACCTGAAATCTTTGCGCTGATGCTTTTGGCGTTTGCAACCTTTGTTGGCTTGGGCGGCGATGATATCCCCAAGACGATTTTTTCAATTTGTATAGGACTGGTTCTGGCATCAGTTGGATTTGATGAAATATCTGGTGAACCTCGTCTGATTTTTGGCGGTATCACAGGCTTTCTTCATGGCATCAACTTTCTGGTATTGGCCATTGGTGTCTACGGTATCGGTGAAATGCTGTGGACCATAGATAGCACCCGTGGAAAGATCACCACGACTGAAACAAAAATGACGGTCAAGGGAGCTGTCGACGATGCCAAGGAGGGCATGCGCCGTGGTTGGAAAGGTACCGCAATAGGATCAGCGCTGGGCTTCTTCGTGGGTATTCTTCCAGCTGCTGGCGCGACTCCGGGCTCCTTGATGGCTTATGGTGTTACCAAGCTTATGTCCAGAAAGCCTGAGGAATTTGGCAAGGGTCATCCAGGTGGGGTGGCCGCGCCTGAAGCGGCCAACAACTCGGCGTCGACGGGCTCGATGTTGCCTATGTTGACTCTGGGTATTCCTGGTTCGCCCACAACAGCCATCCTGCTCGGTGGCATGGTTATCTGGGGTTTAACACCTGGCCCAAGATTGTTTACCGATCAGCCAGAATTTGTTTGGGGACTTATTGGTTCATTTTATGTATCCAATGTTGCCTCCGTTGTAGTTAATCTTGCCTTTATCCCACTGTTTATCGCGATGCTGCGAATGCCGTTTACAATTCTTGCCTCAATGATCTTTGTGCTGTCGGTTGTCGGTGGCTATGCTGCAACCAAAGATATGCATGATGTTTGGTTGATGCTCGGTTTTGGATTCTCCGCATTCATGTTGCGCAAACTTGACTATCCACTAGCACCTGCGGTGCTAGCGATTGTGTTGGGACCAATCGCCGAGCCAACACTGAGACAATCCTTGTTGTTGTCTTCTGGTGACCCGTCCATTTTCATCACGCGACCAATCGCAGGTCCGATCACCATTATTGCCGTGATTCTCATCCTGCTTCCATTGTTCAAGTATGTGTGGGGGCGGAAACGTAGTCAAAGTTGACGGACAAGTCAAACGCCTGGAATCCAGGACTCGAATCCGATATTCCACGGCATCTCCTGCCGTTGGTAACGCTTTTCCGTGAAGAGAGTGGCTTTGTTGATTACAGCGAAGCCCATGAACTGTCTGATCTGACGGGCCTTAAGGTCAATGATCTTGTTGCGTTTCGTCCACTACGGCTGGTCATACATGATTTGCTGGTGCGCGTAACCGCTGATTTATCCGTCGCTGATGGACCAAATTATGAAGATTTAGGGATAAATCTTCGCGGTATGGTCGACACGATATATTCCAACTATGTATTGCCTGAAGCCGATGCCATCTCTGCCATGTTTTGTGAAAAGCGGGAGGAGGTTGAGAATTTTGTTGTGCAGCAGTTATCCGAAAAGCTGTTCGATAAACGAAACGAAGCGGAGGTAACGGCAAAGCAAACTTCATTAATAGGCAGGATTTTTCGAAAGAAACCAAAGCCTCATGCTGTTGCATCAACGAGCCGGATGCCTGAGTTTTTAGCAATAGAGGAATGGGAAGAACTTTCAAAGCTTGATGAAAACCAGCTAAAGAAGGCATGTTTTGAGTCACTGGCAACCACCGTTGGAGCGATTGTTGGCCATCGCGGTGCATTGCATGTTGATCAGTCGTTGGTGGCAAGAATAGTGACCAACATGGCCTGTAACACCTACATTGCTGATCTGGTTCATGAATTTATCAAGCCATTCTGGGAGCGGGCAATCGATGCCGAAGGCTATCGATATCTGCCGTCACAGAAAAGACCAGTCATCATGAATGTGAAAGGCGCGTCCGCGTCGGGAAAAAGTACCATCCGGCCGCAACAACGGCAGCTTGCGGGTAGACTGAATATACCTTGGGAAGACTTTGCGCTTATTAGCCCCGACTATTGGCGTAAATACCTGTTGGATTACAATTCTCTGGGCGAGGATTACAAATACAGCGCAATGCTGACAGGTTCAGAGCTTGAGATCATTGATAAAAAGCTCGATCGGTATGTCGCCGGTAAATCTTCGGCGGAAAAATTACCCCATTTATTGATAGACAGGTTCAGATTTGACAGCTTTACGGTTGATATTGACAGGGCAGCTGATAGTCGCCTGTTATCTCGCTTTGGTGATCAAGTCTATATGTTTTTCATGGTCACGCCACCTGCAGAAACAGTAACACGAGCATGGTTTCGTGGTATTGAAACCGGCCGGTACAAAGCGGTGGATGATCTCCTCTACCACAATACTGAAGCATTCACCGGTATGCCTAGCCTGTTTCTTTCTTGGGTAAATTCAAAAGACAGGAATGTCCACTTTGAGTTTTTGGACAACGATGTCAAGCAAGGCGAACTACCTAGAACGGCGGCATTTGGCTGGAATGGAAGCATGACGATTCTTGATCTTGATTTAATGCTGAATATTGACCGGTATCGCCGGGTGGATATAACTGCTCGAACGCCAGAGGCTGTTTTAAAATCAGATGATTCTGCAAATAGCTTGCATACAGGCTTTTTACTTAAATGCTTGGAGAAGGTGGAAAATATGGAGTTTGCAGACCGAGATACATTGAGTATTTACGCGCGGGTTAAAGACGGGCGCTTGGTCTGGTGGGATAGAAACTATATCGAAGAAAAAATCAATAATCCGAGCATCCGTGACGTGTTTTCAGAGATTGGCTACACCAACAGTCGCTGCGAAATTACGGACGGAAGTTATTCGCCACTGATTGATCAGGCGCGTGAAAGTCAGTATACCGTTGGGCGTTGGGGTAAGGGCACTACAAGCGATCATCAAGTGATATAACCTGGGTTGGGTAACATTCACGGTTTCAATAATCGAGTTATGGCTTACACACTACTAGAAAATTCCATCAGTAGCGTTGTGGGCCAGTATTCAGTGGCACTTTTTTCAGTGCGCTGCACATGCTCTCGCCTGCGCTCGGTGGTTGATGGTGGTTAATTGCTTTTCCACTGTCATACTTCAGGCAGACGAAATGTCTTTGTCTTTACGCCGCCGCTTCTTGTCCTTGCGCTTACGCGCTTTCTGCTTGTCCGCTTTGGTGCTCTTGGTGTTTTTTGAGCTCACTCGTTTCTTGTCGCCGCGATCCTTGCGCTTCGCCGCGTTCGGTCGATCGGCATCTGCCGCTGCCTGCTCACCCTGAGGTTTGACATCGGCAACACGTGAGATATCCAGACGTTGGTTACAGACCCACACCCGTTTGAGATCCTTCAACAAGAACTTCGGCATGCCTGTTGGCAATTCAACAATGCTGTGATCGTCGTTAATACGAATATGGCCAATGAATTCCGAGTCGAGCCCTGCTTCATTGGCTATGGCGCCAACGAGATTGCTGGGCTTGACGTTATGGCTTGCTCCGACCTCAACGCGGTAGGCTTCCATTTGAACGGCATCAGAGTGTCGCTTTGTGTGAGGTGTACGCGGTCGTTCTGCCGGACGAGAGTTCGTTCTTTCGTTTCTTGATGGCGCGTCTGAGGCGTCAGTTAAAACGGCTTCGGTCACGCGCTGACCCATGGCAGTATTGATGCGTTTACGTGGGCCCTTGTCTTTCTTTTGTTTGCTCTTGTTCGATTTCGCCGTGTGTTTGTCTTCCTTGAGTTGCAGGGATTGACCGCGCAGGCAAAGTTCAGCGAGTGCTGCTGCCACACGTTCAGCAGGTACATCATGCTCGTTAACGTATTCGCTGATGAGCTGTTGCAGAAAGCTTAATTGTCCTTTTGCCAGTGTATCGCTGATGCTTTGCTTGAAGTCAGCAATACGTCGATTATTGACCATCTCGACGGTGGGTAATTCGAGCTTGTCGATTTTCTGGCGTGTGGCTTTTTCGATCGAATGCAACAGGCGCTGTTCGCGTGGTGTGACAAAGAGGATTGCCTCCCCGCTTCTACCAGCGCGCCCTGTCCGACCTATTCTATGAATATAAGCTTCTGTGTCGTATGGGATGTCATAGTTGACGACATGACTGATTCGATCAACATCAAGGCCTCTTGCGACCACATCCGTTGCAACCAGTATGTCGAGTTTGCCTGATTTGAGCTTGTCTACCATTTGCTCGCGTTGCGACTGAGGCATGTCGCCGTTCATGGCAGCGGTTGAAAAACCGCGTGCGCTTAAACGTTCCGCGAGTTCGACAGTTGCGGTTCGCGTTCTGACAAAAACGAGAATTGCATCAAAGCGCTCAACCTCAAGAATACGTGTCAAGGCATCCAGCTTATGTAAACCACTGACCATCCAAAAGCGTTGACGAATCGTGCTGGCGGATTTCTTCGGGCCTTCGATCGAAATTTCAATCGGGTTCTTCAGATGGCGCGATGCAATGCGCTTGATTTGCTTTGGCATGGTTGCCGAGAATAAAGCCATCTGACGTGAGTCAGGTGCTTGTTCGAGAATCCATTCGACGTCATCGATGAATCCCATGCGCAACATTTCATCGGCTTCATCAAGTACCAAAGCCGAGAGTTTGTCGAGTTTCAAAGTGCCACGTCGCATGTGATCCATGACCCGTCCTGGTGTACCGACCACCACCTGCACGCCGCGTTTGAGCTGACGAACCTGGCCGCCGTATTCCTGGCCGCCGTAAATGGGCAGGATGCGAAGTTCAGGTATATGAGTTGCGTAACGGGTAAAAGCCTCGGCAACTTGAATGGCCAGCTCTCGCGTTGGTGTAAGAACGATGGTCTGAACAACATTGGATTTGACATCAAGTCGTGCCAGTAGCGGCAGGGCAAAGGCGGCTGTCTTGCCGGTGCCAGTGGGCGCGTGCCCTAGAACATCATGACCTTCGAGCAAGGGCGGGATGGTATTTGACTGAATCGGCGTTGGTATTTCATAGCCGACAGCCTGCACGGCGCGAAGCAGGGTGGCTGGCAATGCGAAATCGCTGAAATGCTTGTATGGGCTTTCGGGCTGTATCATCAGAGGAGCTTAACGCATCTATTCGGAGGGTGTGCCTATACTTGCCCGAACTTTGATCTTGCCCGTATTATCAGACGACGAATTAGATTGGAGTATGCCTAATGAAATACTGGCTGTTCAAGTCAGAACCGGATGCGTTCAGTATCGATGATCTGAAATCCATGAAAGGCCGGCGCGATCACTGGGACGGCATTCGGAACTACCAGGCCCGCAATCTCATGCGCGACGAGATGAAAAAAGGCGATCTAGGCTTCTTTTACCACTCGAGTTGCAAGGTGCCCGGTATCGTCGGTGTGGTCGAAATCGTCAAGGAGGCGTACCCGGACCATACAGCGCATAACCCGAAAGAAAAGTATTACGACCCCAAGTCGACCGAGAAGAACCCGCGTTGGTTCATGGTTGATGTGAAGTTCAAGCAAAAATTCAAGGAAATCATCACGCTTGAATCATTGCGAACGGTCAAGACCCTGAGCGATATGGTGTTGCTCAGAAAAGGTAGTCGATTATCGATTCAGCCGGTCAGCAAGAAGGAATGGAATGCCATTCTTAAAATTAGCGGCAGCTAAAAAAGGGCCAGTGCTCGATCAGTGTCGGCCCCGCCGGGAGTCAGATTACGGCGCTTCCGGGCTCTTTCAATGACTAACGGCTCGACGATCAATCCAGGCGATCAATCCAGGTCGATCCAGGGCCGCACCAGACTTTCGAATGGCCTTACAAGTGTCGCTGCATTGTCAAAGACCAGTTCAAGCTCTTCGCCCAGCCCTGATGGCACATTGCGGGCATTGATCATTACTGCGCTTCCATCGCTCGCTGTCAGTGAGATACCGCCGCTCAAACCAGTGGTGGTCGAGATATAAGGCCTGAACAGAGGTGGGTCGATCAGCATCGACAGGTTTTGTTCCCTGGTGAGCTCGCCAACAGCGTCCAGGCTGCCTCTGGCCAAGACACTGGTAACATTGACGCCATCGCCAAGAACTGCGCTCTTCGAAAACACCATATTCGACAAGCTTAGACGGGGACTTACAAGCGGGGTCGGCTGATTGCGTGGATAGGTAATCTCGGCCAGTTCGTACCGGCTCGCTTCAAGCTCGCGTCGTCTGTCGAGCTGACCTGTTGCAATATCGTTTAATGTCAGTGTTGCGGTCACAGACTCCTGGCGTGGTTGCAGGTTCTTGTCGATGTAATTCACGCGGTAGTCACTAAAGCTATAGGTTTTCCCGACGCTGTTGCCTTGTCTTATTCCACCGATGAAGGTGCTGATCGTGACGCTTCCGTTAAATGTCACCTGCACTGATGAAAACAAGTCTCGCTCTGGGCTTGATAGAACACATTCGTTGAATGCAAGATCGCGTGACGTTTGCACATTGCTTCCAGAGCCAGGAATAAATGCGCGACTCTCGGATTCTTCTACAGTAACGTTGCCACCGAATTGACAGTCCATGTTCAAGGGCGCTGTGGTGATATTGTAAATGCAACCACTGGTATCACTTGAGCGCGCGCACTCCGGTAACTCGTCGTCGAGATTACTGTCGAGGGTCGAGCTGACAGATTCGACTTCAGCTCCGAGTGATTCTATAACGTTGCCTTGCAGGTGGTTGTACAGTTCAGGTAGCAGGACGGCAATAGTTTGTTCACTGATTGCTGGCCCAGTGTTCCGTATGGGAGCATTAGGCTGCTCGCCGAGTGTTTCCGAATCCAGTCGGTAACTGGTGATATTGGTGGTCACATCAAGCGTTGATCGGCTCGCGTATTTAAGTTCAACAATGGTTTCGTCCTTGAACAGGCGTGTCGCTTTACGCATTCCATTGTCAGAGCTCAGGCTGGTCAGTACGCTGCCTATGGTGACCCAGTCGGCAAGATTGCCTGGGTCCGCATTAGGTGTTAGTTCGCTGTAAGTGCCAGCTATGGCCAGTTGATCGGCTTCGCTCGCGGCAACGACATAACCGTTGTCGACATTTACAGCGGGAAAGGGCGCATCGGAAGCACCCTTCAGGCTTGCCAGTGGCTCGAAGATGTTGAAGGTGCAGCAAAATGCGCCGTCAAGATCAAACCGGGAGAGTTCGTACTGAGGTTTGCCAGGCTCGGTCGTTGTGTTTGCAATGATGCCCAGAGAAAAGGTATCCAGAATCTTGAGTGCTTCAATGCGGTTGCTATCTTCGTTACCGGGTAGGGCGAACTGCCAGTAAATTGAAGCGGGAGATCGCAGTACGGCCATCAATGTTCGTGTACTGACGCTGTAACAGTAAATCGCCCCGCCAACTTCAAGCAGGCAATCTTCGGGCAGCAAAGCTTGTATGTCTTCGGGCAGGGAATTTCGTAATGCAATATTTACAGCACTGAGATGGGGTGGGGTAGCGTCAACGGGGGTCGGTGTTGGTACCGGTTCTGAGGGGGTTGGCTGCGACGGTGTCACGTCAGGGGCTTGTGGTTCCTCGATTGGCTCACCCGGAGGCTGAAGCGGTTCATTGGGTTCATTGGTGGCCGGATCAGCCAACTGCCCGTTGTCGACATCGGGATTGGAATCGTTGCCTCCACCACATGCGGGCAAGACACAAATGCTGGTGAGGAGCGACAGGTGGATCAGTTTTCGACAGATTCGTGTCATGGCGTGTTCCAGGCACATCGGCAACGGCTGCAGGTTTTCACCAGTGTAAATCAGGTCAGTACCCGCCTGCCATCAGGGGTGTCAATGGATGCGGACAAGTGCACTGTTTCACCTGTCTGGATTGAGAGTCTGTTCGTGTCTATCAGTGGAAACAACAACTTGCGAAGCTTGTCCGCTTCCGGGTGAGTGATTTGCAAAGTATCGAGTACGCAGTCAAAGTCAGTCATATTGACGCCGGGAAAAGGCCGCATGGGCCACTCGATGATCGTTGGAAAAGCGCCGTCGAATGGTAGTGAACCGTCACTGGGTACAGCGATTCTCCACGTCAATTCGCCACGCCTGACTTCCTGCGCTTGCCAATCGATAAAACGTGTTTCATTCAATGCTGCATTCAGATTGTCGGTCCGGGCAATCCACGTTACCAGGCGCGGCGTGTCCTCGTTGAATTCATCAAGTGAAAACCATCGAGGCCTGTCGGGAACCGGCTTGGCCGGATTGATAGAGATGACTTCAAGGAATTCGTCATGTCCGAGTTTCATCAAATGATTGTGTGTGTTCATCACCGCGTGCTCCCCACCAAAGGGAGGTGTCACACCGAGCTGTTGTTGGATATGCTCAACACCCTGTGACAACGATTTTGCCGCGACAGCGAGATGATCAAATGTCAGAAGCATGGCTTTTGCGCATATGCTGAACCGCCCGTTTGTGCCAAGGCCTAC
The DNA here is from genome assembly GCA_937924505.1 of uncultured Granulosicoccus sp. The sequence goes on along the minus strand of CALDSR010000002.1, from coordinate 119,925 downwards.
CCTAACACGCCTCACCGACCACCCCCGTGACCCTATCGTGTATGGTGCGGTTTTTAAAAACCTAAGGGATATCACCAATCATGAGTATCGACCGTTTTGAATCAAGTGCCCGTATGAGCCAGGCTGTCACGCATGGCGATACGGTCTATCTTGCGGGGCAGGTTGCTTCGGGTAGTAGTGTCGCTGACCAGACGCGAGGCATCTTGTCGCAAATCGACGATCTTCTCGGGAAAGCTGGATCTGACAAGTCAAAAATCCTGTCAGCCACGATCTGGTTGTGCAGCATGGACGACTTTGCCGATATGAATAAAGTCTGGGATGCCTGGGTTGATGCGGCCAATCCGCCTGCGCGAGCCTGTGTTGAATCGGCACGACTGGCAACACCTGAATTCCAGGTAGAGATCATGGTGACGGCGGCTCGCTAGGGCGTTCGCCGATCTCAGCATGACGTTTTGATCGTCACGTATGACGACAATAAAATATTCATGGGATCGCAGCCCCGAGTGACGTTTGCGATAATGTGGGTGTCCAAAAGATGAGAGCCCGATACACTATGGCTCTCGGTTTTCGGGAGATAGGGATGCACGTAATACTGGGGTTGCTGGGGGTGATCGTGACGATTCTGGTGTTGCTGAGTCGTCTGGCCGATGCGGGAATTAGTCTTGGTGGGCTGAATCCGTTTTTGTGGCACCGGCGGCGCAAGTGGCAGAACAAGGTATCTGGTGATCCGATCTTTCAGGTAGATCACCCAATGGATGCGACCGCCTTGCTGCTGACTGCCGCGGCGAAGATCGATGGCGATATCAGTAGCGAGCAGAAGGCGATGCTGATCGAGTCCTACGAGAATGAGTTCAAGCTCACTAAAAAAGATGCAGCAGCGCTGTCCATTTCAAGTGTCTATGTGCTCGGCGATGGCAACGCAATTCGAGGGAATCTTGAAAAGGTGCTTAAACCGTCATTGCCGAATTTCAGTGAGGCGCAAGCCGATTCGGCTATTCAGCTGCTCAAGCGGCTGATCGCGCTTGATGCATCGCCAAATCCGCTCCGCGTCGAGTTCGTTGACGAGGCTGAGCGCTTACTCAAAGAACCTTTTCGTGAAACAGGAAAATGGGAATAGACCCGACACTGTGGCAGAGTAGGGTTCGATAATAGCTGCAACGACATAGACTCATGACAGGCCCGACTATCAAGCAAGACAAACCCCGTCTGATCGAACGACCTGCGGATGTTCTCGAAGGCGATGCGGCGGATGCCTGGCAGGCTTACAATGCGATGGAAACAACCAAGCAGCGCCATTTTGAGCTGCTTGAGTTACTTGATAACAAAAAGAAAAACTACAACATCGACCCTACAGATGCTGATCAGCGGCTGCTGGAATGTCTACTTGCTGATCATGATCAACACGTTAAAAGATTTACCGCTGCGTCACGTAAGTTAAAAGAACAAAACCAGATTGCGCATGGTGTCTTGTTCGATTACATTGGCGCGATCAATCAAGCTGGATCGGATCGGCTAGTCACACATTGATTGTTGGCACGCCCTTGCCAAGGACGTACGGACACGATTGTCGCACCGGCAAACTGCGCAGGCCCTGCCTGTAATCAGAGCTTGCGCTGTCGCCAGTTCCCAGCTCGGCGCTAGCAGCTGATTGCCAGCTTGGTACCACTACCGGTAACAATATTCACCTGGGGAATCGTCAGCAATGAATCGCCATCGACAGTCGAGGATCCAGAGCCCAGATTCGCACCGTTGTTATTGTTTGTGGCTGTCCAGCTGCATTGATTACCTGGATTAGGCTTGAACTGCTGGGTTCGGCGCGGTGTGATGTCTGCAGACTGCGCGCTATCGGTCGATCTGATCGATATCTCGTATCGGGATGACTGATCCACAATCGTGCTTGCAAACGGTGTGTGAGGTGTGGCCCATTCAATGTTCATGTTATAGACATCCTCGCCATTGTTTGACGGATTGGTCGAGCTTGAACCTGTCGCATTCTGTACTGCCGGGAAACTGAGATTCAAAGGATATTTCCACGGAAATTGTTCGGCGTTACCAAGTCCGAACATGGGAATATTGACAGCGAAACCGACCCATGTGTGGCCGACTTGCAAGTTTCTGGCGGTGAAGCCGATGTTCGCATCAGTCAACGCCGGAACAGTCGGTTGGCCCTGCGAGCCCCATTGGATGGTGCCGTCCTGTTTGCCATGCATGGTCATCAGAAACGCAAAGTTGTCGCCACGACGATCAACGACTTGTTTGTGATGGTTCATCCAGTCCCAGACGCCAATGTTCTGTACGCCGTTCGCCCCGTACAGGCTAATACCCTCACTATAGGGGCCAGCGTTGACGATCGGCAGATTGCTGGACTGCAAACCCCATAGCCGCTCAAACTCCGATCTGAATACCGGATCAGTCCCGTAGTTTGTCATCGGTTGGCCAGCGTAAACCCCGGATAATATCGTGCCGTAGCGCAGTGCCATGGACATTGCACCTGACGCACCCATGGAGTTGCCGAAGGCGTGTACAAGGTTTTCATTGATATTGTAATCAGGGTGGTTGATCGCGGCTTGTATCGAGCGCATTACTCGTTGTTCAGTGAAATTTGCGATGACCCCTGAATCGGGAATGCTGCCGCCTGTGTTGTAATTGTGGTCGCTTGAGTAGCCGTACCACCAAGAGTTTATTGCACCAACCGCGGGTCCGGGATCATTTGGCAGCAGAGTTATCACTTGCCAGTCAAACTCTGATTCTGGCACGTACTTGTATTGTTCGCCGTATGCATGTAGCTCGAGCATCAGAGGATAGGAAACGGCGGGGTTATAGTTTGAAGGCAGTGCCAACGTATAGTTGTATGCATACCCATTGAATGTTGGGTTCCAATTGGTGTAATCCATATACTGCGTATAGATCCTGCCTTTGCCGTTGCCATTGGTAACGGTAAGCACATCGTTTGGTATTGCAACCGACTCGGTAACGGGCGTGTTAGTGGCGATCAATGTCTGCTCGACGCCATTGGCATTCACAGCGGTTACCGCGTAGTAGGCGTTGGATGAATCGCCTTGTTGGGTTGTATAGACAAAAAGCCCTGTATTGTCGCCGAGTGGCGTAGCGAGATCATTGATAACAAAGTTAGCAGGCACATTGGGGCCACCATAGGGATTAGCCGACGTGTTCATGTCGAGTGCACCCCATCGATTGGTGATTCGTTCTGCGTTGTTCAGGTTGCCCGCAGTGATCGGTGATGAGTGTCGGTAAACATGGTAGCCCGAGTCGCTGGCGGATTCGTTCCACGTCAGAAACGATTGTCCACTCCGGTGGAATACAGCAAGCTCACCTGTGGTCGGCGTCGGCGGTGGTGGTGGTGGTGAAGTAGAGTCTGAAAGGAGTATGTTTGTGACACCCCATCGCCAGCCACTACTACCTGCTTGTTTGAATTCGAGAGTATTCTCGCCTGGTAGCTGATCAGCCACGGGAAGAGTGAATGTGGACCCACCATTGAGCTGATTATTGGGTCCGCGTGGCAGGAAGTTTACAAAGTCTCCGTTCAGGGATACTGAGACTTCTGTAGCGATATCTATGTCGTAACCGTCAACTGAGAGCGTTGCGTCGGTGCCGGTATTTTGAAACGTTGCAATGACCCTGTCTTGATTGCTGTTTGTTCCCCACTTCCAGCCGAGTTGTGCGGTTTCCTCAATACCGGGTACCAGCGTTAAATCAACAGTGCTTTGAAAAAGGAGGATGTTTGTTACTCCCCAAATCCAGCCACTGCTGCCGGTCTGAGTGAATTCTATTGTGTTGATGTCTGATAGCTGATCGGCAGCCGGTATTAGAAAAAAGGCTTCGGAGCTGAGCGAATTGTTGCTTGATCCTTTGGGTAGATAACCCAGTAAGTTCCCATTTACTGATACTGAGACTTCTGTGCTCGTATCAACATCGTAGCCAGTAACGGCCAATTCAAGGTCAGATCCAGTACCCTGAAATTCAGCGGTGACCACGTCAATATTTGCGTTGCTTCCCCATCTCCAGCCATATTCCCCGTTGTCAGTGACCCCGGGTACGAGCGCCAAATCTGCCGCTGAAGGTTCGTCCGCAGTGATGAGGATGTTTGTTACTCCCCAAATCCAGCCACTGTTGCCTGCCTGAGCGAATTCTACTGTGTTGATACCCGATAGCTGATCAGCAGCCGGTATAAGAAAAAAGGCTTCAGGGCCGAGCGAATTGTTGCTTGATCCTCTGGGGAGATAGCCCAGTAAGTTCCCATTCACAGACACTGACACTTCTGTGCGGGTATCTACATCGTAGCCGGTTACAGCTAGTTCGAGATCGGATCCAGTTCCCTGAAACTCCGCGGTGACAACATCAATATTTGCATTATTTCCCCATTTCCAGCCATACTCCCCGTTGTCCGTGACCCCGGGTTCGAGCACCAAATCTGCAGCAGAAGCTTTGCCCACAATCATGAGCACAGAACTCATCAACAGAACGCAGGTTAACCACGCGCTTCGAGAGCGTGTTGATGCATTAAAAATCACTGATCTTTCTCCTGAAATTGGGCGGTGACTGGAAGTCCGAGACCCGCTCGTTATTGTCGCAGAGCATGAGCTATTCTGGCAATCGTCCAAGGATTTAGTTTTTGTCTTTTGTGTTCCATTTCATTTAATGGATAAGACCAAATCAGCGGAAATTCGATTTGTCTGTTATTTAGTGCATCGCTTGCTTGTATTTACAGCGAAAAAAGTTTGATATTGGGCTGGAACATAAATTTCTGACCAGGCTTTATCAGGCGTGCCCTTCGACTTTGACTTTAAATTGAAAAAAGGATGGACGCTATGTGTCAGCGAGGTCGGTTACGGGAAATATCAGTCCAGCTCCGATAGCTCCACACGCCGATTAACTCGGCGACCGTCCAGCGTCTTGTTGTCGCCTAACGGTGTGCTTTCACCATAGCCTTTAGCCTGAACCTGGTTGGGACCCACACCTCGGAGCATCAAATAGTGCCGGACTGCGTCGGCGCGTTTACGCGAGAGTCTCTGGTTGTTTGTTTCCGTGCCTTGGTTATCAGTGTGTGCACCAATTTCGAAAACCTTTTCCGGGAAATGCTGCATCGCATTGGCAACTCGATCAAGCAAACGGCGTGCATGGACATCAATGTAGCTTCGTCCGGTGGCAAAGGTAATCCCTTCAAGGACGAGAGTCTGGGTAGCTGAACATCCCAATTTGCTGACTTTGCGTTCACTGTCTGGGCTATCGCTGTCTTTGCCGATATGATTGTTCCCCTGCTGGCTAACGACCTTGTGCGTAATTGCCGGCTCGGTCGCTGGTGATGCCAGACAGATGTCCCGATAGTCGGGTACACCGTCCTCATCTTCATCGGGGGAACAGGCATCGTTGGCAGTCGATAATGAATCACACGGATCGATCTCCTCCACGACCGCGACAACCTCTTCCGTGACCTCGTCTACCACTTCCTCCACGACCGGTGTTCGGTAGCGATACTCGATGATCAGTTCCGCTCGTTGGCCGCCGGTTTGACGAAAGGACAGCGTATTGTCCTCCTCGATCCATTGACCAATGGTTTCGAGGCCGATGGACTCGTTACTGAGCGTATAGTGGGTCAGCTCGAATTCCGACGGAAATACCCAGGTGATACTCGAAGAAATCTGGCTGTCGTCAAGCAAAACGAGTTGCTCGGGAAGCGAACTGATGGTCAACACGAACGACCCGGATTCAGTCTGTTCAACGGCGCTGCCGTACTGATGGTGGTAGCGAGCGAAAGCGCTGCCTGACCACAGTGCAATCCGCTCCGGGCGATTGGTATACGCGTTCTTGAAGGTGTCTCTCTCGGGACCCATAAAACGTACTTCCTGAGGAATGACGCTACCAGGCAAATCCACGACCAGTAGCTCATCTTCTGTTGCGAGCGTGTGTTGGACGGTGTGAGAGCGGCCGTCGGATTCCAGTGCAACGAGAAGATCGCTGAACGCTTCCGCGTGGGCGCCACAGCTGGCCACTGCCAATAGCAGAGTCAGCGCGCGCAGGAATCGACTTGTGCTGCTTGCCTTCGATCGTCGGGTGGGCGATCGGCTGGATAAACTCCCCGACACTGCGGTTTCAAACATGAAGGGTGTTGTAAAGTTTCCTGTTTATATTTTTTAAATGCTCGGATCAAGGGAGTCGCAAGCTCAGCTTGATACAATCCCTGTACCCGCTAGATCCCTTTACATGGCGCGTTGAGAATAGACCACTTTGGCATGACGAAACAAATCTGGCTTACCGGAATCACTCCGTCAGGTACCCCTCATCTGGGTAACTATGTGGGCGCCATACGCCCAGCCATCGCTGCCAGTCAGCGACGTGAGCAGGACGGCTTCTACTTTCTCGCAGACTACCACGGGATGATCAAGAATCAGGATCCGGGCTTACTGCGCCAATCCCGTCAGGAGATCGCAGCCTCATGGCTCGCCCTGGGGCTGGATACGGACCATGCAACGTTCTACCGTCAGTCAGATATCCCCGAAATCATGGAGCTGACCTGGATGTTGACCTGCTTGACAGCCAAAGGCTTGATGAATCGGGCTCATGCCTACAAGGCGGTGGTGCAGGAGAACCTCGAAGACGCGAGCAACGATCCTGACAAAGGCATCACCATGGGCTTGTTCAGTTACCCGATTCTCATGAGCGCGGATATTCTGATGTTCAAGGCGACGCACGTACCGGTAGGTCGCGATCAGATACAACATATTGAAATGGCGCGTGATATAGCGCAGCGGTTCAATCACCATTTTGGCGAACATCTTGTCCTGCCGAATTTTGTTGTTGATGACAAGGCAGCCGTACTGGCGGGGCTCGATGGACGCAAGATGAGCAAAAGCTATGGCAATACCATTCCCTTGTTCGAGACATCCAAGAAGCTGCGAAAATCAATAATGAAAATCAAAACCAACTCGCAGGAACCGGGTGAGCCCAAGGAGACTGAAGGGAACACGGTGTTTGAAATATTCAGATCAATCGCCAGTGAAGATGAGACCAAAACCCTGGCTGCTGATTATGCGGCGGGTATCGGTTGGGGTGATGCCAAGCAACGGCTCTTCGAAATGCTGGACACAGTGCTGGCAGAGCCACGTGAGCGGTATGATGAACTGATGGCCAATCCTGCGGAAATCGACAAAGTGCTGGCAGTCGGTGGTGAACGTGCCCGAGCCATAAGCCGACCGTATATGGACCAGCTTCGTCACGCGGTAGGCATCGCTTAAGGGTCGCCATGAATCCGGTACTGATCAATCGCTGGCGTGGTAATGCCATTGAAAGCCGGCATCGCGGTGCTGTCGCGATCGTTGACTCATCGGGGCGACTATTAGGGGCATTGGGAGACGTGCAACGCTCCATTTTTCCTCGCTCATCGATCAAGTTTCTGCAGGCGATACCATTTGCTGAATCGGGTGCAGTTGAAGCCTATGGGCTTGATGAGCGCCACATGGCACTGGCCTGCTCATCCCACAACGGCGAACCGATTCATGCAGGTCTTGCACAGGACTGGCTGAGCCGGCTGTCGCTTGAGCACGATGATCTTGAGTGTGGTGCGGAGTTACCCCTGCATCAGGCCACCCAGTTTGACCTGCTCGCCGATGGTCGCGGCCCACAACGTATCCATCACAACTGTTCGGGCAAGCATCTTGGTATGTTGTCCACTTGTTGTCACCTTGGTGAACAGACGCGCAACTACAGGCTTTACAATCATGATGCGCAAAAACGCTGGTTTGAAGTACTGGAGAGCCTGACCAATACACGCATCATGCAGCTCCCCTGGGGCTACGACGGTTGTGCGATCCCGACTCTTGCCTTGCCGCTGCAACGAATAGCATTGGCCATGGCGCGTTTTGGTGATGATGGTTTCTTTGAAGGTGCACGGCTCGATGCTGTAAAAAGCCTACGTCAAGCAATTACCGCTAATCCTTACCTTGTTGCTGGTAAGGAGCGCTTATGCACAGACTTAATGGATCGACTCGCACCTGATGTTCTAGTCAAGGTTGGCGCAGATGGCGTCTATACAGCCGTTATTTCAGCGCACAAGATAGGTGTCGCATTGAAAATTGACGATGGCAGTGATGCAGCCGCCCGTGTTGCCTTGGGTGCTGTCCTGCAGTCGCTTGGCGTCCTGAGTCGCGACGACATGCGAGCACTGGCAGAACATTTAACGCCATCAATCGCCAACTCGCGTGGCGAGACTATTGGTCGTTCCGAGCCTTCTTCTGATTGGGAGCAACTTGGCACAATTGCCTAGTGGTATTGATATTGGTGTTGGTGTTGGTAGTTGGAGTTGATGGTTTTAGGGAATTAACGTCAACTCGGACCTAATTCGGTTTTAATCGGTGACTTGCGCGGCGGTTACGGCCATGATTTTCACGATATCGTTGGTACTGCAACCACGACTTAAATCATTGACCGGGTGATTCAGACCTTGCAGTATTGGCCCGATTGCTTGAGCGCCGCCAAAACGTTCGATAAGTTTGTAACCGATATTGCCAGCATTCAGATCAGGAAAGATCAAGACGTTGCACGGCTCATCAGTTGCGTGTTCAGGGGATTTGCGCGCGAGAATGTCAGGCATCACAGCTGCATCGAGTTGCACTTCACCAACAATTCGCCAATCGGGTCTGGCAGTCTTTGCCTGTTGCGTGGCCTGTATTACCTTGGTAACTGCCGTGTGTCTGGCACTGCCTGCTGTTGAGAATGACAACATGGCGACTTGTGGTTCGAGATTAAGCAACTGTTTGGCCGTCTCTCCGGTTGCTACGGCAATACTGCCCAGTTGTTTTGCATCAGGATCAATCACCAAGGCACAGTCCCCGATCACCATGACATCGCTGACTGGATGTTCGGCTTGCAGCAACATGACAAAGCAACTTGAGACCACGGCCTCGCCTTCACGTTTGCCGACACAGCGCATTGCATTGCGAACCACGTCGGCAGTTGCTGTCTCTGCGCCAGCCACACAGCCGTCGGCATCTCCGGCTACGACCATCATGCAGGCATAGGTGATGGGAGAGTTCAAGGCATTGAGTGCCTTTTCATGTGTCATTCCCCGGTGCGCGCGTTTCTCGGTCAGCAGCGCGGCATAGTGATCTCGACGCGGATCATTTGTCGGATCAACCAACTCGAGTCCTGCTGTTGATAGTCCAAGGCTTGTCATTATTGACGGGATCTCTGCTGTTTTACCTAGCAGGATGGGCGCGGCGATATCTTGTGCAACCGCTTTGCAGGCAGCTTGCAGCACCCGCTCATCTTGTGCTTCAGGCAGCACAATTCGACGTTGATGTTTGCGAGCGTTCGTCAGAACGCGATCAAAGACTGACATGAGCCGGCAAGGGTGTGTGGGGGATCGTGTCTATGCTACTGCAACCGATGCTTCCCGGCGATCCTCAATGATCAAATCAGATGCACGCTCGGCAATCATGATGGTCGGGGCGTTGGTATTGCCAGAGACAATTTCAGGCATTATCGAGGCATCGACCACTCTCAGTCCGGTTACACCGTTGACGCGCAGCCGTATATCGACGACTGCTCGCTCGTCGGCGCCCATGCGGCAAGTACTGGTTGGGTGATAGATCGTATTGGCAATGTTGCGCGCCTGATCAAGGATGTCTTCATCGCTGGTCGCGTTTGAATCCGGTGAATATTCGGAGGCAATATGCCCACGCATGGCCTCGGTTTGCATGATTCGTCGAGTGAATTTCAATGATTCGATAGCAGTCTGGCAGTCAAAGTCGGTGGACAGATAATTCGGTCGAATGATGGGATGCTGGTTTGCATCGTTGGACTTGATCTGAATCGAGCCTCGGCTCTCTGGCCGCAGTTGGCACACGGAGGCCGTAATGGCGGAAAACGGATGCAGGCCTTCGCCGGGGGAATCAGCCGACAAAGGTTGGAAGTGATACTGGATATCAGGACGTTCGTTGGACAAGCGGGTGCGACAGAACGCGTAGACCTGGCTCGCTGCCATCGACAAAGGGCCGGTACGATTAGCAATATATTCAAGGCCAGCGCGCATTTTTTGCCAATTATTGGATAGCTCGTCGTTCAGGGTCACTGGTTTGTTTGTCTTGTACACCGCGCGAATCTGCAGGTGGTCCTGGAGATTCTCGCCGACTTCGGGCGCATCGACCAGGGTCTCGACCCCTGCGTTCTGCAATACCTGACCTGGTCCGATACCGGACACCTGTAATAGTTGTGGCGAACCAATTGCACCGGCGCAGAGGATGATTTCTTGGCGAGCGCAGATTTCTCGCTGCTTGCCTTTTTGTTCTATGTGTACCGAAGTTGCGTGCTTGTTATCGAACCCGATGCGTTTGACCATCGCATGCGTGATAATGGAAAGATTCGTACGCGAACGGGCGCCGTTGAGATAGGCAACAGCCGTACTGCATCTTCGTCCTTTATGAGTCGTCAGTTGGAAGTAGCCAACACCTTCTTGATCCTCGGCGTTGATATCGTCCCTCATTGGTGTGCCGAGCTCAGCGACACCTTTTATGAAGTCATCGCAAACGGGTCGTTTGAATGACATATCGCTGACCTGTAGTGGGCCGTCCACGCCGTGGAATTCGTCGGCGCCGCGCGAATGATTCTCGGACCGCTTGAAGTAAGGGAGGACGTCCTTGTATGACCAGCCCTGACAGCCCAGGGAAGCCCAGCGGTCATAATCCTGATGCTGTCCTCGGACGTACAGGAGGCCGTTGATTGAACTGCAGCCGCCAAGCACCTTGCCGCGTGGCCATTTCAGGCTACGTCCATTAAGACCGGGGTCAGGCTCGGTGACGTAGCACCAGTCGGTTTTCGGGTTATGAATGGTCTTGAAATAACCCACCGGGACATGAATCCACGGGTTCCAGTCACGACCACCTGCCTCCAGCAGTGCGACGGTTGTAGTACCATCTGCCGACAGGCGGTTAGCCAATACACAGCCAGCTGAACCAGCACCGATTACTACATAATCAAAACTGTCAGTCATGGCGGCGCCGAAAAATCGATAGGGTCACTAGGCATAGGCGAATAATGGTACTGGAAATCTCATTATTCATACAGTGATTCCCGTCCAAGGGGTGAATTATCTCTCATGAGCAGCGTAAAACACCCAGATACCCCGGTTCTCAAGGGGTCAACGGTGACCCGTGTGCTGGACATCCTGGAGGCGGTCGCCGCGTCCGATCGACCTTTGTCCCCAACCGATCTTGCCGATCAGCTCGCGATTCCGAAAGCCAGTGTCCACAGGCTTTGCGCATCGATGGAGGAGCAGGGTTTTCTGCAGACGAGAATCAGCGGTCGTGGCTTACAGGCCGGGACCCGCCTGCATTCCATGTCCTTGGATATTCTCGCGTCCGCTCCCATTCAGGCGCAGCGACGCGCCATTCTCAAAACCTTGTCCGAAGATATCGGTGAGACCTGTAATATTTCGGTGCCCGATGGCAATGAAATGATTTATTTCGATCGGGCCGAGACCCACTGGCCGGTGCGGGTGAATCTGCAGGTCGGCTCTCGGGTGCCCGCGTGCGCAACCGCAGGCGGTAAAATGTACCTGAGTTCTCTCGACGAGGCACGGCGCGAACGGGTTGTCAAGAATACGCGTCTGCGTCGTCACACGGCGAATACGCTTGTTAGCCAGAGTGCCTTGTTGGATGAATTGAAATTGATCGCCGAGCGCGGATACGCGACTGATAATGAAGAATATATCGACGGCATGGTTGCGCTTGCGGTACCGGTCAGAAATACTGCCGGGCGCTTGTATGCCACGCTATCCTTTCATGCGCCATGCATGCGAGTTCCTTTCACGGCTGTTCTGGATTTTCTGCCTCCCATCCTGGCCGCGAGTCGTGAACTGAGTGCCTTGCTCGATGAATAATAACTGACGCTTTCTACCTGCTGCGAATCATCCGGGCGCTATTGTTGCTATAAAAAGTGTCGCCGCAAACTCACCTTAACCAGGCAAACTACCAATCAGACTTCGCATGAGCCGATTCTGGACAGATACTGTACGCAGATTGACGCCCTATGTTCCCGGGGAACAGCGTCAGGGTGTTGGTATTGTCAAACTTAATACCAATGAAAATCCTTATCCGCCGTCGAAGGCGGTATTCAAGGCAGTCGCTGCGGTAACAGGTGACGAACTTCGTCGCTATCCAGACCCTGAGTCGACCGAGCTCTGTCAGACGCTGGCTGACTATCATGGTCTTGATCTGGATCAAGTATTTGTCGGCAATGGCTCTGATGAAATTCTGGCCCTGTCTTTTTTAGGTTTTTTTACCGGTGGTCCTGCGTTGCAGTATCCAGCGATCAGTTACAGCTTTTATCCGGTGTACTGTGATCTTTATGATATTCCTCAGCAACCCATACAACTGACTGACGAATTCGAAATTGAACTCGATAACTACATGGCAAACAAGGGTTGTATCATCTTCCCCAACCCAAACGCGCCTACCGGTCGTGCCTTGTCGCGAAAGGCAATCCGCACACTGCTTGAACGACACACCGAGCATCTTGTTGTCGTAGACGAGGCGTATATCGATTTTGGAGCGGAGACCGCAATTCCATTAATAAAGGAGTTTCCGAACCTGCTGGTCAGCCAGACCTTTTCAAAGGGACGTTCGCTGGCAGGGATGCGGGTTGGCTCGGCCTTTGCCCAGGCACCGTTAATAGAAGGCTTGAAGCGGGTCAAGAACTCGTTCAATTCCTACCCCATTGATGTTCTTGCACAACGCGCCGCTGTTGCATCATTAAAAGATGATGATCATTTCAGACAGACCATTTCAGCGGTCATAGACACCCGCACTGAGTGCATCCGAGAGCTTCAACTGCGTGGATTTGATGTCTTGCCAAGTGCTGCCAATTTCGTCTTTGCCCGGCCAACATTACGCTCGGCAAAGGCTGTGTTTGAAGCACTGAACGAGCAGAATATTCTAGTGCGTTACTGGTCACGTGAACCGATAACCGAGTGGCTTCGAATATCAATCGGAACACCTCAGGATATGGCAAGGATGTTTGCTGCGCTTGACGCGCTGGTAGCCTGATACGTGAAGACAGCGTCAAAGCGGCACCTGTGGCCTGGGGGTTTCCTGTTGCTGCTGTCAGTTATTGTCAGTGGCTGCGCGATTTTCGATCGCTCACCTGAAAATGTGGCCGACACAAGTACAGCTGCTGTCGCGTCTGCCGGTACATCCGATGATCAAGAAGAGAAGCCGGGTATGCTCGAGCAGGCCACCGTCATGGTTGACGAAGCGCAACGAATTGCATCCTTGCGCTTTCTGAATTTTATGGCTGAGGTAGATGGTTTCTTTGCCGACGGAAGTGACAAGGCTGATGCCGTCAGTAATGAGAGTTGGGCTCGACTGCGAGTGGATGCCGAGAGACCAGGTGACGAGGACGCGGATATCGGCGGATCACTCAAAGTGCGCGCGGTATTGCCGGAAACCGAACGCCGCCTTCGCCTCCTGCTGAGTACCGAAGATGATGAAACTGAATTCGGTGAGGTGGAAAACAATTCCACAGTCAGTGACGACCAAAATGCGTCCCTGGCGCTGCGATTCATTCGCTCGGCGCGTTCGAAATCCAGTGTGAATTTTGATCTTGGTGTTCGTCAGCGCGACAGTTCTGTGCAAATTTTTGGGCGAATCAACACCACCTACCGTGACGAGCTTGGTGAAAATTGGACAGGTCGATACTCCAATAGTTACTATTACTTCTCAAAATCGGGATTCGAAAATCGTCTGAATCTCGTCTTTCAGCGGCCGCTATACAATAAGCAAGGCCTGTACTTTCGTACTTCCACAGATTTTAACTGGCGTAACGGGCGAAAAGGCGCTGTAATTGATGAGACACTCGGGGTCTACCGGCAAATAAACGACGCGATGTCACTCGCTGTTGAGGGATTGGCCGGTTACCACACCTCGCTCAACGATGGGGTCGACGAACGTTTTCGTGGTGCAGAGCTCCGTCTCCGCTGGCGACATAATGTCTGGCGAGACTGGTTCTTCTATGAGTTCTGGCCATCGATTTCCTGGCCTGCGTCGAATGGGTACAGGAGTGCGTATGGAGCACTTCTTAGAATAGAGGTAGTTATAGGACAACAGTAATGCGGCTCGTCTGTATCAGTGATACCCATGGAGATCATGAATTGGTGACATTGCCTGAGGGTGATGTGTTGATTCATGCCGGTGACATAAGTGCGCATGGCACCCGCGACGACACGCACAAATTCATCGATTGGTTTGGTCGCCAGGCGTTCAAGCACCGTTTGTTCATTGCTGGCAATCACGATGCGTTCTGTGAATCGGACCCTGAGCAAACTCAGCAATGGAGCAAGGACGCAGGTGTCACCTGGTTGAACGATTCTGGTTGTGTCATCGAAGACACATCATTTTGGGGCTCGCCGATTACGCCGCGGTTTTTACATTGGTCCTTTATGCGTGACCCCGGTGAGGATATCGAGAAACATTGGAAAATGATTCCCGAAGACACAAAAGTCCTTATCACTCATGGGCCACCACGAGGCATTCTTGACGAAGTCAATCGAACCACAACGGATGTAGAAAGTACCGGTTCCAGATCATTGTTGGCGCGCATCAGACAATACCCACCCCAACTTCATATCTTTGGGCATATTCATGAATGCTTTGGATCACATCGTGAGCACGGGGTTGATTTTCACAATGTCAGCACCATGAATCAGGGATACCGGATTCAAAACGCCCCGGTCGTCATCGATATATAAAAAATACGCGGGAGCATCATGGTTGCCAAATACGAATATAAAGTTGTAACTGCATTTGTAATCGCAGCCCTGACTTCAAGTGTCAACAGTGTTCAGGCGCAGACAGCTGAAGATGCGTCGGCCGCGTGCCTTGAAGCGGCACGCATGATTGAAGAAAATGATTTTTCCAATGCGCTTGATGAGGCGAGATGGTGTGTAGAAAGTCTTGAACAAGTAAAGCGCGAACGCACCTTTACTGTATTTCCCGAGGAAATCGACGGTTTTGCCGGCGGCGAGTTGCAAAATGAAAGTGCCTTGGGCATGAGTATGCTTGAACGTGAGTACCGGCGTGATGGCGACACTATCACGGTGTCTCTGGTATCCGGCGGTATTGCGGGCGGAGGTCTGGCTAGCGGCGGGTTGGCGGCACTTGCTCAGCTTGGTCTCGGCGCGGGTGGGGCTGGTAAGAAAATCAGGGTGCAGAAGCGTACGGTGATCGATATGAGTGAGTCTGCAGGCAATGCTCAATTTTTGGTGCAACTAAAAAGCAGCAAGGGGATGCTGACGATCTCGTCGGATGATCTCCCATCTGACGAAGTACTGGCTTTCGTCCGTGCTTTCCCAATCAGGGACCTGGACGAGGCACTGCAACCTTGAGTCGATGAATTGTGTATCCCGCGACTGGCCGGATCAACCTGTAAAAATTTCCGCTAGAACAAAAAAGCCGGGGTTGATGCCGGCTTTTTTTCGTCGCTTTTCCCAGTTCTCCGCTGCCGGTACCTGCTGTGACGCAGCGCCCGCGCCCGGCAGTTATTTCGCCGAGTGCAGACCTGATATGTAATTTGCGACCGCGTCAATCTCTTTATCGGTCATGCGAAGCGCAATGCCGCGCATCATTTCATTCGAATCGTTGGCCCGTTCTCCGGATCTAAAGTAACGAAGCTGATCGGCAATGTACTGTGTGTTCTGGCCCGCAAGTACCGGGAAATCTGCCAGCGGGTTGCCGGTCCCCGTTGGTCCGTGGCAGGCACTGCAGGCCGCAATGCCGGCGTTGGTGATGCCACCACGATAAATATTTTCACCCAAGGTCAACGTTTCTTCGCTGGCAACGCCTTCAATTGCTGGCAAGGAGCTGAAGTGAGCGGCAAGGTCTGCCATATCCTGTTCAGACAGGGCGGCTACCTGACCGACCATAATCGCATTCGCGCGGGCGCCGGATTTATAGTCTTTCAGCTGCTTTTCGATGTACCCGGCATGCTGACCGGCGAGATTCGGGTAGGCTGGCTGGATAGCTTTGCCGTCGGCGCCGTGACAGGCGGCGCATATGGCGCCCTTGGCCTTACCGGCAGCAGCATCACCTGCAGCGATGGCCGCAGAGTTGCCGAGCCATGCGCAGATCAGCGCAGCGCACAAGGTCCACTTCTTCATGAGTACTCCGAAAATGTCAGTTGTCTGTTTATGTTGTCTGACGCCGTGACCGTCACTGTGATCCGAGGCGTTAGACTTCAGGGGTACGTGAGGAGAGGGCTGACCCGCTTCACGACTCCAGGCTATCGATGAATTTTAGCAGACCCACTGCAGGCAACGGACCAAACATGAGCACTTCCAAGACTAACAAGGCTTATTTCGGCGTACAGTTCGAGTCCAGCGCCAGTGATTCTCGCCAATGTCCGGAGTCAATTGCCGAAGTTGCCTTTGCCGGTCGATCGAATGCCGGAAAGTCCAGTGCCATCAACACCATTACCAGAAACGGCAAGTTGGCTCGCACCAGCAAAACCCCTGGACGCACCCAGCTGATCAACCACTTCTCGATCGGCGAAGGGCGTTATCTGGTGGACTTGCCCGGTTACGGTTACGCGCAGGTATCAAAGGAGCGCCAGAAAGCGTGGCAGCGAGCGATGTCCCACTATCTACACTCTCGCGAAGCCCTGTGCGGGTTGGTGCTGGTGATGGATATCAGACACCCACTAACCGATGCTGACTGGCAGCTGATCGAAATCCAGCAACAAGGCGAATCCGGACTGCATATTCTCCTGACCAAGGCTGACAAGCTGTCGCGTAGTCAGGCCAGCCGCGCAGTTGTGGGTGTCCAGAAGGGGCTTGAGGAGGGTGGTGTCGAGGCGACCCTGCAGATGTTCTCGGCGTTGAAGGCGACTGGGGTGGAGGATACTCATGCGGTTCTGGATAACTGGCTATTTGGTATTCCCTTGCCCGAGTAGTGGGATTTTCTTCTTTGGCGTTACCTTTCGTAACAATGTTGATTCGTTCGTTTCAGGAAAAGGTGTGGTGAATCACTAATAGTGAAGCAAGCTATTGATATTAAAGAAAAAAAATAGAAATATGAGGTTTGACTGAGGGATTTCATATACTCGTCGCAGAGCTTGATTCCGGTCTCGGTAGGGCTGCTGCGTGTTGGAAACTCATCAGGATGAGAGTCTGGAGTCCGCATGATCCCCTTCGACAAGGCTCCCTGTCCTTACAAGACAACGGTAAGCATGGCTCTCGCCCGTCGTCGTAGGTGTCGGGTTCGGCTTCCGACGACGGTGGCCATGATTTAAGTTTCTACATACATATCCACGAGGAGAATGACTGAATGACTAAAAAGACAAGTAATGATTGGTCGCGTCGCGATGTGCTCAAGGCGAGTGCAGCTACCGCAGCTGTTACAGGCGCACCGATGTTTTTTTCTCGTCACGCCTATGGCGCTGACTACCTGAACAACCCTGGGGACAGCGGTACTGTCACTTTGGGCTTCAACGTCCCTCAGTCTGGTGCTTATGCTGATGAGGGTGCTGATGAGTTGCGAGCCTACAAACTCGCCGTCAAACACCTGAATGGCGAAGGCGATGGCGGCATGATGAACACCATGCAGCCGAGTGACTTGAAAGGAAACGGTATTCTCGGCAAAAAAGTCGAATACGTGACCGGTGATACACAGACCAAATCTGACGCGGCTCGTGCTTCTGCAAAGCGCATGATCGAGAAAGACGGTGTTGTCATGGTAACGGGTGGTTCTTCTTCTGGTGTTGCGATCGCAGTACAGGGTCTCTGCCAGGATGCGGGCATCATCTTCATGGCTGGTCTTACGCACTCAAACGACACAACGGGTAAAGACAAGAAAGCCAATGGCTTCCGTCACTTCTTCAACGGTTTCATGTCCGGTGCAGCACTCGGTCCAGTACTGAAAAATGCTTACGGTGAAGAGCGAACCACTTACCACCTGACGGCTGATTACACATGGGGCTGGACGCAAGAAGAGTCAATCATTGCCTCTACTGAAAACATAGGTTGGACTACTGCACAAAAGACTTTGACGCCAGTAGGCGCAGGTGATTTCTCGCAGTACATCACGCCAGTTCTGAACTCAGGTGCTGACACTTTGGTCCTCAATCACTACGGTAAGGACATGATCAACTCCCTGACTCAGGCCATTCAGTTCGGTTTGAAGGACAAGCAGGTAAATGGTAAGGACTTCCAGATCATCGTTCCTTTGTACTCACGTCTGATGGCACAGGGTGCTGGTGATAACGTGAAAGGTATCTATGGTTCTACTAACTGGCACTGGTCTTTGAGCGACGCAGGTTCACAAGCGTTCGTCAAATCATTCGGTCAGGAATATGGTTTCCCTCCCTCGCAGGCTGCTCATACCTGTTATGTACAGACTCTGCTGTATGCAGATGCTTGCGAACGGGCTGGAACCTTTGAGCCATGTGAAGTTGTCAAGGCTCTCGAAGGTCACAAGTTCGACGGGCTGGGTAATGGTCCTACCGAGTATCGTGCCGAAGATCACCAGTGCTTTAAAGATGTACTGGTTGTGAAAGGTAAAGACAATCCGTCATCACAGTTTGACCTCCTCGAAGTTGTGGAAGTCACTCCACGTGCTCAGGTTGAATACCCGGTTGATCACCCAATGTTTGCCGGTGGTGATCTCGGGTCTTGTAATAACGGCGCCTGATTCCAAATCAGGATTCAGTTCGACCGTAGGGACAGCGGGTCATGGTGTGGAGCCATGGCCCGTTTTTCCCTGAATCTGGCGAAACGCGGTTTGTGTGTCTTTAGATTTGTCTGACCAGGCACGAAACCTTCGTCATTCCCCTGAGCAAATTCACAGCAATCCCCTGGCTTAAAACGATAGGGTGGGGTAGAGCTTATTTGATCGGTTTTACCAAGCGCGGAGCAGCCAAGTGGACGCGATATTTCTACAAATTCTGAATGGCCTGGACAAGGGTGGAGCATATGCGCTGATTGCGTTAGGGCTGACACTCGTTTTTGGCACCTTGGGGGTGGTGAATTTTGCCCATGGCGCACTTTTTATGTTTGGCGCCTTTTGCGCGGTTACCTTGGAAAAAGTGCTGACCATTTCTACCAAGGTCAAAGATGAAAGCATCACGTTTTTTGATGCCTACAAGGAAGTGCCCATCCTGGAAGCCAAGTTTCCAGTCGTCGGTGCGTTCATCGTTGATTACTCCGTGCCTTTCGCCGTCATCTTGGCGATACCTGTCATGCTGTTGATCGGTCTCGCCATGGAACGTGGCTTGATACGTCACTTTTACAAGCGACCGCACGCTGATCAGATTCTGGTGACTTTTGGGCTAGCGATTATCTGCGCTGAGATTATTCGCCATTACTTCGGTGCTAACCCCATTCCGCAATCGGCCCCATCGGCTGTTTCCGGTAGTGCAAACATTGGTTCCTGGATTGGTCTGGGTGAAAATGTTGTCTATCCCTGGTGGCGGATTATCTATCTCGGTTTTTCCTTGAGCATCATTGCCGCTGTTTTCGCTTTTCTGCAATTCACCACCTTTGGCATGGTCGTCAGAGCTGGCATGCAAGACAGAGAGCAGGTCGGTTTGCTGGGTATCGATATTCAACGTCGATTCACGATTGTCTTTGGTCTTGCGTCAGTCGTTGCCGGGGTTGCTGGTGTCATGTACACGCCCATTTTGCCGCCCGACTACAACATGGGCATGGACTTCTTGGTGCTGTCGTTCGTTGTTGTGGTGGTTGGTGGTATGGGCTCGCTCGGTGGCGCTGTTCTAGCGGGCTTTCTGCTCGGCATTCTTCAGTCCTTTGCTTCGATGAATGAGGTAAAGAGCATCCTGCCGGGTATCGATCAGATCATCATTTATCTTGTTGCCGTTGTTGTCTTGCTGGTTCGTCCGCGAGGCTTGCTGGGCCGCAAAGGCGTGATGGAGGACTAGGGGACAGCCATGAATAAATTATCCGCATTACAGGATTGGGTTCTTTTCTTCGGCTTCGCGGCTGTCGTTCTGACCATGCCGATCTGGTTGGAGCCGTTTGGTGCCAACTATCCGGATCTGATGCAGAAATTCGCTATTTTTGGGGTCTTTGCCATTGGCTTTAATATTCTTTTTGGCCTCACGGGCTATCTGTCTTTTGGCCACGCTGCATTTTTAGGCGTGGGTTCCTACATCGCCGTGTGGACATTCAAGCTCTTGACCATGAATGTACTGCCCGCAGTATTTTTCAGTGTCATCTTTGCAGGCTTCTTCGCTTTTCTGATTGGCTATGTGAGTTTGCGACGCTCGGGCATTTACTTCTCGATATTGACACTGGCCTTTGCGCAGATGTCCTACAACCTTGCCTATTCCGTATTGACGCCAATTACCAATGGTGAGACTGGTCTGCAGTTGAGTCTTGGTGATCCTCGAGTAGTGGATGCGATGGCGGGGATCACAGCTGGTCGCAGCTTGCCATCGACCAACCTCTTCGGTATCAAAATGAGTGGCCTGCCCGGATTCTATTTTTGTGCAGTTGTGTTGATCATCGCTTTCTTTATTGCAATGCGTATCACTCGCTCTCCTTTCGGCATGATGCTCAAAGCAATCAAGTCGAATCAAACCCGAATGGCCTATACCGGGTTCAATACACGGCCTTACCTTATTTGGGCATTTGTGATTTCCGGTATGTATGCCGGTCTCGCGGGTGCCATGATGGCGTCCACCGATCCATTGGCAGGTGCTGAGCGCATGCAATGGACGGCTTCTGGTGAGGTGGTTTTGATGACGATTCTCGGTGGAGCTGGAACACTGATTGGCCCAGTGCTGGGCGCTTCATTGATCAAGTACTTCGAGAACATTTTTTCGGCTTTTAATGATCAAAAACTACATGAGGTGTTTGC
This sequence comes from uncultured Granulosicoccus sp., assembly GCA_937924505.1. Next base: position 99,046 of record CALDSR010000002.1, on the reverse strand, counting down.
GTTCCTGCCTGATGGTCTGCAGAATTTTGTCGTTGCGCTCTCCGGTCAGTTTGTCGGAGATGGCTGGCACATGACTCTGGGTCTTATGTTCATGATCGTCGTTATCTTTCTGCCAGGCGGGATCATGGAAGGTGTGCGTCGAATTGGAGGCTTGTTTAAGCGTAAAAAATCGCCTGCGGCGACCGCGACCGCGACCGGACCGGTAGCGTCACAGGGAGGTGCCAGTCATGGATAACGTCGTTCTCCATGTTGCCGATGTGCACAAGAGCTTCGCTGGTCTTCATGCCTTGAGTGATATTGACCTTTCCGTCAAGGAAGGTGAAACCCACGCGATCATCGGACCGAATGGCGCTGGCAAGTCCACCTTGCTCAATGTCTGTATAGGTCGCTTGAAGCCTGATTCGGGTCATGTCGTTTTCGACGGTGAAAATCTGATAGGCAAGCAGCCGCATCAAATTAACCAACTTGGTGTTGTGCGTGTATTTCAAACACCTGAAATCTTTCCCGAGCTGAGCTTGTTGGAAAACGTCATGGTGCCGATTCTTGCCAAACGCGACGGCTCGTTCAAACTGAGTTGGTTTCGTCGTTTCTCTGGTGAAAATTCGGTTCGGCAAAAGGCCGAGCAGGTTCTGGGTGACTTGGGCCTTGGGTCATTTATTCTTGATGATGCCAGCAGCCTGTCCCGTGGCGATAAAAGGCGCCTTGAGCTGGCAATGGGTCTGGCCCAGGAACCGCGTTTGTTGCTGCTTGATGAGCCAACAGCCGGTATGGCACGACACGATACGAACGCGACGATCGCACTTCTCAAAGAAATCAAGGCGCAGGGTATGACCAAGATCATTATCGAACATGATATGCACGTGGTCTTCAGTCTGGCTGATCGTATCTCGGTACTTGCCGGAGGACGCATCATCTGTCAGGGCACACCAGAAGAGGTCAAGGCAGATCCGCGTGTAAAAGAAGCCTATCTTGGTGAGGAGCAAGTGTGATGAGCAAGAAGGCACATGCGGTTGTACCGACACCTGCCACTGATGCTTACTTCAGCGTTCAGGGCTTGAAAGCTTACTACGGTGATAGCTATATCGTTCAGGATGTCTCGTTTTCGGTCAACGAAGGCGAGATTGTAGCGCTGCTTGGACGTAATGGCGCCGGTAAAACCTCGACCCTGCGAGCCATCGCCAGAACAGCTGAACCCGAGTTACGCGAAGGCGGTGTCTGGCTCGGTGGTGAGCCGATTCACACCAAGCAGGATTTCGAAGCAGCCTTGGCGGGCATACAGCTGGTCCCTGAAGACCGACGCATTATTGCCGGACTCACCGTTGAGGAAAACATGGACCTTGCGATCATTTCAGGTGAACCAGGCTGGGACTACGAGCGAATCTATCAACTTTTCCCGCGACTGAAGGAACGACGCAAGCAAGAAGGGACAACCTTATCGGGTGGTGAACAACAGATGCTGGCAATTGCACGAGCCCTTGCCCGTGATATCAAATTACTGCTGTTGGATGAACCCTATGAAGGCCTCGCTCCGGTTGTTCGTCACGATATCGAAAAAGCCCTGACCGAAGTCAAGGCAACCGGTATCACCACGATACTCGTCGAACAGAACGCCGTCGCCGCCCTGAAGCTCGCTGACCGAGCCCTGATTCTCGACACCGGCGAAATCGTCTTCGACGGCACCGCCGAAGAAGTCCTCAACAACGAAGAACTCCGCCACGAGTATTTGGCAATCTGACGGGTCGGACCACGATAACTATCTGATCTACCAAGAAAAAGGGCCTGAAAAGGCCCTTTTTTAGCGCTTATATCGGTGTTTTCAGCTGTATTTTGCGTTTCTGATTCGAGATGACGAGAGTCTTTATTGTGCTTCAATCACGCTTTAGGTGTTGAGCCCCTTGCTGTGGCCTTACGCGGAATGTACAGAGTCAGTCATAGTAAAAAACGGCTATCGTTATCACGTTAAGCAATATGCTGTTTTCGCGAGGGCAACTCATGAATACACACGGTGCCGTTACTGACCTCCTTTGCCAAGTCGACGATGTGTTTATGATGCGTGAGATATATGACTTGTCCGGTTTGGCTAATCTCATGAAACTGTTGAAGGCTTTCCGCTGAACGTTGGTTGTCGAACGCGTCCAGAATATCATCGGCCACGAAAGGCAATGGTACAGTGGAACTCGCGTAGTCCTTGTATGCCGCCAGGCGTAATGCCAGAAACAGTTGAAAGCGTGTTCCTTTGGACAGTTTGTCCGCTTCCAGAAAATCGCCATCTCTTGTTTCAGCAAACAAGAGTTCACGTTGTTTCTTGTCAGGTTGAGTTGTCAGCCGGGTAAAGTTTCCGCCAGTAATCTGCCGGAATATATTTCCTGCCTGTTTGAGCATATTGCTTTGGTGCGCTTCACGATACTGACGCATGCCTTCGCGCGCCGCAGCAACACCTAACCTCGATTTCATGGTTTCGCGCGTTTGCTCCTGAATATAAAGCCGAAGGTTACTGCGTTCTTCATCAAGTCTTGCAACTTCGTTGCTGGATCCGATAGCATCGAGTTTATTGATCAGAGTTTGTCTTGTAGTCAAATGCTCATCGCGTTGTCTGAGCAGTGCCTCAATTGAGCGTCGCTTGGCATCAAGTTCCAGATCTATTGACGAAGCATCAAATTCAAGACAGTCGGATAGCATTGAGTCACTATCCTGAATGTCTGTAAGTTGTTTGAGCTCAAGAGTCAGCTCATTTATTTGATCGTCAAGTTCATCGCGTTTCTCGCAATCATTGAGACTCATTTGTAGATCTTCCATCGACGACACTTCGAGTATTCGCTTTCGTTGTTCAAAGTCCTCGAACAGCACTGATGATTCATTGACCAATTCAGCTAGCTGCGATTCTATATCTTGTTGTTGCCTGGATAGCTCTTCGCGCCGTTCTACTTGTTTGCAAGCCAGTTCAAGGCGTGAGCCGAGCTCTCTAATTCGAGTTTCGATCACTTCGATACTGCTTGTGTTATCAATGGGTTCGCATATTGGTGCAGGAAGTTGGCTGAGTTTTGAATGCTGGAGGTCGCGAATTGATTCCAGTTGCTTGCGATCGGTTGAATACAAAAGAATTTTTTGCTGTGCCGTGTCGAGATCGACCAGCAATTCAAGTCGCTGTTGCATTTCTTCGCTTGCGACCCCTTTCAGGCAGTTGTCGCGGACAAGCATCTCCCAATTTCTTTCCCAAGATTGCATTTTTTGAGTCAGCGATTCGTGATGAGCGCTGGCTTCCTTTATTACTAAGTCCTGGTCACTGATCTGCTGTTCAGCGATCTTGAAATTTGATATCGACGCATTCAATGAAGACAAGTGATTGTCGGCCTGTTCCATCAATTCCTCCAGAGTTGACGCCTCGTTTTTTATTGATAGTCCATACGCGTTAAGCACTTCCCTGATTCTGTCCGCATAGACATTGCGCTGATTTTGACGAGTATTGATTGAAGCCAGAATTTTTTGCCACTCCGAGTCAAGCCGAAGTGTCTCCTCACGGCGTATAAGCCAGCTCTTTAGTGATTGTAGATCAATCTTTTTGGGTAATTTTAAAGAGTGATTCAGCTGTTCTAGCTCTGATTGCAAACGTACGACGAGGCTATCTGCTAGTTCAAGATCCTGGTTCGTTTGATCAAAAGCTGTAGTAGCTGCCGATAAGATATTTTGTGCAATTTTTAAATGGTTTTCTGATTCTGAATTAGCATCTTTCTGTGACCAAAGTTGATCCTGGGTTTTTAGAAGCCGCTCAAACTGGCTTGCAGTTTTGGTCAGTGATTCATGGTCGACTTTGTTGGAAATTTGTTGCTGATGAAGGTCCCACTGTGACCAAAGTGCGTCTCGTGTATCGGATAATAGTTTTCGATCAACAAAACGATTTTGACTTTCAATTAGAGCGAGTTCTTCTGTTTTCGCTTGAAGTTGGCGTTTGGCTTGTTGTTGACGAGCGAGGCAAGATTTTTGATCACCGAGTGCTTGTTCAAGCGCTTTATCAAGGTTGTCAATTTGAATTGTTTCAGGGCAATACAGCTGTCTTAATTGTTCTCTGTCTCCTTGCCATGGTGACAAGTCAAGTAGGCGTTGACTGAGTTCGGCTTCTAGGTGAGCTGCTTGTTCAATCAGTTGATATGGGTGGCTACTGTTATCCGCTGTGTTTATCGCATTCAGTATGCGTTGCAAAGGTGCGGGGTCTGCGGGTTTTTCTGGCAAAGCTTCAAGCAGGCTGGATTTTCTTTTTTTTGCAGACTCGTCTGCTTTTAAGGACTCACTCACTAAGGTGCGCAGTTCGAGGTGTTTGCGAAGTTCCGCTTTTAGATTGGATGCTTCGCCAGCTCTGAATAAAGGGGTAGAAGAGTCGGGCAGATTATCAACCGGTAGTTGTTTTCTAAGTAACGCAATTTTATTGCTAAGATTTTCGAATTCAGCGGAGCTGCTGGCTATACGCTTTTCGAGAACCAGAGTCTCTTTTTGCATATCCTGTAATTGTTGAATAGTCGTTTTTTCATGGATGACAGGGTCGATATCTGTTGGCGCATCGAAGGCTTCGGCAATAGAGCTCAACGCATTTTCCAGCCGGCTTTTATGGTTTCTTGCTTCAGTGGTTGAGCGTACAAATGTTTGCAGTTCAGTCCACCATTGGCGTGGTACTTTCGGTAGGTTTTGGTAGCGCTCCCGTTGGCTATGGCATTTATGTAAACGCTTGGCTATACCAGCCGCATTCTTCTTCTTTTCAAGCAACGTCATTGTTGATTGATGGGACTTGATCGCGGTATTAACCGATTCCAAAGAGCTTTCGATTTCAAGCCGTTGGTGTTCAATGGCTCGAAATTCACTGGCTCTGGTGTCGAGAGTATCGAGCTGTTTACTTAGATCAGACAGTGTGTTGAGATCGTTCTTTAATGGCATATTGCGCCCATTAGGACGATAGTAAGTTGCGTTCTCAATTATATTGTCAAGACGCTGGCTGATGCTGCCCAGTCCTGCTGCCGCGGAGAAGAGTAAAGTGGCGAGATCCCCTTTACTGGCGATTATATCTTTTCCACCTTGCTCCAAGGTTTCTTCGTCCATGGAAAACATCGTGCCGTAGGTTTCTCGTGTCAGCCCGCGGATAACGTCATTCAGTACCGATTCGTTCAATGGAGCTTCGGCATTGTCATACAGTCCAGATTTCAAACGACTGATTTCAATTTTACGATCAGCAGTACTTAAGGTTGCATCTATTCGCAGTGCATTTCTGCCATGTCGAAAAGAGTAATCAGGTTTGGTTGAAATGCCAAAAAGCAAATCGAGCAATGCGTTGTAGCTTGTCGATTTGCCAGCTTCGTTATCACCGTAGATCACGTGGAAATCGTGATTACATTTAGACGATCCGAAATCGAATGTGAAATCGTTGAAATGTCCAAAGCGAACCAGAACGAGTCTATCAAGACGCATGATCGATCTCGATCTGCAAGCGTGCCAGCACTTCGTTGGCCCCTTCGGCAAGAAGTTCATGAAGCCACTTTGATTGTTCTTCTTCGGTTTTGCCGAGGAAGTCTCTTTCAGATGCTGGTAGCAATCGTTTCAGCGCGGCAAGTTCGGTCGAGCCCACTATGGCGAGTTCAGCACTTTTCAGGACTTTCGGGTTGATCAGCTGATGGACAGGCACATCATCGCCAGTCTGTGAGTCATCCAATGATGGTCCCGATATAGCGAAGTTGACTTTCTCTATCCAGATATTTTCATGGGATTCACATCGGTATTTCAATTCTTCCAATATCCGCTCGCGCCCATCGATAAGTTCGAAATACAACGAAGATTCACCGGTGAGAGTCGGTCGTGCTATTAGATGTTCAGCACGACAATTGTCGCGCGCCTTGAGCAGCGAGTTGTCAGTGGCATTTATTATGGCGGTCCAATCCATCGTGGCATTGATTTGTACGGATACGCGTTCAAATTCTGCGGTATGAACGGTACGCATCTCAAGCAATGGTGGTCTGTCACCATCAAGCGTAACCAATGTAATTGAGCGGGGGCCGGATTCGCCAATATCGCGACCTTGAGGGATGCCGGGCATGACAACCGCTGGGGTTTCGGAATAAACCTGCCGCTTGTGAATATGCCCAAGTGCCCAGTAGTCGTAACCGTGGGTTTTCAGCTCCTCGATAGAGCAGGGTGCGTAAGCGTCGTGAACATCGCTACCCGCAAGGCTTGTGTGCATGATCCCGATATTGTATCGATCAGCAATGGCGGGGCGGTACTTCGGGTAGAGTGAATCATGGCAATGAGGTTTGGCGAAACTCACTCCATGAATTGCAGCGTGATCACCAAGCTTGTACGGAGTGCCACGTCCATCAAAATAGTGCACATTGTCAGGCAGTTGCAGATCGCGAGTCAGTTCGGAACGCGCATCGTGATTTCCCTTGATTAGAAAAACCGGAATGTTGGATGTTTCCAGGCGACGCATCTCACTGGATAGTGCAGCGGCGGTCTTGACGCTTTTCTGTTGGCCGTCGTACAGATCACCAGCGATAATCAATGCATCAACTGATTCGTCAATACAAACGTCCACTAGACGGCTCAAGGCTCGTCGAGTTGCTCCGTCAATGAGATTTCGCAGATTGGAATCGCGCAATGCTAACGATTGCAAGGGCGAATCAAGGTGCAGATCTGCTGTGTGTACAAAACGAAATGGCTTCTGGCGCGCCATTGAACATGTGCCTGAGGAATCAGTACACTAGGATAACGCTCTCAATCGCTCTTGTGGGCAGAGGCCAGATGTAAATGCTGCCGAGGACGATTAAACGCCATGGGCACAGTGTCGATACTACGGTCTCAGCCAATTTTTCCCATGCCAAATTTCGGCTCATCAGGCGTATCTTCATCCTCGGGCATGTCAAAATCATCCAAAGGGTCCTCCTCGAGTGATAGTTCGAACGCCGCTAAAGAGGCGTCCATGGATGTTTCGCTGCCGGCCGGAGGTTCGGAATCAGAGTCTGTGTTGGCGGCCGTGCCCTGGTTTGTGGCGTCTATCTGAGCGACTATTGCAGCCTGAATTTCATTCAAGCCGGTGTCCGGTGTCGCTGTCTCCTCTTGGTCTACAGTGACCTCGGATGAATCTGATGCAGTGGCATCGGAAGCATCTTCGGTGCCGACTTCATCACTATCAGAAGCCTTCGACTCCTCTTCCTTGGCAGCGGCCTTCCGCGCAGCTTCAGCCTTTTCGTCGGACTTTTTTACGGCTGCTCTGGCGGCCGCCATTTGGCTCGGCAGTTGCCCGCGCAGCAACATCTCTGAGTCATCCTCCTCATCACTTGAAGAGGCAGTCAGTTTAAAACGCAAACGAAGGTTATTTGCCGAGTCGGCATTTTTCAGTGCTTCGTCTTGAGAGATCTTTCCTTCCATCGCCAGTTCATAGAGTGCGCTGTCGAAAGTCTTCATGCCCTGATTCTCGGATTTATGCATTGCTTCCTTGATATCGGAGAGTTGCCCTTTCATGATCATTTGTTTGATCGTGTGCGAACCCAACAGAATCTCTATAGCCGCGCAGCGTTTGCCTTCGACAGTTGGAATTAATCGTTGTGAGACGATCGCTCTGATATTGTTTCCCAGATCGTGTAACAGTTGTGCTTTACGTTCTTCGGGAAAAAAATTAATGATGCGATCCAAAGCCTGATTGGCATTGTTTGCATGCAATGTAGATATTGCGAGATGGCCGGTTTCAGCGAATGCCACAGCGTGTTCCATGGTTTCGCGGTCACGTATTTCACCGATTAATATGACATCAGGTGCTTGCCGAAGTGTGTTTTTCAGGGCGTCACTGTAAGTCAAGGTGTCTACACCCACTTCACGTTGATTAACGATGCATTTCTTGTGGGTGTGAACGTATTCGACTGGATCTTCGATCGTGATGATGTGTCCGCCACGTGCTGAATTTCTGTGATCGATCAATGCCGCGAGAGAGGTTGACTTACCAGAACCAGTTCCACCGACAAACAATACAAGACCGTTCTTGGCGGTTATAACATCTTTAAGAATTTCAGGCAGGCCCAGCTCGTCAAGATTGGGGATCTCAGTCTGAATGTTGCGAGCGACGATGGAAACTTCGTTTCGTTGCTTGAAAATGTTTATGCGGAAACGTCCAATGCCGGGCGGTGAGATCGCAAGGTTCATTTCGAGTTCGCGATCGAACTCCTCACGTTGTTCCTCGTTCATCAAGGCATTGGCGATCGCTGCGACCTCGCCACGCTCGTAGACCTTTTCAGAAAACTTGACCAGGTCACCAGAGACCTTAGCTGATGGGGCCGCGCCGGTTGAGAGATACAAGTCAGAACCGTCATTTTCGACGAGTTGTTTAAGTAAGTCTTTGATTTCCACCTGTATTTTGATTCCGTAGCCGCTTACAGATTAAAGATATATCGGCTGAAATGGAAACTTGTTGAGTCTTCGAGATGACTTTTTATTGCCGGACTCAAGCGCCCAAGGAGTATCGAACCTATATAAATGACTTTGGGTTGCATCAATTATGGGCCTGAGTGCTCGAGACTGATTTACTGACTTATCTCGAGCGCTCAGGGGATATCGAACTTATTTGGCGTGCCAGTACACTCTCACCAGGTTCTGGTTAATTACGTCAACGGTCTCGACGCCAACAACCACCTGGACTTGCCCACCGTCGCCCGGGTTTGCTGGATCCGCCTCCGGAAAGACGATTACCGGGGAACTGGGTATACCGGATGCTTTCACGGGTGTTTTGCGATCCGTTGCGACAAGTGTTCCAAGGTCCTCAGTTCCGTCATCAGAAAATCTAATGGGTTGGGCCGTCTCCAGATCGACAGTATAGAGATTGCCTAGTGCACTGAATGAACAAGGATCACTCGCTACCGAGGGGTCCACCTGGAAGGTTGTGGCCAGCACTCTACCTTCAAATGTGACGACACTTGATAGTGATTTCTCGCCCGGTTCGAGCGCAATCTTCCAGCCGTCGGCTGCAGCCAGTGCCTCACGCGCAATCGTGGCCTGGTTTGTGTCCGTTGAACCAATGTTGTTGTTCGTTGCATCGTAAAGCTTAGCGCCCCTGATTTTCCTAAACGCGGCATCCGGTGCACCTTTATCGGTGTCAAGATCACGCAGCATGTAAAAATTGTTGACCTGCCCGGTAAGCAATGGGTTGGTACGATTGCCACTGCCCAAGGTTACTGATAGAAAATTGGACGGTGTTGCCTGATTGAATGCAACACTGGGTGGGTAGAAAAACGGTTGATGGTCGCGATCGTCAAGATCAGCGAACAAGGTGACGCTAGGCGTGTTGCTGATATCATCAAAATCAACCCGCCAGACTTGTCCACCAAAATCACCGACATAAATTCGATCTGCATTGCCGTCCTGATCCGTATCGATGATGCTTAGGTCTGACGGTATGGCGTATTTGAGATCCGAGTCATTGGTATTGTCCACATGCCAGACACGTGAGCCGTCTCTATCGACCATATAGATTGCACCGCCTTTGGATGCGACAGGCGAAGTCTTATCATCGAGAGTGGCTGCGTCATAGCCGCCACCAAATGCCAGTACATCGGTACTGGTGCCATTTTTATTTACTGAGATCAATGACATGCGGGACCAGGTTTCGCCCAGTTTGGAAAAGTCAGCCTGACTGCCGTTGATTTCCCACTTCAATTCTGGGCTGGCAGGGTCGGTTACATCCATGGCATAGTAAGAGTCACCGCCGCGACGCATACCAAATACCAGAAGCACTTCTTCGCCATTGTTGACGATATCGTCGTTGTTGGTATCGTCATGCCACGGGGTTATTTGACCATCGAGTCCATAGATATGTCCACCGGCCGGATCGTTGGCAATCATTCGTGCGATATTGGGTAGCAAGCGTCGTGGCATGAATGCGAATAGTTCTTCGCCGCCCGTTGAATCATCTGGATCGGTTGCATTAGGTTTGCTTGCGTCAATGGCATGCAACAATCCCTGGTTGGTCATGACGTAGACGACCCGCTGATTATTCGGATAGTCGATAGCTACTGCACGGCTATGTAAGGGTGCACCCATCGGCTCTGTGTGTATCCAGTCGGCGTACGTGTCTCTTTCTGGTGAACCATCGGGCAGGCCAAGCAGCGTATCAGTGACGAGTGCATTACCAGATTCGAGTCGATAGTTATTACTACTAGAAAGATCAACACCAATGCTTGGTATGGATGTACCCGTATAGGTGTAGATATTTCGTGTTGCGCCAGCTAATTGTTCATTAGCGCCACCGGCGGTGACTTCATTACCGTCGGGTAGTTCAGACCAGAAGCTCTGTGCGGTCGTCGCGAATCGTACAACATCATCATTTGCCGCTTGGGTGGTGGCGTCGAGATTGTTCAAATCCCTAAGGCCGGAGCTGTTGAGGTAATAGCCTTTGAGATTGCCCTGCCAGGACTGATTGGCACTGGGCTCGAAAAGGCTGAAGTAAGTCCGGCTGTCATGAGAGAAGTTGGCTTTGTTGGTGTCAAGTGCTAGCTCAACAAAGCTCTCTGAGCCGCTTATGACCTCGAAAATAATCTCGTCGATGGCTGCCGTCAGTTCTTCCGGTTGAGAGGCATCGAAAAATGATCCCCCTCCTTCGGCCGCCAGACGCTCCAGATATTCTCTCCCCGCATCCTCGATGTCAAAACCTACAGTAAACGTGCGAACAGTGCTGTCCGGTATGGATGGATTCGCTGGGTTTGATGACAGACGATTGACAATTTCCGGGCCACAGTTGGCAACAAAAGGTATGTTTCCTGGTTCGCTGAAAATAGTCGAATCAAGGTCTTCACAGTTGGAATATGGCATTCCTGCCGCCACATCAAGTGAAGCACCCTCGGTGCGTGTCGTCGGTATGCCGTCTGAAATCAGGACGATGGCGTTGGCTTGGCACTCGTTGGTGACAGGGGAGATATAGTTTGGGGGTGTCCATACACCTTCTCGGGGATATTTGCACTTTACGTGTCTTTCTAAATCACCCGGTTGATCGCCGCTTTCGTAGATTTGGTCTCGGGTATTACTCAGAAATTCGCAGTCGTAATAAGGGCGGGAGTCGATAAAGCATGTGCTAGAAGGGGAAGTACCAGTGAGGTCGAAATCTTGATCACCGTCTCTATTCTCGACAATGCTGTCATCGATGTTTCTGATGGTACAGTATGAATAGAAGTCTGGTTGTGAAGCATTTGCTTCGAAAGCATCGCTGGGTGTGTAGCTGGCAGGGTGAGACGAACGGTGATTTCCGCCGGTATATTGGTTGCTTACAGGATCCCAGGTACTCGGTTCGTGCCGAATAATTAAGTATGGGTCACTGTCACCGTGGGTAACCTCAGAACCCGTGAAATATTGGCCCGCCTCGACCAGTGCATCGACGGTCGCTGTTCCTCCCACTGCACTCGTGGTCAAAATCCTGTCAAGAATGATGTCTTTCGATGTAAAGGTCCCGGCAGGTATATCTGGATCCACGTCGTGAGCATCGCCATCGAGCGGGCTGATGGGCCATTTGATACCGGCAGTTTGCGATTCATACAGTGGTCCCAAGCCGACATTCAAACGATTGAAGTTATCATCAAGCACTCTAACCATTGCTTGTTTAAGAATATTGACCTTCGGCTCGCCGCCTGCGACTATCGGGGAGAGCATACTGCCGGAGAAATCAAGAACAAACAGCAAATTGGGCCGTTGCTGTGATGATATTTGAGAGGTATATATATCAATATCATCGGCGAGCGCGGGAGCGCTTGTTACAAGCGCTGAGATAGCTGCGGCACCGAGGGTCCGACGGCTTACGATCGATTTCATCATTTATTGCTCCACTGAACTCCCATGCAAATCAAGGACGTTCTCGAGAACATCTGTTCCCAGACCGTGCACAAGCCTGTTAAGCAGTATTGATGCCCATCCTTCATAGTCTTAAACGCACTTTGCGAATTATTTGAGAATATGTGTGTTGGTCGAAAAACTATGCCATCCGTCATTTGAAGCCATGTTGAGACCGCTCTGTCCGACCGGCCCGTAAAAACCGCTGGCAAAAATGATAATGGCTGTCTTGTTCAGGGGTGAGTACTCGAGACCACGTTGATATTGCTAATCTCGATTGCTCCAGGAGTACAGAGCTTGTCTGGCGTGCCAGTACACCCTTTCGAGATCTTGGTTGATAACGTCAACACTCCACGCCGACAAGCACCTGCGCCACTCAGGGGGCTTCCTCAAAGGTCGTGGCCAGCACTCTGCCCGCGAAAATGACGATTGTTGCTAGAGAAATCTTCCACGCTTCATAAGATATTGCCGAAGGGCGTTGCCAATGTATTGAACGGTGCGACATGATTGACCACGCATTTTTGCACCAGAAAAAACAGAAGGCCGTGACCAACAATTTTGGTTCTGATGCCTGAGGAATCGGGTGTCCAGTAATGTTTAATGAGCTGCCCGCATCTCGAATGGAGTCAGTATACTCATCGACCTCCATCCAGGGCTCAGTAAAGTGACCGCCTTATCGCTGCAGATTTTAACGATTCTGGCACCAGGAATCATTCTGGCATTGATAGGCCTCATCTGGTTTCATCGCGGACCTGCCTTTCCGGTAGATTTCGTGACGACGCTCGTCCTCAATATTGGCATGCCTGCGTTGCTTTTTCACACGCTGGCCAACTCATCTGTATCGATCGGCGAACTCGGTGTCATGGCGGCGGCGACACTGGTGTTACATATCGTGTTCACAGCCATTGCCATTGCCTTGTTGAAATGGTCGGGTAAGGATTGGCGGTTATGTATTGCCTTGGTGGTTGGAAACACCGGTAATCTCGGCTTGCCAGTCTGTCTGTTGGCTTTTGGGGAGGATGGGCTTGCGTTTGCAATGACTTATTTCGCTGTGCAATGTGTATTGCTATTCAGCGTCGGTGATGCCATATCTTCAGGCAGTGCCAGCGTGATTCGGTTGCTCCGATCACCCATCCTGCATGCGATCTGGATCGGTGTGCTGGTTAGAATTCTAGGGTGGTCAGCTCCGGCGTTCATTGTCGAGACGACTCAGCTGTTGGGACAGTTGGTGATTCCAATCATGCTGATAACACTGGGTGTGAGCCTGGCTGGTATGCGCGCATCTCAATTGCCGTCGAATCTTTTATGGTCGGGCATTCGAACTGCTTTGGCCGTGCTGATCGCGGTTGGTATCGCAGAGGTGTTTCAGCTTGATGGTGTTGCTCGCGGGGTATTGATAATAGAGACCGTTGTACCAGTCGCGGTTTTCAACTATTTGTTGGCTGTTCGAGATGGTCGCGACAGTAGTGAGGTTTCAGGTCTGATTCTTGTCACGCATGTCGCATCTTTAGCTTATCTTCCAATCGTACTCGCCATGCTGCTTCGATAAAGCCATAGTGTGGTTATCGTTGTAGCATAGCGAATGCTGGCCTTTTCTCAGGCATTGTAACTCGAGCTCGACACGGCGCCGCCACTGCCGATCCAGTCGGTATGATGCCAACTACCATCACCGTCAAGCTTCTGATAGGTATGTGCGCCAAAATAGTCGCGCTGCGCCTGGAGTAGATTTGCGGGTAGACGAGCGGTACGGTAACCATCGTAAAAGGCAAGAGCCGAGCTCATCGCTGGTGTAGGAATGCCGGCAGTGACAGCCGCGGCAACCAGTTTCCGCCAATGTGCCTGCGACTCGTGAATTTGATCCCTGAAGTAGTCATCGATCAGCAAATTAGCAAGGTCCGATTGCTTGTCAAAAGCCGCCTTGATGTCATCCAGAAAGGCCGAGCGAATGATGCAGCCGCCACGCCACATCTGAGCGATGGCGCCGTATTCTAAATTCCAACCATATTCCTTGGCGGCTGCGCGCATCAGCATATAGCCTTGTGTATACGACACGATCTTCGCAGCAAACAGCGCATGACCCAATATATCTACCCAGCTGTCTGCCTCCGTTGTCAGGTTCGCACTATCGGGCCCTTCGAGAATGCCCGACGCATGCAGCCGCTCGTCCTTAAGTGCCGATAGCGCTCGAGCAAATACGGCCTCGCCAATGAGTGTCAACGGAATACCGAGCTCAAGCGCGTTGATACCGGTCCATTTACCGGTGCCCTTTTGTCCTGCCTTGTCCAGAATCGTATCGACGACATGCGTTTTCCCATCAGGAGTTTTGAAGTCCAGAATGTCTGCTGTTATTTCGATCAGATAACTGTCGAGCTTGCCGCGATTCCAGTTTGCAAAAGTCTGTTGCATGGCGGCATTGTCCATACCTAAGGCTGCTGACATGAAATGGTATGCCTCGCAGATCAACTGCATGTCGCCGTACTCAATGCCGTTATGCACCATCTTGACAAAATGGCCAGCACCGCCATCGCCTACCCAGTCACAACAAGGTTCTCCCTTGTCGGTTTTTGCGGCAATGGCTTGAAAGATCGGTTTGATCAACGGCCAGGCATCTGGATGTCCACCAGGCATTAATGACGGGCCGTGACGTGCGCCTTCTTCGCCCCCTGATACACCACTGCCAACGTATAAAACGCCCTGTTTTTTGAGTGCTGCCGCACGGCGCTCCGTATCGGGGAAGTTCGAGTTGCCGCCATCGATGATCACATCGCCCTTGTCGATAAGTGGTAAAAGGCTTTCAATAACCGCATCGACCGCGCCCCCAGCTTTGACCATCAGCATGATCTTGCGTGGCTTGGCGAGGGATTCGACCATCTCTTCCAGCGTTTTCGCACCGCTTATCAATGTGTTGGATGCACGATCGGCAAGAAATGATTCTGTCTTGCTATAGGTCCTGTTATAAGCGGTAACGCGAAAACCATGATCGTTCATGTTCAGTATCAGGTTCTGACCCATGACGGCCAATCCTATTACAGCGATGTCGTTAGCTTGACTCATCGGTTCAACCTATTTGTGTGATAAGCGAGTTGCCAGCAAAATGCGCGGCAAGATTGTCCAGGACCAATTGCCCCATGGCCTCACGTGTCTCCCAGGTGCCACTGGCATGGTGCGGTTGCAGAACAACGTTAGGCAAACTCCACAGCGCTTCAGGAATCGCCGGCTCATTGGCAAATACATCAAGTCCGGCGCCTTTGATACGGTTGTTGACGAGATAGTCAACCAGGACGGCTTCGTCAACGAGACTTCCGCGAGATACATTGATGAAAAATCCGTTGGTACCGAGTGCATCCAGTACCTCTTTGTTGACCGCCTTGATGGCGTCGCTAGAGGCTGACGCGGTAATAAACAAGAAGTCGCATTCTTGTGCCAGTTTTGTCAATGACGGTTGGTAGGCATACGCGATGTCCGCTCGTGGATTGCGATTGCAATAGCTTATCTGCATGTCGAAACCTTCGAGGCGTTTCGCCAGTGCATGGCCAATACTGCCAAGGCCAAAAATACCCGCTCGTTTTCCCGTCATGCGAGTGGTCAGTGGCATCGCTCCATCCGCCGGCCAGCGACCAGCGCGAGAATATTGGTCGCCCGTGACCAACTGCCTGCAACTGGCCAATGCCAAAGCGACTGCAAGATCGGCAACATCGTCACTCAACACATCGGGCGTGTTTGTTACCGGTATATTTTTTTCTTTGCAGTAATTTCGATCAACTGCATCGACACCGACGCCAAACACGGCGACAATTTGCCGGTTCGGTAAAGCCTCAAGGACATCTGAAGACACGCCCAAACCACCATCAGTGACGACACCGACGCAGTCATCGCTAATCTTGCTTAGCAATGCTTGTCTGTCGTCCGCCTCCCAATAACGATGAATCGTGTAGGTGCTTTCCAGTTTGTCCATCACGTTTGATAGCAGGGGACCCATCAGTAATAGTGTCTTGCTCATCTTTAAATAAGTTGTCCAGTCGGGCGTTTAGATGAAAAAAAAGTGTCAAGTTCGTTGAGCGCTACAACAGCGTTTTTTGCGATGACATCGGGTAAGGGGTCGATAGCGACCGTGATAACGTTTGGTTCGCGTCTCGGGTCCTCGAGCGCCTCGAACTGACTGTGCAAAAGTGTCTCCGGCATGAAATGCCCGGTACGTTGATGCATGCGAGATCGAATCAATTCTCTGGAACCATCGAGATAGACGTAAAAAACCCGGCCAGCCTGATTCAGGACATCCCGATAGCGGCGCTTCAGTGCCGAGCAAGCGATAATATACGATTGATGCTCGCGCGTTTTTTCGATGGCATGATCTCGTAGTCGTTCAAGCCATGGGAATCGATCTTTATCTGTGAGCGGAATACCGCTCGACATTTTTTCGATATTGCTCTTGGGGTGAAGATCGTCGCCATCAAAGAAACCGGCATCCAGACAATGGGCAAGATGTTTTGCCACCGTGGTCTTGCCACAACCGGCAACCCCCATGACAATAACAATCTGCGGCTGGGTGTTCATGAATGTTAATGTTAACACACGACTTTGTAGAGACTTGAACAGACAAATGGGCTTTTTTGGTGAGTTGGAAGGCTGCAGTTTCGAGATCGTCGCAGATGAATTTGCTGCGTGTTTTCCGGGACATGCGAGAATCGAGCGACTGTGGACAGGTGCCAGATGGTCTGAAGGTCCAGCCTGGTTTGCGGCGGGGCGCTATTTGCTTTGGAGCGACATTCCGAACAACCGGATGTTGCGCTGGGATGAGACCAACGGGCAGGTATCGACGTTTCGCGCCCCGAGTAACAACAGCAATGGCAACTCGGTCGACGCGACAGGACGACTGATAAGCTGCGAGCACCTGACCCGTCGCGTCACCCGCACTAATTATGATGGGTCAATATCGATACTGGCCGATCGTTATGACGGCAAGCGATTCAATTCACCGAATGATCTAGTCGTAAAGCGTGACGGTTCCATCTGGTTCACCGATCCAAGTTATGGCATCAAGAGTGACTACGAAGGCGATCGGGCAGATCCTGAGCTGCCTTGTCAGGTCTACCGCATTGATCCTGCTGGCCGCATCACCGTGGTTGCTGATGATTTTGTGATGCCCAATGGGCTGGCATTTTCACCCGATGAGAAAAACCTCTATATTGCGGACTCGGGCATCGTTGATGGGCCTACACACATACGGCAATTTGCCGTCAGTAACAGTGGCGACTCCTTGGCAGGTGGCGAGATTTTTGCCGAATGCACGGCCGGTGTGTTCGATGGTTTTCGGTGTGATACCGAGGGGCGAATATGGACAAGCGCTGCAGATGGTGTGCATTGTTACAATCCCCAAGGGGAGCTGATTGGCAAACTACGAATCCCCGAGTTGGTTGCCAATGTGACTTTCGGCGGCGCCAAGCGCAACCGACTATTCATTTGCGGTACCACGTCGATATATTCGATGTACCTGACCGTCAATGGATGCACGCCCGGTTAGCGACCATCGCAATTTCAGGTATCTGGACTACGTTAACAAGCAGCGCATCAGGATCGGATAGACACCATGGATCAAAAGCTCGTCAATAGGTGCGTGTTGATATTGGTACTGATAGCGATATCGGGGCTGTTCTTTGCCGTGGTTCGACCCTTCATCCAACCCGTATTTATCGCGGCATTGTTTGCCGCCATATTCACTCCACTGTACCGACGTTTTCTGAAACGAGTGGGCAGCAGGCGGAGTCTGGCATCGGCACTGACCATTCTCACTATTCTGTTGTTTGTCGTTGTGCCGGTCGGTTTTGTTTTTGCGGCCTTTGTGTCTCAGGCTTCAGATATTGCCAATTCGGCAACGCCGTGGATTCGCCAGCAACTCGCAACTCCAGGGCAAATCACTGCAATGCTCGAAGGTCTACCGTTCTATGCGCTTGTCGAGCCCTATCGTGAATTGGCATTGGCACGACTGGGTGAGTTAGCCAATTTTCTCAGCGGCTGGTTACTCGATATCTTTCAGTCAGCTACTTTGGGCACATTCAAATCTATGCTGACCAGTTTGATCGTTCTGTACACGATGTTTTTTTTCCTGGTCGATGGTGATCGTCTGTTGTATTACCTGCTTTATTATCTTCCGCTTAATGACAACGATGAAAAGAAACTGTTAAGCCGCTTTACCTCGGTCACGCGTGCGACATTGAAAGGTACTGCAGTGATTGGGTTTCTTCAGGGTGGATTGGCCGGCATTGCGCTGTGGCTTGCGGGTATTCCAAGTGCCTTGTTCTGGGCAATCTGTATGATGCTGTTGTCGGTTGTCCCGGGTGTTGGTACCGCCATTATCTGGGTGCCAGCGGTAATCTATCTTATTGTCGGTGGCCAGTATCTTGCGGCACTGCTGGTTGGACTTTTTTGTGCCATTGTGGTCGGTACAGTCGATAATGTTTTGCGTCCAAGACTTGTCGGTAACGATACACAGATGCACGAGCTGATGATTTTTTTCAGCACCTTGGGCGGTTTGCTTATGTTTGGCTTTATGGGGTTTGTTATCGGGCCCATCATTGCAGCTTTGTTTGTCACCGTTTGGGAGCTGTATGGTGATGAATTCAGGGACTGGCTACCAACCACTGCTTATCGCCCAGCGCGCGATGATATCGAACCGCCTTATCAGCGTATGCAGAGGCTTTATGGCGAGAGTTCGACGACGACACCCAAGGATCACCCTGGAGCCAAGAGCGGGGTCGCTGATAAAAAACCTGCACCAGGCAAAGAAAAAAAATCGAGTGAGGACGACTGATTTACGCGATTGGGTGCCAGGGCTGAAAATCGAACTTATCGTTAAGCGTGGCGCAAATAAGGTGGTGTGACGCAGTCCGTAATATCACTACCAGTTACGCGGTAACTTGCGTTGAATCGCGATGCGTCCGTCTCGAACTTCAATATACTCACCTTTGACAAGCTCGGCCATAACCTTGCCGACCATTTCGCGAGAAGCGCCAATCATATTGCCTAACTCCTGATGCGAAAATTTCTTTGGCAGTATGGGCATTTCATTGTCGATTTCCGTGGCAAGTTCCTGAAGTTTGTCAGCTAATCGTCGGTAGACATTGTCCAGAGCAAGGCTGCGACTGCCCTCTGTAGCTTGTCTCAATCGGTGTGTTAAAGATCGGATGATGTTTATGCTCATCTCGGGGCTTGAGCGTAAACAGTCCAGAAAAGTCGATTTACCAAACATCAGTGTCGTGGTTTTTTCCAGAGTGCTAACCGAAGCTGAACGAGGCTCATCGTCAAGCAAGGCGATGTCGCCGATAACAGCGCCGGCGCCTTGTTGATATAACACCAGTTCCTTTCCATCGTCGTCGCTAACGTAAACCTTGACAAGCCCGCTTCGGATAACGTACATGGTTTCCCCGACATCGCCTTCTGTCATCAAAACAGCGTGCTTGCGAAAACTCTGCTCGCGGCACTGTTCAGCCAAATAACCGAGCTGATCTTCTGTCAAGTGGCTGAACAGGTCTACTTTCCTTAGAAGCTCAATTGCATCAGACATGTTGTTTGGTCATCCTTTGGTTGATTCCAGTGGCCCGAAACCGCTGTAAGTTGAGGATAATCCAGCTATTTTACCGTTTAGAGGCACCCAGCTGCAGCAATCGTAAACCAGATGTGACAATTCGGTGTTCTGCGGTACACTGGTTTGCGCTCTTGCTTTTGGCTTGAGTAATGTCTAGCACGAATTTAATTGTGCCATCGATCCCATTTTCGGAGGTTATAACAACAATGACTATAAAAAAAGTCGCATTGCTGGGTCTTGCCTTGGCAGGCCTTGGCGTCGGCACGGCCGCAAGCGCTAATACTCTCGTGTATTGTTCGGAAGGATCACCGGAAGGGTTTGACCCCGCTTTATTTACGGCGGGCACTACATTTGACGCCTCATCACGACAAATCTACAACAAGCTTGTGGAGTTTGAACGTGGCACAACTACGATAGTCCCGGCACTTGCGGAAAGTTATGAAGTTTCCGACGATGGTCTGCAATACACTTTCAAACTGCGTTCAGGTGTCAAGTTTCATTCAACGGACTACTTCACGCCCACTCGAGATTTGAATGCCAGTGATGTCGTGTTTTCGTTCGATCGTCAGCGGCTACAGGATAATCCTTACAACCAAGTATCTGGTGGCACCTGGGAATATTTTGGTGGCATGTCCATGCCGGATCTCATCGCATCGATCGAGGCAGTGGACGATCTGACCGTTCGATTTAACCTGAACCGTCCTGAAGCACCCATGATCGCGAACCTCGCCATGGATTTTGCATCCATTGTTTCTGAGGAATATTCAATGGCAATGCTTGAAGCCGGCACACCCGAGATGGTCAATCAGCAGCCCATCGGCACGGGTCCATTCAAGTTTGTTGCCTACCAGAAGGATGCTGTGATTCGTTATCAAGCCCATGAAGGCTATTGGGCAGGCCCAGCAGCTATCAGTAATTTGGTGTTTGCCATCACACCTGATGCGTCTGTGCGTTATCAGAAAATGAAAGCTGGAGAATGTCACGTGATGCCGTATCCGAATCCAGCGGATCTGGATGCCATGCGAGCGGAAAGCGACATTAATCTCATGGAGCAAGAAGGTCTGAACGTCGGCTACCTCGCCTACAACACAACGATTGCACCGTTTGATAATGTCAAGGTACGCAAGGCCTTGAACATGGCAATCAACAAGCAGGCAATTCTCGATGCGGTATTTCAAGGTTCAGGTACAGCGGCAAAGAACCCGATTCCACCGACTATCTGGTCATATAACGAAGACACCGTTGACGACCCTTACGACCCGGAAGCTGCCAAGGCGATGCTGGCTGCCGAAGGCGTAACAGATCTGAAAATGGAGATATGGGCCATGCCGGTACAGCGCCCCTATAATCCGAATGCACGGCGTATGGCGGAAGTCATGCAGGAAGACTTTGCCAAGGTGGGTGTCGAGGTTGAAATCGTGTCTTATGAGTGGGGTGAGTATCTAAAGCTCTCACGCGAAAAGGATCGTAAAGGCGCCGTTCTTTTGGGATGGACCGGAGATAACGGTGATCCTGACAACTTCCTCGCCGTACTGCTTGGCTGTGATGCGGTAGGCAATGGCAACCGGGCGATGTGGTGTCACAAGCCATTTGACGATCTGATTCAACAGGCCAAGGTTGTATCCGACCAAGCTGAGCGTAGTGATCTCTACAAGCAGGCGCAGACCATTTTCAAAGAGGAGGCACCTTGGGCAACCATTGCACATTCTGTGGTCTACAAACCGATTCGCAAAGAGGTTCAGGATTTCAAGATTGATCCATTCGGCGGCCATATTTTTTATGGTGTGTCAGTCGCCAAGTAATTGTTGACAGGCCATGACCGACAGCGGCCGACTTGCCGCAAGCGTTTGTTTGCTGTCAGTCTTCTGTCCGTAATTGTTGAAGAACTGTGATAAAGAAGTCGGCGAAGAAATCGGCGACGAAAGTCCATGCATACGACCTTGATGGGGTAGCTATCTATCAAGGTCGCGATGCTTTGGTATCCTAGGCAGTCATAACGCGCTATTCAGGTTCATTGATCCATGGCTGATCGCTACAGTGATTTTCGTGCGATTGCGAAACAACAATCTCTCGACGCCATAGCACTGGTGCCCGGTGCCAACTTCACGCGTCTTTTTACCAAGGATTTTCACCAGAACGAGCGCCCGCTCGTTATTGTCATCCCGGTCGAAGGCGAACCGCTTGCGGTTGTTCCAAATCTTGAACTTGGATCGTTTTCACAAATTGGCTTTGAAGGTGTCGTCTTCGACTGGCGCGATCAAACCGGTTATCAATCCGCCTTTGACGAGATGTTTAAAAAATTGCCGATTCAATCGATCGGCGTTGAAGGGCAGGTGATGCGTGTCTTCGTCGATCAAGCGCTGCGAGCCGCAAATCCGAAGCTGTTTATCAGCGATCAACAACGTGCAATTGCGTCTCTACGCTTGCGTAAAACACCGGTTGAGATTGAGGCACTGAAAAGTGCGATTCGAATCTCTGAAGCTGCGCTGCATGAAACACTGACCGAAGTTCGTATCGGTATGACTGAAAAAACGATCGAAAACATACTTGTCCAGCGATTATTTGCCAACGGCGCGGAAGAATTATCATTCTCGCCGATTGTGGCAGCAGGAATAAATTCGGCCAAACCACATGCCTCGGCCAGAGACGATTATGCAATCACGGCCGGGGACACGCTGCTGATCGATTTCGGTGCTCGGTATGGCGGCCTGTGTGCCGATATTACTCGGACGTTTTTCGTCGATCATTGTTCTGACGAGTGCGCTGTTATCTACGATGCGGTGCTGCAAGCGAACCTTGCTGGCATTGCAGCATCCCGAGCAGGGGCAACAGCGCATGATGTAGATGATGCTACCACCCAGGTTCTCGAGCAATCCGCCTTTGCGGATCGTATTCGCCACAAGACCGGTCACGGTCTGGGTCGTGATATTCACGAAGATCCTTACATCATGCGCGGTAATAACGAGACCTTGGAGGCTGGTATGGTTTTTACGGTCGAACCGGGTCTCTATGATCTGGATGATATGGGTGTGCGAATTGAAGATGACGTTTTGATCACGGATTCAGGGTGCGAGATTCTGACGTCTTTTGACAAGACATTAACCATAGTCGGTCGGCATCGCGCATGAGTTTGATTTTCGCATGCTAGGTTTTCTGCTACGACGGCTCGGCACCTTTATCCCGACATTTATTGGCGTATCGATAGTATCGTTTTTGTTTATACGACTCTTGCCAGGTGACCCGATCATGCTGATGGCAGGCGAACGGGGCATGACCGATGAGCGCTACGCCAAGCTGATGTCGCAGTTTGGTTTCGATCAACCTTTGTGGCAGCAATATTGGAGCTATCTGACAGGCATTCTGCAAGGGGATCTCGGTGTGTCGTTTAAAACCAAACGACCAGTATGGGATGAATTCTTTACACTTTTCCCCGCAACACTGGAACTGTCGCTTTGTGCCATTGTGTTCGCTGTCGTTCTGGGCATTCCTGCCGGCATCATCGCCGCGGTCAAGCGAGGTAAGTGGCCTGATCAGGTATTGATGTCCACTGCCCTTGTTGGTTACTCGATGCCGATATTCTGGTGGGCTCTGCTTTTGATCATTCTGTTTTCCGGAATGCTTGGGTGGACACCTGTTTCTGGCAGAATCTCATTGATTTATTTCTTTCCGAACGGTACCGGCTTTATGTTGATCGACAGTTTACGTTCGGGGCAGGCGGGTGCCTTTGCGTCTGCGGTGCAACATTTGATCTTACCAACCGTTGTGCTGGGTACGATCCCGCTTGCAGTCATAGCAAGACAGACACGCTCGGCCATGCTTGAGGTTTTGAGCGAGGACTATGTGCGTACTGCGCGTGCCAAGGGTTTGAGTCCAATGCGTGTCAACGGCTTACATGCATTACGCAATGCAATGATCCCTGTGATTACAGTTATTGGTTTGTCGGTAGGCACGTTGCTCGCCGGGGCGATTCTGACAGAGACGATTTTTTCCTGGCCGGGAATCGGCAAGTGGATGGTCGAAGCGATAGGTGCACGTGACTACACCAGTGTTCAGGGTGGACTGTTGATGATTGCCTTGATTGTCATGATCGTCAACCTTGTTGTTGATGTGTTGTATGGCCTGGTCAACCCGAAAATACGCAAGCGATGAGTAGCGGCGTTGAAGTGGGCGAGGTAACAACTATCGCCAGACCCGGTCGCTTTGTTGAATTCTGGAGCTATTTTTCAGAAAATCGCGGTGCCGTAGTAGGCCTTTTTGTTTTTCTGACTTTTATTCTCATTGCACTGCTCGCTGATCTGATTGCGCCACATTCGGCGACTGATCAATATCGCAGCGCACTGCTGCAACCGCCGGTATGGCAGGAAGGCGGCACTTGGCAGTTCATACTTGGCACCGATGCGCTTGGTCGTGATTTACTGTCACGCCTGATTTACGGTGCTCGCTATTCCTTTTTCATTGGTGTGATTGTCGTTGTACTAGCAGCGGGTAGCGGTGTGTTTATCGGTCTGCTGGCAGGTTTCGCGCGAGGCTGGGTAGACACATTGATCATGCGCCTGATGGATATTTTGCTTGCTTTTCCAAGTCTGTTGCTGGCTTTGGTCATGGTGGCGATTTTGGGTCCGTCGCTAGTTAATGCGATGATCGCAATCGCTATAGTTTTGCAACCACACTATGTCAGGCTGACCCGCGCCGCAGTCATGTCAGAGTTGCCAAAAGATTATGTAACCTCGGCCAGAGTTGTTGGGGCAAGCAAATGGCGATTGATGTTTGTTACCGTTTTACCTAACTGTCTCGCGCCGATTATCGTTCAAGCAGCATTGTCTTTTTCAACAGCGATTCTCGATGCTGCAGCGCTGGGTTTCCTGGGTCTCGGTGCACAACCACCAACGCCAGAGTGGGGCACCATGCTCGCAGACTCTCGCGAGTTTGTCTTGCGCGCTTGGTGGGTAGTGACTTTTCCGGGGCTAGCCATTTTGATCAATGTGGTTGCGATTAATCTTATGGGTGATGGTTTGCGTGACGCCCTTGATCCCAAACTCAAGCGGAGCTGACGTGGCACTTCTTGATGTTGCACAACTCGATGTGGATTTCCGCACGGCCTCTGGCAAGTTTCGGGCTGTTGACGGTGTCGATATCCAGGTTGATGAGGGAGATGTATTGGCGATTGTCGGTGAATCAGGCAGTGGTAAATCGGTTTCCATGCTGGCGATCATGGGGCTGTTGCCCTGGACCGCTGATATAAGCGCCACAAAGATGGCATTTAACGGCGTTGACTTGGTACAAGCGGATCCAAAAGTTCGCCGTGAAATCATTGGCCGAGATATCGCCATGATATTTCAGGAACCGATGTCCAGTCTTAATCCTTGTTTTACCATTGGTTTCCAGCTGAAAGAGGCACTCAAGTCACACTTGGCATTGTCTCGGCGTGACAGGCATCGTCGAGCTATCGAGTTACTGGAACAGGTCGGAATGCCGGAACCAGAACGCCGGTTGCGTGCGTTTCCTCATCAACTCTCGGGCGGTATGTGTCAAAGAGTGATGATTGCGATGGCGATTGCCTGTAAGCCGAAGTTGTTGATTGCAGATGAGCCAACGACTGCGCTGGATGTCACCATTCAAGCGCAGATTCTCGAGTTGTTACTGGATCTGCAGAAAGATACTGGCATGGCACTGGTTCTGATCACACATGACATGGGGGTTGTTGCTGAAACCGCGCAACGTGTCAGCGTTCAGTATGCGGGTCAGAAAGTTGAAGAACAAAATGTTCAATCGCTTTTTGCCAGTCCGCATCATCCCTATACAGACGCATTGTTGGCAGCATTGCCGGAGCGCGCAGAATCGCGCAAGCTTCCGAGTATTCCTGGTGTGGTGCCGGGACAATTCGACCGCCCTTCGGGCTGTTTGTTTTCTCCGCGCTGCCAGTATGCTATTGACCGATGTCATGGTGAAGTGCCCTCAAGTGCAAGTAGCGAGTTTGGATCTGCACGATGTCATACACCTCTTGTCAATGGTGTGCCACAAAAGGCGACCTTCCGATGAGTGTTAAGAACGATGACGTTGGGCCTTTAGACAGTCAACTGTTTGCGCCGTCAGCGAATGAGAATCATGCACTCGTCGAGGGGAAGAATCTTTCCAGGCACTATGATGTGCCGAACGGCCCGTTTCGTTCGCCGTTGACAGTCGAGGCTTTGAGTGACGCATCCTTTACACTGGATGCGGGTCAAACCTTGGCTGTTGTTGGCGAGTCGGGTTGCGGAAAGTCCACACTTGCCAGAGTGGTAACAATGATTGAAGCACCTTCGACGGGTGAACTGTTTCTGAATGGGCAGCATATCGAAGCAACATCGGACATTGATGATGCAACGCGGGCGACGTTGCGCGCTTCGATCCAGATTGTATTTCAGGATCCTTTTGGTTCGCTTAATCCTCGTCAGACAATTGGCCGGATTCTGGAAGAGCCCTTGCTTATCAATCGCCCGGAATTTTCGCCGAAGGAGCGACAAGCGCGTAGCCGGGAAATGCTCGAACTAACCGGTCTTCGACCGGAACACTATGATCGTTACCCACATATGTTTTCGGGTGGCCAGAGGCAACGTATCGCGGTTGCTCGCGCCTTGATGCTCAAGCCGCGGGTACTAGTACTCGATGAGCCTGTCTCGGCGCTGGATTTGTCAATTCAATCACAGATACTCAACTTGCTTGTTGATCTGCAGGACGAGCTAGGATTGGCCTATCTCTTTATTTCTCATGATTTATCTGTCGTCAAGCATATGGCTGACGACATCATGGTCATGTATCTTGGCCGTGTGGTCGAAGCGGGTTCTCGTGATGCGATCTTTAACGAACCGAGACATCCGTACACACAAGCTCTGCTGTCTGCGACTCCAGTAGCTGACCCGACTCGAGCGACGAGTCGAATTCGTTTGCGAGGAGAATTGCCCTCGCCATTGAAACCGCCAAAGGGTTGTGCATTTAATCCCCGTTGTTGGCGAGTAACTGATCAATGTCGAAGTGAATTGCCAATACTCGAAGGTGATTTACATCGCGTCGCCTGCCATCACCCTGGAAAGGAATAGGAGAATTACCGTGCCGAAGAATCTGTCCATCGATTATGTTGAGCTACCCGCTGCGGATTTTACAGCCGTTGAAGCATTTTACAGTGCGGTATTTGACTGGCGCTTTGAAAGCTATGGTCCCGAATACCATGCTTTCAAGGATGGCAATCTGGATGGCGGTTTTTATCAGTCATCGGCGGCATCTAACGCCGATAGTGGTGCCGCACTTGTCATCTTTTATGCTGCTGATCTGGAAGCTGTGCAGGATGCCGTGGTCGCTGCAGGTGGCACCATCGTCAAACCGATTTTCTCGTTCCCGGGTGGGCGACGTTTTCAGTTCAATGATCCGCATGGAAATGAGTTGGCCGTCTGGACAGATCAAGGTCTCTCATAGCTGAAGTCTTATATTGGATATCGATTCATGGCTATCCCCCGATGTCATGTTCAGAAATTGTCATGACTCAAAAAACAGAATACATCGATCGTTCGCAGATTGATCTTGATCTACACGACAACAACACGATATTGCAGACGTTGCTGGATAGTCAGGCCAATGCTGTCAGCGCAGTGTCAGCCGCAATTGCTGATATTGACCGGGCTGTCGCCGCATCTGCCGAGCGGTTGACCAATTCTCCGCAAGGTCGATTGATACTCGCTGGAGCCGGTGCTTCAGGTCGACTCGCGGTACAGGATGGTGCTGAGATGTGGCCAACCTTTGGCTGGCCACATGACAGATTATTGCTAAGCATGGCGGGTGGCGATGCTGCACTCATTCAAAGTGTTGAAGGGGTTGAAGATGATGCTGATGCGGCAAATGAGGAGGTAGCTGCCGCCCAGTTGACAGCGGACGATGTCGTACTTGCTATCGCCGCTAGTGGTGAATCACGCTGGACATGTGAATGGCTGCGATGCGCCAAAAGCCAAGGGGCCGTGGCAATAGGTATTGCCAATAACCAGGATTCGACGCTGCTGAAAATATCGGAGCACCCGGTACATCTCGACAGTGGCGCCGAAGTGCTTGCCGGTTCAACAAGGATGGCCGCAGGTACCGCTCAGAAAATTGCACTCAACCTGTTCAGTACGACGTTGATGATCAGGCTGAACCGAACCTACGGCAATCTGATGATCGACATGGCTGCGGTAAACAACAAGCTGGAAAAGCGCCGTATACGATTACTGCAAGGCGTACTGCCGGATCTCGCTGATGACGATGCAAGACGTGCAGTCGAGGCTGCTAATGGATGGGTAAAGCTGGCGGCTTTACTGGCTTTAGGAGAAACGGAATCTTCTGCCAGAGCCAGGCTGGAAACACATCGCGGCTCATTAAGAGCCGCGATGAAATCATTGGATGGTGTTTGAATAGCCCAGGTTGATTGAACCCAAACCTTACCATCACACTGTCAAGGTGATTAGCCGGCCATACCACTGAGCATTTCAACCATCGGACCTACAACAGGCTCGAGGATAGGCCCGATACCCGGCAGACCCATAACCTTGTCAATTACAGGCTGAAGACTACCAAGGCCGCCCGACACGATGGACTGAAGTGGACCTTTGGCTGCATCTGGAAGGCGTGTCATGACGTCATTCAGGCCACCCAATTTTCCAGAGACGTCTTCCAGCGCAGGGATAGCCGCAGTTGCTGACTCCGCATCAGTTATGCCTGACAGGGTTTCAGTCGTCGACCCGAAAACATCATTGAGATTGCCGGAAATCTCATCGAAATTGACACCCGCTGGCATAGCGGCCTTGGCTTTTTCCAAAGCTTCAGCCGAGAGGCCACCCGCCGCACCGGCGACAGATTCAACGGCGTCACCGGCTGCATTGGTCGCAGATTCCGCTGCGTTAGTTGCGGTGCTGGAGGCCGTGTCAGCTGCGCCTTTCGCTGCATCGAGCGCATCACTACCCTGACCACCAAAGTACTTCATACCAAGCCAGCCGAGAACCACGACAGCGGCCAGTGGTAGCAACCATTTCATGAAGCCGCCACCGGACGGCGCCGACACATCTGGCATGTCGATATTGGGCGCTTTGACATCAGGTATTTTGACTTCAGGTGCAGAAACCGCTGCCATCGGCTCAGCGGCAATGCTGTCGAGAAAACCAGAAGACTCGAGCTGACTGGAAAACCCCTGTGGCATGGCAGCGGCAATGTTGCTTTGTTGATCACCAAGCAGGCTTGCCAGACCACCGGCGTTCAAGCCACCGTCGAAGACTTTCTTCTTGATCACGCCGATGATGATCGGCGCGAGAATACCCATCAGGGAGCTACTGCCTTTTGAATTCAAGCCGGAAAAGCCTGCCAATACACCAGCGAGCTTGCCCAGTGCGCCGTTGCCCAGCAGGGATCCGAGCATTGATGTGCCCTGATTGATGACGTTGGCGGAATCGTTGCTACCGAGCAGAGCGCCCATATTTCCGAGTAGGCCGTCATCCTGTTTCTGTACGGCGTTGAAAAGAGCACCCGCACCACCTGCTGTTCCAGCAGATTTAGTCAGACCGCTTAACAGTCCCGGAAGAGCACCGCCCAAAGCGTTACTTGTCTGTGCATTATCCCCACCTATAAGGCCGCCTATCTGGCCCATCATCTGATCACTGATTTGATCCTTTACTAAATCGATAATATTGAATGACATCGAATGTCTCCGCGTAATTTAAAAGATGATTGCTGCTGACTGGCCGTAGCTCGAATAGCTAGTTAACCGATAGCGAGCAAGAATTACTTAGTAATTGTGGCCTCATGCCAATGCCCACAAGTGATCGCCGTGGCTATCGGTAGCAATGCTACGCGCTTATCAGGGGTGATTACAAACGTTATTGGGCGGCGAACTATTGTCACTGCCCGATTTGACGGTCGTTTAACCACGTCTTACGAGCTATTCAAATGGCGGTAACTGCACAATATCTACCGGGCTATTTGACGTAAAACTACTTGTTTTTAGCGGTTTAAAGCTATTTTCCAGTGGTAACTGATGTCTGGTCACGTCGCAATCATTTGACTGTTTTTTTTCAAACATGTAAAAAAACGTGTCGATGAATTGTCGCGTCACAAATCTCTTCCCGATAGATCATGAATTTTCCTTCATTCACATTTCGTACGGTTGAATTGAGTTGGTTGGTTATTTTTCGAGTTTATCGGGATTGTCTGCGCTCATCTGATCATAATCCGGACTGATCGGAGCGCCTCGATTGGATTGGCCGTGATCCCTCGTGCTAATCCAAAGAATGATCAATGCAACAAACAAGGACAGCATTGAGCCACTGAGCACACCCAGTTTCATTGAATTGGAGAATCCAGGCCCAAGATCCTTATAAGCCAGTGACCCGATAAAAAAGCTCATTGTGAAGCCAATGCCGGTTGTTACGGCCGTGCCATAAAGCATCATCAAGTTTGCCCCTTTGGGCATATCGAACCATCGAGCTCGAAGACCCACCCATATCGGAATAAACACGCCCAGTTGTTTGCCGACGAAAAGACCGACTGCGATACCAAGAGTCAACGGGTTAAGCAGGCTTGCCAGATCCAGGCCCTTGAGCGAAACTCCTGCGTTGGCAAATGCAAACAGCGGCAGAATAGCGTAAGCCACCCAGGTGTGCAGGCTGTGTTCTAGTGAGCGTAGCGGAGAACGAGGTCGATTGGACTCACCTGACTCGATGAGTTTGAGCTGTTTGGGTGACGTTGTGATCGGGATAAAGAATGCGACGACGACTCCTGCCAGAGTGGCATGTATGCCACTTTTCAGCACCGCAACCCAGATAATCACTCCGACCAGAATGTACGCGGCGATCCGGGTAACGTTTAGAGCATTCATACAAGCAAGCACAGCGATCCCCACAGCTGAGATTGTCAAAGCAACCAAGGAAAGCTCGCTGGTGTAGAACACAGCAATAACAATAATAGCTGCAAGATCATCAATGATGGCGAGCGAGGTCAGAAACACCTTTACCGATAGTGGGATACGGGATCCAAATAGTGACAGTACGCCTAATGCAAACGCGATGTCTGTCGCTGATGGTATTGCCCAGCCGCGGAGATTGACTGCGTCGCCCTGATTGAATAGAACAAATACTAGTGCAGGAATCACAAAACCGCCGGTCGCGGCTAGCAATGGCAGTATCAACTGGCTTTTGTTTGAAAGCTGACCTTCCATGATCTCGCGTTTGAGTTCCAGGCCCACGAGCAGAAAGAACACGGCCATCAAGCCGTCGTTGATCCACAGCAATACCGATTTATCGATAGCAAGTGAGCCGATGATTACCGAGGCGCGGGTGTTCAACACGTCTGTCATCAGATCCGCTAACGGAGAGTTGGCAACGAGCATCGACAGAGCTGCGGCGGCGAAAAGCAGAATGCCTGCGGCAGATTCGAGCTTTATAAAGCGTTTGAGAGCGTTTCTGGGCACGTCAGTTGTAAATTGGTTTGGAGACCTTAATCTTATCGGTGCTGGCCTCAATCGGTAAAGACGTATTATACTGTTTCTCAGTTCGGAAATACCGATGTATCGCCGTGAGAAAAACGACTTTCCGAATATTCAAGATGTTGCCATGCTGTGCTGTGTTCCCGACTGGTTGACGAAAACTGAAACGTGATTTATCTAGCATTGATTGTGGGCTGTCTGCTCTTGTACAAAGGCGGTGACTGGTTACTTGATGGTGTCACTGATATCGGCACAAGAACTCAAATGCCGAAAGCGATCACCGGATTGTTACTGGTGTCGCTGGGGACGAGTGCTCCAGAGTTGTTTGTCAGCCTTGGCTCTGCAATACAGGGTCACGGCGCCATGGCAGCGGGTAATGTTGTCGGTTCGAATATCATCAACAGTGCTGTTGTGTTGGGTATTGCGGCTCTTGTGGCGATACTGGTTGTGGAAAAATTACTGCGTCAACAGCTCTTGGCAGCACTGCTGTTAACGATGGTTGCGGTTGTTCTATTGCACGATGGCACTATAGCTCGGTCGGAGGGCGTGATTCTGTTGTTGGGCATGCTACTGAGCTTTGCGTTCGCTTTCAGATCCAATGCGTTGGCGCCTCCTGTCGCCAAGGAATCAGGCGAGGGTGTTTTACACAGCAAGTCCAAAACGGCGTTGTTGACAGTCGGTGGCATTGTAGCGTTGGTTGTCGGCGCTGAATCCTTGATATGGGGAGGCCTTGGCTTCGCTGAGATATTTGGGTTGTCAGAGACCGTCGTTGCGCTGACCGTCACCGCCCTCGGTACCAGTTTGCCTGAGATCGCGGCAACGGTTGTGGCTGTCATAAGAAGAGAAGCGAGTCTTGCCGTTGGCAACGTTGTTGGATCAAATATCCTGAACATCGGCATGGTACTGGGTTTGAGTGCATTGGTAGCGCCACTGCATCACATCGAGATTGATTTTCTGACCATCGGCTTTTTCGCAGGCTTGTCGCTGTTCATTTTCATCGTGGGAACAAAGCCAGGTTATTACAATCGCTTGTCCGGTATTGCCTTGCTTGTAAGCTACTTTGTCTATGTTGTCGTGCTGTTGATGGGTTGATTAGAGTGACTCATATTGTTTGTGTTGAATCATGGGCGGCTCGGCAGGCAAGTACGGCACGTAGTTCATCAGTACGGCACCTAGTAAGGCACTAAGTACGGCACTTGGTTCGGCAAGTAGCATGGCAAGTAGTCTGGGTTTAAGAGGGGATATGTGCGCCACCTTAATTACAATCATTTGCTTTATTTCTGGACGGTTGCCAGAGAGGGAAGTATTGCGCTGGCATCGAAGCAGCTCAATCTGACTCCGCAAACCATCAGCGGGCAGATCAAACTACTGGAGCAAGCGGTTGGGGAGCCTTTGTTTCATCGTGTTGGGCGCGGGCTTGAGCTGTCGGATACTGGTCAATTGGTCAAGCATTATGCTGATGAAATATTTTCGATCGGTGCAGAGCTTGCGCAACAGGTTAATGAGAAGCAGCCGGATTCTTCAATACTGGTCAATATCGGTGTTGTGGATTTGATACCCAAGTTGATCGCCTTTCGGGTACTTGAGCCCGTGTTGTCACAGGGCTCTCCAGTACGTCTAGTTTGCCAGGAAGGCAGCCTTGAATCATTGTTGGCTGAACTTGCCTTGCACAGAATAGACATGGTGTTATCAAATAAACCACTACCCTCTGGTCTGGGGGTGAAGGCATACAATCATTCACTCGGTAGGAGCGAAATGGGGTGGTTTGTACAAAAAAAGCAAGCGCGGAAATACACTAAACGGTTTCCCGAGTCGTTAACCGATGCACCGTTTCTGTTGCCTCGCCAGCACAATATCATCCGGCGAGAGCTTGATGCCTGGCTTGAGAATGTTGGTATCGTCCCGCGAGTGGTGGCTGAATTTGATGATGGAGCCTTGTTAAAAGTATTTGGTGAAGCAGGTGTTGGCATCTTCCCGGCTCCGTCTGCCATAGCTGAAGAAATAGAGCATATGTACAACGCAAGTCTGATAGGTGTGGCAGCGGGCGTCACCGAAAATTATTACGCCATATCCCTCGAGCGCAAACTGAAGAATTCTGCTGTGGTAACGATCAACGATGTCGCACATAAATGGTTAGATGCGTGAGCTTGACAAGGTATTCGCAGCGCGACAATACTGAAGTTACGCTCTCTCTGTGCGCTGGTGAAGGCTGAAGTTTGTCGCAGGAGTTTATCTGGCATCAGCTTTACCGACGCTGACGTACTTCGAATTATTAGCCGTTCGAGATCACGCAGTCTCTTGCATTGGCACAAAACCAGGGTGCTCACTGATTCGTGTTAGCCAGGCCTGCACGGAGGGATACTTTGCAAGATGGAACCCTCCTTCCTCTGCAACATGCGTGTACGCATACAAACTGATATCGGCCAGGGATAGTGAATTACCCACGAGAAAAGGCCGTGTGATGAGCGTACCTTCCATGACTTGCAAGGCCTTGTTTCCACCTTTTTGCTTCGAGGCAAACTCATCGGCTTTATCAGCAGGCATACCAAGATAAATATTGATAAATCGGGCGACAGCGATAAACGGTTCATGACTGTACTGTTCGAAGAACTGCCAGCTCAACATACGTGCATGATCGAGCGGGTCGCATGGGATGTAGGCCGAATCTCTGGCGAGGTAATTCAAAATCGCATTGGATTCGTTGAGCGTGTTTCCATCGTCAAGGACCAATACCGGGATCTTCGCATTAGCATTAAGAGCTGTGAATTCCGGCGTGTGGGTTTCGGCCTTTGTGATATCGACATGCACCCATTCATGTGGAATGTCGAGCAATGACATCAGTAGCTTGATCTTGTAGCAGTTGCCGGATAGGCCATCACCGTAGAGTTTCATGGAGCTTTCGAAATAGTTGGTTAGATAGTATTGCGTTTGATCGATACGTGCCGCACAGTATCTCAGTGATATTTCTGAAAGTACACATCGCGATGTGCTCAGACAGCGTCAAACCTGATTGCTGGCTAGGGTAGCAACTGTCGCAATTCTTTGATGAAAGGCGCTAAGTGCAAACTTCGCTAGTCGGCCGTGACGGGCCGAGTTGTCAGCTCCGGTCCGGATAGGATTGAGCCAGTTGTTGCTGCGCGGTGGAGGTGGTGGAGCTAGTGCGGTGTGTAAGCCGCAAGCTCTGTAGCTCGCCGATGCGTCCATCCCGGTCAATTGGGGCATTTTTTTACAAAATGCCGTTATTTGTTCGACATGAGCGAATTGCAATTTAGTTACGTTCAAATACTTGACAAGATCCAGAGTTTGCATGATTATTCTCTCTAGATGGCTCCAGCATCAAAATCTCCAGCTTCGGTCGACGTCTCAGGCGCTTTGCGAAATGCAGGGCTTCAGGTGACGGCACAGCGTCTTGCCGTCTATCAGGCGGTAAAGAAAACACCACACGCGATGGCTGACGAACTGTCGGAAATGGTGCGTCTGGAGATCGGGGCCATTTCCCGTCAGGCCGTGTATGACGCACTGAATGTGATGTCAGAGCATGGTCTGATTCGTCGTATTCAACCGGCAGGATCTGCGGCTCGCTATGAGGTTCGGATCGACAATCATCATCATCTGATTTGTCGTGAGTGTGCAGCACTGGTTGATATTGATTGTGCGATTGGCAAAGCGCCTTGCTTGGAAGCGGATGACGATCATGGGTATGTTATCGACGAGGCTGAAGTCACTTATTGGGGCACTTGCCCGAATTGCCAAAAATAAATACCGATATAACATCAACTTTATTATGTACAGGGGATTAGTGTAATGACCACGAATGAAAGAAATAATGCCTCCAAGTGCCCAATGATGGGCGGTACCGCATCGTCTGCGGGGTCAACGAATCAGCTCTGGTGGCCGAACAAGTTAAATGTAAAGATCTTGCATCAGCATTCTGCATTGTCTGATCCGATGGATGATGACTTCAACTACGCAGAGGCATTCAAAAAGCTGGACCTTGAAGCTTTGAAAAAAGATCTGAATGACCTGATGACCGATTCACAAGACTTCTGGCCTGCTGACTATGGCCACTACGGTCCATTCTTTATCCGGATGGCCTGGCACAGCGCCGGTACCTATCGTCAGTTTGATGGTCGCGGTGGTGCAGGTTCGGGTTCGCAACGCTTTGCGCCGCTAAACAGCTGGCCGGATAATGTCAACCTTGATAAGGCGCGTCTGCTTCTTTGGCCCATCAAGCAAAAATACGGTTCCAGTATTTCATGGGCAGATCTGTTGATCCTGACGGGTAACGTTGCGCTTGAATCCATGGGTTTCAAGACATTTGGTTTCGCTGGTGGACGAGAAGATATCTGGGAAGCAGAAGAAGATATCTATTGGGGTCCGGAAAACGAATGGCTGGGTGATGAGCGTTACAGTGGTGATCGTGAGCTGGCCAATCCCTTGGGTGCTGTGCAAATGGGTCTCATTTACGTTAATCCTGAAGGTCCCAATGGCAACCCTGATCCATTGGCATCAGCCAAAGACATTCGCGAGACCTTTGGTCGTATGGCGATGAACGACGAAGAAACAGTTGCACTGATCGCTGGTGGCCATACCTTCGGTAAAGGTCACGGCGCCGCCGATCCTGGGAAATATGTTGGGCCGGAACCAGAAGGTGCCAGCCTTGAAGAGCAAGGTTGTGGATGGAAGAACACGTACGGCAGCGGTGCTGGTGGTGACACTATCAGTAGCGGTCTTGAGGGTGCCTGGTCAACGAACCCGATTGCCTGGGACAATTCGTATTTTGATAATCTGTTTGGTTATGAATGGCAGCAAACTAAAAGTCCGGCTGGCGCTATTCAATGGACCCCAACTGATAAATCAGCACTTGATCTCGTGCCGGATGCTCATGATCCGGAAAAGCGTCACCCCCCCGTGATGTTTACATCGGATCTGGCACTGCGTGAAGATCCAATCTATGCGCCCATTTCAAAGCGTTTTCATGAGAATCCGGAAGAGTTTGCTGACGCCTTTGCACGGGCCTGGTTCAAACTTACGCATCGTGACATGGGGCCAATCAGTCGTTATCTCGGCTCTGAAGTACCGAGTGAAGAACTGATTTGGCAAGACCCTTTACCAGCTGCTGAGCATGCACCGCTAGGGCAAAAAGAAATCGCAGACTTGAAAGCTGCCATTCTTGCTTCCGGTTTAAGCGTGTCTCAGTTGGTCAACACTGCATGGGCATCGGCCTCGACATTCCGTGGTTCTGACATGCGTGGTGGTGCTAACGGTGCACGTGTGCAACTGGCACCGCAAAAAGATTGGGCGGTCAATGATCCGAGTGAGCTTGCCAAGGTCATCGCGACACTTGAGAAAGTTCGATCAGATTTTGCCAAGCCAGTATCACTCGCTGACGTTATCGTGCTCGCTGGTTGCGCTGGTGTCGAGGAAGCAGCAAAGAAAGGTGGATGTGCAGTATCAGTACCTTTTACTCCCGGTCGCGTTGATGCCACACAGGAAAACACTGATGTTGAATCCTTCGGGCATCTTGAGCCTTATGCCGATGGCTTCCGCAACTATGTTCGTGATGGTGTGACTGGTCCCGCAGAAGCCATGTTGGTAGATCGTGCAAACCTTATGACGTTGACAGCACCTGAAATGACTGTGTTGCTTGGCGGTATGCGCGTTATCGGCGCAAATCAAGGTGGTTCATCGCATGGTGTCTTTACGTCAACGCCGGGTGCCTTGTCCAACGATTTCTTTGTCAATCTTCTGGACATGGGGATTGTGTGGAACAAGACTGGTGAAAACCTTTACGAAGGGCAGGATCGCAAGTCAGGCACCGTCAAGTGGACCGGTACAGCGGTTGATCTGGTGTTTGGCTCCAACTCCGAGCTTCGCGCCTTGTCAGAGGTTTATGCCGCATCTGACGCCAAGCAAAAATTTGCCAATGATTTTGCTGCCGCCTGGAGCCGTGTGATGGATCTGGATCGCTTTGATCTTTAATGATTTGATACACACGGTATGCTTACCGGGTCGATTATATTCTGTCGGGTAGGCATGTAATCCCAGTCGAAAAAAACCCCAATCATGAGTCTTCGTGGTTGGGGTTTTTTGTCTGTGGAATGAAATAAACTGTAACGCTTGAGGGTACCGGGCACGTGTCGCAATCCCGATGATTTAGACTCGTTGGAACAGGCACCACGAGAAATCCTGAGCGGCTATATTCAAGTGTTGTCGTTTATTGCCAGGTTCTGACGAAAATTAATGAATCCCATGGACACACACGCCACTCCAGTCCTTGGCGTTATCGGCACCGGCCATCTAGCGAGCTATACGATCGCTGCACTGATGAAATCAGACCATCAGGGCGAAATATTACTGTCTCCGCGTAATGCGCACGTTGCTGCCGATCTCTCGTCTCGATTTGGTTGTCGCGTCATGTCCGACAATGCATCAGTGGTTGCCAATGCCGATGTCATCCTGTTGTCTGTGCGTCCAGATGATGCACTCGATGCCTTGGCCGAGCTGAACCTTGCCGCTGACCAGATTTTGATGTCAGCGGTATCCGGACTCCTTATCCAGGAGCTGGTAGAAGCTGCCGCGCCGGCGACTGTCGTGCGCATCATGCCGTCGAGTTTTATCGAACACGGAGACCCGTTCATACCGATGTTTCCGGATAACGCGACAGTAGCGCACTTGTTTGGTGAGCACTGTCCTGTCGTCGTGTTCGATTCCGAGCCCGCTTTCGATGACAGCATGATCGCTTCGTGTTCGTATGCGTGGACGTTTGGCCTGTTCCAGACCTTGGAGCAGTGGTTTGTAAAACAAGGTTGGTCCGCCGAACTGTCTCGCGAGATGGTGCTGCGCCATGTGCAAGGTGCGGTTGATGTGGCGCGCAGCAGACCGGATGTGTCGTCACAGAAATTGCTCGGCGAAATCGCAACGCCAGGCACCTTTACGCGGGCCGGGTATGAAGCTTTGCACGCTGCCGGTGCCAACCAGGATTGGGTGGCGGGGCTTGAAAAGGTCAAGGCAATGAGCGGCGGAAAATAGGCGGCTTATATTTCATTCCAATCTTGCACTAGAATGGGTCTACAGGTTCCTGAGTGGAGGTACTGGGATCAGGGCGCTTGAAGTCTGTATACATACCGCTCGCGCGGGAAACGTAACTAACAATCACATGTGGAGAGAAAGCATGAAGAGAGTGGTAGCAGTAACCGGCAAGCCCATTGCTCGGTACCTGATCATTGCCGCATTTAGCGGCCTGTTGGTCGGTTGCGGTGGCAGTAGTGGTGACAGCGATGGCGATTTAGATTTAGACCTCGATCCACCGATCTTCGATCCGAACGATGTCGATGGCGATGGTATTCCCAACGCAGAAGACATCGACTTCGATCCAGCCGATCTGGATGGCGACGGCATCCTCAATATTAATGACGATGACGTCGATGGCGACGGCATTATCAATAGTCTTGACGATGATTTTGTCCCCGGTGATGCGGATGGCGATGGTTTTACTGACCCATCAGCGTCCACTCCTTGTGGAAGTGAGATGGGAACCGACAGTAATTCTTCGACAGCGAACTGGGATGACAACTGCACAGTAGAGCGGACCTCTGCAAATGGACAGTTTGCTGACAGTCTGTATGCGGCCGGTATTCAACGTGTTGTTTTCTGCTCAGGGTTTGGTGATGGTGCAGATTTCACAGCGTTTGCTGACGGTGAGTTTGGCCCATTATCCGAAGCTGCGACACAGGATTTCCAATCCGCTAACGGTTTAACGCCAGACGGTATTGTTGGTGCACAGACTTGGGGTGCATTGCTTGATGCAATTACCTTGCTCGAACCGGGTACAGCTGGCGCTGATGGTATTGCTCAAGATGTTTACGGCTTCGACTCTGGGCGTTGTGCGGGCACACCACTGTTTTATCAGTCAGTGCGCTTGGAAGGTATTGACATTATCGAAGGTGGCTGGACGCTGGCTCGTAACCCACCGAATAGTGATGAAATGGTTGAGTTCTCAACAGCTTTACCGTTCGGCAGGCTTTAAGGCATGACGCGTCGAGGATGGTGGTACTTGGCACCCTGCCTGTTGGCAGGTGTGGCCATCATCCTCGGGGCAAGATTTCTCTCGAGCCCTTCTGATAAGGAAGGCTCGAATGCCACCAACGCAAAAGCGGACAACAGAGAAGTTGTCGCAACCGAAAATTCCTCAACAACATCACCATTCTCCACCAAAGAGAGTGTCGCTGATGCTGGCAATACCTTACAAGGCAATGCGGCGAGCTCGACACACACTGACTCGCAACAAAACACGGTTGTTGCGAGTAACGTTACCTCAACTGAGGCGACGGTGTGGCCAGAGGTTGATGTTTATAATCTTGGGCGCAGTGGTATCAGTGATGTGGACTTCAAGATCCTTGCTGAACGTTTAAATGCTGATCCTGATTTTTTACAAGCAGTAATTAATGAATTCCGCCTCGAAACCGATACTGCGCGGCTGCGTCGACTCGCGCAGTTACTGGGCGATGTGGATGCGCCTGAGGTGACGGCGCTGGCCAGTGAACTGATTTTCTCGGGTGACCCTGCCTCTCGGAAAGTTGGTCTGGGATTACTTAAATACATTCAACCCGGAAACAGTGAGGCGCAAGCCCTGGTGTCAGGTCTGCTGGCAACGGAGTATGAAGCTGACGTCCTGGTGGATACCTTGACCGCGCTCGCCGTACCTGGAACGGTTGACGATGACACGCGTGTTGGTATGTCAGAGCAAGTCGCATTACTTGCGGCGCACCCTGATGCAAGTGTCAGGCGTAGCAGTATCGACATTTTATCTCGTTGGACAAACGATCCCGCCCATACACCAATCATCGTCAATGGCTTGCAGGACGAAGACCGGCTTGTACGTCAAACCTCGGCTTATGCTTTGGTCGGTCACGAAGATCAAAGTTACGAAGTCATTCAGTCTTTGATGGCAGTTGCCGCGAATCCCGATGAAGTGAAGCGAGTGCGACGCGGCTCGATTCTGGCCCTCAAGGGGATGGCAATTGATGACGCGACGCGACAACGTGTTGCGGCGATCGAGTTGCAGTTGAATACCCGAAAGCAGTGAATTCATGAAGCTTGACGCAACGCGCCTGAATCGCATTCACACATTGGCTGACAAGCACATCGATGATAAGAACCTTGCATCGATCGCTTGGCGTGTGTCGCAAAATGATGAGGTCCTTGACGAGCAGTGTCGTGGCTGGTTTGACTATGAGCAGCAACGCCCGCTCGATTTGACGGGAATCTATCGCATTTACTCTATGACGAAACCGGTGGTTGCGGTGCGAGCGCTGCAGCTTATTGAGTCGGGATTGTTATCACTTGATGCGCCAGTATGCCGTTGGGTTCCGGGTTTTGAACACGCCAAGGTTCTTGCTGGTGATGGTAAGCATCACACCTTGCAGCGTCACATCACGATAGAAGATCTGATGACCCATCGCGCGGGATTATCCTATGATTTTCTGGCTAACTGTACGATCGCTGATATGTACCGTGAAGCGCGCTTTGCCGAGGATGGTAGCCGCTCCTTGAGTGATCTGGTCGATGCCATCGCCACCATGCCGTTGGCCTTTCAGCCGGGAGAATGCTGGTATTACAGCTACGCCTGCGACGTACTGGCAGAGGTGTTGGTGAGAGTGACGGGCCAAGGGCTGGGCGAACAACTCGATGAACATGTGTTTCAGCCATTGGGTATGCAGAATACGGGTTTCAGTGTGCCGGCCGACCAGGTCGAGAATCTTGTGTGCATGTATGGGCAGAAAACCTTGGGTCAGGTAAACGATCCCGACGTAACGACGCAGGAGCTTACCCCATTGAATGTAGATGCTGCGCATCCGATCGAGGCGTCAGCGAATTTTGTTCGCGGTGGTCATGGACTTTACTCGACACTGGATGACTACTCACGTTTTACGCATGTGCTGATGGATGGTTGTTCAGCTGATGGGCAGCGATTGTTATCGGATGCGATGCTCGATATGTCCTGGACCAATAGACTATCAAGTACTCGGATGCCTATCGCGATAAGTGGCATGGCTTATCCGGGCTATGGTTGGAATCTGATCGGGCGTGTCATGACGGATCTTGGTCAGGCTCTGAATCTTACTGCTGTGGGAGAGGGTGGTTGGTCAGGTGCGGCGGCAACGCACTTCTGGGTTGACAGAACAAACAAGATCAGCGGCGTGGTCATGACACAGTACCTTGGCTCCTGCGTGAACCTCGGCGGAACTGTCATGGCACTTGCCTACGGAGCCAGTTAGGGCTTTGTGGCGATTGGCGCCCTTGGGCTTCGAAATTCTGTAGGTCGTTACTCGGATGATGGTGCGTACAGCGCAAATATTTCATCGCCGGTGAGATCTTCCGTCTTGTTGGCGAACGCATAGAATCTGGGCTTTTCATCAATAAAGACTTGTTGTTTGAAAACAAGATCATCGTCTTCTTCAAACAGTGCGACCGAGACCATGTGTTGTCCCGATTGTTTCAGTCGATAGAAGAGATTGGACCCGCACTTGGCGCAAAACCCTCGCTCGGCCCAGGATGAGGAGTTGTAGATGGATACATGCTCTTTACCATCGATAGTCACTTCCGTTCCACAATCGAGTTCCATGTACGGGCCGCTTGACCATTTCCTGCACGAATTGCAGTGACAGCTGCCCACCGAATTGCTGGCCTGATTGGCGGTAAGCGTGACTGATCCACAGAGGCACTGACCTGTGCGTGTTTTGCTTGATTCAGTCATGGGGATTTCCTGCTGATGAGTATTACCGTTCAGATTACTGCGTTTGTCGTTTTTTTTACAGTTAGTCTTTCGTCGCTATTCACGCGTTAGTGGTTTGTGGTAACGCAACAGTTCACCATCGTAACCCTGTCTCTCATATAGTGCGCGTGCTCGCTTATTGTTGGCGAACACATGTAACGACATGCTAAGCGCGCCCTTGGATGATGCGAGCTTTTCAGTCTCCTGCATCAGTGCTGAGGCGATACCATGGCCTTCAGCCGATTTGTCGAGCGCGAGTACCTCAAGATGAGCGCTGGGTTCTCCACTCATGAGCTCCTTGCGATAACTTATCACCGCGACACCAACGATTTTGTCCTCATCCAGCGAGGTGGCGACGACAACGTTGACATCGTCTCGCTTGCCGGCAGCCCAATCACGGACCATCTCTCGATCGCCATGCCAAAGGTGCTCCTTGACGCGGTGCGGCGGAACCTCGAAGTCTGCGAGACGCGGAAGCAGCGCTTCCATGTCGTCAAGATCGTGCGTATAAGCTTCGCTGATGGTGTATCTCATGAGAATTTCAGTATTTAGAACAAAGTTTCAAAGGCAAAAACCAGCCTCTAACGCTCAAAATCAAGCACATTTGCAGGTTTTCCCCTTACAGATCAAACACTTGCCGGGGTCAGACCGCCAAGGCTGTAGGAATCAAGCACTTACCGTGGTCCGACCCAATTTTTCGGCGAGTTCGCGGCTTAAGGCGAGCTCTTGTGCAGCGTCAACAGGCCCCGATGCCTCGGGCCAACCTTGTATATGGCGTTCAACAAGATCGGTAAGCATGCGTATGTGGTCATCTCGATCATTCAGGCACGGTATGTAATTGAATCGCTCACCACCGTGTTCTTCGAAATACTCACGGTTCTCACCATCTATTTCTTCGATAGTCTCGAGGCAATCCGCTGAGAAAGCCGGTGACAGCACATCAATATTCTTGATGCCCTCACCTGGCAAGGCCTTCATGGTCTCGTCGCAATAGGGCTTCAACCATTCTTCGCGGCCCACTCGTGATTGGAAAACAACACGGTACTGCGACTCGTTCAAGCCGAGCTCTTCAGCTAATAAGCGTGTCGTCTTGTGACAAAGACAATGGTAGGGATCACCCGACAGCAGGTAGCGTTTTGGAATCCCATGATAAGACGTGACCAAAAGATCACCACGGCCATTGGCATCCCAGCTTTCACGTACGCTTGCCGCGAGAGCTTCGATAAACGCGGGTTCATCGCAAAACTGATTGATGAAACGCATCTCTGGTATCCAGCGCGTTCGTTGCAAACGCTCGGTAACTGCGTCGAAAACAGAGGCTGTTGTAGTCCCCGAGTACTGCGGGTACATGGGCAGTACAACAAGCCGTCGAACATTGGCCGCTTCAAGTTCCGCAATGGCCGAATCGATCGATGGATTGCCGTAGCGCATCCCCAAGGTAACCACGATCTCATCCCCCAGGCGTGCTCTCAAGGCGTCCTTCAGAGCGGCTGTTTGTTGCCTGGAGATGCTCAACAATGGCGAACCGGTCTCTTCAGACCACACTTCGCGATAGGCGGCGGCGCTGCGTGACGGCCGAATTCGTAGAATGACACCATGCAGAATGATCATCCACAACCATTTCGGCAATTCGATAATGCGTGGATCGCTGAGAAACTGAGCGAGATATTTTCTTACCGGACCAGTTTCCGGGGCCTCCGGTGTGCCGAGATTCACCACTAACACCCCCAAACGTTCGGCGGTGCCGTGTTGGAAGTCAGGTCTGCCTATATATTTCATCGAATTTCTAAGGTAATCGCCACTGGAACATGCGATTTCTACGCATCGGGGCATCATTTGGAACCCAAAAGGCAGTGTTTACCTCAAGTTTCCCGATCCCGATGCTGGCACAGGTAAAATGACACCCCATACTAGCTACCAGGCAAGGGTTGTCGTAGCATCGTCAATCCAGCAGCTGATATAGCTGTTACGACAGACTCCGCATAAGTATAAGCCAGTCAAACTCCTCCCATGAACTCAATATTCCAGCTTGCAGGTGACCTGTGCCGATAACTGTCGCGGTGCCACTTGAGCGAACGCCCAGCGAGCGTCGCGTTGCCCTTGACCCCTCACGGGTTGAGCGCTTGCTGCTGAATCCGGCTATCGATGTCCGGATCGAAGCTGAGTGCGGACATGCCGCCGGTTTTCATGATGAAGACTACGAAGGGGTGATTGTTTGTGAGTCCTTTGCGGATACCGTCGCCAATGCTGACATCATCACCAAGGTCAAGCCGCCGACTCTCGAAGAAGTAGAAGCCTTGCCAGAAGGCTCGATTCTGATCGCGATCATGTCGGCCTTCCAGCATCTGGATGTGGTCGCGGCGCTGAAAGCGAGACGCATCACCGTCATCGCCATGGATCAACTGCCGCGTATTACGCGTGCGCAGCCGATGGACGCCTTGTCCTCGCAGGCAACGGTTGCCGGCTACAAGGCAGCTTTGCTGGCGGCGGAACTGTCTCCGCGCATGTTTCCCATGCTGACGACGGCAGCAGGCACCATTCGCCCGTCTCGTGTTCTGGTCATAGGCGCAGGCGTCGCGGGATTGCAAGCGATCGCGACCGCACGACGTCTTGGTGCAAGGGTCGATGCCTATGATATTCGAGCGGCAGCGAAGGAACAGATTGAATCACTCGGTGCGCGAATGATCGACACCGGTGTGGAAGTCGAAGGTGCCGCCGGTTTTGCGCGAGCGTTACGCAGTGATGAAAAGCAGAAGCAACATGATGTGTTGGCCGAACATCTTGCCCAGGCGCATGCGGTTATCTGTGCTGCCTCCATACCCGGCAAAAAAGCGCCATTGATCATTACCGAAGATATGGTTGACGGTATGTTGCCAGACACGGTTATCATCGACATGACTGCCGAGACGGGTGGGAATTGTGAGTTGACACGTGCGGGTGAGCATGTGCAACACAACGATACACTGATCGTTGGCCCATTGAATTTGCCGAGCCATGGTGCGGTCCATGCGAGTGAAATGTACGCCCGTAACGTACACTCGATGATGCAACTTTTCGTCAAGGACGACACCATTGTCTTGGATCCGGATGATGAAATCGTTGCCCATGCCATATTGACGCATGGTGGCGAGATCAACCATGTTCCAA
Source organism: uncultured Granulosicoccus sp. (assembly GCA_937924505.1). The sequence goes on along the minus strand of CALDSR010000002.1, from coordinate 54,232 downwards.
CAGCAAAACTTCTCGATGTCGAGCCGGTTGCCTTCGGTGCAGAACCTGCCCTCGGTGCATCAAACGAAGCAGATGGCTGGCTCCCTGAGTCTCCTGAGCCTGATGCAGGCGCTGAAAGTGATGAACTCACTGAAGATTCAACACATTCGCCAGACAATACGGTTCATACCACCGTTGTTTCATCAAACATGGCAGCTGAGGTAGACACAGCTGAGACTGCTGACAAAGATCAAAACGTGGCCAGCAGTGGTTCAAGCTCGGTATCCGGTGCAGCTTCGCTCGCAAGCGCAAGCATGGGTGCGGCTCGGAAGACTGCATTGGAGAACGACACATACATAAGCGATTCAGCGCTTGGTGAATCACTCGCTGATCCTGACCCTGACCCACAAGATATTCATGACCTTCAGCGACTTGATGGTGCTTCAGAATCAGATGTTGAAGGGGTCACGGAAGATGAGCCAGTGGTCTTTGATGACCTGACACTTATCGAAGGCATCGGTCCGGCCATGCAGGAACGTTTGTATTCATTTGGCTTTTCTCGGTGGCAGCAACTGGCGGAACTGAATGCACAAACAGCGAACACGCTCAGTGCACACCTGGAAATCGAGGAAACCGTTATCGAGAATCAAGCCTGGGCTGAGCAAGCGCGTGCATTGTTGGAGAAAAACGCATGACAGGTATCAGTGCGTTGTATATCTTCCTCCTGGCTGGTGTAGCGGGGTATGTCCTGATCGCTCGAGTGCCCTCGATTTTACATACGCCTCTGCTATCAGGATCCAACTTTATTCATGGCATCGTGCTGGCAGGCTCCATTCTCGCGCTCGGTCAGGCGGCAACCGCCATGCAACAAGTTATCGGTTTCTTCGCTGTAACTGCAGCGTCGGCCAATGTCGTAGGTGGTTTTGTTGTCACCGATCGTATGCTTGCTTTGTTTAATATTCGTGCGATGCGCCGCGAGGCCAAACGCAAGGCGCTTGAATCCGCCAAAGGCACAGACGCTGAGTACGTGGCTAGTGAAGATCGACGGGTGCAACAACCTGTTGATGGGGCCAAGAGCTGATGTCGACCAATTTGCCGATGTTGCTCGAAATGGCCTGGTTCATTTCCGCCGTCCTGTTTGTGTATGGGCTGCGTCGAATGAGTTCCCCGAGCCGCGCTCGCAGTGGTATCCATCTCGCTGGCGCCGGTATGTTTATCGCGGTGACTTCGATGTTTGTTCACCCCGATTTGCATATCAACCAGATACTGATTCTGATTGCGATTGCCTGCGGTGGTGTCCTCGCCTTCCTGCACGCCAAGAACGTTGTGATGACCGACGTACCGCAGCTGGTTGCCTTATACAACGGCCTGGGTGGAGGAGCCGCAGCAGGTATTGCCATCATGGCGCTGCTTGAGGTGCACGATACCAATGTCGCGGCCAATGCGTTCGCCGTACTGGGCGTGCTATTGGGCTGTATCACCTTCGCTGGCTCCATGCTTGCCTTCAGACGCTTGAGCAGTCAGGTTGATAGCCGTATTCGTTTCTCGAGCCGTCAGGTTACCTATCTGGCCACTGGCGCCTTCATGTTGTTGGTTGGTTTGTTACTTGCCGCTTCATCCACCGCTCATCCTGTGTTGTTATTGATGTTGGTCGGATTGGCGCTGGCCTTTGGCATCATGATGACCTCGCCTATCTCAGCGGCTGACATGCCGGTGCTGATTTCCTTGTATAACGCGCTGACTGGGCTTGCGGTCGCGGCTGATGGCTATGTGCTGGCCAATCCAGCGATGATGGTGGCAGGTACTCTTGTATTTACCGCAGGCTCATTGTTGACACGTTTGATGGCCCGCGCGGTTAACAAACGATTGTCCGAGATCATGTATTCAGGGTTTGGCATCTCGCACGATTCTGACGAGCCCGACGGCCAACGTGATCACGTCAACACCATCGATGCCCGTGATGCGGCTGTCGATATTGCCTACTCGGATCGAGTCGTGATCGTACCTGGCTATGGCATGGCTACCGCGCAAGCTCAACACAAGTTACGTGAACTCACCCAGTTGCTGGAAGAGCGAGGCGTACAAACCGGCTTCGCGATCCACCCCGTGGCGGGACGAATGCCGGGTCATATGAATGTGCTGCTCGCTGAGGCCGGTGTGCCGTACGAAAAAATCTCCGATCTCAACGAGATCAACAGCGAATTTTCGGAAATAGATGTCGTGCTCGTCGTTGGCGCCAGTGATATCGTCAATCCCGCAGCTCGTGACGACTCCACATCGCCTCTCTACGGCATGCCGGTACTCGAAGTTGACCGGGCAAAGCGGGTGATTGTATTGAAACGCGGAGACGGTACCGGCTACGCGGGTATCGAGAACGCCTTGCTGTTTGCACCGGTAACACGGGTCCTGTTTGGCGATGCTCGCGCGTCGGTGCAGGATCTGATCATGGCGATCAAAGGTCTGAACTGAGCAAGCCTTGGGGCCTCGCTTTCGCTGGCCTTATGGGTTCAGCTACCCCGTGCCGTGCACAGATTCTCTTGGTGTTCTCGTGTTGTGTCGAGGGTTACTGTGGTCTGCCGTGGCTAGTTGTGGTCGGTCATCTCTGCCAAGGTCAGTCGAGGTTTTGTTTGTCGGGCATTGGTCCGCCGTGGTTTTCCGAGCCAGAATGCACACTTTGTGTTGGGTTGTTGGCAAACGATTGCCTGATGTCAGGATTAGCTTCTTCGCGGACAATTCACAGCGCTTCTGTGAAGCTCTTTTTTGCGTGTGCAGGAATTGTTAATTGCGTGATTTTTGGCCTTGCAAGTACTTGACGATTTCGATTTCACCTTGTCTTATGCACAATCGCGCAAAAACATTGAAGCAGTTCCGAAAATCGTGTAGACGAAGTGGCAAAGGTCTGAGATAGGTGTTGTAACTATATGATAATTAAACGATTTACTGATTTGGTCAATTTCTGACCAAATTAGCGTTTACAGCCTTTTTGCCGCTGTTTTTTCGTATTTTTCAGGTTCATCCACAAGGTTATCCACAGATTTTGGGGATAACTGGCAAAAAGCATCAAAAGCCATGAGAGTCCTTCGCCCACGATCGAGAGTAACGGCAAAACTCGGCTGAAAACAGCCCGATTCGCAATGTGTCGTTATTTCGGGAAAGATTGGGGCGTTTTCGCGTGTTTACGCTTTATCGCAAGCGCCAGACTGGCGTTCGATGAAGTGGACTCAATACAGGGTCTGCCGCGAATACTCACATTTGTGTAACGAACTGCCCGCTTACATGAATCCCTTTATTGAGAAATAGCGGGAGCAGCGGGAGTAGCGGGAGTAGCGGGATCAACTGCCGACAGGCATGATGTTTTAAACAAGCATGATTTCAAAAAATAAACTCTGTCTTGGAGCAGGGCGAGTGAGGGAGAGCCAGTGGCTGTAAAAACCGTGTCGACAATATTGTTGGCTGTCAGTTTGATTGCTTGTGGTAGCAGTTCAAATTCTCAGACAGCATCGCCGCTGATACAGTCGGCGAACCCTGCCGAGAATGTGAGTCTGGTCGAAGCCTTTCCAGCGCTTGAGTTCAGAAGCTCCATTTTTCTGACAGCCGTTCCAGACGGCAATCGTCTGGCCGTGATTGAACAAGCGGGGAAAGTCAGGGTATTTGAAAATACGGATGACGTTGCTGAGACAGTGACGGTGCTTGATCTAACTGACCGTCTGCTTTCAGGTGGCGAGCAAGGTTTGTTGGGAATGGCCTTTGACCCTGACTTTACACTTAACGGTTTTGTGTACTTCAACTACTCGATGAGTAATCCACGGCGCAATGTGGTCGCGAGAATGCGCTGGGACACGGCAACTGACCGGGTGCTTGCGGAGACTGAGAAAACCATTCTCGAGATCGAGCAGCCGTTCTCCAATCATAACGGTGGCATGCTTGCATTTGGTCCGGATGGTTTTTTGTATATCGGTGTGGGCGATGGCGGAAGTGGTGGCGATCCAGCAGGCCACGGTCAGAATCGTACAACGTTACTGGGTAATGTGCTCAGGGTGGACGTTCATCCCAATGATATCGATGCGCCGTATGTCGTCCCTGCAAGCAACCCGTTTGTAAACGATCCGTGTTGCCGTCCCGAAATCTATGCGTTCGGGTTTCGTAATCCTTACCGTTTCTCGTTTGACCGAGCATCAGGTGCCCTGTGGGTACCCGATGTTGGCCAAAACGCTATCGAAGAGATCAATATCGTGGAAGCTGGAGGTAACTATGGATGGAATATCTTTGAAGGCACACGTGAGTTCAGTGATGAGCAATCCACGATCAATCACAAACAGCCTGTATTTGAGTATGACCATAGTCAGGGTTCCTCGATCACAGGTGGTTATGTCTATCGGGGTGAAGCCGTTCCGTCGTTGAATGGGATGTATCTGTATGCGGACTACGTCTCCAACACGGTTTGGGCGCTGGCTATCGATGCTGACGGAAGTGCCCGCAACATAGTGCTTGGAGCAGTCCGCAACCCCGTCAGTTTCGGGGAGTCAGCTGATGGTGAAGTATTCATCGTCACTCACAATAATGGCATTGTCAGCATTCAGTAATGCACTGATTTCCCCTTGCCTTGCTCGAGAGTGCATGTCGTTTGGCAATGTCAATTGCCATCGACGTACAATTGGCGGAAAATGGCATCGGTTCCTCAGGAGCTGTAAGCCACTGACGATCGGCTCAACGTGATTCGAAATCGGCGATTCCCTTAAAATCGAGCAAACTGCGCCACCGAATTCGACTGAACTTCAGCCATTTCCACTGGCTTGAGTTCGATTTACAGTGTTTCGAGCTGTTTCATTATCTCGAGCTAGAGATTTCAATTAAACCAGTGACAAATATTGTTAACTGCACCTTGACTGGATTACGTGATTAACTTGATTATCGGTTCTGGTGTGCAACTGTGTCACGAAGCCTTGTCGTCAGTCGCTAGCGTTGAAAAACGCCGGGACGATGCCTGATGAGTCGTTTGGTTCAGGTAGCCATTCCGTCACCACTGTTCACCTTGTTTGATTATCAGTGGACGCTTGACTCCAACATCATTCCCGGGACTCGGGTGGCAGTACCGTTTGGACGTCGCCAACTTGTTGGTGTTCTGGTATGCGAGATCTCGGCGACTAGTGTGCCGAGCAACAAGATTCGTAGAGTCCAGCGAGTTTACGACACCGAGCCGATTGTTCCTGCTGACATGTTGTCGCTGTTGCAGTGGGCCAGCCGTTATTACCATCATCCTTTGGGTGAAGTATTGGCCAGCGCCTTGCCAGTGTTGTTGCGCAAAGGTGCGAAGGCGCAATTACAACGCGTCGAATCGTATTCGCTAGCAACAGATAAAACCGCAGTGGATGTTCACACTGCATCCAAAGCGCCAGTAAATGACGATAAGTCAAATGCTGAGCCTGTCGATCCGGTATCGCTGATTGCCTCGCTCAAGCGTGCGCCGCTGCAACAGCTTTTGTTACAAACCTTGTTGGACGCGGGTAGTCAATCGGTAACCAGTGGTGTGTTATCGACGATCAGCCCACGATGGCGGACTGCAATCAAGCCATTGATGGAAAAGGGTTATGTCACGCGTCATGAAAGCGCTGACTTGCCTGTAAATCTGGCGACGGAGTCTGGTCCTCCACTTCTTGATGAGCAGCAACGAGCAGTTGATGCGATCAGTGGATCGTTTGGGTCTTTCAAGGCATGGTTGCTTAACGGTGTTACAGGCAGTGGGAAGACAGAGGTTTATCTTCGCTGTATCGAAGCGATGCGCGACAAGGGTTTGCAAACCCTGGTGCTGGTGCCGGAGATTTCATTGACGCCACAACTGATGCGTCGCTTTCAGTATCGTCTCAATGGCTGTCTGGTCAGCCTGCATTCTGGTCTCAACGATACTGAGCGCTTACAAAACTGGATGTGTGCGTATCTCGGTCATGCCGATGTTGTCGTGGGCACGCGTTCGGCAGTGTTGACGCCATTGCCGAACTTAGGGTTGATCATTATCGATGAAGAACATGATGGCTCGCTGAAACAGCAAGATGGCTTTCGTTACCATGCACGCGATCTTGCTCTGATGCGGGCTCGCAATCTGGAATGTCCAGTGGTCCTTGGTAGCGCCACACCATCATTTGAATCATTGAATAATGTCACTCAGGGTCGGTTCACCGAGTTGGCGTTGCAGCACCGTGCTGGCGATGCTGTGCCGCCGACTGTGTCGTTGGTGGATATTCGCAGGCGCTCCTTGGTTGAAGGCATGAGTGATCGGCTTATCGATGCCATTCGTGATGCGGTGGAGAAAGCGGGGCAAGCCCTGGTCTTTATCAACCGTCGTGGATTCGCGCCGACATTGCTTTGCAATGATTGCGGTGCCGCTGCCCAGTGTCAGCGTTGTGATGCACACATGACGGTGCATGCACGACTGTCACGCCTGCGTTGCCATCACTGTGGCTCCGAACGTGCCATGCCGGAAGCCTGTGAGAGTTGCGGCTCGGCTAACCTTGATCGTGTTGGCTATGGTACCGAACGCATCGCAAGCGCACTCGCTGAGGTTTTCCCGGATGTTGAAATCGCGCGAATTGATCGTGACAGCACGCGTCGTAAAGGTTCTCTTCAAGCGCAGCTCGACAAGGCGACATCGGGGGAGGCCAGGATACTGGTTGGCACTCAGATGCTGGCAAAGGGGCATCACTTTCCGAGCCTGACATTGGTGGGTATTCTTGATGCCGATCGGGGTCTGTTTGGTAGCGACTTTCGTTCACTTGAACATATGGCTCAGTTGGTTGTGCAAGTCGCCGGTCGTGCCGGACGCGAGAATCTCGCCGGTAACGTTTTGATTCAGACGCGCAATCCGGATAATCCGATGCTTCAGACGCTGGTCAGCGAGGGTTACGCGAAGTTTTCCGAGATTGCGATGCAGGATCGTCAGCTGGCCGAGTTGCCGCCATTCAGTTTTGTTGCATTGGTACGTGCCGAAGCGACTGACCCGAATGCACCTCGTGCCTTTTTGCTCGAAGTTGCTGCATTGCTTGAAGGGAGCTCCCCGGAGGATTTGATGATTCTGGGACCCGCACCCGCACCGATGGAACGGCTCGGCGGTCGTTACCGTGCGCAACTGCTGGTGCAGGCTAATCGCCGCTCACTATTGAACGAGAGCCTGTCGCGACTGACTGCAGGGGTTGCTGACTTGCCGGGTATTCGGAAAACCCGTTGGTCAATTGATGTCGATCCTGTCGATCTTTTTTGAGATTGTGTCGGTCGGAATGTTGAGATTGGCTGGGTTTTCTCAAGCGGTTTATTCACTCTCGCTGTACATTCTTCTGCTTGTCGCAGTGCTAAACTCCGGCTCTACCAAACTTGGTTCCAACCGGTGTCGTGAAAGTACAACTTGAACAGCAACTGACCGCCGCTCTCGCTGCATTAAAAAGTAGTGGATTGGTACCAGAAGACTGTAACCCTGACATCAGCATCACGCGTACCCGCGATCCCAGCCATGGGGATTTCACAACCAATCTTGCGATGCTGCTGGCAAAGCCTGCCAAGCGGGCACCGCGAGACCTCGCCCAGGCAATTATCGACAAGCTGCCCGCGTCAGAATCAGTATCCGATGTGCAAATTGCAGGACCTGGCTTTATCAACTTCTTCCAGGCTGATGCCTTGCAAGCTCAGGTTGTCAACACTGTACTGACGCAAGGGGACGCCTATGGGCGAAGCGAAGTTGGTGCCGGCAAGCGCGTTCAAGTCGAGTTCGTCTCTGCAAACCCAACGGGGCCGTTGCACGTGGGGCACGGACGTGGCGCGGCACTCGGTGCTTCGATAGCCAATCTGCTCGACGCATCCGGTTTTGATGTGCAAAGAGAATACTATGTGAATGACGCAGGACGGCAGATGGCGATACTGGCTGTCAGTGTCTGGTTGCGTTATCTCGAGCTGTCGGGAGAGCCCATTGTATTTCCGGTCAATGGATACAAGGGTGACTATATCCGAGAGATCAGTCAGTCCTTGCTGGACGATATCGGTAGCAAAGGCGTACACCCGGCATCAAAAGTGTTTGAGTCGATCGCCGCAGACGAACCAGCTGGGGGCGACAAGGAAGCGCATATCGATGCCTTGATCGAACGCATGAAGGAATTGTTGGGTGACGCACTTTATGAGCGCGTATTCAATCGAGGGCTGGAGGCAATCCTTGACGATATCAAAGGGGATCTGGCTGAGTTTGGTGTGCGTTATGACGAGTGGTTCAGTGAACGAAGTCTGGTCAGTAGTATTGATAATGTTGTCGCGAAGCTCGACAAGAGTGGGCATTTGTATAAAAAGGACAGTGTCACCTGGTTTCGATCAACCGACTATGGCGACGATAAGGATCGAGCGATTGTTCGCGCTAATGGTCAGAGTACCTACTTCGCCTCCGATATTGCCTATATCGCGAACAAGCTCGAACGTGGGTTTGACGAAATCCTGTACGTGTTTGGTGCCGATCACCATGGTTATACGACTCGTATGTTTGCTGCCTGTGAGGCGCTGGGATATCCACGTGAGAAACTTGAGTTTCTGCTGATCCAGTTCGCCAATTTGTTTCGTGGGGGTGAGCGAGTGCAGATGTCGACACGCTCCGGCTCGTTTGTCACGATTCGAGAACTACGCGAGGAAGTCGGCAAAGACGCGGCGCGATACTTCTACGTCATGCGCAAATACTCTCAGCATCTGGATTTTGATCTGGATCTGGCGAAGTCGCAATCAAATGACAACCCCGTGTACTACGTCCAGTATGCCCATGCGAGAATTTGTAGCGTCGAGCGTCGACTCGGCCAGCAGAATTTGCCGTTCGATCAGGCGGCGGGGCTTGCTGCGGTGTCGCGTTTGGTCGAGCCTGCGGAGACTGAATTGATGACGTTGCTGGCGACTTGGCCCGAGTTAGTGTCGCGGGCAGCGCTGGCACGTGAGCCGCATCAGGTCACCAGCTACTTGCGAGATCTCGCCAATGCGCTACATAGTTACTACAACGCCCATAAAGTACTGGTTGACGATGCCGAGCTTCGGAACGCTCGGGTCTGTTTGCTACTGGCAGTCCGTCAGGTACTGGTAAATGGGTTGAACTTGATTGATGTTTCTGCCCCTGAGGTGATGTGACGCGTGGCAACTGCTGACAACAATACTCGACTATTTGTGCTGGCACTGGGCCTGCTCGTCGGTTTCGTGATTGGTTTTGTGATGCTACTGTCGCGGATTCCAGTTGACACCTCGTTGGCTGATTATCATGCGACTGAGGTTGCCCCGGTTCAGCAAGGCGCGAGTGATTTCGAGTTCTACACGGTATTGGAAGACAAGGAAGTAGCCGAAGCCTCGACCGCAGCGGTGGTCCGCGATGTGACCAACTCACAGCCGGTCATCAAACCCGCGACGCGTGTTGTGCCCGCCAATGCACAGAATCTCAATCGCAGTCGGCTGGCAACTGAAAGTTATGCCGAGATACCCGCGAGTAGCCTCGGCCAGGAATCCTACTACCTGCAGGCGGGAAATTTCATCGAGCAACCCGCCGCCGAACGCGCGCGCGCAGCCGTGTTGTTGCTCGGACTCGAGGCTTTCATCGTGACTCGACAAGACAGCAATGGCCAACTCGGACATCGCGTACGCATCGGGCCATTTTTCGACCCCGAACTCCTGACCAATGCCAAGAAGCGGCTGCGCCGCGCAAACATGCCCTACGACATAATCCGCGTTACTGGCTAATGGGTCGGACCACGGTAAGTAATTGATTCGACTATATAATCACGCTAATAGACCTCGGATTTCGTGCTTAAACGGGACCTTTTTCCAGCGAAAAGCTTGTTTTAGTGGGTGTAGCTGTCCCCACTCAATCAAGAACAGATATACAGCACCGGCCTTTCAGAAAGACATAAAAGTGCGCTAGAGTTACGGCAGCTCTCAGGATCGAGGGCGGTAAACGTTCCAGGAGGGAACATCATGGCTAGAGCCCATCGACACTTTGTGGCTGGACAGGTTTGGCACATCACGCAGCGCTGCCACAATAAAGATTTCCTGTTGAGATATGCGATTGATCGACGTCGCTGGATGTATTGGCTGTTTCAAGCTCGCAGGCGTCACAACCTTTGTATCCTCAACTACATGGTCACGTCCAACCACATCCATTTATTGGTTCAGGATTGTGGTGACAATTCGATCCCTAACGCCATTCAGTTGGTCGCGAGTCGTACGGCCCAGGAATTCAACAAACGTCATGGCCGACGTGGGGCGTTTTGGGAAGATCGTTACCACGCAACAGCGGTGCAGTCGGACTCTCATTTGCTTCGATGCATGGCCTATATCGATTTGAACATGGTTCGTGCACGTCGCGTAGAGCATCCAATTGATTGGCGAGAAAGTGGTTATTTTGAAGCATTGCATCCGAAAAAACGAGGTGGCCGAATTGATCCTAAAAAACTGTGTGAATTGCTGGGCTTTGACACTCCTGCGCAGCTGCAACTTGCACGTGATGCGTGGATCGCTGCCCTGCTCGATGCCAATGAACTGCAACGTCAGGCTTATTGGACTGAGAGTGTCGCCGTGGGAAATCGAGAATATGCGGTTTTCATGAAGCGAGCGCTTGGAAGCTCCAGCCCGGGTCGTCAGCCGCGTTCAGAGGGCGATTGCTACTCACTACGGGAGGACGGCGCTTGTTACCGGAGTGCCACGTCCTTACCAACGTCAATGGCCGAGATCTCTGGCCTCACCTCTGATATCCGGACAGTTTGGGAATCGTCATGAAAGTGCGGTGTCAAAATCAAATGCCCCGTTGATGGGCGTTGTGTCAGGTAATTGAACTTTCAAATTTGAATCTGCAATCATTTGATCGTTTGATTCGTTGGAGTGATATGGGAAAGAAAAACAAGCGTAATTCCAAGGCTAAGACCAGTAAATCCAGTCCTGTTAGCCCTAGTTCCAGCCCCGTAGCGACGCGGCGACCGATCAGCCGACGGAAGATGCTTGGGCTGTTGCTGGGTGTGCCGCTTGTCGGCGTCGCCGGAGTGGGAGTGCATCGATACGATGTAAAAGTACGTGCCTTGCACGATTTGAGCGTATTGGGTAATGGAAGCCCCGCAATCGTGCAGATTCATGATCCGAGTTGCAAGTTGTGCCGCCGATTGATGGCCAACACCAAGAAAGCACTTGGCGATCGCGAAGATATCACTTACCGGATAGCCGATATCACGAAAACCAATGGGCGCGAATTTCAGGAACGATACGGTGTACCTCATGTCACCTTGTTGCTGTTTAATGCAAAAGGGCGTCATGTACATACGGTTCAAGGGGTCACCCCGGCTGAAGAGCTCGCCGAGCATTTCCAACGGCACCTGCCGCGCGTCGGTACTTGAAAAATGATGCGGTAGTCGTGGTTGACTGTCTCCAGGCGTATGAAGCTGACAATGATCGTGTCACGCTAGGGATGCAGATTTCGCGCTTCTTTGATTTTGACCTGTAGTTTAGTGTGCCTATCGATCGAAACAGTGATCTGGCCTTAGAGCACTCAGACCTTTCGAGCAAAGCATCAGTCATGTGGCAAGATCGCGCGGCTTATCGAGAGCCGTCACCCGCGTGGGTTTATTCGGATGCAGCTTAAAAAAGACTCCCGAACGACGGCAAATAGTTCGTTTTCGGTCATTACCCATTAAACTCAGGGTTCTTCCCCCATAAAAAGCCATTTAAGGGCTGAATCCTTCGTTTCGGACCTGTTATTCTTGTGAAATCAACTAGTTACCGTGGTCCGACCCGGTTGGAGATTCGTTATCCGACGGATTTGCCGGTGGTGGAGCAACGCGAGGCCATCCTGTCGGCGCTTGAGGCGCATCAGGTGATCATCGTGTGTGGCGAGACTGGTTCTGGCAAGACCACGCAGTTGCCGAAAATTTGTCTTGAGGCGGGTCGTGGGGTCAAGGGGTTTATCGGACATACCCAGCCCAGGCGGATCGCCGCACGCAGTGTAGCGGCGCGGATTGCCAGTGAACTGGACAGCCAGGTTGGCGAAGCGGTTGGTTTCAAGATTCGCTTTACTGATCAAGTCAGTGAGCAAACCTCGATCAAGCTGATGACCGACGGTATTCTGTTGGCCGAAATTCAACGTGACCCGCTGCTCAAGAAATACGACACTCTCATCATAGATGAAGCGCACGAGCGTTCGCTCAATATCGATTTTCTGCTTGGCTACTTGAAACAGGTTCTACGCAAGCGCCGTGATCTGAAAGTCATCATCACCTCGGCGACAATTGACCCGGAACGTTTCTCCGAACATTTCAACAAGGCCCCCATCATTCACGCTGAAGGGCGAACCTATCCGGTTGAATTGCGTTATCGCGAGCCGGAAGAAAATTCCGATTCATTGGATGATATTGATTTACCGAACGCGGTTCTCGTGGCAGCAGAAGAACTGCTGAAAGAACGTCAACATGACATATTGGTTTTTCTCAGTGGTGAGCGCGAGATTCGGGAGATAAGTGATCTTCTTTCAAAAGAGGGTACGCACAATCGCGTTTTTCGCGGTGTTGATATAGTGCCTTTGTATTCACGCTTGTCAAATGCAGAACAGAATCGCATCTTCCAGAAACATGTTGCGCCACGCATCGTACTGGCAACCAATGTGGCAGAAACATCGTTAACTGTCCCCGGAATCCGTGCTGTCATTGATCCTGGCTACGCGCGAACTTCACGCTACAGTGTTAGAAGCAAAGTTCAACGATTGCCAATAGAAAAGGTGTCTCAGGCATCCGCTAACCAACGCATGGGTCGATGTGGTCGAGAAGCGCCAGGTGTTTGCATCCGTCTTTACTCGGAAGAGGACTTCCTGAGCCGACGAGAATTTACCCAGCCCGAGATTCTTCGGACGAATCTGGCTGCAGTCATCCTGCAAATGGCATCAATGCGTCTTGGCACTGTTGATCAATTTCCGTTTGTCGAGTCGCCGGAATCTCGTTTTGTTAATGACGGATATCGCACCTTGCAAGAACTTGGTGCGCTGAATGACAATCGCCAGCTCACCGACATTGGTAAACGCTTGGCACGTTTGCCTATAGATCCTCGTCTCGGTCGTATGATGCTGGCTGCTGCAGACGAAGGTTGTGTGGCCGATGTCTTGACCATTGTCAGTGCGCTGTCTGTTCAGGATCCTCGTGACCGACCGTTCGACAAGCGCGAAGCTGCTGATGAAATGCACGCGGAATTTAACGTGGAGACCTCTGATTTTCTGGCGTGGTTGAATCTGTGGAACTTTGTCACCGTGCAAAAAAAGCAACTGTCAAACTCGCAGTTTCGCAAAATGTGCAAGCAGCGGTTTCTCTCCCCGCTTCGGATCATTGAGTGGATGGACGTGCGTCGACAACTGACAAGAATGTGTAAGAGCTTGAAGCTACCGTTAACAACGACAGAAGCAAAGCCAGAGGCGATACACCGCGCACTACTTGCAGGCTTGTTGTCGCATGTAGCGGTCAAAACTGACAAGCATGACTACCTGGCCACCCGTAATCGTCATCTGCACATTTTTCCCGGTAGCGGCCTGTTCAAGAAAGGCCCCAAGTGGATCATGGCAGCGGAAATTGCTGAGACCAGCAGGCTTTATGCGCGCCAGGTTGCTGGAATTAATCCTGACTGGATCGAGCAAATGGCAGAGCATCTTTTGCATTACAGCTATCGAGATGCGCACTGGCAAGCCAAGCAAGGTACGGTTGCCGCGTGGGCACAGTCGACGCTTTACGGTCTCATCATCAATCCAAAGAAGCGCGTCAATTATGGCCCCATCAACCCGGCGGAAGCTCGGCAAATATTCATACGTGATGCCTTGGTCGGTGGTGCCTTGCGAACCAAAGGTAACTTCCATCGCTTTAACCAGGAGTTGCTTGACGAGGTTGCCAGTCTTGAAGAGAAGTCGCGTCGACGAGACATTGTTGTCGATCCAGAGGAACTCGTTCGTTTCTACGATGCATTGATACCTCAGGAAATTCATACCACCAAAACTTTTGAAACCTGGCGACAAAGCTATGAAGCGGATTTTCCGCGTGGTTTGTATTTCGCTCGTGAGCAGTTGCTGGCAGAGGGTGCAGTGGAGGTGGCCGATTCAGACTACCCAAACCAACTCGATGTCAATGGAATGGTATTGCCTCTGCGTTATCACTTTGCCCCTGGCGAAGATGACGATGGTGTCACCTTGGTCGTACCCGTTGAAGTCTTGAATCGGATTCCTTCAGAGCGCTGCGAATGGTTGGTGCCAGGTCTTGTGGTTGAAAAAATCACATTGTTGATTAAGTCATTGCCGAAGCAGATGCGCCGTAATTTTGTCCCAGCGCCTGATTATGCCGTTGCTTGTGTCGCAGCAATGTCGCCCGAAGAAGGAAGCTTGTTGCAATCGTTGAGTCATCATCTGCAACGTATGACGGGAGTTGAAGTGGAACGCTCGATGTGGGAGACATCAAGCTTGCCAAAGCATTTGTTGATGAGATTTGAAGTCATTGATGATCAAGGCAAGGTTCTGAATTCCGGACGGCAGCTTGAATTACTGCAAAAATCGTATGTTGGCGAAGTTGAAGAGACGTTGCTGCGGTTTAGCGATAACAGTATCGAAAAGGAAAGTGTCTCAACCTGGAATTTTGGTGATCTTCCCGAGTGCGTCGATATTGAAAAGCCAGGCATCACGATGCAAGGCTTTCCAGCGTTGCAAGTCAATGACAAGGGTGTCGGTATCAAGCTCTTTGCAACACGCGCCGCGGCCGCCAAGGCAATGCCTGCGGGGGTACGTGCCCTGTATGCTCAAGTTTTGCGGGATGAAATCAAATACTTGCAGCGCAAGTTGCCAAACATTGATGTATTGAGTTTGCGCTTCACGCCGTTTGGTAACAAGCAACAGTTGATCGCTGACATTATCGATGCGTCGATCGACGAGACCTTTGTCCTGTCTTATGATCTACCAAGAAGTCGCGATGCTTTCATGCATGCACTGGATACATCGCGTGAACAATTGGTGCCCAATGCGACTCGGTTTTGTCAGGCCTTGGAGCAGGTGTTCGAAAACTATCGAGTGGTTGCCAAACGGCTTGATGGGTCACTTGCTTTAAGCTGGATAGAGGCAGCTGCTGACCTAAAGGATCAGATGAATGCCTTGATCTATCTGGGTTTTGTAACGCACACAGGACTTGATCGCCTGCGGCGTCTGCCGGTTTATTTTCAGGCAATGGGAAAGCGTCTTGATGGTATTGATCAGGCGCCGGACAAGGACCGTCGTCGGCGCTCCGAACTTTTGCCAGTCTGGGAGCGTTTCAAGGACTTGCCCAGGTATCGTGAAGACAATCCCGATCATGAGCTGAAATGGCAGGCGTTGCGGTGGTCTTTCGAAGAGCTCAGGATATCCCTGTTTGCACAGGATCTCGGTACCGTAGAAAAGGTCTCGGTATCTCGGCTTGAGAATCGTGTTGCGGACTTGTCCTGATCTACTCGCTCAGGTGGTGTAGGTGTTTCCAAGGTGAGTATCGTTTGAAATAGCCAGGCTTTCGTATTCCCGCCAAGGCTATCCTTAACCTTGGAAAGCCTATTAACATCAGAATTGCTAGCAAGGCCGAATCACTGGAACCTCTGGCTGCTGAATCTGTATCATCAAGAAAACTGTCTTGTGCAAGCAATTCTGAACGTTGCATCCACGCAAGCATTTCATTCACGGAGTCGCCCGTCAGTTGCGCGCTATTACGATCACCAGAGAGGCATAGCTCGTCGGCGATACAGATATCCAGCGCATGCTGCCCTTGAGCAATCAGGTGTAACTGACTGCCTTGGTCGTCGCACTCATGAACCCGACGTGCTGAGGTTGTATTTGGATCCAGGCTAGCTACGCCAGTATCCGGATTTCCACCGAGTGCATTGCAGAGCCGCACAGATTGTCTGAATGGCAGCACTGAATCCTGCTCACCATGCAGTAAAAATAACGGTGGTACTCTCAGATTGTTAACCATTTTCTGGCTGATAGCATCTGGGAAACTGTTTTGTTGCAACAACTCATTTGTTGCCACGATCGAACCAAGCTCCTGAGCAAGAACAGACTCAAGAATGCGCGTCCCTGAGCCGCTGACAAACCTACCTGACTGGAGCTCTTCGAGAAAATCCGGGAAGTCTGTGGGCGCATAAAATAAGGCGGCTCGCTCGATCTGATCGCTTCTGTTGATGGCCAACATTGCGCCAAGATGCCCACCAGCAGATTGTCCAAACAGGCTGACTCGTCCTTTTGCGCCATAGCGTTCCTGGTTCTCGACAACCCAATCGAGTGCGTCATTTGCATCATCAGTAATGTCTGAAAATGCGGCTTGCTGACATTCAACGTTACCTTCGCGCTCGCCCAGCAATCGATAGAACGGCACAAAGACTACAAAGCCACGGGAGACAAACTGGGTTGCCATGGGTTCAACTCCGATAAAACCTGACGATCGATGCTGCCAACTTCCACCGTGCAAGACGAGAATCGATCTGAATTGCGTGCTGGGTTCTTTCCCTGGAAGTGCGCTATACACGCGCATTTCGAGTTGACAGAGTCCAGCTGCGGTCTGTACTTCCTTGTACTTCACTCGCTGTATGAAAGGTTGCTCAAGTCCGGCTAAAGAAGCCGCGCTGATATCAAACTGGTTGCCGGGAGAGAACTGCCAGCTTTCAAGTTGTTCCGGTTTGGATGCCGCGTTGCCAAGTCTTCTCGTATCCAGCGCGACGGTACAGAAGTCAACCGCACTCACCGGGTCTACCTGTGCTGGCTGCAGGCATAGCTCATCAAGATAGAGTGAGTACGAACGTCCGGCGGCTTGTTCGGTATCAATTCTCTCTACACGAGCGCAAGATCCATTGGCTGTTGAATACAAGGGGGCGTGTGGTAGATCGATTTGTAAAATGCTACTGGCTTGACATGCGGCGGTATCGCTGACAATGTCGTCCAGCCAATCCTGATCGCCGGAAATAATTGCCGCTAAAAGTTCGGCACGTCGAGTACGTGTGTAAGCAATCGACAAGCTGTAATCGGCAGTTGGGCTGAGGAGCTCGTAAAGCGCGTCAATTTGTGGGTCATCAGGCGCGGGTAATTCAATTGTCAAGCTGTCATCTTCTTGCAGAGCACTGAGTTGCTGTCGCAGTGACTGCTCGACGTCAGCGATTGCGGCGGCGATTCGTTCGCTGGACAAGCTATCGCGTATCTTGTCTTCGAGGTACCTCTCCAGTACAGCGCGGAAAATCGTATCGTTGACATCGACGCTTACCGACCACGCATTCAAACCGCCAGTCACACTTACTTCGGGCTGCAGTACGAGCGTGTTTCCTGGTTGGTCAAATATCGGGTTCAGGTCAAGACTGATGGTGAGGCCGAACTCAAAGGGGCCTTCGGCCTGAAACGAGAACCTGTCACTACCGACCTCGATGCAATCACCAACACGAAAGCCGAAAGTTTGTTCTGCACTACCTTCGACGCTTAGCTCGGCGTTCAGATTCAGTGACAGAACCATTGGCTCATGCAGCGATACGATATCCGCAGAAAGAAAGGAGGAATTGTTCACCACGGCGCTTATGAATACATCATCAACATCTACCGGATTGCAGCCGTCGTTTATCCGTGAGCCAGGGAGAATGTCGGTGTAAACCAAGGTCCCGGTTCCAAGGCCAACACCTGCTGACTCAAGAGATTCCCGGATTTGGGTATTGACCGCTTGCTGTAAATACTCAGTTGGTGTTGCGGTCGATGTCAACGCGTCACGAATATTCTGTGGAGTAATGACAATGGATTCGCCTACCGCAGATTGACTTGCCAGTGATAGCAAGATCAGTGATTTGACCAGTAAGGGCAGCTTGTAATGCCATAATTTTTTCATGGGTTTAACTGTGGCTACCTGTAAGCCAATACCGCTGAGTCAAAGATTTTCGCTCTTTCTACTAGACTCAGGGCGCTTTGAAGCGTGGAGTATCGGTATCGTCATTGTGTCTGAGTTTGCTCACAATTCTTAACGTCTCCAAATACTTGCGGGTGTCAATAGTGGCCGGAGCAGTCTTGCATCGAGAGCTGATGGGCTAAAGGCCCAAGCATACCCGCGTGCCTTGTGCCGTCAACATTGCGTCACCTGTTCGTGGCGGCGCTACTGGGCCTTGCGAGTACAAATTTCCCAACTAGACTCCTGTTAGAAAACTGACACCTGTGTGAGGTACCCATGAAAAAAACGCTTGCAAGCATCGTTCTGCTGCTAGGCACAATCGGCACGGCAGAGGCGAGTGGGCTTGATCTGGCGTTGAGCAATGAGACGGCGAACCTGTCTCTGCTGTTGAATCCCTACCCACTTGCCGGCGGTGGCGGTACTGAGCTCTCTGTGGGTGGATTTATCAGCGAAGTTGGTGACAACATCCTGCATGCAACCCTGATGGCACGTGGCTACCGTCAATCGGCGACCTCGCAGTACAACCTCGCGGCTGGCTTAAAAGCGTTGGGTGGTCAGGTAGAGGTCGACGAAAACAATGTCATCCCAGATGAAGACGATGAAACGGTAGGTGCCTTAGCCCTGGGAATGCAGGCTGGCTTGCTGCTGGCGTCGTCAAAATATAACCCAATGGAGCTCAGCTTCGAAGCATTTTATGCGCCGAGCATCACCAGTTTTTCGGATGCCGAAAATTACGCAGAGGTGGCTGCTCGGTTTCAGGTTGAAATCATTCCGCAAGCACGTGCTTACATCGGCTACCGACGCATGCAATTTGATACAAACGACTTCGATAATGTAACTCTTGATCGGAGCATTCACGTGGGGTTGAAAATTACTTACTAATCACGATCCAGATACAACGAATTTCACCAGCCTCAAAGCTGCTATTTCCATGTCGGGACCTGAGTGTATTCTTCGTGTCAAATGTTGATGAATTACTGGACGTCATGCGATGTCTGCGGGATCCTGACTCAGGCTGTGCCTGGGATGTCCAGCAGAACTTCAAGAGCATTGCGCCCTACACGATCGAAGAAGCCTATGAAGTGGCAGACGCAATCGAACGCGAGGATCTGGATGATCTTCGCGATGAACTTGGAGATCTCCTTTTGCAGGTGGTCTTCCACGCACAAATGGCCCAAGAGCAAGGTGCGTTCGATTTTAATGATGTAGTAGATGCGATTACCGAAAAGATGATACGACGTCACCCACATGTTTTTTCAAATGTTGAATTCGCTGACGAAGCGGAGTTGAAAGCAGCTTGGGAAGCCGAGAAGGCACGTGAGCGAGCAGCCCGTCAGGCTCGTCAGAACCCAAATGGTGAGTTGATACCGGCCTCGGCGCTGGATGGAATAGCGCAGAATCTGCCGGCCCTGAAACGAGCGGACAAGTTGCAGAAACGTGCGGCCCGAGTTGGTTTTGATTGGCCTGATATTGATCCCGTCTGGGAAAAACTACAAGAAGAAATCAATGAACTTGCTGAAGCCCGAACCTCGGCTGAGCAGGACGCCATAGAAGATGAAGTAGGCGATCTGCTATTTACAGTCGTCAATCTCGCGCGTTTTTTGTCGGTCGATGCGGAGACTGCATTGCGTCGAGCCAGTCAGAAGTTCAGCAATCGATTCAAGCAGGTCGAAGCCTTGGCATCCGAGCAGTCCAGATCACTGCCCGAACTCGATCTCGATGAATTGGATTTGCTCTGGCGTGAAGCCAAGGTCAGAGAAGGCATCTGTTAAATCGATTAACTGAAAGCTTGTACTTCGTTTATTGAGCGTGTTCGGAGAGTTATGCAGTTGTAGAGCGTAGATTTCACCAGCCCGAATGGCTTAATACGTCAATACCCGAATACCTCAATACCTCAATACCTCAATACCTCACGACTCGTCGGACTCCGCGATCATCAGCACATCCTCGTTAACTGGCGAGCTTAGTGTGTTCAGCAAGGTGTTTTCACTGAATAGTGCGGCACGCAAAGCTGGATCGTGCTGATAAACATCTTTGCGTCGTTGCAATTCACCGCTCTCATCAATCCAGGTTGTTATGTAAGCCATGTGGGTTGGAATATTTTTCTTGAATCGCAGTGTGTCAGTTGTAGATGAGCGCAGCGCACGCTTGATGCTTTTGTAGTTGTTGCCATCCAATTGCAAAAGCAGTTGTGCCAGTTTGTCAGGCTCGCTCAATCTGATGCAGCCGTGGCTGTAGGCTCGATCATTTCTGTTAAACAAGCCTTTGGCTTGTGTGTCATGCAAGTAGATCGCATAAGGGTTTGGCATCATGAACTTCATTCTGCCCAGGGCATTGCCTGGCCCTCCTGCTTGACGTAATACATACGGAAACCTTTTCCGCTCATAGTGACTGGGGTCAATACTCGAGAAAGGGACCTCGATCAGGTCGCCATTGCTGACGCGATATGCCTTGAAATTCTTGCTTTCCAGATAGCCTGGCTGGCTTTTTTCTTTGGGGATCAGCTCCTGATTGGTGATCGATGCGGGTACGGTCCACGTTGGATTAACCTGCATATAACTGATATCGCGTGAGAAAACCGGAGTCTGATTTCGCTTCGAGCCAATGACAACACGCATATCGATAGCAGTGTCGTTACCGTCTTTGACTGTTAATCTGTAGTTTGGCAGATTGACGTAGATATGAGTATCGCCAAGATCTCTAGGCATCCAACGCCAGCGTTCAAGGCTTAAGGCCAGCTCGGTAATCTCTTCCCGAACAGTGGTATTAAGCATTTCTTTGGTCTTCTTTCCAACAGCGCCATCGGGTTCGAGCCCATGACGCTTTTGAAAAGATTTTACCGCGAGCAGCAGATCGGCATCAAACATCGGTGTCAGAACCGTATCTGCAGGCAAGTCACCTGTCTCGATCAAGCGTCGGCGCAGATCCAGAACATTCGATGAGTGTTCACTGACCTTCAATGTATCGGTATTTTCGTTAAGCGTTGTTCTTGGGACATCCGTTGCCAGCTCTGTCAATGCACTACGCATACGTTCTTTGAGGCGATGGTAGTCGCCGTGTGCCGGCTCGATTAGCTTGATTATCGAATTGACATCAGCCTGGCCACTAGCTAGCTTTTCAAGGAGGTTGTGGGCTCTTACCGCAGGTGGATCTCGAAACAGTCTGCGTTGATTGTCTCGGGCATCAACAACGCCTTGGCCAAGATGAGTAACAAAGAGTGAGAAACTTTCACTCAATCCTTTCTTGAGCCCACTACGAAGCTTGATCGTGCTGGTGTTGTTGCCGCCAGGTACCGCTGAGCTCAGGTTGACCCTGAGGCTTTGACTGAGCTTATCCAGATAGTCGTGGTTGTAGGCTTCGGGGTTCAGTCCATGTGCACGAGAGTCTGCAATATGATCGAGTAATTGCTGTGCGTTGCTGGATATGCCGAATTCATCGAGCCACGGACCGTATTTTTCCAGTCGAGCCCGTTTTTCAGCAGAATAATCATTTATCAAGTCATCAGATGGTTGGATGCTTGGCGTGCCAACATTTTCGCTATCGATTGTTTCCGAATTTTCAATGGCTTCATGTGCAGCAGCGAGTGTCGGTGCGGTACGTTCATACTCAAGCCATTGAGGTTCTACTCGCTCGGCGGCTTGAGAAATGCCAGTCAGCATCACACTGGTGGTTACAGTGAGCGTGAATAAAACCTTATGTTTTGTAGTTGGCATCTGACCCTGATGTGTCTTGATATTGTTATTTTTATACGCTGAACAACGAATCCTTATGTAGTTCCGCCAAAACGGCTACTGTAAATCGGGTTTGATAGTAACAGCGACTTATCGGCACATTACTTGACGACGTGACTCACAAAGCTCCATGCCGTAAACACGAGCAAGCGCGATGAATCACACTTGAACTGTGTGTGTGGTCTCGAATTTTGTGAATACGGGAGCTGCGTCTAACTACACAGTAGTTTTCAGGATTACTCAGTAAAAACCAACCTTCCAAGTGGGATCGGTTATAGCAGGCGCTTGAGATTTTCCAGATAACGCGCCTCATCGGGCGCTGTTCCTTGTCGTTGTGCCTCCCAAAGACAGACACCAAGGCATTCGATCATAAGATGTTCTACCGCATGCCCATCGCCATGTTTGAGTAGTAGTGAGCGCGTGATAGAGGCGATGCCACGTGGTCGATCAGTACCCACCTGCTCGCGCAGAGCCAGATGCAAGCCAAGATGCAGGAACGGATTCTCAACGCCACCTTCTGGCGTGTAATCCTTGTCCATCACGTCTTCATTCTCGGTGATCAGGGCATGGTATTCAGGATGATCTTCCACAAGATCAGCAACTTGCTTCTCGAGTGGTTCGAGGGGTTCACCAGCTATACGCTTGTTCCATGCCTGGCGGAACATTTCCCTGGTTCGGTTTCTGTCTTGAGTAAACAGCATGGATCTGTTGTAAGCAATATCGGGTGACGAAGGACGGAGTTATTGGCTCGGAGCAACCAATAGCAGGTTGTCATTATGTTCGCTACTGCGTCCCAAGTGTTAGTCAATCTGAATTTCTTGAGCTGGGTTCACGGCTACTTTGACATTCCTGCGAAAAATATGAGACCTGTCAAAGCAGTTCTTTACTGCGATCATCAAGCCGAGACCTATAAACGCGCCTGGTGGTAGCAAGGCTAATAAAATTCCTTTGTCTTCCGAGAAAACACGAATGCCTGAAATCGGTTCTGGCAGGTTCAGCAATAGATGAGCATTGCTGAACAAGGTTCCTTGTCCGAGCAGCTCTCGGCATGAACCAAGTAGTACGAGCACCCATAAAAACCCCAAGCCCATTGAGAGCCCGTCAGCCAGCGAAGGTAGAACACCTTGACGGGAGGCAAACGCTTCTGCTCTGCCCAGAATCAGGCAATTGGTCACTATCAACGGTAGAAAAATACCCAGCGATTGATGCAAGCCAGGGAAATAGGCTCGGCTTAGAAATTCGATGACAGTGACTGTTGTCGCAATGATCAACACGAAGATGGGAATACGAATGGCTGTGTGGATACAGTGTCGAAACAAGGAAACGAACATATTGGTTATACATACAGTCAAAAGTGTGGCCAGGCCCAGAGCGATGCCGTTGATCGCGGAATTGCTGACTGCAAGTAATGGACATAATCCGAGCAACATGACCAGTGCCGGATTGTCGCGCCATAGCCCATCCCGCCAGTGACTAGCGCTGCCTGTCATGGATTCACTCATGAGTTCAGAATAGCGTCTTGATGTGCTGAGTACCAGAGCAGTGCACGATGTATGGCATTGATCACGGCACGTGGTGTAATCGTCGCACCGGTGAAAGCGTCAAATTGCGATGTTGTGCGTTTCACCGACCATGCTGCCTCAGGCACCGAATTCAGAGATAAACCATCGAAGCTGCGAATCCAGTCAGAGCGCGCAATGTCGATGTCATCACCCAGCCCAGGTGTCTCGCGATGCCGGGTTATCCTGGCGCCAGTGATGGAGCCATGTCGATCAATACCAAGCAGCAGTTCAATCGCTCCATTGTATCCATCTGGCGCCTCAACCGTCAGAATGGACGCGATAGTGGTGCTTCCGGCTGTTACGCGGTACAACGGTAGAGGAGCATCGAGTCCGCTCGTATTCGATAGTTCCATATGTGTGATCGTTGGTGACATGCGCCGCTGCTCATCACTGAGTACTTCCATCAGCTTCTGTTGTAACCATGTGTTTTCGGAACGTTGTATACGGTCAGCGGTGAGTCGGTTAACGCCCAGCAGCAAAAAACCGGCGACCATTACAAACACCAGTAACAACAATGCGCTACGCGTTGCTGATGTTGAATGTATCTCGACATTCATGATGCGTGCGCCCCTGTCTTCACTGCGTTTTTGTCTTCCGTGAATATATAGCGTCGATACGGTCTAGAAGTGGCACGGCCATATTCATGAGCAGAACTGCGAAGGCGAAACCTTCTGGATAGGCACTGTATTCGCGGATGAAAAAGCACAAGGTACCGATACCTGTGCCGAAAAGGAGTTGCCCGGCTTTGCTGCGCGCAGCTGTAACCGGGTCTGTCGCAATAAAGAACGCACCAAATATAATGGCGCCGGTGAGCATGGCAGGGAAGGTTGGCAGGGATACGCTATTGACAAAAGTATTCTGGAAGAGATAAAGCATGAAGATACTTGACAGAACACTGGCTGGAATATGCCATGTGATGACTCGCCTGACGATGAGATAAATACCGCCAAGCAACCAACCCAATGCAATAATTGGCCAAGGAGTGTCAAAAATAAGGTTCGTAATGTCTTTTTTTGATGGAGCGCCCAAGCTTGTTGTACTGGTGATGTCAATCGACTTCATATGGTCAAGTGGTGTTGCTTTTGTAATGGCGCTCCACGCAACATCGATTTGTTCTGAACCAGGATTATCCCAGACAGTCATCGTGACCGGAAAGGAAATCAGCAAAAATGCATAGGCCACCATGGCGGGATTGAATGGGTTATGTCCGAGACCACCAAATACTTGTTTTCCCAACAACACCAGAACAGTGGTGCCGATAATTAATTGCCAGATTGGTAAGGTTGGTGGTATTGCCAGAGCAAGCAGGGTGGCGGCGAGTATGACGCTCCCGTCAGATACTGCCTTTTCTACCGAACGTCGTCTGAGCATCATGCATAGCGCTTCACACGCAACGGCTGTAACTGCGGCGATCAGCACATTTATTATTACCTGGCTGCTGATCAGCATTGCATATAGACAAGTGCCCGGTATCAGCGCTATGCATACCTGTAGCATTGTCCATTGCACGGATCGTGGTTTGCCGATGACAGCACCGACGTCGACAGTGATCTGGCTCATGTTGTTGAGCCGCCATTGTCAGTGTTGCTGTTAGCAGAACCTGAGCTCCGTTTGCGCTTGATACGAGCAAGGACGTTATCGGTATCGATCGCACCTTGCTTGATCTTTGCCTGCGCCTCAAGACGCTTCTGCTCTTTGAGTCGTGCTCTGTTTTCTTCGCGCTCGATATGCGCTTGGTACCGACCTTCAGCGGCTTTCGCCCGTATGGCTTCGTTGCGCTTTTGTTGTCTGGACGCGCGTAGTTGTCGAAAGGTGTCGGTTAGCGGAATTTGTGAAGGGCAGACGAGATCACAGCAAGCGCACTCGATGCAGCTATCGAGTTGATGGAGATCCAGATAGTCTTGTTGGCCTGCCTGGCCAAACCAGTAAAGCTGTTGCGGGGCAAGATGTACGGGGCACACTTCCTCACAGGCTCCACAGCGGATACACGGTAGTGCTTCAGCGATCGTTGTTGCCGCGTCGATTGTTATACAATTTGTTTTGGCCGTCACAGCGACCGCTCGCTCATCAAGATCAAACCCGCTTAATGGTCCACCGATGCGTACGCGATTTTTCATTGCAGCTTCGAGGTTTTCGGTTTGGCGCATAATATCGAGCACCGGTGTTCCCAACCTCGCTCTGATGTTCAGGCAGTGATCGGCCCGATTGCCAGCAATGGTAATAACGCGGCTGATCATGGGGAGTCCGTCTGCTGCTTTCGCGACTGACTCGGCCGTTGCGACATTGAGACACAGTACGCCGATATCCGCAGGCTTTTGCAATGGTGCTAGTTGTTTTCCCGTAACGAGTTCGACCAGTGGTTTTTCGGCACCAGACGGATATATCGGTGCGACAGTCAACAAGGAAATCGGACAAGCTGTGCTGGTGTTGATCTGCTTATCATCAAGCCGTTCGGGAGAATGTTGTTTGCGTTGAGTTTCGTAAGAGTCAATGGCATTTCGCATGACTGCAATAGCCTTTGACTTGTCATTCTCGATCACGAGTTCACATCGTTGGCACTGCGTTAAATTGATTAGCAGGCCGATGCCTCGAACAATATCACTGGCATGCTTGGGCGATTGCATAAGTGCTTCATCGCAAGCGATCACCGGCTCGCATTCAGCACCATTGATAATCAAGGTTTTTATCGCTTGCGCGTTTAATGCATCAAGTTTTTCATATGTCGGAAAGCCTGCACCGCCCAGGCCTGTCAGCCCCATGGTTTGCACTCGTTCCAATGTAATATGAGTCAGGGCAGCATGGCGTGCTTGCACAGACTCAATGGAGTCACGTTCATGATCCACCTTTATAGCGACAGAGCTTACTTGCGTTTGATAGGGGTTGGCGATGGGTCGTGGCTCAATTGAGCTGATCGTGCCAGAGGCAGGCGCAATGAGCGTACCTGCTATGACATCACCACAGCGAACCTTGTCGCCGGCCTTGAAGTGTGTGTGTAACCTGCGTTGCTGGTAATCAATCAGGGGGATAACAAGCTCATCCGGTACATCAAGTGTTCGAATAGTGGCTGGTGTCTTGTCACTGGTTTGTGAGTCCCCCAGGGCCTGTTTGTTACGTGCTAGGGGGATGCCCCGGCGCAGGCGGTGCGTAGCGGCATTCTGTTGTCGCTTTAGTCGCTTTATCATTCGGGGCGTGACCAAAGAGGTTTGCCCTGATTGGCTGGAACCATGTGAATACAGTCGACCGGGCAGGGGGGCAAGCAAAGCTCACATCCGGTGCAGTCATCACTGATGACCGAGTGCATGTATTTCCGCGCACCCACGATCGCATCGACTGGACAAGCGTCAATGCATAGCTTGCAACCAATGCATTGCGCTTCATCGATCAATGCAACGATTGCTGGTTTGTGTTCCCCATAGTTTACGTTCAATGCAACTACAGGTCGATCAAGCAAACTTGCCAGCTGATGGATAACGACGTCACCACCCGGTGGGCATTGATTGATTCCTGCATCATCGTCAACAATTGCTGTCGCGTACGGCCGGCAGCCCGGATAGTTACATTGCGCGCATTGTGTTTGTGGCAGCAAGGCGTTTACTTGTTCAATCAGGCTTTCACGATTGTCCCCGTCACGTTGTTCGGTACGATGTTGGGCGCGGCCAAGCACATAGCCTGTAAGCAAGATCGCCATTACAACAATAAAGAAGGTTAGTAGCGCGCTCATGTCCACTACAGCAGGCCACTAAAACCCATAAAAGCCAGTGACATAAGCCCGGCACTGATCAGCGAGATTGCACTACCTTTGAACGGCTTAGGTATATCGGCTGAGTCCAGACGTTCGCGCATTGCTGAGAACAACAGCAAAACCAGTGTGAAACCTAAGGCGGCACCGAAGCCATACGTTGTGGCCTGCACCAACGAGTGCTGCTTGCCCACACTCAGTAAGGCGACACCCAGGACGGCACAGTTGCTGGTGATCAAAGGTAGATACAAGCCGAGTATTCGATGTAGCAAGGGGCTACGTCTGCGAATGGTGATTTCAGTAAATTGCACAACCGCTGCGATTACGACGATAAAACTCAAGGTCCGCAGATACTCAAGCTCAAACGGCACCAGCAACCAGTGATTGACAAGGTAGCTCAAGCCTGTCGCGAGTGTCAGTACAAAGGTGGTGGCGATGCCCATGCCCAATGCTGAATCGAGACGTCGCGATACGCCCATGAACGGGCACAATCCCAGGAACTGTACCAGTACAAAATTATTGACCAGTACGGTTCCCAGAATGATTAGCGCGAGATCGCGCATTGCGCTACTTCACCCGCATGCCGGACTCGGCACCATCGTCGGGTGTCAATATGAACAGATCCGACCCACCGGGTCCAGCGGCGAGTACCATGCCACTGGATACGCCGAAGCGCATCTTGCGTGGTTTCAGATTGGCCACCATCACGGTACGCCGGCCGATCAAATTGTCTGGTTTGTAGGCAGCCTTGATACCGGCGAATACCGTACGGGTTTCAACGCCAATATCGAGCGTTAGTTCCACCAGCTTGTCTGCACCCTCCACCGCCTTTGCATCGACAATGGTGGCAACACGTAAATCAACCTTGTTGAAATCATCAATATCGATTTCAGGTTTCAACGGCTCGTGGTCACCATTCGTTGAGCCTGGCGCTCCCGCATTTGTTGCAGCACTTGCCGCGGCTCCTGCCTCGCGTGTTTCTTCAAGGATTTTTTCAATTTGTTTGGTTTCAACACGCGTCATCATTGGCTTGTAGGGTTTGATGTTGTGATCAAGTAAAGGAGAAGACAAGGAATCAAGTGTCAGCTTGGTAGCAAGGAAATTTTCTGTTTTTTCGGCAAGCTTTGGTAGCACCGGGTACAAATAAGTAACGATGATGCGGAAGTAATTTAATCCAACGGTGCAAATCTGCTGTACTTCAAGTGCCGCATCAGGGTCCTTGATCTTGACCCAGGGTTCTGCATCGTTGATGTAGGTATTGGCATGTTCGGCGAGCATCATGATTTCGCGCATGGCCTTGCCATACTCGCGTTGTTCGTAGTACTGCATGATGATCTGCTGCGCACTGATGAAATGCTCGTAGTCGGGTGTCAGTTCTTCGGGCAGACTTGTCGCAAGCTTGCCGCCGAATTTCTTTTGGATGAATCCCGCACAGCGGCTGGCAATGTTGACCACTTTGCCGACCAGATCAGCGTTCACCCGCGTGACAAAATCATCAAGGTTGAGATTAAGATCGACAACACTGTTACCGAGCTTTGCCGCGTAGTAGTAACGCAGATATTCCGGATCGAGATGCTTGAGCCATGTTTCAACCGTGACAGACGTGCCGCGAGACTTTGACATCTTCGCTCCGTCAACCGTAAGAAAGCCGTGACAGAACACACCGGTAGGTTTACGAAAGCCTGCGCCTTGCAACATTGCAGGCCAGAACAGGCAATGAAAGTTTGCGATATCTTTACCAATGAAGTGATAAACCTCAACGTCTGAGCCTTCCTTCCAGGTGTCCAGATAGTCCTCGCCAGTTCGCGCTGCCAGATGCTTGTGACTGGCGATATAAGCAATTGGTGCATCGAGCCACACATAGAAATATTTGCCCGGCGCATCTGGAATCTCGAAACCCCAGTAAGGCGCGTTTCGTGAGATATCCCAATCCTGCAGCCCGCTATCCAGCCATTCCTTGAGTTTGTTGGCGATCTCCGGTTGCAGGCTGCCTGAGGCTGTCCATTCCTTGAGCATGTCGGCGAAATGTCCGAGCGCAAAAAAGTACTGCTCTGAATCGCGCAATTCCGGTGTTGCCCCGGACACCTGCGAAACCGGGTCTTTCAGCTCGGTTGCATCATAGGTGGCGCTGCAGTTTTCGCAGTTGTCACCGTATTGATCGGCGGCTCCACAGTTTGGGCAGATACCTTTGACGAAACGGTCTGGCAAGAACATCTCGCTCTTGGCGTCATAGAGTTGCTTGATGGTGCGCTTGACGATATGTCCAGCGTCACGAAGTCGCGTGTAGACAAGCTCGGCGAGTTCCTTGTTTTCCGGCGAGTGCGTGGTGTGAAAGTTGTCAGGTGACAGCAGAAACCCCGCAATGTCCCGTTCGTGCTCGGTTTTGATGCGCGTGATCAGCGCCTCAGGCTCGATCCCCTCAGCCTGCGCTTTGAGCATAATCGGTGTCCCATGGGCGTCATCGGCCCAGACCCACTGACAGTCATGGCCCATCAGGCGCTGGTAACGTACCCAGATATCGGTCTGGATGTATTCGAGCAGGTGACCAATATGCAGTGCGCCATTGGCGTACGGCAGGGCGCTGGTGACCAGAATGCGGCGGCTCATGGGGTATTGATAATCCTGTTACGGTGACGCGCCACTCCCCATTGGTGGGTAGCATCGATGCCACGGCTTACGTGTATAGTTGTGGGTTGCCCATAGTTTAACAGTCCACCCGAGCGGAGCCAAAGAGTCGCATGTCAGAGCTGTCTCGCGAAGTCATCGAGCACGCGCTCGATCAGATCATCGATCCACACCTTGAATCCAGTCTTGTCGCGGCCAAAACCGTTCGCGATATCCGTATCGAAGGCGATTCGGTCGCTATCGATCTGGAATTGCCGTATCCCTGTGCCCGATACAAGGAGGCGCTTGAAGTGCGAGTGATCGGCACCCTGGCGTCAGAAGCGGGGGCCACCAATGTCACGGTCAACACGACGCAGAAGATCATCGCCCATGCTGTCCAGCATGGCGTCAAGCGTCTTGAAAACGTCAAGAACATCATTGCCGTGGCCTCGGGCAAGGGCGGTGTCGGCAAGTCGACCACCTCGGTTAATTTGGCACTGGCGCTTGCCTCCGAAGGGGCGACTGTGGGTTTGCTCGATGCCGATATCTATGGCCCCAGCCAGCCGCGGATGATGGGATTGTCAGGTCAGCCTGACTCCGAGGACGGCAAAAGTCTGGAGCCGATGGAAAATTATGGCGTGCAAACCATGTCCATCGGATTTTTGATCGACGAAGAAACTCCGATGATCTGGCGCGGTCCAATGGTCACTCAGGCGCTCGAACAGCTGCTCAATGACACGCGCTGGCGAGATCTTGATTATCTCATTATTGATTTGCCGCCGGGTACCGGAGACACGCAGCTGACCCTGGCGCAAAAAGTCCCGGTCAGCGGCGCCATCATCGTTACGACGCCGCAGGACATTGCACTACTTGACGCGCGCAAGGGGTTGAAGATGTTTGAAAAGGTTGAAGTGCCGATCCTCGGCATCGTCGAGAACATGTCCATCCACATCTGCGGCAACTGTGGTCACGAGGAACATATCTTCGGTGAGGGCGGTGGTGCGGCCATGGCGGGTGAGGCGAGCGTGTCGCTACTGGGCGAGTTGCCGCTCGAGATGGGTATTCGCCAGAATGCCGATAGCGGCAAGCCGACAGTCGTGTCCGAGCCAGACAGTCGAACATCGGAAATTTATCGGGAGATAGCCCGCAAGGCTGCGGCGCGACTTTCTCGACAGGCGAAAGATTACTCGGCGAAATTTCCGAACATCGTCATTCAGAACACTTGAGTAGAAAATGAGTATCAAGTCAGACAAGTGGATCAGGCGTATGGCTGAATCCGAGCAGATGATCGAACCCTTCGAAGCTGGCCAGGTTCGCGTTGACAGTAATAACGAGCGAATCGTGTCTTTTGGTACGTCCAGCTACGGTTACGATGTCCGCTGCGCCGATGAATTCAAGATTTTCACGAATATCAATCACGCGATCGTCGACCCCAAGGCGTTTGACCCTGACAGTTTTGTTGACGTTCAGGCAGACACTTGCATCATTCCGCCGAATTCATTCGCATTGGCACGAACCGTTGAGTATTTTCGAATTCCGCGTTCTGTGTTGACCGTGTGTCTGGGGAAAAGTACCTACGCGCGCTGTGGCATTATCGTGAATGTCACGCCGCTGGAGCCTGAGTGGGAAGGCCACGTGACCTTGGAATTTTCCAACACGACGCCGCTTCCAGCGAAAATCTATGCGAATGAGGGTGTTGCGCAAATGCTGTTTTTTGAAAGCGATGAAGTCTGTGAAACATCGTATGCGGATCGAGGTGGGAAATATCAGGGGCAGAAAGGTGTGACGCTGCCACGTACTTAACGGCAAGCGAAGCGGTGAAATGGGTAGTTTCACAGTGCCGTATCATGCATTGATACGGCATTGTCCGGAAGGAAAACTCACGAGCGTTTGCCGAAGCTCGCTTTTTTTGGAAGAATTAGATCAGGGACATGCTTAAGGTGAACGAGAACCGACATGATTGACAGCGAAGGCTATCGGGCTAATGTCGGTATCATTTTGAGTAACAACGACGGTCAGGTTTTCTGGGCGCGACGTATCGGGCAGGATGCCTGGCAGTTTCCGCAAGGCGGTATTGATAAATCCGAGTCCCCTGAGGAGGCGATGTACCGCGAGCTCAAGGAAGAAACCGGGCTCGAGCCGCATGATGTGAAGCTTCTTGGTTGTACCCGGCGATGGCTGAAGTATCGATTGCCGAAAAAATACATTCGGCGTAATCAAAATCCTGTCTGCATTGGACAGAAACAAATCTGGTACATGCTGCGCATGCTTGGGGATGAGAAAGCGGTCGATCTCGCCAATAGCCCAACGCCGGAATTCGATCATTGGCAATGGGTGGATTACTGGGAACCTTCGCGCAAGGTCATCTTCTTCAAACGCAAAGTCTACAAGCTTGCACTGAAAGAGCTTGAGCCGTTACTGGTCAGCAATGCGTAATTGTGGGTTGAACGACCAGTGCTGAGCAGCGTCGGCTCTTCCCGCTAACGGTTGTTCAGCGGTGGCTTGTTAACTGGCGACTTGATCTGTTCAGTTGAAAGGCCGAACGATCACCATGATCACGCAGCCAAACAGGAACAGCACGGGTATCTCGTTAAACAGGCGATACCAGCGGTGCGTTTTGGTATTCCTGTCGAGTCGGAAGTCCGTGACCAGCTTGATGCAATACAGATGGTAGAGGATCAGTATCAGAACCAGCAAGAGCTTTACTTGCATCCAGGCGAGCGTGGCCAGACCCGGTAACCAGGCGAATAGCAGCCAGCTGCCAAATATGATGGTCAGTGCCCCACCAATGTGCGTCATGATCAGGAGCTTTCGCTCCATGACCTTGAACGTATCGATCTGGGCCTTGTTGGATAGCTCGGCCTGACTGTGGTAGACGAAGATGCGTGGCAGATAAAATAGGCCGGCAAACCACGTGACCATGAAAATGACGTGTAGTGCTTTCACCCAGAGCATGAGATCAGAGCGTTACTACGGCTGCAGCGAGCCTGTTAGGGGTTGATTCCTCGGCGGTTTGGCTCATAGTGAGAAGCTCATCAAGTTTTTCGCGTAATACATCAAATCTGATCTTACCAACATATCGCCCGAGTAAGTCGCCGTTTGCATTGATCAGAAAAGTTGTGGGTGTCCCTTTTATCGTTTTCCCATTTGTGGTCGTGAATGCCGAAATGACTTTGCCGTCAAGGTCGAGGGCGACGGGAAAGGGTAATTTCCGCTGTTGGCTGACTTCGAGTACCAAATCTGGGCGGTCGGTCGGCATGGCGACAGCAATCACGGTAAATCCTTGCGCCTCGTAGTCTTCGTGAAGCGCCACAAGGTCGGGCATTTCCTTCAAGCAGATGTGACAGCTGGTGGACCAGAAATTCACTAATGTCGGGCCAGGCAGCTCACTCAGGCTGAATTTCTGCCCGTCAAGCGTTTTGAATGGAACCGAAGTGGCGGCAGAGGTCAGCTCGGTATGGTTGCTGCATGCGCTAAGGCTGAACAAGGCCATCGCGACCAACCATCGCCAGCTTCGACGGGTGTTCGGGTGTGTCATGGAGAGCGCTTTCCGGCGTGGTTTCAGTTGGATTTGGCTACCTCTGGCGCGTGTCGCTTTCCTCGCGCGTTTATGGGTGTCCAGAACGGATGTCAACGGATGTCTTTGTGGGTGTCCAGAACGGATGATACCGGGTTGCTGGCTGAAAAGTGTGGGCTGTTTGGCAATGTGTTCTGCGACAAATTCTTAAGGGATTTCGCCAAGTGGCCGACACTTTGCTGGACGGTCACTCGTATGCGTCATGACTTGATGCGTACCGGGGTGCCAATTTGTACGTTTGCCAGCATGACGTTCGGCGGATGATCGACGGAGATTGGATTGATGAGAAAATTGATCGGCTGTTTTGTTCTGTGTCTCGGCATGTTGGCAGGCTCTGCCCATGCAGATGCGACCAGGCTGTATTTCGGCGCCGGATTCTCTGATGGAAGCGTCGATATTTCAGGTGGTGGTGACAAGAGCCTGGGTACCGTGCATGCAAGTTTCGGAATGCAGCTACTCGATTACCTTGGCGTTGAGCTGGCACTAGGTGCAGGTTCTGATGACTCGGGCAGTGTCATTGGCGACCCACTCGCACAGTATCAGGCTGCCATGTTGCGTCTCGGCCACCGATGGGATCGTGCCGGGGTATACGTCCTCGCAGGTCAAGCGCGTTTGGACATTGACTCTTCGCTCAATAACAGCAACTCAGGAAATGCTGTTGGGTTTGGTCTCAATTTTTTTGGTAGTGAGACAACTGCTCTCAACCTGCATGTATTGAATTTCGACGGTGGCGCTTTCACAACGGCAACGATAGGTTTTCAGTATTTCATTGGCGGATTCCGATAGAGCACAGGGACGTTTGCAAATTTCAGATGCGCGGGCGAGAGTGAAAAAATGAATATGAATAAAGTAGGTATCTTCTTGATTGCGTCAGCTGTACTGCTGTCTGCATGTGGCCAACGTTCAGAAGATCCGATCGTCGAAGGAATCGGCCAGATTGATGCGAATGGAAATCCGATTGATCCAAATTCCCCTTCACTGGGTGCCGCGCTGCCAGACATACTGGACGTTCGTGTCATCAGTGATGTCAGCAGTCTGGATACGGGCAGCATAGATGTAGCGACAATTACCGCCTACGTGCTTGATGAAGACAACAATTCGGTTTCAGATGAACCCGTGAAGTTTCGTTCAACAGGCGGTGCCTTGCTCTCCGTAGATACCGAAACCAATAACAATGGTGAAGCCCAGGCAACACTGAGCCTGCTACAGGAGTTTCGTGAGCAAGACATTATCGTCACCGTTGAGGCTGGTACGTTTGCTGCGGATGTCTTGATTGCGGCAACCGGTACAGATTTGACCGTTTCAGGTCCTGACAAGGTTTCCTTTGGTGACAATGTCGAACTCAATATCGCCCTGTTAGCGGGTGATGAAGAACCGATTTCCAATCAAGAAGTCACATTTGTCTCGGCCGCAGGAAACTCGGTAACTCCTGCCACTGCGGTAACTGATCTTGATGGTCGGGTAAATGTTGTTGTGGATACAGCTAATGGCAGTGACACGATAACGGTACAGGCGCTAGATGGCACAGTTGTCAAGACACATAGCTTCGACCTGACAGAAAACCTGTTGAGCTTTCCAGTATCGACTTTCGATGCTGAGTTGCCCGTATCGTTATTCAACGATATTGAAGTTACATGGACCCGCAGTGGACAAGCGGTAGTTGGTGAATCCTTGCGGTTCTTGACAACAGCAGGCCAGATCATCAGTTCCCCGGTTGTCACTACTGATATTCAAGGCAAGGCAACGGTTACTCTTACTTCAAGTAGTGCCGGTTCGGCTGAAATCACTGTTCAAGGGGTAAACGATCCGTCTGCGACAACCTCGCTCAATGTCGAATTTATTGCCGTAGACCCGGATACAGTCTCACTCACAGGTTCACCGACTCGGGTTGATACAACTGGAACCAGTGAACTTAAAGCGCTGGTTGTCGATGTCAACGGGAATCCGGTAAAAAACATGGGCGTGAATTTCACGAGCGCTGATCTTATGGGTGGGCAGCTTAGCCCGGCGTCAGCGGTAACGGACAGCCACGGTATTGCTCGAACATTCTTTACGGCAGGCAATAGCCCCTCCGAAACTGATGCCATAGAGGTAGTTGCAGAAGTTGCGGGAACCGCAATTCAAGACAAGCTGTTCATGACAGTGGTCAAGCGTGTTTTGAACATTACCTTGGGTACGTCCGGCGATATTGAAGTCAGACCGCTTGGTACACAGTACGCCAACACATTTTCAGTCACTGTCACAGATGGCAGTGGCAATACCTTGGAGGCGACCGAGGTCGAGTTGTCAGTTCAGCCGGTTTGGTATGGCAAAGGCTTTATGACTCTGGTTGACGAAAACGGTGTCGAATTTGTGAATTCGCCTGATCAAGACACATGGACTGAAGACCGCTGGGTCAGGCATTCCAGCAGCGTTATTTGTGGGTCCGAGGACGTTAATGGAAATCGTGTGCTGGATACTGGCGAAGATAATAATTTGAACGGAGTACTCGATCCTCAGGATCCGGCAGCACTGACAGCTGTTGCAGGCGACTTCGCGACGATCGTCGGTGGTGTGCTGGAAACAGACAAGGACGGCTCGGGTCACTTCCAGCTGCTCTATCCGGCCAGTAATGCGGAATGGGCTCGCGTGGTCGTCACGGCTCGTGCTCAGGATCTGGGCGCTGAAGCTGAAGCCTCGCTACCTATTACCCTGCGTATGCCGACTACGGAAGCGAATGACACAGGCAACGCCCCGGCAAATGAATCCAGTCCTTACGGAATCCAAGCAGATTGCACGACGACGAATTAATCATGAAATCCAGCATCACGCTAAACGGCGCAGTGTTTTTTTATCTAGACAACGGTCGACAAATGACCAAGACGGCGGACGGGAATTCTTCCGGAATATCGGCTCAACTGAAGGTACAGGCACATGGTATTTAAAAGCGATAGTAACTCGACAGTCTCCAATTCCGACGAGAACGCCGCTATCATCATGGCTGCAGCCAGTGCAGTGTCTCCGGTCAATGAGTTGAATGCGACCAATCGAGAAGCACTTTGCAAGACGGCTTCGGTGGTTCATGTTCAGCGTAATGATCAGGTCAAGCCTGAGAACTCTCATCGTTGGATGATGTTCCTGGTCGAAGGAACGTTGAACCTGTACTCCGGTAAAGAGGAGGTCGGAAGTATTTCTGCCAGAACTTCTCAAGCCTTAGAGCCACTGTTCCAAAACAAGGGTGACTATCAATCAGTAAAAACCAATACGGTTGCCAAGATCGTCAAGTTTGGTCGTGAACAGTTGGACATTCTGCTGCGAGAACAGCAGAAAAATGCCATTCGCGTTGTCGATGTCGAAGTTGGTGAGCGCGACAATATGGTATTTGATGACATCATCGCTGCCATGAAAAGTAACTCTGCCAGTCTGGCGACATCCTCGGCCAATGCCCCTAAAATCCTGACCACTTTTCGCAATGTAGCGGGTATACCTGAACTTGCCGATATCATTCAGTGCGATCCAGGACTTGCTGCACATGTTGTCGTTGCAGCTAACCGGGTTGAAGCAGGTGGTGGCGATGGGATTCACAGTATTCGTGGAGCAATCTCACGTCTGGGCGTAGAAGACACCCAGCGTAGTATCGAGGATCTACTCCAGAGCAACACCATGGTATGTGCGAACGATGTAATCGAAAAGCGCTTTCGTCGCTACGTTCAGCGTACAACGCTATCCGCCGCGATTGTCCAGGTGTTGGCCAAAGAGCTGCCTGATCTCAAGCCGGAAGTTGCACAGTTGATTGCCTTGACGGCCGACATTGGTGAATTACTGGTACTGACTCATGCCAATGCACATCCGGAGCAATTTGCTGAAGAGCAGGATTTGGCGAGCGTCATTGAAAATCTGCGATCTATCTTGTCCGTCTGGTTACTTAATTCCTGGGATTTTCCAGAAAGCTTCATCGATGCCTGTACAACGTCGCGTGACTGGTATCGTAACCTCAGTGGTGAAATTACCTACACTGATCTGGTTACCGCATCGCTGCTGATCATCCAGGCCGAAATCCCGGACTCTGAACACAGCTCGATTCCGAGTGCGGACAATCTTTTGCTGGCGCGACGCCTGCAGCAAGCTGGAATTGATTTGAAATCACCGGGTGAAATTGTCCGCGCCGCGACGAACCGCCTTGTGTCTGTTCAATCGTTACTGAAGGCAGGTTAAGCCCGAACAAGAACATAACCGCAGGACGAGCACTGCGTTAGCTGATAGTGTCAGCGCGATACAAAGATCCCGGTACTATTGCGAGAGCGGTTGCCGGGATTTGTTGTTTCAATAGTTCCAAGTTACTGGAGGGGGGGTATGCAATCGCAGAGCGTCACCCACCGATAGTATGCCTGTCCGTTCGACCCACAGTGTGACCCCCCGCTTTCCCATGGCTTTTTTAGGGAACAGCCTGCCTTTGTCCGGGTAGTGTTGTTCGATAATGTCAGCAGGATATCGACACGGCTCATTCTCCATGTCGACCACTATTGACGTGCCGTTAGCGGCAATCAACCGCGAGCCCGGTGGCACTTTTGTGAAGTCTGGTATCCCTTCGAGGGTGAGGTTTGCGCCAAGCCATTCGGGTTTCAGTGTCTCGATACCCAGAGCGTCCCGGATTTGTTCGAGCTGTTCTACTGAAAGTGCGGAAATTTGTCGTGTATTTCTGATTTCAGTGTCTTGCGGATATTGAGATCTGACTCGAACGCAGGACTGCCGCGTTTCGCCATGATGAATGTCGCCGACAAAACCGCCGTAGTCGACAGTGACTGTGTTGACAGCGGTCGAGGTAATGTCCTGAGCGTTGTCGTTGACCAGAATGGTATCGATGGTCGCTTCAAAGTCGGTCGGTTTCAGAACAGGCATGGCTATATAGGCTATCCCGTTATGTCCATACGGCGCAAAGCGCGAGGAATTGAAAACGTGATGTTTTCCTCTATGCCAGAGAGTTCCTCAGCAGACTCACCACCAGCGTCTCTTAACCGCTGCACCACTTCGTTGACCAACACCTCAGGTGCCGATGCGCCTGCCGTCACGCCAATCTTCTGTTTGTCGACAAGCCAGCTTTCTTCGATATCGCCTGCACGGTTGATCAAATGCGATTCGACGCCTGCACGTGTACCCAGTTCCGCCAAACGATTCGAGTTGGAACTGTTGACTGCTCCAACGACCAGCAGCAGGTCTATCTCTTCACACAGTTTCTTCACGGCATCTTGCCGGTTTTGCGTCGCGTAACAGATGTCGTCATGGTTCGGTGCGCTGATATCAGGAAAGCGCGCTTTTAGTGTGTCAATGATGTCGCGTGTGTCGTCAACCGAAAGCGTTGTCTGAGAAACGAAGGCAAGCTCGGCTGGGTTATTGATTTTCAACGTTGCGATATCTGACGTCGATTCAACCAGAATAATTCGCCCGCCATAACTTGTGTCGTAGCGGCCCATGGTGCCTTCAACTTCCGGATGTCCGGCATGGCCGATCAGAATAACTTCCTTGCCTTGCCTGGCATACTTGACGACTTCCAGGTGGACTTTGGTGACTAACGGGCAAGTAGCATCAAATACCTGCAGGCCGCGATCATGTGCGGTTCGCTCGACTGCTTCTGAAACACCGTGGGCACTGAAGATTACCGTTGCATCGTCGGGAACCTCATCGAGCTCTTCAACGAATACGGCTCCCTTGTCACGCAGTGCATCGACCACGAATTTGTTATGTACCACTTCGTGGCGTACATAGATCGGAGATCCGTATAGTTGCAGTGCGCGTTCGACGATTTCGATGGCGCGATCGACGCCTGCGCAAAAACCTCGAGGATTAGCCAGTACTATCTGCATGGAATTGTAGTTACCTTCACTGTTCTTTCGCCTGTTCTTCAGGTTTGTCGAAAAAGGTCAGGTAAAGCATCAGTGCTGCCCCACAGGAGATGGCAGCGTCGGCAATATTGAACGAAGGAAAATAGGAGCTCCCCCAGTACACCTGAATGAAGTCGACCACATAACCATACCAGAACCGATCGATCAGATTGCCGACAGCACCGCCAAGGATTAAAGAAATCGACAGGCACATCAGCTTTTCCTGCTTGGTCAATCGGTACAACCAGACGACAAGGACGATACTGACGACAAAGCTGATGCCGGTAAGGAACCATCGCTGTGCGCCTCCTGCGACATCCAAAAAGCTGAATGCAGCACCATAGTTGTAGGCTTTGGTGATGTTGAAAAAGCCGGTAATCGGTATTTGTTCGTATAGTTCCAGTGATCGATCGGCGGCGATCTTGGTGATCTGATCAGAGACAATGATTACCGCCGCTATCAGGTAGCGTGTGATGAGATTCATGACATCAGGGCTCAGGCGATGTTGCGTTGTTCGCCATTATCGTCAATGTTGCTGACACAGCGGCCACAAAGTTCCGGGTGGTTCGTATTGGCGCCGACATCTTCGCGACGATGCCAGCAGCGTATACACTTCTCGCCATTGGCTGTTGTTGCCGCTACTGCGAAAGATTCACCTTCAATATTGATGACTTCCGCGTCAGCGGGTTTGCTATCCAGTGGTAATACCGTAGCGGTCGAGGTGATGAAAACGAAACGCAATTCATCGCCGAGTTTTGTCAATGCCGCGCCGAGCTTGTCGGATGCATAAACCGTCACACTCGCTTCCAGCGCGGCTCCGATGGTGCCAGCGCCACGCAGAGTTTCAAGCGATTTTGATACACCGCCTCGAACCGATTGGATCGATTGCCAATCTGCTTTACTGATGGCGGCATCGCTATCAATGGCAAACAGAGAATCAACATAAGTTTCGGTAAACACATTGTTTGAGCGATCGTCATCATGCACTGTTTTCAAGTGCTGCCAAATTTCGTCACTGGTAAAGCTCAATACGGGTGCGATCCAGCGGACCAATGCTTCGGTAATGAGATACATGGCAGTTTGTGCCGAACGTCGACCGTGACTGTCGGCTGCCATCGTGTACTGACGATCCTTGACAATATCGAGATAAAAGCTCGACATGTCGATTGAGCAAAAATGGTGGAGTGTTTGATACACCATGTGGAATTGATAAGCCTCATAGGCTTCTTGTAAGGCTTTCTGGGTTTCCAGTGCGCAGTCAACTGCCCAGCGATCAAGAGCCAGCATGTCCGCTGGTGCCACCATATCCTTGGCGGGATCGAAGTCATGCACGGCACTCAGAAGATAACGAGCGGTGTTGCGAATGCGGCGATAAGCATCCGCTGATCGATCAAGAATCTCGTTTGATACAGTCATCTCACCGCGGTAGTCAGTTGAGCACACCCACAGTCGAACGATGTCCGCACCAAGTGTCTTCAAGAGTTTTTGTGGTGCGATGACATTGCCTAGCGACTTCGACATCTTGCGACCTTTCTGATCGACCGTAAAGCCGTGCGTCAGCACTTGACGATAAGGGGATTCGCGATTGACAGCGACACTCGTCAGGATCGATGAATGAAACCAGCCGCGATGTTGGTCTGACCCTTCCAGATACATGTCGGCCGGATAGCTTAAGTTTTCATCCTGTTGTAGTACGTGCATCCATGAGGTGCCGGAATCGAACCAGACGTCCAGCACATCGCGTACTTTTTCATAGTGTTTGGCATCATCGCCGAGTAATTCCTCGGGTGTCAGATCAAACCAGGCCTGGATCCCTTTCTCACTGATTTTTACCGCTACCGCTTCAAGAAGTGATGCGGTATCCGGATGCAGTTCGCCGGTTTCCTTGTGCAAGAACAGTGGTATTGGCACACCCCAGTATCGTTGTCTTGAGATGCACCAGTCGGGGCGACTGGCGATCATGCCTTCGATACGAGACTGCCCCCAGTCCGGTACCCAATTGACTTTTTTGATTTCATCGAGCGTGTCTTTCCTGAGGCTCTTGTTTTCCATGCTGATGAACCACTGCGGAGTCGCGCGGTAAATGATGGGTGTTTTGGTTCGCCAGCAAAACGGATAACTGTGTTGATACTTCTCATGCCTGATCAGACGCCCGCGTGATTCAAGCTCCTCAATCATATGCTTGTCGACTTTCATCACGTGTTCACCAGCAAACAATTCAACGTGCTCACGGAAAACACCATGGTCGTTAACCGAATCCAGTAGACCGAGATTGTGCTTTTGTGCTGCGTAGAAATCATCGACACCGTGATCTGGAGCGGTGTGTACGACACCAGTACCCGTTTCTGTGGTGACGTAGTCACCTGTGATCATCAATGAATCGCGATCATACAGCGGGTGTTTGAATACCAATCCTGCAAGCGTTGCACCGGTAGCGGTACCAACGACAGTCGGGTTCTCGAAGCCGTAGCGTGCCACGACATCATCGACCATGTCAGCGGCCAGCACCAGGCGTTCGCCATTGACAGCAACCAATGCATATTCAAGTTCTGGGTGCACGGTTACCGCAAGATTGCCCGGAATCGTCCAAGGTGTGGTCGTCCAGATAACAACACTGACCTCACTGCCATCATCGTCGCAGGCAAATGCTTTAAGTAAGGCTGCTTTGTCTCTCGGCGCGAAACGAACATCAATCGCGGTCGATGTTTTGTCCTCATATTCGATTTCGGCTTCTGCCATTGCCGAGTGCGCACCCCAACTCCAATAAACAGGTTTGACGCCTTTATAGATATGGCCCGCTTCAAGGATCTTGCCCAGTGTTCGAACAATGTTCGCTTCATTGGCAAAGTTCATGGTCAGATAGGGCTTGTCCCAATCCCCGATAATCCCAAGGCGCTTGAACTCGACACGCTGGTTGCTTAATTGCTCTGCAGCGAAGTCGCGGCAGTTCTGGCGAAATTCGGCCTCGCTGACATTGCCACCCGGTTTACCTATCAGGCCTTCGACCTTGTTTTCGATCGGCAAGCCATGACAATCCCAACCCGGCACATACGGGGAATCGAATCCCCCGAGCTGTTTGCTTTTGACGATCATGTCCTTGATCACCTTGTTGACGACGTGA
Organism: uncultured Granulosicoccus sp.; assembly: GCA_937924505.1. The sequence goes on along the minus strand of CALDSR010000002.1, from coordinate 12,128 downwards.
CCAATGTGAATATCGCCGTTGGCGTACGGAGGTCCGTCGTGCAAGATGAACTTTGGACGTCCCTTCGAGTGTTTGCGAATCTGACCGTGAAGGTCGGATTCCTCCCAGCGTGCCAACATTTCGGGTTCACGTTTGGCAAGGTTGCCACGCATCGGGAAATCTGTTTTTGGCAGATTAAGTGTTTGTTTGTAGTCGGTCACGAGTGTCGTTTCAGCGAGAACGTTTTACCAAAATATTTTCGGCGTTTTTCGTTATAAATCAGGCATCAGCCCAGCTAGTCAGCATAGTTTATGCCTTCAGTGCCTAGTGTATGACATCTGCGGCCGGATGCACTGCTGCCCCAGGTTCATTCCGCCCTCGACTGGGCGCGTCTGGCGTCATTTATGAGAGTAATTTGCGAGCGGCATCGGCATCGCGAGCGATCTGCGCTTTCAGTTCATCGAGGGAATCGAAACGTACCTCACCGCGAATGAATTCGTGGAAGTCGATGGCTAGCTGTTTTCCGTAAAGCTCTTCAGTGGCATCAAGCAAGTGGACTTCGAGCAGGAGTTTTCGCCCCCCCACGGTTGGTCGCTCGCCCAGGTTGGCGACGGCAGACCAACTTTGTCTGGTGCCTGGTTCATGCGCCGTGACCGCGAAAACGCCACGTAATGGAGGCCGATGAGGGCCAAGGGCCACGTTGGCGGTTGGAAATCCGAGCTGGCGTCCCACTTTTTCGCCGTGAATTACACGGCCGCTGATGCGGTAGGGTCTGCCAAGCAAGGACTCTGCTTCATCAAGTTTGCCGTCGAGCAGTGCTTTGCGAATTCGGCTGCTGGAAATCCGCGACTCCTGATCCGACACCGTGGCGTGCTCGGTCACGGTAAACCCTTCTTGCGCACCGATGCGCTCGAGCAAAGCCCGATCCCCGGCTCGCTTGTGACCAAAACGAAAGTCATCTCCGATGATGATGTGTTGTGCATGAACGGCGTCGATCAGTATCTTGTCGACGAACTCTTCTGCGGATTGAGCCGCTTGTTCTGCGGTGAAGTCCAGTAACAGCAAACGGTCCATCCCGGTTGCTGCAATTGACCGCACGCGATCACGCAACCCCTGGAGCCGCGCTGGGGCCTGGTCTTTTGCAAAATACTCGTGGGGCAAGGGCTCGAAGCTGATGACCGTACACAAAAGACCCTCATCACTGGCCTTGACTCGCGCCTTCTCGAGCATCGCCTGATGACCGAGATGCACGCCATCAAAATTTCCAATGGTGACGACGCTGGGTTGTTCTTCCTGCCAGCGCGACAAGCCGCGAATCAGACGCATGGTGTTTAGGGACTCTTTAAATGCCGGGGCCTGACCCCGGACAGCAACAGCACCGCAGCATAAACCACCGCACTCACCACAATTATACCCACCAGCATCAAACCCCGATCAAGTGCCCCCGATCCCGCAAACCCCCGGGTGTAGGTATTGGACACCCACAAACAGGTCACCAGGCAAACACCCATCGAGACCAGCCCAGGCAAGACTTGCCTGGAGAACCTGACAACATCCGGGGAGAGGGTGTAAATATCTGAAGACTTGAGGTGTCGGTAGAGCAGCAGCGCCTGCTGCCAGGCTGCCAGGCTGCTTGCGATCGCCAATCCTGTGTGGGGAGCGATGAAATCGAGCCAGATCATCGGTAAAACGAACAAGAGGTTGTAGAACATGTTCGACACCAGCGCGATGATGCCAATGCGTACCGGCGTCTTGGTGTTCTGGCGTGCGAAAAATGCTGGCGCAAAGACCTTGACGAGTAGAAAGGCCGGCAAGCCAAAGCTGTAGGCGACGAGGCTGTAGGCGGCCATGTGCGCATCACTTGGTTGGAATTTGCCATAACCGAACAGGGTGAGGATCATCGGTTCGGCCAGCCAGACAAGGCCAATGGCGGATGGCAGGCCGAGCACCAGAACCAGACGTATCGCCCAATCGAGGGTACGGCGAAAATCGTCGCTGCTTTGTCGTGAATGACCTTGCGCGAGCCGCGGCAGAATGACGGTGCCGAGCGTCACGCCCAGCAGTCCAAGCGGAAATTCCATCAGCCGATCGCTGTAATACAACCAACTCAAGCTCCCGACCGTTAGAAAGGATGCGATGACGGTGTCCAGCAGCAGATTGATCTGCGCGACAGAGGAGCCAAAAATTGCCGGCGCCATCAATTTCAGGATTCGCTGCACACCGGGATGTTTCCAGCCCCATCGTGGCCTTGGCAGTAAGCCCATTTTCTGCAGAAATGGCAGTTGCAGGGCCAGCTGCACAACGCCTGCAACAAAAACCCCCCAGGCCAGCGCGATTATGGGTGTCCCAAACAGTGGGCTGATGAGCAATGCTGCGCCGATCATGCAGATGTTGAGAAGGCACGGGGTGAAGGAGGGCAGGGCAAAGCGGCCGAAGGTGTTGAGCATGCTTCCGGCATAGGCCAGCAAGCTGACGAAAAAGAGGTAGGGGAAGGTGATGCGCAACATGTGGGTGGCCAATTCGAAGCGCGCAGGCTCATCGATAAAGCCGGGGGCGAACAGCATGATCAGGAGTGGGCTGAGCATGACTCCCAAAGTGCTGATAATTAAAAGAATTATCGTGAGGGTACCTGAGACATGGGCGGCCAGATCGAGCAGGCTTTCGCGGCTTCTGGTTTCGCGATATTCCGTGAATATCGGGACAAAGGCCTGAGCGAAGGCGCCTTCGGCAAACAGTCGGCGCAGAAAATTCGGAATCTTGAAGGCGACCAGAAAAACGTCGGTTGTGGCTCCGGCGCCAAATACGATGGCTAATACCTGGTCACGGACGAAACCCAGGACCCGTGACAGCAGGGTCATCATGCCAACTATGCCGCCAGAGCGGACGAGATTCGAACTAGACACAGCTCCCCCAGCATTGACTCTGGGAAGCCCGCAGCCCATAATTGTGGGCTGCCTGAAATGACGACTTCATGGATGGCTTCGCATCAGCACTTTTAGAGAAGTTAGAGGATAGTTCGTGGCCAATTCCGCACAGGCGCGCAAGCGCGTTCGTCAAGCCGAGAAAAGCCGTCAGCGCAATGCCAGTCAGCGCTCGATGATGCGTACCAAGGTTAAACGCGTATTCAGCGCAATCGAATCCGGTGATAAAGCCGCTGCTGAGACAGCGCTTAAAGACGCTGTGCCGGTTCTCGATCACATGGCTCGCAAGGGTTTGATCCACAAGAACAAGGCTGCTCGTTACAAGAGTCGATTCAACAGTCAAGTTCGCGCTCTCTAAGCGGAACCCGAATTGGCTCGCGACTTCAGGCGAGTCCATCAGCGCACGATAATCATGTTATCTCGGTGAACCAGTTCCGGTTCACCGGCGAATCCTAAAATACTGTCAAACGTATCACTCGACTTGCCGAGTATGCGGCGCGTGTCTGCAACACTATAGTTGCTCAAGCCGCGGGCTATTTCTACGCCCTGAGCGTTGACGCAAGAAACAAGATCGCCGCGCCAGAATTCGCCATTGCAGGCGGTAACCCCAACAGCCAGCAGGCTGGAGCCTTTCTCTTTCAATACCCGACAGGCCCCATCGTCGAGGGTTAATGTGCCTTTGGCGCGCAGTTGATCGGCCAGCCAACGCTTGCGTGCATCACGTGGTTTTTTATCACTGGTCAGCATCGTGCCCAGTGCAATTCCTTCTGCCAGTTTATTCAACACCGCAGGCTCTCTGCCATCAGCGATGACTGTTGTTGTACCCGTTTGCGCAGCACGTTCAGCGGCAAGAATTTTCGTACGCATGCCACCACTGCCGAGCGTTGAACCGCTGGGGCCTGCGAGTTCAAGAATAGACGGATCGCTGGCATTGGCACGTTCAAGCAGTGTTGCATCTGGATTGGTGCGCGGATCAGCGCTGAACAGACCTTGTTGGTCGGTGAGAAGCACCAAGACATCTGCATCGATCAGATTCGCCACCTGTGCGCCGAGCGTGTCGTTGTCGCCGAGTCGAATTTCATCGGTTGTTACCGTATCGTTTTCATTAACAATCGCAAGCACGCCATGCTTGAACAAGGTTGATAAGGTGGCACGTGCGTTCAGGTAACGCTGGCGATTGGCCAGATCCTCATGGGTCAGCAAGACTTGAGCGGTCAGTTTGTTGTACCGCTCGAAACCTGTTTCATACGCGCGAATCAGTCCCATCTGTCCGACCGCGGCGGCGGCTTGCAACTCATGAATGGCAGTGGGGCGTTGTTGCAAATCCAGTCGCACCATGCCTTCGGCAATAGACCCACTGGACACAAGGACAACCTCACGCCCGTCATCCATCAACCTGGCGATTTGGGTTGTCCATTGTTCGATGATGGTGTGATCCAGGCCCGCGCCGTCAGCCGTCAGTAACGATGAACCGACTTTTATGACCCAGCGACGAGCGTCGCGCAGACGGGTCCGCAATAGCGTGTCATGCATTCGTGTTGCCTGACTCGTCTTGGCGTTTTACGTTGTCTGCCACACTCTTCTTTGCCCGTTCAGCAGCCTCGCGTTCAGCGATCAATGCCGCCCGACGTGCGGTTTCCTCAGTTTCTTCCGCCAAGTCTTCAAGCCGCGTCATGATGTCCGCTGCAAGACGCTTTGTTCCTGCGCCACTAACCGCCGAGATCCGATATATCGAACCTTGCCACGCAAGCTTGCCTTCAAGCGCTTCGACAATGGCGTTGCAATGCGCATCCACGTCTTCTTCTGGCAGAAGGTCAGTCTTGTTCAGTACCAGCCAGCGTTCTTTGCCATAAAGCGTTTCACTGTGTTTTTTCAATTCAGCGACAATGCTGAGTGCGCCTTCGACGGGGTCGGATTGATCAATCGGTGCGATGTCTATCAAATGCAGGAGCAGACGCGTGCGACTTAAATGTTTGAGAAAGCGCACACCAAGACCATGCCCTTCAGCGGCGCCCTCGATCAAACCCGGAATGTCGGCCATGACAAAGCTGCGATGCTCTTCGATACTGACGACACCCAGATTGGGATGCAGTGTTGTAAAGGGATAATCCGCTACTTTGGGTCGGGCTGACGACAGTTGGCGAATGAGTGTCGATTTGCCCGCATTGGGTAAGCCGAGCAAGCCCACATCGGCCAGGACGCGAAGTTCAAGTTTCAGCTCGCGGCGTTCGCCTTTGGTGCCATCGGTGGTCTTGCGCGGGGCTTGATTGGTTGAGCTCTTGTAACGCGCATTGCCAAGGCCATGCCAGCCACCTTTGGCGACCAGCAACCGTTCACCAGCGGTTTTCAGATCAGCGACAAGCTGTCCGTTCTGGCGATCTCGGGCTATCGTGCCGACTGGCACCAGCACGATAATGTCCTCACCGCCGGCCCCCGAACAATTGCGCCCTTTGCCGTTTTCACCACGTTTGGCCAAATAGGTGCGCTGGTGACGGAAGTCCGCCAGTGTGTTGAGGTTGTCAGTTGCCTCGAGATACACGCTGCCGCCGTCACCACCGTCGCCGCCATCAGGACCGCCGCGTGGGACATACTTTTCACGACGGAAGCTCATACAGCCGTTACCACCGTCGCCGGCGATGACATTGATGCGAGCTTCATCTACAAATTTCACGATAAATGGCCGGTCTAGAGTGGCGCGATCAGGGAACTGCGGAGCGCGGCAAAGTTTAGCGGAATTCGGGATGCAACACTGTTCGAATGACTGCGAGAAGCAACAAACACAACCTTGCCCTGTTTCCACTTTGTGACAGCCACGGCGCTTTGAGCGCGGCATTGAGACCCGTTCCCCACTTACACGAGCCAGTTGCTCAAACCCGAAGTGATGCAGTGTTGTTTGCCTGGATGTTGAGCCTGTCCGCCGAGGTTGACGCAGTTGCTGCGGCTAACGCTATTCTCGTTGTTGCCCGTGCGCAGCTTGGAGAGTCAGCAACCGTCTATCAGCGCGAAATCATCGTTGCGCTGACGCGGTATGTCAAAGAAGAGGGTGGTGTCCCGACGTTGCAGCGTATTCCCGGCTTGCCAAGGCCCCGAAATAACTGGCGGCTGCGGGAAGGCCGTAGGCGCCGTAGTGAAATCAATGACTAGGTGAGCTTTCGGGGTTAGTCTCCAAGCCCGATGACAATGCAATGCAGACAACCAGCTGGAAACCGCCTGTAATCGGAGGCCCTTCAGTCTGCTAGCTGGCTGCAGCTGGAACGATATCCACGAATTTTCGGTTATTCGCGCCGCGAGTGCTGAATGTCACTACACCATCGGCTTTGGCGAAAATCGTGTGATCCTTGCCAACACCCGCGTTGACGCCCGCGTGGAAACGTGTTCCTCGCTGGCGGACGATGATGTTGCCAGCAAGCACGGCTTCGCCACCGAACTTCTTTACGCCGAGGCGTTTGGATTCCGAATCGCGGCCGTTCCGAGTACTACCGCCTGCTTTCTTATGTGCCATGACCTGTGCCTTATTCTATTGCTCTTTGCCGGTTATACGACGTTTTGCTGCCTGTCCAGGACCTCAACCCGAGGGTATCAGCCTGCAGTGATACCGGTGATTTCGAGCTCGGTGTAATTTTGTCGGTGACCTGCCTGCTTGCGGTGGTGCTTGCGGCGGCGAAACTTGACGATGCGGACCTTGTCGCCGCGACCATGAGCGATGACTTTGGCGTTAACCGAGGCATTGACGACCGTTGGTGCGCCGACAGTGACAGCTTCGCCACTGCCAACGAGCAAAACTTCAGCCAACTGAACTTGTTCACCAGCCGCGGCAGTCAACGATTCAACCTTGAGTCGATCACCTTCGCTCACTCGATACTGCTTGCCACCGGTCTTGACTACCGCGTACATGGATACGTTCCTGAAATGTCGAGGCCGCCCCAAAAAGTGCCGAGGCGCAGCCACAGGCGGCTCGATGCCGCGAAAAGCCCACAATCATAGCGTCCCGTCTCACCATAGTCAATCATCTTTCGCATACTGGACACCCACATTCTGCAACCCACGCAATCCGCTTTTGGACACCCACATTCTGTGGCCATGATGGAACAGCTTTTTCCCTTAATTCACTGCCGAAGTGAAACTATTCGACCGAAAACCTGTAAAACACTGATACAGAACACTCACAAGTAATACCTGATCAACTGCTGTGACAAATACCGCTACTCTTGCCCGGCCCGGGCGCATGACCATTGCCGACGCAGGCGCTCTGATCGCTGACGGCATGATGGCCGTTGACGCTTTGATCCGCGACAGCCTCAAGTCGGATGTCGCACTGATCAATCAGTTGTCGACTTACATCATTGCCAGCGGTGGCAAACGATTGCGCCCTCAGTTGGTACTTCTCGCCAGCAAGGCCGCGGAACCGATGGGGAATGTGCCAGCGGGGCAACACCCGGTAACCGTCGCTGCGATCATCGAATTCATACACACAGCCACCTTGTTGCACGATGACGTCGTGGATGCCTCTGATCTCCGGCGTGGCGCTGACACCGCCAATGCCATCTGGGGCAACGAAGCCGCTGTGCTGGTCGGTGACTTTCTCTATTCGCGATCGTTCGAAATGATGATCGATGTGCAAAGCATGGAGGTCATGAGCATCCTTGCCTCGACCACCAATCGCATCGCCGAAGGTGAGGTCATGCAATTGCTGAACGTCCGCGAACCAGACTTGACTGAAGACCGCTACATCGATGTTATCGAGGCCAAGACTGCGCGTCTGTTTCAGGCAGCCACCGAACTCGGCGGTGTACTGGCAGGTGTCAGCGCCGAGTGTCGGCAGGCGCTGGCGCACTACGGCATGCATCTCGGCACCGCTTTCCAGATAGCCGACGATGTACTTGACTACCAAAGCGACAGTGAGACCATTGGCAAGAACGTCGGTGATGATCTGGCTGAAGGCAAAACTACGTTGCCGCTGATTTACGCCATGCGAGATGGCAATCAAGCACAGCGCGATCTTGTGGCCAATGCAATTCGCACTGCAGACATCAATGCCCTGGATGATGTTATCGAAATAATCAAGCACACTGGGGCACTCGAGCTTTCGATGAAACGTGCAAGCGTAAGTTCGAACGCTGCGATCAGTGCGCTGAAGCCTCTCGCCGCTTCACCATATCGCGATGCGCTCGAATGTATTGCAGAGTATTCGTTCAACCGAACGTTGTAGACCCGATTGCAGTGATCACTCCGAAGTGCAGTAACGACACCAACATCCTGTCGATAGCAGATCTTGCCCATTATCCCGTCATTCATATGCGACGCGCGTTGTTGGAGCAAGCAGGGGGTTTTCAGCCTGTATTGGATTGGGCAGACAAGGTGCGTCAATTCTCCGCGGTTGGGCGGGCAATAGATTATGCGGCTTTAGAATTACCCGTCTGAACTTTCGTTTGTCTTCTGATCAGCACCATGCCAAGTGCCGATAGCAACCAGACGCCAATTCCACCAATACCTGAACTACCACCGCTACTGGTCTCGGAGTTGTCAATCGCATCGTTGGCAGGCACAGCGCTGACCGCGGAGCTTGTTTCTTCAAGTACGTTCAATGCGGCACGGTTATCGGCATCTTGAGCGTCTTCAAATTGTTCTGTAATAATTTGTGAGACCACAAGCTGATCATCAAAACCTTCCAGCAAGGCATTCACGGAAACAATATCTTGCTCGCCTGCCGCGAGTGTACGGTGATTACAGATGAGGTTGGTGTCTGCAACTGTGCAACCGGCGGACACATCGCGAAGAATCGTGTTTTCTGGAAACCGGGTTTCGGTAGTCAAGCCAATTGCTGAGCGGGTCAGATCAGGATTGCTGACTTGGACTTCGATGCGTCGTTCCAGCGAAGCGCTTGAACCGCTGGCAAACAACGATACATTGACATCAATGTTCTCAGCAAAGCAGCCTCTCTCAAGCGTTGGCAACACGCGTTGCAGACTACAGGAGGAAAATTCGGTAGTCGTCGCGCTGGACAGCTGCGACCACATGACATTGGATGGAAACGCATCTCCGGTCATCTGACATACCCTATCGTCATCGTGCACGGCGCCAAGATTGTGCGCGATTTCATGAGCGGCGAGCAGCATGTCAAACGGGAACGGTGTTGACATGCTGACGTCAAATCCATCATTGCGGCAAGCAGTGTCAATCCAGCCGAGCCCAATAACTTGCGTCGGGTCCTGATGGCCTGTAAACAGATGTACCAGTGCAAGACTTGTTGGCAACTGTGCGTCGGTAAGTCTTGTTGCTCGAAATGCGGATAATAGTGATTCCACGTCGCCGGGTTGGTCATGCAATGGGTCTGTTGCAGGTTCGTCGTACACGCGAATACTATCGACGATAAGTGCAAGCCCGAACTGCGATTGATACAGCCCGTCAACGCCATTGATGATGGTCAATGCGCGAGCTAATCCACGCCCATTGTGAAACTCATTGAAACGACTATCCACGGCGATGCCGATTCGCGCGGCGCGTGTAACGGCTTGGGAGATCGTGTCTCGTGACTGCCAGGTATCCTGAAAGACGACATCGCTTTGTCCAAGTTGCGTAAGCTTGTGAACTGCTTGTCCATCTTGCGCAGGTGAGGAGGTCGTGGTTAGCGGTGGCAGGTGCAAACGATAAAGCTGACCGCCACGTTCGATATACCCATCATAGGTTTGCATGCCATTGATGAATTTGGTGCTGAGGCGTACCCATGATTCTTTATCACCAACGATAACGCCTTGATGAAATCTCGGTAAATCGTGTAAGGCGCGTTTCAGAGCATCAGAGTCGCCGAGCAAATTGTTTCGACGAAGGGCAAGTCTCCAGACGCCGTCCTTGGTCAGAATTTCAAGTTCTCCAGCATCGTCTTCATTTTCGATCGATGGTGTGGTATTCGAAACGATCGTGACATCTTGTGTCGATATTGCGTGCGACAAGTCGGCGTTGTGATCTTCAAAACGCCCAAGTGGGAAAAGGGTTTTCGAAAACGCGGGTTGCGCCAACAGCAGTACCGCGATAAGCCCCATAAATTGAGCCATTCGCTTTCCAGCAGAATCTGGTCTTTGAATTTTCCGGTCTACGCCCAGCATTGATCTAGTGTATCAGCGCTAACCGCCATGTCGCCTTCAGGCAAGTTAATCTGTGCTCTGATCGAGAATTAAATCGGCGTCCTCATACCGGTATTCGCCAGGTTTCAATGTCGAGAGCTTGAATGGACCGATCGACGTGCGAATCAGGCGCAGTGTCGGATAACCAGCTGCGGCTGTCATGCGTCGAATCTGCCGATTGCGCCCCTCGGACAGTCCAATCTCCATCCAGCTTGTCGGAATCGATTTACGAAATCTTACTGGTGGATCTCTCGCCCAGAGCCATTCAGGTGCTTGTGCGGCGTTAGCAAACAGTGCACTCGACTTACCATCTTTCAATGTGACGCCGTTGGTCAATTGTTGCAGCGACGTTGAATCGATCGCACCATCAACTTGTACGAGATAGGTTTTCGGTAACTTGAATCGCGGATGGCTAATAAGCTGTTGCAGTTTGCCGTCATTGGTCAACAGAAGCAGACCTTCACTGTCACGATCGAGTCTGCCGGCGGCGTAGTAGCCGGGCGCATCGATGAATTCGGCAAGCGTTTGGCGGCCATCCTGATCGGTGAATTGGCACAACACATCGAAGGGTTTGTTGAATAAAAGGACTTGCGCAGGTTTCGACGCTCTGTGTTTCACGAAAACCTCTTGCACGAATAGGTTTTCATGCAAGGCGAGCAGCGACAGCGGCTGCGTTTTGTTCGGTAAAGCCCAAGGCAAACAGTTTTTCGGTCACAACTTCAGGCGACACATCTTCACGTTTCAAATCATCCAGGGAGAGTGAAAGGTTTTCGTCGTGGATCAGGCCGGTCAGTTTACGTGCGAGAAATATGTCTTCCTTGTGTTCGTACAAGAGGCGGCTAACCCGAGGTGCTCCACGAAATCCCATCATGGCGACCTCCCCGAGGTTTTCCAATAGCTTTTCTATGTTGTCCCACTTGACCAGCAGTTTTGCCGCTGTTGTTGGGCCTACGCCTGGCACGCCCGGAATGTTGTCGCTCTTGTCACCGGCCAGTGCCAGCCAGTCTGGTATCTGATCCGGTCTTATCTTGAAACGTTTGATGAGATCATCAAAGCTCATACGCAATTGTTTGCTGTAGTTCCAGTAGGTATCTTGTTGTGTAATGAACTGAGCAAGATCCTTGTCGCCGGTCACGATGGTCACCTGCATTGAAATTTGATGGGCAAGTTCGGCAAATTGTCCGATGATATCGTCTGCCTCCACACGGGGGCTTCCCTGAGCGAAAATGCCCATCGCTGTCGCAACCTGCTTGCACGTCCCGAATTGGGGAGCTAGCTCGAGCGGCGCGGGTGGGCGATCTGCCTTGTATTCAGGATAGATTGAGTTGCGAATGCCTTTGCGAAAACATTCGTCGAAAGCGCAAGCCATATGTGATGGCTGGGTGTGTCGTATGACATCTGCGAGCGTGTTGGCAAAGCCCATGACAGCATTGGCCGGGTTGCCGAAACGATCTGTGAGTGACGACGGCATATTTTGCCAGCCACGAAAGATATAGATACTGGAATCGAGTAGAACAAGCATGACAGTTTATGTTCGATCAATCCGACAGTATGCGCATATTTAACGGATGATGCAGCGTCAGTTTGGGGCGTGTGCGCTTGCCACCAACCCAGCCGCGAATTTCAACACGTGCCCCGACTAGGTCTGTATCGGGTGGTGCGGCAGTCCAATATTTTCCAAGCGTTGCGTTGATCCCGTTACTGAAACGAATGATGGTTTGACCGCCGCGTGACCTTATCGACGTGATGGTGGTCTTCATCAACTTGAAGCCGCGGCTATCACGGGCCAGCGTATCGCTGTCGACGAACCATTCCGACGGTGTTTCCCAGATGCCCAGGGACTTGCTGCGCGCCTCGCTCTCGAGAGCAAAATGATGATCTGCGCAGAGCGTGTTTTCCGCGACCGCGACCGCCGTGGCGTATCCGCGACGAATCAGTTCGCCGCTGATATTGAGGCCGTCCTTGTTGAGCACATGGGCCAAACGACGCCCGTGTCGATCGCGCTGCTCGGGACCGGTCAGCAATGTGATTTCCCGATTCCCGATCAATGTGCGCAATGCGTTCGTCGCTGCTCGAGCACTGGCCCGCGACGCCTGCGATCTGGCAT
>CALDSR010000001.1 GCA_937924505.1 uncultured Granulosicoccus sp. | reverse complement strand
GCACGACAGACGGCACGACAGACGGCACGACAGACGGCACGACAGACCGCACGACAGACGGCACGACAGACGGCACGACAGACGGCACGACAGACGGCACGACAGACGGCACGACAGCCGGCACGACAGCCGGCACGACAGCCGGCACGACAGCCGGGACAACAGCCGGGACAACAGCCGGGACAACAGCCGGGACAACAGCCGGGACACCAGCGAGCGCAACCGACAGTACGACGACCTGAATCGCCACCAGTTCAACCGATAAGCCAGCCAGACTTCGGGTTTCTGAACAATCGAAAAGCCGGACTTCTCTGGCTACTGCGTCAGCTGGAACCTTGCTAATCTGTGTTGAGATTCTCGGATTCTCTTTGCCTGGCGCGCGATGCTGTACCGATGAGACGCGTAATTTTCCTTTTGTCTACCACAGTGGCAATCTTGGCTTTTCTGGCGAGTTCGCGGTTGATTCCATCGCAGCAGTCTGAGAGCTTGCCGAGTACAGAGTTCACATACGAATTATTAACTGACCTGGATACATACGAGAATGCTGACTATGGATTCAGTGTCGCGATTCCGGCCGGCTGGTCACCTGTAATCGCTGAGGTAGACAAGGAAGATATTTTTATAGAACCCGGTTATGCAATCGGGTTTGAATCCAGTCGTCAGGGAAAGAATGATCGGTTTGCTGACTACATTCTCGTTGAGGTATTGCCCGGGCGTGACTCAGGTTTGTTTGAAACCGATGGCAGGCAGCGCCAGATGATCAAGGTCAATGGCAAAACCGGTTTTCGCGAACACCTTCGAATTGATGGCCGCGAAAACGGCTTGAGCGCAATCGATTTGATCGTGCATCAGGCCGAGATACAAGGCCTTGGATATACGATCGGCTTCTATGCAATTGGAGAACCGTTCAATGAAGTAATGATGCGTGACGCTTTTGACGTCATGCTGCGTACTTTTCATCTGAAAAGCAGCCCCTTCTTCATAAGCTGATTAATCTCCGTCTGGCGATAGTAACTAACGTTCCGGATAGCCCGCTGGCCATTGCTCATATGGTGGACGATGATTGGGTGAAGTACCGAGTACGTTGGCTGCCGGAGGCACACTGCTTGTCGAATCATCCAATACAACGTCGTTGAACGGGGTGGTTTTTTGATAGACTCGAATGTAGTCGATCTGGTATTTCGCGGGAAACGGTGTTGTCTCATCGGGTGATCCGGGCCACCAGCCACCGATTGCCGTATTGGCGATTACGTACATTTCCTGCTGTGATACCTTGGGATCAACGATGCGATGTTGTTCCACGCCGTCAACGTAAAAAACAAGCGTTCCCGGCTTCCATTCCACTGCATAGGTATGAAAATCTGCTGTGTAGTCGACTCCGACTGTCGGTGCCGACTTGGTGGAGCGTAGTACGTCATTGCTGTCGTAGTAATGATAGGTATGGTAAACGACATCCTGATCGTCACCTATGAATTCCATGATATCGATTTCCGGTTCATCGTCTACATAGTAGGCGTTAAGTAACCAGAACGCTGGCCATAATCCCTTCCCATACGGAACTTTTGCTCTTGCTTCAACGTAGCCGTATGTGAATTTGAATGCGTCGTAGCTGGTTATGACTCCAGAGAGATATGGTTGATCCAACGCTTTTGATTTGAGGGCCTCGGGGGTCCTTATCGCATTTATTGTCAGGTTCTCTCCATCGAAGCTGAACGGGTTGAACCCAAAGTCAGGATCGTTGTTCACATCAACATAGTATTGTTCTTCACTGTTGATAAAAAGATCCGCTCCCCATAGATAGGCTGTATTCCATTTGCTGGCATCGAGTGTATTGCCGTCAAACTCTTCAGAAAACACCAAGGCGTAGTCTTGCAGTAGTGCTGCGTTGGCAACGGGAGCGTTCGGATCAGGTTTGCCCAAGCCTCGCACCTTGACGGTCAATCCGGTTGCGACACGGCTAAAGTTCTCAGCGAAATCGAAGGCTTCAATCTCATAATAGTAATTGGTATCAAAAACATTGGTATCGATATACTCGGCTTCAAAAACCGTCGTGATGTATTCCGCTTGTCGGTAGATGTTGTAGCCCCGAGCAGACTGGTCGGTATTCCAGCGGACTCTGATGGTTCCGTCGTCTAGTACCTGACCCACAAATCCTTCAGTCGTTCGCGACTGAAATTCAGTGCCTACTGTGTTGTCTGGTGTGTCGTCGATAATCGATCCCGGAGGTGGGGCTAGTGGTGTCGGGGAATTCGTCACTGTTGACGAATTCGTCTCACTGGCAGGCTCAGACGATTCGTTGTTTGAACTTGACGTTGTTGGCGTCTGGCTTGTAGCTTGCGCGACAGATGCTGACCCGAGCTCTTGAGGAATGGCCACTGTGGCGGATTGAGGTACGCTTGGGACTTGTGTTGTGTTTGTATCAGGGGCTGTCGCACCAGGGTCTGTTGAGGTATTCACGACGGGTTCGGGCGCGATTGTCAGAGGGTTGGTGTCCGATGGACTGGTAGCCGTCTCGCTGTCAGCGATCTGACGTGCGAAGCTCAAGGTCTGTGTGACGTCGTTGACCAGTTCCGCTGCGCTTCGAGACGGGCCTGCCGCGCCAAGTGTCGGGTTTGATGTGATCACATCAGTGCCATTCGCCAATGCACCGGCAACATCAGTTGATGACAATTCTTCGACGCCTTGTGAGCAAGCCAGCAGAGCGAAGCTTGTGGCAAGTGCGAGCGTGTTTCTCAGAAAACGAAAAAAATCGACATCGTTTGGCGATCTGGGAGTCATGATCTATCTCGGGCCTTGAAAGGTAAATTAGTTGACCCACATCTCATTTTTGAGGGTAGGCCTGTGGTCAGACTCGGAAAAGCCCGCGAGTCTTGGTGTTCTTAAGGTGAGTTATCGGAACATGGCGGGCGGCCTTAATGGCCGGATACGTAAATCGTCATTATTTTCCGGTAACGGATGGCATGTTTCCTGAAGCGTGAATTACGTTCTTTTACTCTGGAATCGTGAATTCATGCGTATGCAAAGCATGCCAGCAGCATTGCTGGGCTTCTCGATGTTTGCTGTTACACAGTCATCCAATGCTGCCGACAACCATTGGCGTGGCAGCTATGCTGCTGATGGCGCGTGTTATTGCCTGGGTGCTCTGGATCAGTCCGCGCATCGGAATATCGTGCCGACACCCGTCGGTGGTCAGTCTGTCAAGCAGGTCTGCGAACGTATTGGTTCGGGGCCCGAACTCACCCGAAGCGAGGGGATTTTCAACTACCCCGTTTATCCGGATACACAATGTGGTCATGGTCCTGGCGATGTAGCACTTGGTGCATCTGATGATTGTCACGGGAGCCTGAACCCCGAATCTGGAGATTGTCAGGGGATCGGCCCGAGCTGGAATCTCGAGGCTGCATATGCATCACCACTTGAAGCTGCAGAGCAGCTGAATGACAACGACACTGTTGTTACAAGCGCTGTTGTTTCCATCGCGACACCGGAACCTGAAAGGGAAACGGTCAAGTCAACGCTATTGAACGCACCGGTTGTCACCACTGCGGCACAAACCGATGCCAATGGCAAAAAACTGAAAGCAACCATTATTCGTTCACAAAGCGCAGCCGCGCATGTCAATGAAAATAGTCCCGATGACCAGACATCACTACCCGCGACTCGCTCCGAAATACAGACTGTATCAGCAAGCGGCGTGTCTGCCAGTTCCGGTTCACCGGCAGGTCGTTCGGTCGTTATTGATGGACAAGCTTATCGTCAGGCTCATTCAGATGTACCAGCATCTGGCGGTTCGCCGGGGTCACGTATTATTCTGGATGGGTTGGTATTTCTTCGCGATGACGGGGATTTGGATCCGACAGATTTGTACCGGCCACCATCGCGAAAGTCGGTTGCTCAGACTGTTGTCGTCACTGCACCAACCGACGCCATCGAACGGTCAGCCTCTGTTGCGGTGACCGAAACAACTAATCCCAAAGAGTCTGAACACGTTCGACACCAGCGTTTGCTTGCTGAAGCCCGTAAACGGCAACGTATTCGACAACAAGCGCACGAAAGCGCTACATCCACGCCTGAGACGCTACTTCCCGCGTCAACAGACAGTGAAAAACGTTCAGGTGATACGGATGACACATCATTGGCAACGCCTGACGCTCAATTGTTAAGCGAACCAGCGGTTGCGGCTGCGAATACCCCTTCTGCAACTAATGATCCGCGTAGCGATGAAGACAAGGCCGTTGCTGTTACCGAAAGTGCCGAACAAGTAGGGGCACCGGAATCCTCAGTTGGTGTGTTGAATGCCTTGCGATTGCCGCCTGAAGTTCGTGCCAGTAGCCGCGACTTTGATTATGTAGACGCGTTGCCTACGGCATTCGACTTCGGCGGTGGTGGTCTGAGTCTCGAGGCGAGTGCTGATAGTCATTCACGCTTTCATTACCTCGGGCGTGTTGGTCTGGCCAATAGTTACCAGGAAGTGTTGCTCGGAGGCGGTTATTACCTGACCCCACCAAACGCTGACAGGATGACGGTTGTTTTGACAGCGGGTCTTGAATACGGCAATCACGAATTCCGAGATGAAGAGCGGGATATCACTGCCGAGACGAGTGATACAGGTGTGTTCCTTGGCTTGAGCTCGCGACTGGTAGTTAATCGGCATTTTGAATTCCAGAGCGGCGTTGGTTACAGCAGTTTCTTCGACGGCGATCCCGTTCTGTTTGGAAGCGGCTTCATACATATCAATCGCCAGATTGATCTGGTCTCTCGATTCGAACTTGGTGACAACGACTCTCTTGGTCTTGGCATCAGGTTTTATTACTAGGAGCGTGTGAGCGTGAAACAGCAGAACATCACAAGACAAAGTTTATTGATGTCACGGCACGTAGTTGGAATTTCGCTGCTTGGTGTATTGTTACTCAGTGGCTGTAGCGATTCAGGACTGGATCCGATTCGAGATGAAGCGCTTAACGATGCGTTTCTCGCGCAACAGGCCGCGCCTGCCATTGACCTGGCCGAAAATGGCGGCGAGCCCGACCCGCTTGGCCCTGATCCGCTTGATCTAGGAGAAGCCAACGGTGAAGACGAAAATCCAACGACGACACCTGAAGCGCCCAGTGAAACACCGGATGAAACACCGGATGAAGTTCCGGATGAATCGCTGGCGGAGACTCCGGCTGCTACGCCTGAGGGCATTGATCTGACTCAATTCGATCTGGTGTTCAGCGACGAATTTCAAGGCGCTACGCTGGATCCACGTAAATGGAACTCAGCGTTGCCATGGGGGCCAGATGTGGTCATTTTTGATCAGCAGCAATACTATGTTGATGTTCAGAATGCACCGGACTTTGGCTACAACCCATTTAGCTTCGATGGTGAGCATCTGACGATCACGGCACAGCAAACCCCTGAGGCATTGCGGGCAGCGGCCAATGAACAGCCGTGGTTGTCGGGCACGATTACCACCGCGGAACATTTTGATCTCACGTTTGGTTATATCGAAGCGCGAATGGACGTGCAGGGTGGGCAAGGTTTGTGGCCAGCTTTCTGGGCTTTGAGTTCAGAGTTTGACGGTTTGAAGCCTGAGCTTTACATCGTCGAGCACAACGGTGCGCGCCCGAACTCGGTTTTCCACAATTACAATTATCAAGATAGTGATGGCAATTTGCGCTCACCGGGTCAGTGGGAAGTTCCTGTTGAAGGACTCGCCGACGGTTTCCACACCTTCGGTGTGTTGTGGAGCCCGGAAGAATTCCTGTTCTATGTTGACGGGCAGCCGCGTTTCAGAATCACTGGCGAAAACGTCGCCAGCCAGGATATGTTTCTGATTCTGAATCTCGCCATAGGTGGTATATGGACTGGTGCATCGGACAGCACAACGCCTGCCTCGCCGACTGTCGTTATCGACTACGTACGAGCGTATCAGCGACGTTCTTGATAACCGATAATCAAGCTGAGGTGCGCATCTATCGGTGTCTCGCTTCAACCATCAGCCGTTTCATTTTCGAGACGGCTGTTGGTAGCCCCCAATACAAGGCACGCGCGACCAGACTGTGGCCAATATTCAGTTCATTGATCGTTTCAATTTCGGCGATCGCCTGAACATTGTCAAAGTGCAAACCATGACCGGCATTCACGATTAAACCGAGACTAAAAGCGTAATCGCAAGCCGACATGATGCGGGATATCTCAGCGGTTCTTGCAGCCGCTGTATCGGTTTCTGCATAACGTCCGGTATGCAGTTCGACGATTGGCGCACCGACACGTGCTGTTGCTTCAATTTGCGCTTCTACCGGATCGATGAATAGAGAGGTTTGTATACCGGCCTCCTGAAGACTCGCAACATAGTCGGACATAAATTCTTGTTGCGAGACGACATCCAATCCTCCTTCGGTTGTGAGCTCTTCGCGCTTCTCGGGCACGAGGCAGACATCTTTTGGCTTGACCGCCAAAGCAATTTTGCGCATTTCATCAGTCGCCGCTATTTCAAGATTAAGCTTGGTTTGTGAGCTTGCGGCAAAACGTTCGACGTCATGATCCTGAATATGACGTCGATCCTCTCGCAAATGCATCGTGATTCCATCGGCGCCAGCGAGTTCAGCCTGCAATGCGGCATGAACCGGATCAGGATAGCCGCAGCCGCGCGCTTCACGGACGGTGGCGACATGGTCGACATTAACGCCAAGGTAAATTGCTTGTTTCATCACCGCGTCCCATCTTGAATGAATAGTTTCGAGTGTACCGTAATGAAGCGCGGACTCGATCTTTCAGCGAGGGAAGTGGCGTTGCTGCGTATGCGAGCTGCAGATGCAAATAACTGAAGTCCGATGAGTCGATTTGATCGAACCAGATGGGTGTCCGGATCAACTTTGAGGAGTCGTGGTCGGGCTTTTCGCTTTGCGTGGTGCATGGCGCGAATACCAACACAATCAAGTTTGGACTCCGATATCCACTTTGGCAGAGCTGAAATCTGTGCTCGGTATACGGCGTTCGGAATGGGCGAGTAGGTGTCGGTGATGTGGCTAACTCAGACAGGCTCCAGCTCCCGTCCCTGTGATGGATCAGGCGACGATGATACTGTGTGTTTTTTTGCGTCAGTGTGGCAAGCACCACCAGACAGATGGCAGCGTAGAGTGATTGCCAAAAAAGATTAACGTCGAGAATGAAGAGACTTCTGGTGGTGGCTAAACCAACGGCCAACAACAGAAAGTTATGAACTCTTGATGGGCGAAGTTCTGCCACCCAAGGTGGTCGTGATTTTCTCGACGATTGATTGATAACGGGCATCCTTTTCCTTACCGCACATCAGTTGGAATAGCTCAGGGTCCTGAAAAGCCACGAGCTCTTCGAAGCGTTGACGTTCCTCGTCATCCGCTTGCAGATAATGGTTGTCGATATACGCGACCATGACTTCGTCAAGTTCACGCATCCCGCGCCGACATCGCCAGCGCAGTTTTGACAGTTCGCTTGCTGTGCTCAAACTACAAACGTCGTTTGACCAGCATCTTCTTGGTTTCGGCAATGGCTTTGGCAGGGTTCAGCCCCTTGGGGCAAACCTGCGTGCAATTCATGATCGTGTGGCAGCGATAAAGCTTGAATGGATCTTCGAGATCATCAAGGCGTTGGCCGGTGGCATCATCCCGACTGTCAGCCAGCCATCGGTAAGAGGCCAGAAGCGCTGCCGGTCCGAGATAACGCTCAGGATTCCACCAGTAGCTGGGGCAGCTGGTTGAACAGCAAGCACACATGATGCATTCGTAAGCCCCGTCGAGCTTTTCCCGGTCTTCGGGTGATTGCAAACGTTCTCGATCAGGTGGCGCAGGCGTGTCTGATTTCAACCAAGGCTCGATCGAGGCGTACTGTGCGTAGAAGTTGGTCAGGTCGGAGACCAGATCCTTGATGATAGGCTGATGCGGCAATGGGTAGACCGTGATGTCGCCTTCGATATCAGCGATCGCTGTTGTGCAGGCGAGTCCGTTGGTGCCGTCGATATTCATCGCACAGGAGCCGCAAATGCCCTCGCGGCAGGATCGGCGAAAGGTCAGTGTTGAATCCTGCTCGCTCTTGATTTTGATGATGGCATCAAGAATCATCGGACCGCAACTGTCCAGATCCACTTCGTAGGTGTCAATACGCGGGTTCTCGCTACTGTCCGGGTTGTAGCGATAGATCTTGAAGTTGCGAACATTCGTCGCGCCGGCGGCAGCCTTGAAGACGTTGCCGTTCTGCTTGACGATCGAGTTGCTCGGTAGCTTGAATTCAGCCATCAGTTTGTTTCCTGTTTATTGCTGTCTGACTAACGTCATCGGTACATGCCATGCCCTGGACTGTCTCTAGTAGACACGTTTCTTAGGCGGAATGACTTCGCATTCGTCAGTCAGGGTGTACATGTGTACAGGGCGATAATCGATCGAGACATTGGCCTTTTCATCAGTCCATGCCAGTGTGTGTTTCATCCATTCTTCGTCGTTTCGGTCCTCGAAATCATCCCGGGCATGTGCGCCACGGCTCTCGGTGCGGTTAGTGGCGCCGTGAATGATGGTTTGTGCCTGAGCCAGCAAGTTTTCGAGTTCGAGGGTTTCTACCAGGTCTGTGTTCCAGATAAGGTTCTTGTCATCGACTTTGACATCATCAAATTCATCGACAATGCCGCGCATTTTGGTAACACCTTCCTCAAGACTTGTGCCGGTTCTAAAGACCGCCGCATGTTTTTGCATGGTTCGTTGCATGCGATCGCGCACATCTGCGGTCGGTGTCTCACCCTTGTTGAAGCGAACACGATCGATGTGCTCGAGCGCTGGAGTTAGCGCGTCGTCGCCGAGTGGCTTGTGCGACGCACCAGCAGTAACGACCTCGGCGGCGCGAATGGCGGCAGCGCGGCCAAAGACGACAATGTCCAGCAAGGAGTTACTACCCAGCCGGTTGGCGCCATGCACTGATACGCAGGCCGCTTCACCAATGGCCATGAGCCCCGGTACCACGCTGTCCGGATCGCCATCGCGCAAGGTCACCACTTCACCGTGGTAGTTGGTCGGTATACCGCCCATGTTGTAATGTACCGTCGGTATGACCGGGATCGGATTTTTGGTTACGTCGACACCTGCAAAAATGCGTGCTGATTCGGAAATGCCTGGCAAACGCTTGTCTATGACATCTGCGCCAAGGTGTTGCAGATTCAGGAAAATATGATCGTTGTCGCTACCAACGCCTCGACCATCATTGATTTCCATTGTCATTGAACGACTGACAACATCGCGCGAGGCGAGGTCTTTCGCATTCGGCGCGTAGCGTTCCATAAATCGCTCGCCGTCGTTGTTGGTCAGGTAACCGCCCTCACCACGGACACCTTCGGTGATGAGTACGCCTGCGCCATAGATGCCGGTTGGGTGGAACTGCACAAACTCCATGTCCTGCAATGGCAGTCCTGCGCGCAAGACCATTGCATTGCCGTCGCCGGTGCAGGTATGCGCAGATGTTGCTGAGAAATAAGTGCGTCCACATCCGCCGGTCGCCAGCACTACTTGATGTGCTCGAAAGCGATGCAGCTCGCCGGTAGCAAGGTCCAGTGATACAACACCACGACAAACTCCGTCATCCATGACGAGATCGGTCGCGAAGTGTTCAATAAAGAACTCCGCCTTGTGTTTCAGCGATTGCTGATAAAGCGTGTGCAGAATGGCATGACCGGTACGGTCGGCAGCTGCACAGGTGCGTTGTGCGGCAGGGCCTTCGCCAAACTCGGTTGTCATGCCGCCAAACGGGCGCTGATAGATCTTGCCGTCTTCGGTACGTGAAAACGGTACGCCGAAGTGTTCGAGTTCAATCACCGCCGGCATCGCTTCGCGACACATGTATTCGATCGCATCCTGATCACCGAGCCAGTCGGATCCCTTGATCGTGTCATACATGTGCCAGTTCCAATGGTCCTCACCCATATTCCCGAGAGCCGCACTCATGCCGCCTTGTGCGGCGACGGTGTGCGAACGGGTCGGAAAGACTTTGGTGACACAGGCAGTTGACAGGCCTTGCGCGGCCATGCCCAGCGTTGCGCGCAGACCTGCGCCACCGGCACCGACGATAACCACGTCATAGGCGTGATCGATAATCTTGTAAGCGTTGCTCATGGGGGAACCGGGTCCAGTATCAGGTGGCGAAAGCGATGCGCAAAACAGAAAACACGCCAGTGACGGCGAGAATGGTCGCCAGGAAGCTGATGGCGATGATCATGACGGTACGTGTGCTGTGATTACCGATGTAATCTTCGAGCACCGTTTGCAGGCCAAGTTTTGCGTGGTAGAAGCCTGCGATCAAAAACAGAATCAGCATGATCGAGGTAAACGGGCTTGAAATCCACTCGCGAATGGAAATGTAGTCCATGCCGGGTAACGCGGCGATCGAAAAACTGAGCCACAGAACCAGTGGAATGAGACCGATTGCCGTCAGTCGCTGAACCCAGAAATGTCCGGTGCCTTCTTTGGCTGAACCCAGACCTTTTACTTGCGATAATGGCGTGCGTAAATGACTCATGAGGCTGCTGCGACTCCCCAAGTGATGACTGACAAGGCCCCCGCGGCTGCGAGACACACTAAACCTGACTTCCTGGCGGTTTCCAGCTCGAAGCCGTAACCCACGTCCCAGAACAGGTGTCGGATGCCATTGCACATATGGTAGTAAAGGGTCAGCGTGAACCCGAACAGCACCAATTTGCCAAACCAGGAGTTGGCGATTCCAGACATGAAAGCATAGGAATCGGGCGTACCTGATGCTGCGGCGATCAACAGCACCAGCAGGACAATGGCAAAGCTGTTTATCACACCCGTTATGCGGTGGCTTATCGATAACAAAGCCGTGAGCGGTAATTTGTAGTGCTGCAAATGCGGTGACAGCGGACGTTTATCGTTCAGGGCCATAATATTGATGGGCTCTCGTTAGAAATCGGTGCAGCGACCATTTTTTTCCCAATCCCCGTAGCGTGTAGGCTCAGGTCCGGTTTGGCCACCGTGCTCGCTTTTTGAACCGATAAGTCTATCAGTCTCGGCAGGTTCTTCCGCCGATTCATCGGATTCTTGCGGCAAATTCTTGTTTTTTTTAGGTTTCATGGTAGTCGTGCCAACACCCTTTTTTCGGGGCGATTGAGACGTTGGATCAGCGTCACTGGCGTTTTCAGTTGTCATAATCTCTTGTCAGCAGGCCTCGCTCAACCGACAATGATAAATAAGATGTCTAAAAAGCGCGAGAGGATATGTCGATCAATGGTTAGTTCATGGCAGTCAGCAATGGCAGAAATCGGGATTTGTACTGCAGCGGCCAATAAGCCATTGGAGCCGCTTTCAGGTGACGGACTGCCTGATTCACCGCTGTGGGTCGATCTCAGTCACTTGATTGTGATTCGGGTCACTGGTTCAGAAGCCAGGGATTTTTTACAAGGGCAGTTCTGCAACGATCTGGGGCTAGTCGGAGCTGATCAAGCGCAATTGAGCGGTTATTGCACGCCCAAAGGGCGACTTCTGGCGATTCCTGTTGTGGTCGCCACCGAGTCAGGCTTTCTGCTGCTGGTTCCTGATTCAGTCGGTGACGCTTTCGTCAAGCGGCTGTCCATGTTTGTACTGCGCGCTGACGTCAAGATCGAACGGCAGGATGAAATTGTTTGCACCGGCCTGATCAGTGACTCAGCGGGTAACTGGGGGGGCGGGCTGGGCTCGTCCTTGGTGCTTGCTGACACGCCGCTTTCGGCGGCAAACGATTCGGCATCTCAGGTAATTAACTGGCTGCCGATGGAAGTTGCAGGCGTACGTCGCCAACGACGCTTGCTGATCGCCGCAGAATCACAGCAGCTGAGTGACTGGCAAGAACATTCGCAGATCCGCAAGATGTCTGCGAGTGTGTGGCGTGTTGGTGACATTCAACAAGGTGTGCCGAGTGTGGTGGCGACAACCAGCGATGCCTTTGTACCGCAGATGGTCAATCTGCAGTTGATCGGTGCCTTGAGTTTTACCAAAGGCTGTTATCCAGGCCAGGAGATCGTTGCGCGAATGCAGTATCTCGGCAAAATCAAGCGGCATATGCAGCGCTTTGTCATGCTACTGCCTGCTGGTATTGATGCGTTGGCTCCACCCGCGCAAGGCGATGCCCTGGTCAACGGTGATGATGGCAATGCGGGCGTGGTGGTCGATGCGATTACCATGGATGACCGTGTTGATCTGCTGGCAGTGGTCAAGGTGTCCGCAGACGCAGATGCATTTACGTTCGAAGGTCGAGCCTTGAGCGCAGTCGCCTTGCCGTATGAACTGCCAAGCCTCGTTGACGGTGAAAGCGACTGAGATTGCCCCAGTGCCAATGATATACCGAGCGGCGAACGTCGTCGAAGCACAGTTGATTGTCGATGAATTACAGGCGGGAGGCATGCAGGCGTCAATCACCGGAGGTTACTTGAGTGGTGCGATTGGTGAGCTGCCGCCGACGGAGGTGATCGGTGTCTGGCTACACCAGGAACAACATCTGCAACGTGCCCGTAATCTGATCGAAGAATACGAAGCGTCTCGCCATGGGCCGGAATCCAGCTGGTATTGCCGCAGCTGCGATGAGCGCGTCGAAGGGGAATTCGGTGCCTGCTGGCAATGTGGTGCAACAAGGCCACCCGAACTCGGATAGCCTTGGTTGGAAACTCCAAGGAGAACTCACATGTTCAATGCAAGGTGGCAAAGAGTTTGCGCCGATACTGACCGGCCAGTGGATCATCACCCAACACGTTGAACAAAGCCAACAATTTTGCGCGAGGTGCACCGTCGTTATAGTCCGGATCGGTTTGCACCAGTTTCAACAGGTGATCCATAGCGCTCTGGACGTTACCGGCGAGTGATTCGGCGATGGCCAGTTGATAGCGAGTTTCACTGCTCTCCGGGTCTTTCTCAAGCTTGGCCTGGAGGTTTTGCACGCTTTCGGTTGCGTCGTTTTCGCGGGCCAGTTCGACAATTCCGGCAAGCCGGCGTCCCTGTTTGCCTTCACGGGCTTCGTCGTTCAGCGCCTTCAGACAACTCTCTGCGGTATCGAGATCACCTGAACTGACGCAGACTTGCCCGAGTGCGAGTAAAACCTCGGCGTCTTCCGGATTCTCTGCTTGTGCGGCCTGCAGCAAAGTGCGCGCTTCATCGATCTGGCCTTGCTCGAACAGATTCATGGCCGTAATGACACGCTGATCACCAGCCTCTTCATCTTGCTCGGTGGTGGCGTCGGTCGCTGTTACATGCTTGTCAAGGAAAGTGCGCACTTCACTTTCGGGTAGCGCCCCCATGAATTCATCGAGTAACTGGCGCTCCTTGAACAGCTTTACCGTCGGCAAGCTGCGAATACCGAGCTGCTGGGCGATCCCGGGATGCGCCTCGGTATCGAGTTTGGCCAGAATGAAAGCGCCGTTATATTCGACGGCGAGCTTCTCGAGAATGGGCATCAGGGATTTGCAGGGACCACACCAGTCTGCCCAGAAATCCACCAGAACCGGCTGATTGTCTGAGCCTTCGACAACCACTTGCATGAAGTTTTCTTCATCGAGTTGAACGATGTAGGGCGAATCGGTCATGAGTCTTGGATTCCTTAGGGAGGCTGAACTACGTATTGTCACAGTAGTGTGTCGACAATGTCCGCGAACTTCAAGGGAGCTGCGCTACACTTCGCCTCATGCGCCCCCAGCCAGACGAAAACAAGAGCACAGATTTCTCATGAGTGGCCAATACGATGCTGCTTCAATCGAAGTCCTTAGCGGTCTCGATCCGGTGCGAAAACGCCCGGGAATGTACACCGATACACAGCGGCCAAATCATCTGGCCCAGGAAGTCATCGACAATAGTGTCGATGAGGCTCTGGCTGGACATGCGACCGACATCAAGGTCAAGTTGTTCAAGGACGGCTCGCTGGAGGTGATCGATGACGGTCGCGGGATGCCCGTCGACATGCACCCGAAGCTGAAGAAGCCGGGGGTTGAAGTTATCCTTACCACCTTGCATGCCGGCGGCAAATTCTCGAACGACAACTACAAATTCTCGGGTGGTTTGCACGGGGTCGGGGTGTCTGTGGTCAACGCCTTGTCGAAACGTCTGGAAGTGTCTATCCGTCGCGCAGGGCACGAACTCCTGATGACGTTCAAGGGTGGCAATGTCGATAGCAAGCTCAAACCGGTGGGCAAGGTTGGGCAACGCAACACCGGTACACGGATACGATTCTGGCCGGACAAGAAGTATTTTGATTCGGACAAGATTTCTCTGCTGAAACTGCGTCATCTGCTGCGCGCCAAGGCAGTCTTGTGTCCAAAGCTGCGGGTCCGTCTGAGCGATGAAGCCTCAGGCGAAAAAGATGAATGGTATTACGAAGACGGGCTTGTCGATTACCTGAGCAATGCGGTACAGGGATACACCTTGCTGCCAGAGCAACCCTTGTCGGCAACGATGAATGGACGCAATGAAGCGGCAGAATGGGCAGTGCAGTGGCTGCCGGAAGGTGGTGAGTTAATTCAAGAGAGCTATGTCAATCTGGTGCCAACAACGCAAGGCGGAACGCATGTCAATGGTCTGCGCGCGGGCTTGACGGAAGCGATTCGGGAGTTTGCCGACTTTCGGAGTCTGGTGCCCCGCGGTATCAAGATTACGCCTGAGGATGTGTGGGAGCGAGTCAGTTATGTCTTGTCGGCCAAGCTCGAAGACCCACAGTTTTCCGGGCAAACCAAAGAAAGATTGTCGTCCCGTGAGTGCGCGGTATTCATCTCCGGCGTGGTCAAGGACCACACGGTGCAATGGCTGAACCAGCATCCGGAAACCGGCGATCAGCTGTCAGCCATGGTGATTGCCAGTGCGCAGGCACGCGCTCGTTCGGGCAAGAAGGTGGTGCGCAAAAAAGTCACCAGTGGGCCGGCCTTGCCCGGCAAGCTTGCCGATTGCAGTTCAACCGATTTGTCACGCACTGAGTTATTCCTGGTTGAAGGCGATTCAGCTGGCGGAAGTGCCAAGCAAGCTCGAGATCGTGAATTCCAGGCCATCATGCCGTTGCGTGGCAAGATACTGAATACATGGGAAGCTGAGGTTGATCAGATACTTGGCTCGCAGGAAGTACACGACATATCCGTGGCGATCGGCATGGAGCCCGGTTCGAGTGATCTGGACAAGTTGCGTTATGGCAAGATTTGCATACTCGCTGATGCTGATTCTGACGGTGCGCACATAGCCACCCTGTTATGCGCCTTGTTCGTGCGACATTTTTCGGCACTGGTCAAAGCCGGTCATGTGTACGTGGCGATGCCGCCGTTGTTCCGCGTTGATGTCGGCAAGGACGTGTTTTACGCGGTCGATGAACCTGAGCGCCTGGCGATCATGGATCGTATTGAGGCGGAGAAAAAGACGGGCAAGGTCTCGGTCACTCGTTTCAAGGGGCTTGGCGAAATGAATCCATTACAGTTGCGTGAAACATCCGTCGCACCGGATACACGACGTCTTGTGCGACTGACCATCAACGATGGCGATGACACCTTCAAGACGCTTGACATGATGCTGGCAAAAAAACGCGCACCGGATCGCAAGCGCTGGCTGGAAACCAAAGGCGATATGGCTGACGTTTCGGCATGATCGAATTTCCCTGGTCTGAGCCCCCCGACACAGGCAGTAGCGAAGCCGTTGCACCCGGTATTCGCTGGGTTCGCATGCCGTTGCCGTTCCGGCTCGATCATGTGAATTGCTGGCTGCTGGGCGAAGGCGACACGGCGGTGTTGATTGACACTGGCCTTGGCACCCGGCTGACGCGAGAGGTTTGGCAGTCACTGTTGCAGACAACGATGCCGGGACAGTTGCTGGTCACCCACTTTCATCCAGATCATATGGGACTTGCCGGATGGTTTCATGAACAGGGCGTCAGCCTTCTGGGGAGTGCAGTCGAAACGGACATCGCCCGCGAAATCTGGGCCGTTGAGGACGCGCAATATGGTGAGTATTACGCCGATTGGTATCGACGCAGCGGGCTGCCTGACGAAGCCGTAACCGCGGTGAAATCGATGGGCAACAGCTACCGAAAAGGCGTTCACGAGCCGCCACCGACTGATGCCTGGCAGCATCTTGAGGAAGAGGCTTCGGTCAACCTTGGCGGTCTGAACTTCACCGTATTGAACGGACGCGGGCACGCACCTGCCATGCTGATGTTGTACTCGGATAAACTGAGGTTGCTGATTGCCGCGGATCAGGTACTGCCTTCAATTACGCCGAATGTCAGCCTGATGTTAAATGCGCGTGACCCGGATCCCTTGTTCAGTTTTCTGCAATGTTGTGAATCGCTGAAAGACTTACCCATCGATACGCTGGTTCTGCCGTCACATGGCCTGCCTTTTCGTGGTTTGCACGAGCGACTGGACACACTGATGCACCATCATGACAAGCGACTCGACGAGGTCCGTCAGGCTTGTCGATGTGCAACGACACCGTATGCGCTATTTGACCTGCTGTTTGGCCGTAAACTCGATGCGCAGCAAATGTCATTCGCGTTGGGTGAGAGCCTTGCCCACCTCGTGCACCTCGAGAAAAAAGGCGAACTTGAACGTCGTGATGAGGGTGGTTTGTTGCACTTTCAACAGGTAAATTAACAGCTGCCAACGACCGTCAATCGTTGATTATTTCCCACGGTTTACAGTGGACAATCGACGCTGTCCCGCGTAACATTCACGTCGCAATCAAGTCACGGGAAAAGAACGCGAAAGCACAGCGTCTTTTCCCGTTTTTGTGTGCGCTGCGTAAAAAACTTGTGTTTCGGTTTTTTGATCTTTTTTTACTGGGGAACAATCGGGGAACGCCTGTGTCACGTCCTGCCATACTTGCTTTAGCTGACGGCACCTGCTTTGAAGGTGTTGCCATTGGCATTGACGGGATGTCTGTCGGAGAAGTGGTGTTTAACACCGCCATGACTGGTTACCAGGAAATTCTGACAGACCCGTCCTACGCCGAACAGATTGTGACTCTCACCTATCCACATATTGGCAACACGGGTGTGAACAGTGAGGACGTTGAGTCCAACTCGATTTTTGCCAAAGGTCTGATTGTGCGGGATGTTCCGCGCCTGCACAGCAACTTTCGTTCGGGGCAAAGCTTGCCGGACTACCTGCACACGCACCAGGTCGTAGCCATCAGCGACATCGACACTCGTGCACTGACGCGCCATCTGCGCGACAAGGGTGCGCAGGGCGGTTGTATCTTCGCTGATCCCGCGCTCGCCGGAGATGCGGCGAGCGCTGAATCCGCACGCAAGCGGGCCTTGGATGCAGCTGATGAGTTTTCTGGCATTGCCGGAATGGATCTCGCCAAGGTCGTCAGCTGTTCTGCTTCATATACCTGGGATGAGGGGACTTGGCAGTTGGCTGCGAGTGCAACTACTGCGGGAGCCAGCTCGTCGGCTGAATCGTCTTCAAGCGCGACCTTGACGCATATCGTGGCGATGGATTTTGGCGTCAAGCACAACATACTGAGGCTTTTCGTCGATCGTGGTTGCCGAGTCACCGTGGTGCCGGCGACAACCACCGCTGATGACATTCTTGCCTTGTCACCGGATGGCCTGTTTTTGTCCAATGGCCCTGGTGATCCCGAACCATGTACCTATGCGATTGAGACCATTGCGACCCTGTTGGAAAAGAAAATTCCAACTTTCGGTATTTGCCTGGGTCATCAATTGCTGGCGCTGGCTTCTGGTGCGAAAACCATGAAGATGAAATTTGGCCATCATGGGGCCAATCATCCGGTGCTCGATACAGCAACGGGTCGCGTCATGATCAGCAGTCAGAACCACGGTTTCGCCGTGGACAGCGAGTCGCTGAGCAACTCGATAGCGATAACACATGTGTCTCTGTTCGATCAGTCATTGCAAGGCATTCGTCGTCTTGATGTTCCGGCCATGGGTTTTCAAGGACATCCCGAGGCAAGCCCTGGTCCGCACGATGTGCAGGATCTGTTCGATCAATTTCTCTCCTTGATACCCGGGATGTCCTGAGCCATGCCAAAACGTAGCGATATCAAAAGCATCCTGATCATTGGCGCTGGTCCGATTGTCATTGGACAGGCCTGTGAGTTCGATTACTCCGGCGCACAAGCGTGCAAGGCGCTTAAGGAAGAGGACTACCGCGTCATTCTGGTCAATTCAAACCCGGCTACGATCATGACCGATCCGGCCATGGCCGATGCGACCTATATCGAACCGATTGACTGGCGAGTCGTCAAGCGAATCATTGAACGTGAACGCCCCGACGCCTTGTTACCAACGATGGGTGGGCAGACGGCGTTGAATTGCGCTCTGGATCTCAAGCGCGAAGGTGTGCTCGATGAGTTCAATGTGCAAATGATCGGTGCCAGTCCCGAAGCCATCGACATGGCTGAGGACCGAGACAAGTTTCGCCAGGCAATGACAGAGATAGGCTTGTCAACACCGCGTGCTGCCATTGCCCATTCCATGGAAGAAGCGCAAGTCGGGCTTGAATCCATTGGCTTTCCCTGCATCATCCGGCCATCATTCACGATGGGTGGTAGTGGCGGCGGTATTGCCTATAACCGCGAAGAGTTCGAAGATATTATCAATCGGGGTCTTGATCTTTCACCGACCACCGAAGTCTTGCTTGAGGAATCGGTTCTCGGCTGGAAAGAGTACGAAATGGAGGTGGTGCGCGATCAGGCGGACAACGTCATCATCGTTTGCTCTATCGAGAACCTGGATCCGATGGGTATTCACACGGGTGACTCGATAACGGTTGCGCCGTCGCAAACCCTGACGGACAAGGAATATCAACTGATGAGAAATGCGTCGATCGACGTGTTACGCAAAATCGGTGTTGATACGGGTGGTTCAAACGTGCAGTTTGCGATCAATCCTGACGATGGCGCGATGATTATCATCGAGATGAACCCGCGCGTGTCTCGATCATCGGCCCTGGCGTCAAAGGCAACCGGTTTTCCGATAGCACGTGTCGCGGCAAAACTCGCTGTTGGTTTCACGCTGAATGAATTGCAAAACGAAATAACGGGTGGCAAGACACCGGCCTCGTTTGAACCGTCGATCGATTATGTCGTCACCAAGGTACCGCGCTTTACGTTTGAAAAATTCCCGACGGCTGACAATCGTCTGACCACACAGATGAAGTCCGTCGGTGAAGTCATGGCGATTGGCCGTACCCTGAAAGAATCACTACAAAAGGCACTGCGTGGGCTTGAAATTGGCGTCAACGGATTTGATCCTGTGCTTGATCCTGGATTGGATGAAGATGAAAAGAAGGTAGTGCTGACGCGTGAACTGCGCGTAGCGCGAGAACACAGGCTTTGGTTTGTTGCTGAAGCTTTTCGCGTCGGACAAACTATCGATGAAGTCTTCGAATCCACGCATATAGACCGCTGGTTTCTGTGCCAGATAAAAGAAATCATTGATGATGAGCTAATCGTTGAAAGAGACATTGGCTCCCTGGACAAGCTGGATGCTGATACATTTTTCCGACTCAAGCGAGATGGCTTCAGTGATGCGCGACTGGCAAGTTTGCTATCGGTCTCGGAAGGCGATGTGCGTAAGGCGAGGCTAGGCCATGGTGTCAAGCCGGTGTACAAGCGGGTGGATTCATGCGCTGCTGAATTTGCAACGTCCACAGCTTATCTGTATTCCACATACGAAAAGATTTGTGAAGCCGAGCCAACGTCGAACAAGAAAATCATGGTGCTTGGCGGTGGGCCAAATCGTATTGGCCAAGGCATCGAATTTGATTATTGCTGTGTACATGCAGCACTTGCGTTGCGTGACGATGGCTATGAAACCATCATGGTCAACTGTAATCCGGAAACCGTATCCACCGATTTCGATACCTCTGATCGCCTGTACTTCGAACCGCTAACGCTCGAAGATGTTTTGTCCATCATTGATGTTGAACAGCCAGTAGGTGT
The DNA here is from genome assembly GCA_937924505.1 of uncultured Granulosicoccus sp. The sequence goes on along the minus strand of CALDSR010000001.1, from coordinate 50,136 downwards.
GATTGTTCAGTATGGTGGCCAGACGCCGTTAAAACTCGCGCGCGATTTGCTTGCGGCCGGTGCACCGATTATCGGAACGTCACCAGAATCAATTGATCTGGCTGAGGATCGCGAGCGCTTTCAGCAACTTGTCGAGACGCTGAGTTTGAAGCAGCCACCCAACCGTACTGCACGAAACCCGGAACAGGCTATTGCGTTGGCGGCTGAAATCGGGTATCCGCTAGTAGTCCGTCCAAGTTATGTATTGGGTGGTCGCGCCATGGAGATCGTTCGCGAGGAAAGTGATTTGACTCGCTACATGACCGAGGCGGTCAGCGTGTCAAACGATTCACCGGTATTGCTCGATCGTTTTTTGAACGATGCGGTCGAGGTGGATGTCGATGCGATCTGTGACGGCAAGGATGTGCTGGTGGGCGGGGTCATGGAACACATCGAGGAGGCCGGTATTCACTCGGGTGATTCAGCCTGCTCATTACCGCCGCATAATCTCTCTGATGAAGTTATCGCGGAATTACATGCGCAAGTTGCCAAGATGGCGCACGGGCTTAGTGTCAGAGGCTTGATGAACACCCAGTTTGCGATTCAGGGTGACACGATTTATGTGCTTGAAGTGAATCCACGGGCATCGCGTACCGTACCGTTTGTGTCGAAAGCGACTGGCGTTCCACTGGCCAAGGTGGCTGCACGCTGTATGGCGGGACAGTCATTGGCTGCCCAAGGTGTGCTCGCCGTACCCAAGCCCAAGTTCTTCAGCGTCAAGGAATCTGTTTTTCCGTTCGCCAAGTTTCCCGGTGTCGATCCCTTGCTGGGGCCTGAAATGAAATCAACCGGCGAGGTAATGGGGTCCGGTTTGAGTTTTGGCGAAGCGTTTTACAAGGCATCGCTTGCCGCTTCGGTTGAATTACCGTCATCGGGCCGTGCTTTTATCAGCGTTCGCGATGCTGACAAGGCGGGTATTGTTGACGTGGCGCGGCGCTTGATCGATGCAGGCTTTACGCTGACTGCGACCGATGGCACCCACAAGGTGATCAGCAAGGCAGGCTTCGAATGCGTGCCTGTCAACAAGGTTCAGCAAGGGCAGCCGCATGTGCTGGACGCTATCAAGAATCGTGAAATAGACCTGATCATAAACACGACAGATGGTCGGCAAGCCATTCTTGATTCATACTATATTCGGCAACAGGCCGTGGGTGGCAAAATCCCTTACACCACGACCTTGTCTGGTGCGAATGCGATTTGTTCCGCCTTGCGCCATAGTACCGACGAGCCTGTTTATCGGCTCAGTGACCTACATGCGGAGACAGTATGAGCAAGGTGCCTTTGACCAAACGTGGCGAGACTCAGCTGCGTGAGGAACTGAGTGATCTGAAAACGAACCAGCGTCCTACCGTGATCCAGGCGATTGCCGATGCGCGCGAGCACGGCGACTTGAAAGAAAATGCCGAATATCATGCCGCGCGCGAACAGCAAAGTTTTATAGAAGGGCGTATCAAGGAAATTGAAGCGAAACTGTCAAATGCACAGGTCATTGATGTCACCACCGTCAACGCAAACGGCAAGGTGGTTTTCGGCTCGACGGTAAAGCTTCTCGATCTCGATTCGGATGACGAGATTACGTATCAGATAGTCGGAGACGACGAAGCTGACTTGAAAGCGCGTCGCATCAGCTTCGGCTCACCGGTTGCCAAGGCGCTGATCGGCAAGAGCGAGGGTGACGAGGTCGGTGTCACTACGCCGGGCGGGGTTCGAGAATACGAAATTCTGGAAGTTCTTTACGTCTGAAAATGTTACGCCGATATTGGCAAGTCGGCCATCATTGTTGACCGAGTGACCCGTACCGCGATCCTCACAGTTATGGCACAATGCTGTCTGAATATTGACCACCGTTGTCGAATATTAGTTGTCGAATATTAACTGTTTTAATCGTATTGACTGTTTTCAACCTGTAAACGTTAAATGCCACATCGTACTCGAGCTGTATTTCCTTGCTGTCGTCGTCAGTTTCTGCGTCAGGGACTTGGGCTTGGTGCCGGCCTGGCGATGATTTCGGCGGTGCCGAGTGCCGTAGCTGGCGCCTTTTCCCAGGATGACATCGACTCCGGACCCGCTGATCGCAGTGTGCGTATTCTCAATGCGCACACGTGGGAAAAACTCGAGGTGGTGTACTTCACGCGCGGACACTACATCGATGAAAGCCTGCTCAAAATCAATCACTTGATGCGAGATCATCGGGCCGATGAGAAAATCCCAATGGATCTTGCGTTGATTGATCAGTTGGCAGAAATTCAGAAGCGTGTCTCGTCATCCGAATACGTGCATGTACTGTCGGGCTACCGGACGGCAGCCACCAATGCCGCTTTGCGCAAACGCTCGTCGAATGTTGCCAAATTCAGCCTGCATATGGAGGGCCGAGCTGCAGATATTCATATCCCCGGTCTCCGCACCCGAGAGTTGCAATCAATCGCCAAGGACCTCAAGGCCGGCGGTGTCGGTTACTACGGACGATCCGGATTTGTGCACATCGACACGGGCAAAATTCGTCATTGGGAGAGCTAGCCGACATTTCCGATCAGGCTTCTGTGAGGAACGTCCCACCCGTTATTCCCGCAACAAGGTGACAATAACGCGTCGGCTTGTTGACACCTGAGCATCGATCGTCAAAATCATGTCAGGGGCAAGCTATCGTCTGTCTGGGAGAACGACATGAATGCTGTAAAGAGTCATAGCTCCGGCGCTGACTGCCGCTGGGTACAACGAGTAGGTCAAGTGCTTGGCATGGCTGTGGTGCTGGGTTTGAGTTCGTTTGGTTCAGCCCACGCCGCCAAGTTTGGTGTACGGGTTGTTGATGATCTTGGCAAGCCTGTCGCCGGTGCGTCAGTGTGCATCGGGCTTGAAGGAAATTACAAGCAATTTGGTGCGATGTTTACCGGCCCAGATGGTAGTGCGATCGTTGAGGTGCCGAATGTCCCGCTGGTCGTTACTGTATCCAAGACCCGATTTGCGGGTACCCGGATGATCGAGCCGGCGCGCGATTTCACCTTGATTCGTGAAGTGAAACTCGTTGAAGGCAAGCCGGGCCCGCGTTGTCGCGCAGGGAGTACCCTGGCAGCCAATCCCCCCACTATTTATATATCGGATATCGCGGTCAGAAAAGGTGCACGTTCTGCTTCTCTGACACCGAGCGTCAGCGGTGAGCCGAGCCATTACCGCGTCAGTAATCTGAAAGATTTTTCCAACGCAAACTGGCAGAGGTTCGAAAACTCGATTACCTTGCCAGCCTCGCTGTACAACGAGCCGTCTTTATTTCTGCAAATGCGTCGCTTTGCCGGGACGAGCAAATCATGGCTTGAGAGTCGATCGGATGTGGTGACGGTCTACTTGCCGATCGCCAACTAGACGGACTTCGTATCCACGGGCCTCGCAAGCCGAGCGCACAGCAAAAGCGCTTGGCTTGAAGCCGTGGCTCAATCGGTTTTCAGGCTTTCGATCTCTTCAACGGTGAGGCTTCGGGCCTCATCTTCGAGGAGTACCGGAATGCCATCGCGGATTGGGTAGGCTAATGCCGCTGAGCGGCTCCATAGCTCATCATTTTGTTTGATGAGTTTGCCCTTGGTAACCGGGCAAACCAGAATCTCTATCAAGCGTCTATCCATGTGCTGAAGTGTACCTCAACTTGGAAACAACACAGGCCGCAGAGAGCGGCTTGTGTTGGTCATGCCATGCTGGTGGAATTGCAACAGGCACTTTTACCCGTCGCTGCAATCCGACCTCACACCTCCTTAAGGCAGAACTGATGACTCCGCTTGTGAGCGGCCCGCCTTGCTCTTGTCGAGCCAGAACGTGCGTTTGGTTTCCAGACCGGTATCGAGACAGTACTTTTCGGTACCAATGAGGATCAGCGGGCTACCGTTTCCACCACACATTCCACCGTTCGCTGGCGTGTCGCCGTCTGGGGAAGGGGGGCTCGCTTCTGTCAATAGCACCGTCGCTTCAGGCGGCAGGCCACCACGTTTGAGTTTCGTGCGGCGATGCTCCTTGTCGGGTTCTACAGCATCCCCGTTTTCATCGTATACCGTCTGCACGGGTCGAGCGCCAAATACGTCCAGCGAATATGCATAAGCGTTGCCAACAGCAGGTGAGCAATCATTTCCTGTGAGTTCTGGTACATAGGTTGTGAAAATGATCTTGTTGTTGATGGTGACACTACCACCCAACACCTTTTCACCATTATCCTCAAGCTCGATATACCATCCGTAAGGATTGGTTGATACTGAGAACACGTCGGTCGCGTTATGCAAATCGGCTTCTCGTAGTGGTGTGTAGCTATCGGTTGCTTGAATATACTTGCCATAACCATCTGGTGCATCATTTATGTCAGTGGTACGCAGCAAGTAATAACGATCATTTACGTCGGTATCAAGCGGGTGCGCTCGCCAGCCTGAGCCAATACCGATGGTCAGATGTCGCCGCCCGTTTTGCGAGACTATCGCCGTATCCGGCTCTGCAAAAAAGCGACGTTCGTTTGCCGTTGAGGAGTCAGAAAGATCTGCCATGATTCCACCTCTGACAAACTCACCTGTCGTGTGATACTTGGTCAGATCGAAACGCCATACGCGACCCCCCATGTCACCCACCCAGATTTGATCAGAGTAACCATCCGCATCAACGTCGATCACGCGAGGGGTTGATGGGATGCTGTAATCCATGTTGGGAAAGTGCGTGTCATAAAGACCCGCTACGCCGCCACCTGACCAGATAAGGTCACCGGTTACCGCATCGATCATGAACAATCCACGACCGTTGTCATCAGTGGTGCGAGCTGGATCAGCTTCTTTCGGATCCTGATTTTCGTCATAACCGGCTGTAAACGTCAATACCTGCTTGGGCGCGCCATTGTGAAAGATGGTGTGCGGAACTAGTCGAGACCAGGTTTGCCCAAGATTGTTGAACCCAGGTGTGCCGCCATCTCCACCACGAATAACCCATGCCAGTTTCGGCTCGTGTCTGTCGGTAATATCGAGAGCATAGATGTTTCGGCCACCGCGGCGCATACCAACATAAAGAAACGCTTTTTCTTCGCCATCGACGACCACATTATTGTTGGTATCGTTAGTGAAAACAGACAGCGAGCCGTCAAGACCGTATGGACGACTGGCTGAGCTTACGTTCTCAAAATTCGTAAACAGGTTTCTCAAGAGTTCCTGTGGCATGAAAGAGTAAAGCTCTTTGCCTGTCTCCTGATCTATCGCGTGTAGATAGCCTTCATTTGTCGACACGAATATTGTCGTGTGGGCTGCCTCTTGCTCGGTGGTGTCAGAATCATCTTCCGCGTCCGCGGCTTCTGCGGAGGTTCGCGCATAGTTGACGATGACGGGGCGTGAGTGCATTGGGTCGCCCATGTGACGTCGAGCTTCATCATGGTCACCGTCCTGATCTTCATCAAGTATGTCAACGCCACGTGCCCATTGCAGGAGATCTTCGCGATAGGCTTCTCGGGCAGCACCTGCAGGGCCAAAGTTATGAATATTCAACATCTCGTCAGTGATGAGATCATTCTCTTCATTCAATCGGTGTTGCTCGTCTCTCAAGTCAGCCGTTGCCGTGCTACCGTACAGGGCGCTTGAGTCACCCGTAAACGTATAGGTTCTACGCAATGTGTTATCAGGTACATAGGCGTAGTTCAACGTGATTTGCCCCGCAGCGCCACCGGCCTCGATCGCGTGCCCGTCACTGGTGTTACTCCAGAAGCTCTGGCTCAGAGATCTGAAAAATCCAGATTCCTCATCGACGGCAGCCTCCAGATTTTTGTCGACGATATTGGTTTCGCCATCGATTGTTTGAACCTGATAACGCTTGATATTGCCTTCCCATGTAGGGCGCTCGTTTGGTTGGAACAAGGCGAAATAGATGTTCTTGTCATGTGTCAGTCGATTGAACTGGTTGACCGTCGCGCCCGGGGCGACAAAGCTTGTATCAACAGACAACACATCGGCAAGAATGTTATCAAAGACTCTCGTCAATTCAGCAGCGGAAGCGGCCTGGAAATACCGACCACCGCCAGCAGCTGCGATATCTTCCAGAAATTCTGATTCCAAATTGAATCCAATGGTGTAGGTATTTATATTTTGATCATTGGGGAGTGAAGTTACATGATCGGTTTTATGAAGCCACTCGGCCAATTCAGTCGCGCATTCTCTCCCACCTGTGTCTTCGCAGTCGTCTATGCCCGTCAGAGATCGAACCTTATCAGCCGCTCTATCTGTTGACGGTGCACCATCAGACAGGAAGACGATATGGTTACTTTGGCAACTTGTCTCCAGCGGAGATTTGTAGACTGCGGCGCCAAAAATTTCTTCGTTTCTGCAGTCAGGATCGCTCATAAAATCATTGCTGCATCCGGCGGGGCGGGTTGCGGCGTTTCCGGCATAAGATTCTGGGTGGGACGTTCGGTGAAACTGATGACGTTGATTGATTATATTGCCTTGCCAAAATGCCTGATCCTCGCCGCGAGTTCTACCAAAGTCGACTTCGTTTCCAAGGTAGTAGTTAGCCGCCTCTAAAAAAGCGCTTTGAATAGGGGTTCCGCCGGTGGCTTCCAGGTTCGTTATGGCTTCTCTCAATTTGTCTTTGGCTGTCAGGCGAGTTTCACCGATATTTTCCAGATAGGTTATTTGAAGCTTGGCGGCAGATGATGGTTCGCTGTTATGTGATTTGAACAGGCGCGTACCATTTCCGGACTTGTGATTCAATACAACCAATATCCCATTGTTCTCTCGATCCCAGTTATTGTTGCTAACGAGATCGTCGACCAAGGTTCCAAAATTTTCACTGCGTAACTTGGTTCCTGGGGGGGTGTCGGTTGAATCTGGAAATGCCCAGTCCACGGCGCCGGGGAGGAGGGTTCGATTGGATATATTGCTACGGTTTCCACCCAATTGAGCCGGGTTTACCGAATTCTGGAGTCTGATCTCTACTTCAGCATCACCGCTTTGCGCATCCGAGATGGCCAGTTGCAATTCAGCTCCTTTGATTTCAGACCCTTGCGGAATAGGAATATCACCGAAGTAGTAGCCGGTAATGGTTTCCCGGCCGTCATTGCCGCCAACTCGCGGCGTATGAATATCATTGGTGTGACGATACATTCTATTGTTGAATGTGCTTGAGCCAGGATGGAGTAGCTGCAGGCCGTCATCGATATTGCTGGACACTTGAACGGTCACTGTTTTCTCTATGCAACCCCCGTCAGAGGGGACTGAATCACCATCGTAAGTGACTGCGAGTTTGGCGCTGGCGTTGGGTCCGGCATTGTATGAGAACGCGGTTCGCGTGCCCGTGCCCGTGACAAACATAGCCATATTGTTTCCACCACACCAGTTATCCCGATCAACAATTTCTTGCACAAGGTCAGAGATGTCAGGGCTCTCGTAGGGCTGGCTTTGAGCCCAATTCTCAACGTTGTTCCAGTTGATGTGCACATTGGCTCTGTTGTCAAATCGGTCACCGAGGTGATTGTTATCGTTGTTGAACGATTCGGCATCATCGACATCTTCGGCATAGATTTTCAGATTGCTAGCGCCATCGCTGGGCGAGCCCGCTGTAAAAATGATTCTCGCCGAAGTGATCCTTGCCCCTTGAGGTACCATTACCCGGCTGAATCTATGACCTGTAATTTGAGGTGTACCGTCAACGCTTGATTCCCCCATATCAATGCGCTGTGCTCCAGTGTTATTGCTGTTGCTGTTGCTGTTGCTGTTGTTCCGGTCTTGCGCGCTGTCGTCATCGCCGTTCCAGACTTGGGTATTGAAGTTTGTCTTGCCGCATGCATCGCCGGGTCCACATATCAGTTCGGAAACCGGTGTTACGGGGTATATCACGGAGCCACCACCGTCAAGACCATTAAATCTCATCAAGCCGATATTGACATTGGTCGCATCGTCAAGGATTTTCCCCATAGCCTCTTTAAGGCGATCCAATCGAGAGCCTACCTGACCGGTATCACCCCATAACATCGAGGCTGAGGTGTCCAGTACAAACAGGACATTCGGGTGAGTGGCATCGCTTTTCTCGATTTGCCCAAAAAACACTTCGGTGTCATCGGCCTGGGCCGGGATCGATACGCTGACCGCCAGGGTCGCGCTGGCAACAAATGTCAACAGTCGACCCGCGGACAGTTTGGAGATACTTTCAAGCAGTGATTCAAGTGTAGATAGCATGGTGTTGCTCCACAGGTTACTTCGAGAGTTTGGTTTCATGTCCGGCGATTGCACAATCAATTTGCCGCAGGAATGGGGCGACTGGCCCCTTGGTGGATTTCAGAATTGGCTCTGACGGATGCTGACTGTGAATTGCCGCGTGATACGAAACGGGCGGAATCAAATGTCCCGGGATGACCGTCGCCGAACGAGTTTCCTTCCTGAAATCCTCCGCCAACAAATGTCAGATCAGCCCAGCTCGTGATGGCGTCGTTACCTTTATAGACTTCCGTTTCCACCTGAATAGACGCTCCACTGTTGATCGCCTTTGCCAAATTGTTGATGTCGTTCAAGCTCACCTCTGTCGATGATTCAGCGATCTGAAAATTCTTGTTCGTTATGACAGAGTTGTCGGCCATTCTGCGTTCAATGGTCGAACCCCGCATAGTCGACACACCCAGAATGGACATCATGAATATCATGATGATCGAAACCAGTAGTGCGCCTCCGTGCTCCGACCTGGCGGATTTTTTTGTGTAAACCATGGCGATCACTACCTTCTGTTTCTTATTTTTATTGTGGTATTGAATGCAAGCCGAAATCGTTTGTCTCCTGCATGCACACTGTTGGCATTTGGATACTTGGTAGCTGAGTACACTGGCTGTCCGGCGAGTTCATAGGTGCCGCTGTCATCGTCTTGCGAAACGCGATCGTAGGAATTCATCAAAATACCGACCTGGATAGACTCGATATTGGTTGGATTGAACCCGGGAGCATCTGGCGCCAGGTAACTCAGCGTCCCGTTGTTGCTTCGGATGCCAAACGATACGCGCAAATCCTCAACACCTTGAATAAGCTCAGTGGGTGGATTACTGGCTTCAAACGGCCATGTTTGACGGTAAAGCGCGGTAACGACATCGCCGTTGGCATTGGTCAGTCCAGTGTCTCCGATGTAGTAAACATTGGTGTTGAGTTCCATGATGCGAGTTTGAGCTAATGTGTCGTTCAGACCGTATGCCACTGTCAAATTTGCAGAAGCGTTACTGTCGTCGGCACCAGTCGCTGCATGAACCAGCGTCGAGCCCGCACTGCCGGTGGTCACAGTAAACAAGTCTCCTACGTCGCAGTTGGAGATAATGGCCAGATCACCGACATTCAATCCTAATTCGCTCATCGGGCGTGCCAGCTTGATAGGCAAGGCATTGTTCGGGATCACCGTGCCCGGGATAATCATTGCCTCATCAAGCGTAGACACCCGCTGATCACCAAATTGCAGTGTCAGGGCGTGTGTGCCAGTGACCTGTGGGAATGTGGCTGACGGCGTGAATCCAATTGGAGATGTGGGTGTCCAACTGCCGTCTGAATTTATGACCGAAGCATGTGTTGATGTCGCTCGCAGGCCACCCGTTGTGACTGGAGCGGTTTTTGACCGAACTTTTAGTTGTTCGCTATTAAGATCAATGCAGCCCTGAAAGCCTGCGACCCTTGCATCGCGAGCTATTGAATCGAGTGCGAATCGTGCGTTCTCCTGTATGTTCGCCATCGCAGTGTTCACTTCGCTCGTGCGTTTGTTGCCAAGAAAAACGGCGATCATGCTGGAGATCAGAAACAAGCCGAGCGTCATGGCAATCATCATCTCGACGAGAGAGAAGCCTCTAGTCGATTTACGATCCAGTGAATTGTTACGTTGCTGTGTCATCAAATTTATAAAGCGGTTTGCTGTGCAACAAAATTAACTGTCAGGGTTTCGGTTGCATCTTGGTTATTGATGACTTCTGTCCACGATAAAGAAACCTGTAAAACGCCGGCACTGTCAGGTACGGGCCTGATAGTTCCTACAACGGTTCCGGGCAGTGCCGGCGTGAAATCGTCAACCTCAGCGCCAGCGTACTGATCGAGTACATGTACATGTGAGCTCCATTCGTACAGATCCTGTTGGGCGATTTGCGCTGGTGTACAGATACTTGTGGACATATCGCAACCTGGGCTCACGGCTGTCGCGCTGATGTTGCCAACGTCGTAGTGTCCCTCTCGTACGCCCTTGAGGTTAGCGCGCATGCGGTCTATGATGTCCGCCGCAAGAAAGTAGGCCTGTGATTGATAGTAGGCACTCTGACTGTTCCGCATTCCTTCCACTTGCATTTTCGCAGCGGCAAGAAAACCAACGGACAGCAGGACAACTGAAATCAAGATTTCGATTAAACCAACGCCAGATTGCTTTTGTTTTTTTGTGTTGTTCATGAGCCGCTTGCTTACTTGCAATCGATGGCAACGCCAAAGACATTTAATGGCGTCTGGTTAGCACCTGTCGTCGCTCGTGCGCGACGCGCATCACCGGTTGCTACCACGTTCAAAGCCCGCGCGCGTTCCACTTTGTCTTCCTCATCGCAGATCTCGAACGTACCGTTCTCCCAGTTGGTCAACCCGTTTCCCGCGTAGCGAACAAAGTAACGGTTACTCAAACCGCTGACAGACCCGTCCGAGGAGCCCTCGGCGATGATTAAGTTATTGCCACTTATCGGCGGTGAAACGCGCAGAATTTGATCGTCTACCGAATCAACCTGAGCGTGCGCGAAATCGGCGACACCGCCGACTTCTGCAAATACGATCCAACCGTTTTTCCAGTCATCTGGATTAGTGCTACAGCTGGTGTCTGTTGAGCGCGCACAAACAACAACATCAGCAGTTCCCTTGATTGCTTCGGAACGCGCCAGATAAAGCGATTGCAGCAAATCGTTATGCTGAGTCGACAGTCGTCCGTTCTTCATCACCTCGACAAAGCTTGGTACGCCCACGCCCAGCAGAATGCCTGCTACAGCCATTGCGACCAGCAATTCCAAGAGCGTGAAACCACCTGAAGGTTTTCTGTCCATGCCGACGTTAGCGGCGTGGCTGCATGGAGATTAAGTAAGATTACCCACCAGCGTGGATGGAAAGTGAACCGTGACGCGTTTTCGGGCATCAGCCGAGGGGGACGATTGCCGAAAGGCAAGTCACGATAGGGAAATGGCGCTCAGGCGTGACGTAAGTGTGTCTTGCCAGGCTTTTTGATCTGTGACCGTCTTTTAGTTCTTCCAGCAATCTGAGTTTGGGTCTGAAGCCGAGTTTACCGGGCCTCGATTACCAAGGTGGTTGAGTGTAAGCGGCGAGCATGCTGTGTCATTGGCTTGTTTATTCGCTGCTGTTGCGGTCAGCGTGTACGACGTGGCGTCTGACTGCGTTAACTCTATCGTGTAGTATTTTTCGGGAGAGGTTGCGGAAGATAACGTGCAATTTGCATAAGTCCATCGGGTTGAACGGCAGCGTTCCATTGTCTGCGCCTCTTGTAACAGGGCCAGATGACCATCGGCACGTCTTGCGTCGCGAACGTAGTTGCCGTAGCTAGGCAGGGCTAATGCGGCGAGAATTCCCACAATCGTGACGGCAATCATGATTTCGATAAATGTATAACCGTTTTCTTGATGGAACGTTGGGACCACTCGGGATTTTGCCCTTGTTCTCGTTGTGTTGTTAACCTGATGCATGGTTTCTCCGGTATTGCGCTGTGTATCGGCACGCGACCATCAAGTATGAGTTTGGACTGTGAAGCCGTCGATAGTTTGTCAATTCATTTCGCACCAGGGATTACCTGACGATAAACAGATATCGGCTAATGCTTGCACGGCTTTGAGGCTGGAAACGGCATTTGTCATTCCGAGGTTGCCTTGATTCAGCGATTTGGGTTTACAAGTCAAGGTTTGTCACCGATATTCCAGTATGTTACGTCGCGCCTTTGGCGGGGCAAGCAATGTTGGCTGGAGGGCTATTGTCTTGGGATTACAACTCGGTCTTGACACCGGTGGTACATATACGGATGCAGTGCTCGTTGATGATGATCAACAACTTATCGCCCATGCCAAGTCCCTGACGAGCCATGCGAATCTGATTGACGGACTACGTGGTGCTGTCGAGACGGTTCTGACTAACATCGCCGCCAGTGACGTGAACCTGGTTTCAGTATCAACCACGCTGGCGACCAATGCGTTGGTTGAGGGTCGCGGCCGATCGGTCGCCATGATTCTGATTGGCTTTGATGAAAAGCAAATGCAACGAGCAGGTCTAAAGACCGCCCTGGGAACCGATCCGGTTTTCATGATAGCCGGCGGGCACACGGCCAGCGGTGAAGAGCGCGAAGCATTGGATGTGACTGTGCTACGTGCCGCAATTGAAGATGTCGTCGACGAGGTCGACGCCTACGCTGTCTCAGCGGTTTTTGCGGTGCGTAATCCCGCGCATGAGATAGCGGCGCAATCCTTGATTCAGGAATTGACCGGTAAACCGGTTAGCTGTGGTCATCATCTGAGCTCGGGCCTTGATGCGCCGAGACGTGCTCTGACCGCGTTGCTGAATGCGCGTTTGATACCCATGATTGGCTCTTTGTTGAGCGCCAGTCGTAATCTGCTGGCAGAAAAAAATGTTGTGGCACCGCTGATGGTGGTCAAGGGTGATGGTTCTTTAATTGCCGCAGAGGTTGCGGCCCAATGCCCGGTTGAAACTATTTTGAGTGGTCCCGCAGCGAGTGTGGTCGGTGCTCAGTTTCTGTGTAAACACCCCCAATTGATCGTCTCTGATATGGGTGGAACCACCACCGATATTGCGATGATCGAAAATGGTCAACCCAACCTTGATCCAAATGGCGCGACCATTGGATCTTATCGCACCATGGTCAACGCGATTGATGTCAGAACCTTTGGCCTGGGTGGTGATAGCCGGATCTACTTCGATAGATCGCAGCGCGAATTTGTCATCGGACAACAACGTGTGATGTCGTTGAGTCTGTTAGTCGATCAGTATCCGGAATTGCTCGCCGTACTACAGGCACAACTGGAACTCCCGAGAAGCACCACGCATTCCGCAGAGTTCGTGCTGGTGCATGCGGCTCCTCCGACCCGACTGTCAGGCCAGCAGCAGGAATTGTTTGATCGTATTGCCGAAAGGCCGGTGGCGCTGCAAACCTTGTTTGCAGAACAAACACTTGAGCGTGCGCTGGTCAAACTTGAGCAACGCGGAATTGTCCTGCGCGCTGGTTTCACGCCAAGCGATGCCAGTCATATTACGGGACATCAATCGGGGTGGTCGCGGGAGGCTGCCGTGATTAGCGCCAAGCTATTGCAACGTTATGCGGAAAACAATCTGGGGCCATCCTATGACTCCGTTGAAGCGTTCGCGAGTGCGATGCGAGAGGCAGTGTCGCGGCAAACTGCCTTGGCGATCATTGAAACGGCATATGCTGCGGGTCATGCAAGTCGTCACCGTCAGTCGACAGGCGGTGGTGGTAGCAGCCGTCGAAGTTCGCGCGCGCTCGGTAGCGCAGAGCTTGCCTTGCTTCGAGAATGCTTTGCCCGCAGCACGGAGCGTGATGCCTCGGGATCGGGCGCCGGTTCAGGTGCAGGCTCCAGAGCAGCTGGCCCTGAGCTGACGTTACGCGCAAACATCGCGTCCCCAATTGTTGGTCTCGGTGCTCCTGCGGCCAGTTACTACGAGCGCAGTGCCGAGCTTTTGGAAACACAGGCCATTCTGCCCGAACACGCTGGTGTGGCCAATGCACTTGGCGCGGTTGTCGGTAGTGTTCGGCAACGACAAGTCATCATGATTACACCTGCGGGCGGTGGGCGACAGGTCAAGGTCATGTATCCGGAAGGCCCGAAGACCTATGCGACCTTGGAAGAAGGTGCGGCCGCCGCAACCGAACGTGCGCAAAGCATGGCCCGGTTGAAAGCCGAAGCCGCCGGTGCCGTTGCCATCGATGTCACGACGACACGCGAAGACAATGCCGTGACCGAAGGAAAAGAGACCGTGTTTTTCGAGAGTCGGATTACTGCACTGGCCAGTGGCCGTCCAGCGACATCGGCACTGGATCCCACGTAGAAAGTCGCTACGTAGCGACTCTGCGATACTGGATCACATGCGCGCTATGTATAGAGTCCGCTGATCCGGATATAGAGCCCGCTGAACCAGGTCAAATACTCGCAACGGAGCGAAGCGATCCAGCAAAAATCAGCTGCGCTTCTTTGGCACGTATATATCGGTCACGGTACCTTCGGCCACTTCCGCAGCGAAGTTCAAGGTCTCCGACAAGGTCGGGTGAGGATGTACAGTCAGCGCGAGATCTTCCAGGTCGGCACCCATTTCCAGTGCAAGCACGGCTTCTGCAATAAGTTCGCCGGCATTGGTGCCGACAATGCCTGCGCCGAGGACGCGTTTGCTTTCCGGGTCGTACAACACTTTGGTCAGGCCTTCGCTGCGACCATTACTGAGTGAGCGTCCGCTGGCAGCCCATGGGAAAACGCCTTTTTCGTATGGCGTGCCGTTGGCTTTTGCGCTTGTTTCTGTCAGGCCCATCCAGTCAATTTCAGGATCTGTGTAGGCTACTGATGGAATAGTGAGCGCATCGAAATAGGATTTGTGACCTGCGGCGACTTCGGCGGCTACCTTGCCCTCATGTGTCGCCTTGTGGGCCAGCATCGGCTGACCCACGACATCGCCAATGGCGAAGATGTTTGGCACATTGGTCCGTTGCTGGGAGTCGACCTTGATAAACCCTCTTTCGTCGACCTCTACACCGGCTGCTTCTGCATTAATGGACTTGCCATTGGGGCTTCTGCCGACCGCAAGCAGAACGCGATCAAACGTATCGGTAGCAGGCGCCTTGCCACCCTCGAAACTGACCTTCAGACCGTCGCCGGCAGATTCGACTGCAGTTACCCCCGAGCCAATGAAGATATTCTCGAAGTCATTTTCCAGGCGCTTCTGCAGTGGGCGCACCAGATCACGATCACAACCGGGCACCAAACCGTCTGATAACTCGACGACCGTCACTTGACTGCCAAGCGCTGAATAAACACAGCCCATTTCCAATCCAATGATGCCGCCGCCAATCACGAGCAGGCGTTCCGGAATATCGGCCAATTCCAGCGCACCGGTTGAATCGATCAAGCGCGCATCATCGTAGGGGAACCCGGGAATACGGATACTCGATGAGCCTGCGGCAATGACGGCCTGTTTGAAGTGTACCGTTTCATCGCCAACGGCTAGGCTGGTGGGTGAGGAGAATTCGGCACGGCCATGCAGAACGGTCACTTTGCGTTGCTTGGCAAGGCCGGCTAGTCCGCCGGTCAGTTTGCCAATGACCTCTTCCTTGAACCCACGCAGTTTGTTGATGTCGATTTCCGGTTTACCAAAACTGATGCCGTGTGCGGCCATGGACGACGCCTCAGTAATGACGGCGGCAGTATGCAACAAGGCCTTTGATGGAATACAGCCAACGTTCAGACAAACACCACCCAGATCTGGATAGCGTTCAATCAGTGCCACGTTCAAACCAAGATCAGCTGCTCGGAATGCCGAGGTGTAACCACCCGGACCTGCGCCGAGGACGACCAGATCATAGGCGTCAGGATGTGCTTCAACGGCGGCCGCTGCTACGTTGTTCGCTGTCGCAGTGGCAGAGCTTGCAGATTGAGTTGCTGTACTGGCGTCAGCTGCCGCGGAAGAATCGGCTGGCGTTTGAGCGTCGGTTGCCGTACTCGAAGCGGCGTTGTCAGCTGTACTGTTGTTGGCAGCAGCACTGCTGGCATCATCTGCTGCAGCAACATCAACGACCAGAATATCGCCCCCGGTGGAAACCTTATCACCGGTGTTGACCAGCACTGAGGTAACGACGCCTGCAACGGGAGATGGTATTTCCATGCTGGCCTTGTCACTCTCAACAGTGATCAATGACGTTTCAGGAGCGATCGTGTCGCCGGTACTGACCAACACCTCAATAACTTCGACATCGTCGATATCACCCATATCAGGTATTTTGATGGTCTGTAGTTCACTCATGATGTTTGTATAGTCTGGTGAGTGTGTCGCTTGACGAACAAGAAGCTCACAGGATCAACCGCCTGATATCGCTGATCTCTTTAACGTATTGGGCCATGAAGCGAGCGGCATCAGCGCCATCAACCACGCGGTGATCGTAGGTCAGATCGAGCGGGCAGATCAGACGTGGTAGAAATTCGCTGCCGCTCCAAACGGGTTGCATGCGTGCACGAGTGATTCCCAGAATTGCCACTTCCGGTGGATTGACTATCGGCGTGAATGCGGTGCCACCAATGCCACCAAGACTTGAAATGGTCATGCTCGCGCCTTGCATTTCATCGGGTTTGAGTTTCTTGGCTCGCGCACGGGCGCTGACATCGGCCATTTCGACAGCCAGTTCGGTCACGCTTTTTTTGTCGACATCCCGAAATACCGGCACAACGAGACCGTTTGGCGTATCGACTGCGATACCGATGTGATAATAATGTTTATAGAACAGCGCCTGTCCATCGGCGGATAGTGAGGAGTTGAGTTTCGGAAATGCTTTCAGGGTCTTGGCCAGTGCTTTCATGTGAAAGGCGAGGCCAGTGACTTTTGCATCACCTTCCTTCCATTCACTTTTGAGTTGCTGACGAAAAGCTTCAACTTCGGTGATGTCTGCCTCTTCGTGGTGTGTGACCATCGGCAGATTCAGCCAGGCACGGTGCAGGTTCTGCGCACTGAGTTTGTTGATGCGACCTAATTCGACTCTTTCCACATCACCAAACTTTGTGAAGTCAACTTCCGGAATCGGGGGAATGCCCGCGCCGCCACCTGCCAGGCCCGGTCCACCGGCACCGTAGCTTGAGTTCATACTCTCCATGGATTGCTTGATAAAGCTAATCACATCGGTTTTGAGAACACGCCCTTTTGGGCCGGTGCCAGTGATCAGTGAAAGATCGCTGCCATGTTCGCGCGCGTAGCGACGCACACCGGGGCTTGCATGCGCCTTGCGCATGGCTTCGTCGCTGATGTGGGCGGTCGGCGATTTCGCACGGGATGCATCGGCTTGGGGCGCATTCGCCTGGGGCGCACTAGCCTGGGGCGCATTAGCCTGAGATGCGGCTGTATCGGCGGCTGGTTTTGTCGCTGGCGTGTTTGCAACCGCAGGAGTTGCCGCGTCATTTGTCTCTGCGGATTCGGCTGCGGGTGCTGACTCAGCCTTTGCTGCTGCTTCGGTAACCGCACTCATAGTGCCGATGATATCGCCGCTGCTGACTTTGTCGCCCACTGATATCGTCAACGACTCGATAGTGCCTGCAGCGCTGGCCGGTATTTCCATGCTGGCCTTGTCGCTTTCGAGTGTGATCAATGAGTCGTCTACGGCTACCTGGTCGCCAACGGCAACCAGTAATTCGATGACTTCGACACTTTCAGAATCACCAAGGTCTGGCACGGTGATATCAATAGGTGTAGTGGTATCGCTCATTTGTGGTCCCCTCAAGCCGTCGCTGGGTTCGGTTTGTCGGGATCGATCGTGTACTGCTGCAAGGCTTTGGCGACCGTCGCAGCATCGATTTTCCCATCCAGCGACAAGGAGTACAAAGCAGCGACGGTGACATAGCGTCGATCGACTTCAAAGAACTCGCGAAGTTTTTCACGCGTATCGGATCGGCCAAAACCGTCAGTACCTAGCGCCGTGAAGGTTGCCGGCACATACTTGCGCACTTGATCCGAATAAGACTTCATGTAGTCAGTAGAACTGACCACAGGGTTGTCATCATCACCGAGTACTTGCGTGATGTAAGGAACACGTGGCGTGTCATTAGGGTGCAACATGTTCCAGCGTTCAACTTCGAGGCCATCGCGGGCCAACTCATTGAAGCTGGTGACGCTGTAGATCTCGGCGCCAATATTCCAGTCCCTCTCGAGAATCTCTGCGGCCTCCATGACTTCACGCAAGATGGTGCCACCACCAAGCAGGCGAACCTTGTGGTCGAATTTCTTTTTGGATGATTTTGCACCGCCTGCTTCACGCAAGCGGTAGATACCTTTGATAATGCCTTCCTCGGCACCTTCCGGCATGGCAGGGTGGAGGTAGTTCTCGTTCATTGCAGTGAGGTAGTAGTACACGCTTTCTTTCTTCTCGAGCATGCGCGTCATGCCGTGATGAATGATCACCGCCATTTCGTAACCGAAGCAGGGGTCGTAGCTGATGCAGTTCGGTATCGTGCTCGACAATATCAGTGAATGACCGTCCTCGTGCTGCAGGCCTTCGCCGTTCAGCGTTGTGCGTCCTGCTGTACCGCCAATCATGAAGCCGCAGGCGCGCATGTCGCCGGCCAGCCAGGCAAGATCGCCGATGCGTTGGAAGCCGAACATGGAATAGTAAATGTAGAAGGGCAGCATGTTGACGCCATGTGTCGAGTAGGACGTCGCTGCTGCGAGCCAGCTTGACATGGCGCCGGCTTCGGTAATGCCTTCTTCGAGGATCTGACCGGATTTATCCTCCTTGTAGTACATGATCTGATCACGATCCTGTGGTTCATACAGCTGACCCACCGATGAATAGATACCTAGCTGCCGAAACATGCCCTCCATGCCGAAAGTGCGCGCTTCGTCCGGCACAATCGGCACAACGTTCTTGCCTATTTTCTTGTCACGCGTGAGGATGGTCAGCAGTCGTACGAAAGCCATGGTTGTCGACATTTCCCGGTCACCCGAGCCATCAAGAATTTGCTTGAAGTCAGACAGCGGAGGAACTTCAAGCGGTTCGGCAAACTTTTTGCGTTGCGGCAGGTAGCCACCCAGTGATTTCCGGCGTTCCTGCATGTACTTGATTTCCGGGCTGTCCGGATCAGGCTTGATGTATTCGTAGTTCTTGACCTGTTCGTCGGTCAGCTGCAGCCCAAAGCGGTCACGCATCTTCAACAGCGATTCGATATCCATCTTTTTCTGTTGGTGCGTGGCATTGGTGCCTTCAAGCGACTCGCCCATACCGTAACCCTTGACCGTCTTGCACAGGATGAGGGTTGGTTCCCCTTTATGGGCAACCGCTTGCGAATAAGCGGAAAACAGTTTGTGCGGATCATGCCCACCGCGATTCAGGCGCCAGATGTCATCGTCAGTCATATTGGCGACCAGCGCTTTGGTTTCAGGGTACTTGCCAAAGAAGTGTTCGCGCGTGTAGGCGCCACCGCGAGCCTTGCAGTTCTGATACTCGCCGTCAACGGTTTCCATCATCAGTTGCATCAGCTTGCCGGATTTGTCACGCGCCAGTAGTGGATCCCAGTAAGATCCCCAAATCACTTTGATCACGTTCCAACCAGCCCCGCGGAACAGCGTTTCGAGTTCCTGGATGATCTTGCTGTTGCCACGCACCGGTCCATCGAGCCGCTGCAGGTTGCAATTGATGACGAAGTTCAGGTTATCGAGCTTTTCACGACCGGCCAGCGATATCGCACCCAGGGATTCCGGTTCATCCATTTCGCCGTCACCCAGGAAAGCCCAGATCTGTCGGTTATCGGTCCGCGCAAGGTTTCTATCCTGCAGATACTTCATGAAGCGCGCCTGATAAATTGACGTCAATGAGCAGTAACCCATCGATACCGTCGGGAATTGCCAGTACTCAGGCATCAACCAGGGGTGTGGATAGGATGAAAGCCCTTCGCCATCGACTTCGCGGCGAAAATTGTCGAGGTCCTTTTCGGTCAGTCGGCCCTCGAGATAGGATCTTGCATAAATGCCGGGGGCCGAGTGCCCCTGAAACATGATGAGATCACCACCGTGATCCGGTGTTGGTGCATGAAAGAAATGGTTGAAACCCACGTCATACAAGGTGGCGGCTGACGCAAAGCTTGAGATATGTCCGCCAAGGCCAGAATCGCCGCGTTGAGCACGCAGCACCATGACGGTCGCGTTCCAGCGAATCATCGATCGCACACGGCGTTCGAGTTCATGATCGCCCGGACTC
Organism: uncultured Granulosicoccus sp.; assembly: GCA_937924505.1. Next base: position 30,147 of record CALDSR010000001.1, on the reverse strand, counting down.
GTTACTTCCAGATGAGGGGGGATGGTATTGACATAAGCAGTACTGGCGTCGTAACCCAGGTTTGCACCTGAGCGACGCGCCTTGTCGATCATTCGTTCGAGCAGGAAGTGGGCACGTTCCGGACCCTCACGGTCAATGACCGCATCGAGAGCGTCTAGCCACTCCCGTGTCTCCAATTCATCCGGATCGTTATTAGCGTCTGTTGCCTTTGGGTTCGTCGCCATGGGTACCTTGATTGTTTGGTTAAATCTTGTTTTTCGGTGGGTACGGGTAGTTTGGCTGCGCGACCCAGCTCTGTAGTTCCCGAATCTATTGTCACACTAGGGTCATATTATATATACGTGTCGTTACTACTATGTGTAGGGCGGAGCAGAATTGGTCTCATCGGCATTGAACGATTCAACGCGCATGCCACAATGCGATAGTCAGAGATAAATTTCCGCCTTTTGGGTGGTTTTGTTTCAGGCGCAGCGAAGTACTGCAGTTCCGTTTGGCATTGCCGCCAACTCTTTGATTAATTTGGGATTTATTTCAGATGGGGCATCGCTTGAAGCAGCGTTTCCGATACCTGAAATGTGGGTTGCTCGAATTTGGTTGGCCAGATTCTCCGTACTCAGCGTTTCTACCCGGAAGTAGTTAGGGGTGTAGCCCGAGTGCTTCCAGAGCTGATTTCCGTCGGCAGTCTGAATTTCGGCGCCACGTTCCCACAGCACGTCAACGGTCTGCCCGACGTTGTCCGCGAGCTGCCGCGATTTTAAAGTTCGCGCGATATCATGCAGCTCACGATTGCGTGCTTGACGGACTGCTGGTGCCACGGGGTTCGGCAGGGTCGCCGCCTTGGTGCCTTCTCGCTCGGAATAGGTGAAAGCATGGATATGGCCAAAATTTTGAGTTTCGATAAAGGCCAATGATTGTTGCCATTCGTCATCGGTTTCACCCGGGAAACCAGCAATGATGTCTGTGGTGACATTAAATCCGGGTATCGCCTGACGCAACTGATCGGTCAGGCGTGCGAAATCCTTTGTCTTGCAGCGTCTTGCCATGCGTCGCAGCACCGTGTCAGAGCCACTTTGCAAAGGCAAGTGCATATGCGGTTGAACTCTCGGGTTGGCAAAAATCTCCAGAAAGGCCGGTGACAAGTCCCATGGTTCGACCGACGCAAAGCGAATACGCGGCATGTCCGTATCGGTCAGCAGCGCGTTGACCAGTGTGGCGAGATCGACATCGATATCGGAGCCATAACCGCCGACATGGACCCCCGTGAGCACAATTTCCTTGATGCCATTCGCGTGCAAAGCGTTGACTTCGTTGCAGATATCGCTGATGCTGCGGCTGCGTTCAGCGCCGCGGGCGACCGTGACGATACAAAATGTGCAGCGATAACGGCAGCCATCCTGTATCTTGATGAAAGCGCGGTGGCGGTTGCGTGTAAATAGTGCAGCTTCGGCGGGCAACGTTGCACTTGCTGGCATGGAAGAACTGATAAATGCGTCTCGCGTGCGCGCTACCAATGTATCCTTCTCGGTATTGGGCACGATCAAATCTACGCCAAGTTCTGCCAAGGCATCGGGTGACTCGAGTGTGCTGTAGCAACCACTTACGACGAGTTTTGCAGTTGGATTGTCACGTTGCAGACGCTGCAGCTTCTGGCGTGATTTCCTGACGGCCTCACGTGTGACGGCACAGGTGTTCATGACCATTACATCGGCTGATCCGACATCAGCGGTTACCGTATCGCCGGCTGCGGAGAAATGGGTGGCCCATTGTTCCAGCTCGGCTTCGTTAAGCCGGCAACCCAAGGCACTGAGATGGACGCGCACAGATCAAGATTCACAATAAGTTACGAAGAACGCTATTGTAACCGAATACACGTAATACCATGTCGCGCAAGCACTTTTCCGCTTAGTCGAGATTGTGGCGGACAATCATTTTCGCTACGATAGGCACGCGCTTCACTACCTTCAATTTAGTCCAGTCCACCGGAACCCGACCCATGTTCAGAGACTTCGAAACTGCTCCAAGCAAATCGTCGTACCAGTTGAAATTCATACTTGCGGCCCTCGCTTTGCTTGGTTTGCTCGGCGCTTGGATAGCGCAATCGAGAACTGGCGACCGTCTCGACGCAGTACAGGCCGAACGTACTCAGCTGCTCGGAGAAGTCGAGGCCAAGACAAAAGACGTTGATTCGTACAAGAGCTCCATATTCAATCTTGAAAGCGAGCGCGATGTACTGAAGGATTCACTCGCCGTTAGTGAGTCCGAGCTTGCAGGCTTGCGAGAGCAAGTTGCCACCTTGGAAACCCAGGTCGCAGATCTGGATAGCAACAACGTCAACACCCAATCATTGTTGAGTACTGCCAATGAAACCGAATCCACGCTGACCAGCAAAATCACCGAGCTGGAATCAGAGCTGGCGGCGATGACGTCCAGAGCTGCAAGTGTCGGCAGCGAGGCGAAATCTACTGTAGGAACCTTGCAAAGTGAGCTGCAGTCGCTGTCAGAGCAACTAGCTGCTGCCAATCTTCAAATTGATGCCCAGGCTGCCGAACTTGAGAGTCAGCTGGCAGCCATGCAGACACAATCTGAATCCGCTTCTGCCGAATTGGCGACCGTCAAGGCATTGCTCGACGAGAAGAATGTAGCTCTGGAAAGCCAATCTGCTGCAATGGATGACCTGGTTGCGTCTCTGGCTACAGCCTCTGCGGCGCGTGAAGCCAGTACGGAAGCGGCTGGTGCCGAGGTGCAATCGCTGATCAGTAGCACCACGAGTGCTTCAGAGGCGTTGAAAAACGCGCGTGCCAGCTACGACACATTGCTTGGAGTCTATGACACGGATACTTCATTGTTGAACATGGAAATTGGCGAACTCGAGGCCGTCAAGCAAGGGCTCAGTGTCGAGGTTTCAAGTTTGCAGGATCGCGTCACGACGATCGAAGAAGATCTGACCTTCACGCGTGACAATCTGGCCAACACGGAGACCACTCTGGTTGAAACCGAGAACCGCCTGCTGGAAACACAGGACACGTTGCGCGTTACTGAAGGTAAGTTGGTTGAGGTGACGGAAAATCTTGCCGTTGTTGAAGGTGAGTTGCAGACGGCCACCGTCGAGCTTGAAACAAAGAGCGCCGCATTAACCGAACGGGATGCAGGCGTTGAAGATCTGACATCGCAAATTCAGGGTTTGATGGCATCAACCGAAGGCTCGGCAGCTGAATTGGATCTGACCAAGCAGGATCTGGCGAGTTTGCAGACCCAGTACGAGACCGACACGATCGCACTTAATGCCGAAATCGGTGATCTTGAAGCGCGAAAACAGGCGCTGGAAGCTGACGTTGAGAGCTTGACGGGCGAAGTTGTCGCGCTATCGGCGGACAAGGGTGATTTACAAGCAACCCTTGACGGTGTGCAACGCCGATTGAAAAAGACCCAAGCCGCGGCAGCATCTGCAGGTACATTGGCGTCCTCATTGGCCAGCGGCAAATCTGCCACGGAATCTGACATGGCGGAGCTTCGAGCCGAGCTTGAAGGAACTCAGCGGCGCCTGGCGAAAACGCGAACTGCATCGGCTTCAGCCGGGACCTTGGCTGCATCGCTAGCCAGCAGCAAATCATCGCTGGAAGCTGATCTGAATCGACTCTCGGCTGAAAACGCTGACCTTTCAGCGACGCTGGCATCGTTTAACCGCGACAAGGAGACGCTGGAAGCTGAACAAACCGCCGCGGTAGAATCACTGCTTGAGATGGAAACTCAGCTCGGCGAGTTTGAAAGTCAGGTAGCCGAGTTGCAAGCGACGATCGATTTACAGAAGCCCGCGATAGCGGAGCTTCGCCAACGAAATGCCGCACTGGAAGCGGACAACGCGGCTGTCGTTGCCAATGCGCAGACAGAAATGGACGAGTTACTGGCGACCATCGAATTGCAAAAGCCTGCGATTGCGGAATTGCGTATGCGAAATTCGCAGCTTGAGGCAAGCGAAGGTGAGCAGATGTCATCGATGCGTGCCGAACTTGAGGAATTGCAAGCCACAATCGATTTACAGAAGCCTGCGATTGCCGAGCTTCGTCAGCGTAATCAGCAGGTGGAAGCTGACAGTGGTGAACAACTAGCCGCTTTGCAATCGGAAGTCGACGAGTTGCAGGCGACCATTGATTTACAGAAACCAGCGATAGCTGAGCTTCGTCAGCGAAATGAACAGCTTGAGGTTAGTCTGGACAGTTCGCAAAGCGAGGTCATGGACAATCTGAACGAGTTGCAAGCGACAATAGATTTGCAGAAACCGGCGATTGCCGAGCTGCGCCAACGCAACGGCGATCTCGAGTCTGAACGTGAGACCTTGCTAAGTCAGGTTGGTGATTTGCAGGTCGATCTCGTTAGTGCAGAGGAAGCTCGCGCTGAACAAGTTGCATCTCTGGAAAGTGAAAACGGTAACCTGGCAGAACAGGTGACAACACTTGAGTCCGAGAATCTTACCTTGACCGGTCAGGTCAGCGAGCTTGAAGGAATTACGGGTGAGCGAGATGCCTTGCAAGGTGAGGTGGTCGAACTCAGCGCGAAGTTGGGTGTTCTTGAAGGCAGCTTCGTTGTGATGGAAGATACAGTCGGACAACGTGACATCGAGCTTTCCTCGATGACTGCGGCGATGGCAGAGCAGACCAGTAGTTTCGAGACGCGAATTGGCTCGCTGGAATCCGAAAAGGCTGAACTGGAAAATCAGGCCGCTCTCGCGTTGGAAAATGTAACTGGTCTTGAAGGTCAGATAAACGAGCTGAATGAGGCGAAGACTGGCCTTGAGAGAGAGATTCAGGAACTCAATAACGCCAAACTTGGCCTCGAAGAACAACTGGGTGAAGCCAATAGCGTCAAAGCAACATTGGAAACGCAGCTCGAGGAAGCGACTGCCGCTAATTCGGCCCTGGAAGGGCAGTTATCGGAAGCGCAAACGCTTAAAGGTAGCGTCGATTCACAACTGGGCGATGTGCAAAGTGCCAATGCCGCACTGGAAGCAAGAGTCGGGGAGCTTGAAGGTGAGACATCGACGCTTGAAGCATCGGTCGCCGAACTGGAAGAGGCCAAGACAAGCCTCGAAACTCGGCTCAGTGAATTACAGGCTTCGAAGGATGGGCTTGAGTCTCAGCTCGGTGAGTTGCAGGCTTCGAATGACGGACTTGAGTCTGAGCTCGGTGAGTTGCAGGCTTCCAAGGACGGACTTGAGTCTCAGCTTGCTGAACTCGATACCGCCAAAGGTGATCTTGAAACCCGTTTGGCGGATGCGGAATCTGCCAGAGCTGAGGTGCAAAATGATCTGCAGGAAGCCAATGCTATGGTTGCAGAACAGACAGCGCTGGCAGAAAACGTGGCAAGCAAACTGGCGGCTGCCCAGCAAGGGTCTGAAGCGCAGATACAGAGCGCACAATCGTTGCGTGATCAGCTCGAAGGTCAACTGAGTGCCAATGGTGTCGAAAATCCTGAGGTCACTATTCGTGACGACAACAGTATCGTCGTGAACCTGCCGAGTCAGGCCCTGTTTAATTCAGGCCGCGCACGGCTTAGCTCTGCCGGTCGCGGATTGATGGGGCGGGTTGCCAATGTGCTGGGCGAGATAGATAACCCAATCCTGGTGGAGGGGCACACCGACAGCATCCCGGTCACTGGAGATCTGCTCAATGTCTACCCGAGTAACTGGGAGTTGTCAGTTGCGCGAGCAGCCAACACCGTCAATTATCTTGAAAATCAAGGTGGAATCGACCCGGCGCGCTTGGCTGCAACCGGTTTTGGACAGCAGCGTCCGGTTGCGCCCAACAACACGCGTGCCGGCCGCGCACTGAACCGTCGCGTTGAGATTGTCGTGAAGCCTTGAAGTCAAAGTTGTATTGCTAAGGTCGTCGGGGCGATCACGCGGATGGATTTCAACAAAACAGTCTGCGTGGCAATGACAGGCGCATCAGGCATCCAGTATGCCTTGCGCCTGATCGAATGCCTTGTCGAGTCAAACTGTCAGGTTTACGTACTCATGTCGAAGCCGGCGCGCATAGTCATGGGTATGGATACCGATATTCCCGTCCCAGCAAGAACATCCGATGTGCAAGCTGATTTTTCAGCGCGTTACGGTGCACGCGATGGTCAGCTCAAGGCATTCGGACAAGAGGAGTGGACAGCTCCGGTCGCCAGTGGCTCGGGAGCACCGGATGCCATGATCATTTGTCCCTGCACGACGGGTACGCTGGCAAACGTTGCAAACGGTGCCTGCACCAATCTTGTCGATCGCGCGGCCGACGTTGTATTGAAAGAGGGGCGTAAGCTGATTGTGATGCCGCGCGAAATGCCATTCTCTTCCATTCACCTGGAAAACATGTTGCGCCTCAATCGGGCCGGCGCTGTCATCATGCCCCCCAACCCGGCATTTTATAACTTGCCTGAAAGCATCGATGAGCTCATCGACTTTGTCGTCGCACGTGTTTTGGATCAATTGGCAATAAAACAAACCTTGATGCCAGCCTGGGGCCTTGACACGGCCACTGGCAAAGACGTCAACAATTAGAGTTACCCCATGCAATTGCCGTTATTTCCTTTGTCCAGTATCGTGATGCCGGGTGGCTTGATGCCGCTTCGACTCTTCGAGCCGCGATACATCGACATGGTCAAGAATTGCTTCAAGACCGATACCGGTTTTGGTGTTTGTTTGATCAAGGAAGGTAATGAGGCGGGTGAGCCGTCAGTCCCGTACCCCATAGGTACGCTGGCAAACATCGTTGACTTTGATCAGGGGACAGATGGCTTGCTGCATATAACGGCGAGGGGTGAGCAAGAGTTTCGTGTACTGACCTACGCGGCAAACGATGCCAAGCTGTTGCTTGCCGAAATCGAGCTGATCCCCGAACGACCACCGACACCAATGGATGAGAAGGTTGAAGCGCTGGCGTTGAAACTCGAACTCATTCTGCAGTATCTCGAGCCTGATGTTCGTTTCGAAAAACAGAAACTTGATGATCCTGACTGGATTTGTTATCGCTTGCTTGAACTTCTACCACTGACACGTGAAGCGAAATTCGACTTGCTGCAAATGCCTAGTAATACTGAACGTCTCGATTCCTTGACTGCCTTGCAGATAGAAATCGCTGAGAAGTAGGCGTAAATTTGCGGTAAAACGATTGATGGGCAGGCGTAGCTTACAGCGTCTTGATGTAGACCTTGGAATTACGCTGTTGGTTATAGCTTTCTCTGCGTGAGTGGGGCAGCGCGTCAGGTGATACTTCAGAATAGCCTCGTTCAACAAACCAATGCCCGGTTCGTGTACTTAACAAGCGTACTGATTCACAACCGGTGTGTTTTGCCTTCTCTTCAAGCAAGGTCAGTATCTGATCTGCGCGCCCTTCGCCACGATACGCGTGATGTGTAGCAAGGCAGGCGATTTCCGCATGCTTGTCATCCGTGAACAAAGCGCCGCAGGCGACTACTGTACCATCGCGTTCACTGACGAAGAAATGTTCGAGATCTCCTTCGAGTTGTTCGCGTGAGCGTGGTACTAGCGTACCGTCTGCCTGCAATGGTTCGATGAGCTCGATGATGCCAAATATATCGTGATTGTTTGCAGCGCGAACATGCTCCCAACGTTCACGAGTAATCAAGGTGCCACTTCCATCGCGAGTGAATAGCTCACGCAGCAAGGCATCCGGATCATCGTGACGCAAGAGGTGCACCCGTTCTATTCCTTGGCGGCAGGCTTTGATCGCCTGCTTGATTGTGGCGTTGCGTTCGTCGTTGGCATTTTTCTCGCTGGCAGGCTTTACGCTATCATCAGACAAGCCGCCAGCAGACGACAGTCTGGCCAGATTTTCGAATTCGCTTGCACTGGCTTGTCGTATTTCCTTACCCTGTTTATCAAGCAGTAGCTGATCGACAAAGTACACCAGTTTGTCGGCATTAAGCTCACGCGCACATTCGCTGGCAACTTCGTTGACCGGAATATTGAAGACATCGCCGGTCAATGAGAAACCCAGTGGCGGCAACAACACGACATTGCCAGCGTCGAGTAGTGCATTCAGTGCCGCGCCGTGTACTTCACGTACTGACCCCGTATGTTTGAAATCCACACCGTCATGAATGCCGAAAGGCTGTGCCGTAACATAATTGCCTGAGGCAACAGCCAGTCGAGCGCCTGCCATCGGTGTATTTGGCAGGCCCATCGATAATCGGGCTTCCAGTTCATTACGGGCAATTCCTGCTTCGCAAATGATCGTGTCCAAGGCCGCACCATCGGTAACTCGGCGCCCGTCCACAATGTCACTTTCGCCGCCGCTTACCTTTAAAGAGTCTTCCATCTGCGCACGCAAGCCAAAGCAAATCACCAGGCGTAAACCAAGATGACTCAGTAGCGTGAGGTCGTGACACAGAGTCGGCAACAGCGCGCTTTGCAGTACCTCGCCGGGCAACGCAAATACAGTGGTTTTTCCACGATGCGCATTGATATAGGGCGAGGCTTCGCGGAACCAGCGGATAGCGAAGGACTCAGAGCTTGCATGGATAGTTTCTATTTCGCCGCTTTGTGGCGTTTTAGCTTGGCTCATTTAAAGGCACTGTCAGTTCATGGGCGGTCGTTTCGGATACTCATCTATAGTAAAGGATCGTGAAAAGAACCTTCCGGATATCCAATTAAGCCGGGAATTTCCTCGCGACAGACCTACGTTAATACATGAAACATGAAAATAAACGAAAGCTGAGGTTATGGAACACTTGTTGCGCCAGAATTCAGTCTTTTTCCATATCTCGTACCCGGAGTCACCTGCCTGTGAGCCTGTCAAACAGCTTTCCACGATGTTCAGCGGCCGTTTTGCTCGGGCTGGGTCTCGCGGTAGGGGCCACGCTGGGTCTCGCCAGCAGTACCGCTTCAGCCTCGGGCGAGGATTCCTGGGCTGAGACAGTATCGCGAACTGCCAATTCGGTCGTGTCACTGCAATTATCTCAGCTGCGAACCTTCGACGACACACCTCAAGGGGGCAGCAACGCAACCGGATTCGTCGTTGATGCAGAGCGCGGCATCGTGCTGACCAATCGCCATGTGGTCGGTTCAGGACCAATTCGCCTGTCTGCGACCTTCCAGAATCAAGAACGGGTGGACGCCGTGCCACTGTATCGCGATCCGGTGCACGACTTTGCCTTCGTTCGCTATGATCCGCAAGCGCTTGAATACGCCACGCCTGCTACCTTGAACCTTCGGCCGGACAAGGTGCGCACTGGCATGAATATTCGCGTGATCGGCAGTGATGGAGGTGAGCAACTATCGATCTTGCCAGGAACCATCGCGCGGCTTGATCGTGAAGTGCCTTCCTACGGACGTTACGGTTACAACGATTTCAATACCTTTTATCTGCAAGCCGCATCGGGTACATCAGGCGGTAGTTCCGGTTCACCGGTCATCGATTTTGAAGGTGATGTGGTCGCATTGAACGCAGCCGCCAATACGAAAACTGCGAGCAGTTTCTTCCTGCCTCTACCGCGTATTCAATATGCGCTGGAACGTTTGCAACGGGGCGAGCCGATCTCACGCGGTGGTTTGCAAACGATTTTTACTCATCAGCCGTTTCGCGAGCTGCGTCGCCTCGGACTCGATACTGAAACGGAAAAGCTTGCACGTGAAGCGGCTGTTGTGACAAGCAATGGCATGCTAATCGTCTCCCAAATCATCCCTGGGGGTGTTGCAGAGAATATTTTTGAACCGGGCGATATTCTGGTTTCAATCAACGATATGGTTATTACAGAGTTCATCGCACTGGAAGATTTGCTGGACAGCAGTATCGGCAAAGCGCTTGATATCAAAGTCGTGCGACAAGGTGAATCACGTAGTCTGTCGGTTACGGTCGCCGATCTGCATGAGCTCGCTCCGAAACGATTACTTGAGCTAGGCGATGCTGTATTGCAGAACATGTCTGTTCAGCACGCCCGGGCAATGAATCTCCCACAATCAGGCGTGGTCGTCATGGAACCGGGTTACTTCTTTACACGCGATAACGTACCGCAAGGTTCGGTCATCATTGAGCTTAATGGCGAGAAAATTACTGATATCGACAGTATCGTAACGGCGATCAGAACGGCGCCCACTGATGAACAGCTATTACTGCGCTATGTGGTCCCCGGGAGGGAATTCAGCAGTGAAATAGCTCAGGTCACGCTAAACAATCGCTGGTTTGGCCATCGTTTCTGTACGCGCGTTGATGATGCTCGATTCTGGGATTGTCAAGAGATGGATCTTCCCGAGCAACAGGCCACCAGTGTCGATGGTATTGAAGCATTGCCAACTTTCGAAGATCCATTGTTGAACAAGGTAGCGCCGGCGATGGTCAAAGTGGATTTCAGCATCCCTTACGGGGTCGACAACGTATATGCACGGCACTTCAAGGGTGTTGGCCTCGTCATTGATCGACAGCAGGGGCTTGTCGCCGTTGACCGCAATACGGTACCCGTTGGATTGGGCGATGCGGATATCACATTCTTTGGTTCGCAAGTGCTCGAGGGCGAAGTCGTCTTCTTGCATCCGCGCCATAACATCGCCTTGTTGCAATATGATCCAGCATTTTTGCTTGACGCAGACTTTGAATCCCTGGAACTGGCTGAGGCGGATACGCCCTTACCCGATGACATTACGATGATCGGCTATCGTTTCGATGGCACCTTTCGTCCGCATGAAATCGACGACATGAATCGTATTACCATAAATTTCCAACCACCGGGACTACCGCGATTTCAACAAGCATCACTAGATGTGTACAACGTACCTGATGTGCCAACTTCTCTAGGTGGCCCACTGGTCGATGATAGTGGTCTTGTGCATGCGGTTTACATGAGCTTTGCGTATGAGGAAGGTCGTGAGATTCATCAACGCGAATGGGCGATGCCGGCCTCGGTGATCGCCGAAGCACTTCGCCAGTATCAGTCACAGAGTCCGTTCTATTCACTGGACATCAGAATGAACTATCAACCCTTGTCGGTTGCTCGTCAGCTTGGGCTGCCGAACGAGTGGTTGCAGCGTTACAACGCTCTGCCTGCTGAACGACGACGGGTGCTTTATGTTGATCAGGTTGTTCCTGGCACTGATGCGGATGGCAAGTTGTCTTCGGGCGATGTCGTTCTGGCCATAGATGATGTGCTCGTCTCGGAGCTTTTTCATGCCGAGAGACTCGCTCAGCACCCCGCCGTTTCTCTGCTTGTACTTCGTCGCGGTAAAGTTCTGTCCATCGAGCTTGCGCCGAGTATGCTTGACGCCTTGGGCACGGATCGCATGGTCAGTTGGGCCGGTGCCGTCTTTCAGGAAAGCTTCAGCGATATTGGTTACCAAAAAGGAGTCGACTTTCCTGGTGTCTATATCACCAGTACCGATAAGGGATCTCCAGCGTTATGGGACAGTCTGTATCGCAATCGCTTTGTTGTCGCTGTCGATGGTGTGCCGGTAGAAAATCTTGACGACTTTCTCAACGAGGTCAATACGCGGACCCAGGATGAGATTACCCGACTGACAGTCGTATCGATGAGTGGCCGCAAGCGTATTGTGACGGTGCAGCCAGAGTATAATTTCTGGCCAACCTTTGAAATCAAGCGCACAATACAGGGATGGCAACGCGTGAACTATCTGAACTGACGCCCCTGACGTCCTGCTACGATGTGCTAATCGTCGGCGGTGGCATGGTTGGCGGAATGCTGGCCAGCGCTCTGGCGTGTTCGCCAGCGGCGCAAGCTGCCGGGCAGTCATTGAAAATCGCGGTACTCGAAGCCGCCCGACCCGCAAAATTTTTGCCGGGTAGCGAGCCTGAGTACTCCATTCGCGTATCAGCGGTCAGCGTAGCTACCCAGCGTATGTTTGAACGTGTTGGCGCCTGGCAGGGTGTCGTCAATCGTCGTGCCTGTCCTTTCACTGAAATGGCTGTCTGGGATGGTGAGGCAGGTGGTGAGACAAGATTCAACGCGAATGACATTCGCGCCGAACATCTCGGGCACATTGTCGAAAATGACGTGTTGCAGCTTGCCTTGTTCGAACAACTCGAGCAATCCGAAGCGGTAAGTCTTTACTGCCCCGCACGGCTCGATAGCTTTCGTAAAGACGGCGACGGCGTGCATGTGACATTGGATGACGGCAGACAGCTAAGCGCCCGCCTGGTTGTGGGTGCCGATGGTGCGCGCTCGAAGGTACGCACCTTGGCGGGAATTGACGTTGAGCGATTCAGTTATCCTCAGCATGCACTGGTCGCAACGATAGAAACCGAAATTGCCCAGCAATCGATAACCTGGCAACGATTCCAGCCGACCGGCCCGGAAGCTTTTTTGCCCCTGTGTGGTCATCGTGCTTCCATGGTCTGGTATCACGATGAAGCGACAGTCGCCCGGCTTGAAGCGCTTGACGACGATACATTCACGAGTGAGATGGAAGCACAATTTCCCAAAGAACTTGGGTCTGTAAAAAGCATCGTTCAGCGTGGTAGTTTCCCGATCGCCAAAGCGCACGCGGAACGTTACATTGATGATCGTATTGCCTTGATTGGCGATGCGGCGCACACGGTACACCCGCTAGCCGGGCAAGGCGTGAACCTCGGTATGCTAGATGCGGCAGCGTTGGCCGAAGTGATACAGGATGCGCTTGACGAGTCACGCGACCCGGGTAGTTACAAGACTCTCCGACGTTATGAACGATGGCGTCGAGGCGAAAACGCGCTGATGATCAACGTACTTGATGGTTTCTACCACGCCTTCAAGCCGCAGCCTGCCTTGGTCCAACGTCTACGTTCGGCAACGCTGGATGTGGCCAATCAAGCAAAGCCGGTTAAACATTTTCTTATGCGCCACGCGATGGGAACAGCGGGCGATTTGCCGCGCCTGGCGCGCTGATCAAACGCCACGAGTCGTCGATGTTGATTCCGGATAATATTCCGGATAATTGATCCCGGATAATCTAGTTATCCGGGATCAATCGTTTGCCGAGACTGACAGAAGCATCTTCCGTGAAACCCAGTGATTCGTAAAAGGTCATGACTGACGAATTCTCGCGTCGAATCTGCAGATTGATTTTAGGGCAACCGAGTGCAAGCAGGCGCGCTTCCATGTCTTTCATCATTTGCTCACCAAGCCCTTTGCGCTGCTGATCTGGATGCACGGCAAGATAATAGATCCATCCTCGATGCCCGTCGTAGCTGCCCATGATCGTAGCGACAATTCCGTTGGCGATCTCGGTATCGAGAATGGTGCCGGGCTCTACGCCAGGTTTATTGTGAATCTGAAGGTCTAGTTCGCCAACCAGAAAGAGCCCATCATCGACTGAGCACTTGCGTGCGATGTCAAGCTTCGGATCGTTCCAGGGGCGGGTCAGATTACAGGACTCCCAGAGTGCGACCACACTGGCAGTATCGGCAGTTTGAAAGGCTCGAATTTTCATCGCGACAGGTTACACTAAACCGATCGAACGGTTGTCTGTCGCTGATAGCCGCCCGCAATTGCTTGTTAGCAACCGTCCGTCAGTCTGCAACTAGCCGTTCGCAACCATTTCAAACAGGAAATCTATCGATGCCCAAGTATCATGGAAAATTCTGAAAAGCCGGAATCCGGAAACAACGCTTCAAGCGTCAAGCCTGCTGATCCTGTGGAAGCTCTTGCTGCGCTAAAAGCGTCCGTTAACACGGTGCAACTTGCAACGCTTGGTGATGATGGACTTCCACACACGGGTTACGCGCCTTTCATCCTTGACGGTGTTGATATCATCATTTTTGTAAGTCAGCTAGCCTTGCACACGCGAGACCTACTCGCCAATGGCAAAGTCTCGGTCATGCTGATTGATGATGAATCAAAGGCTCGTGAGATATTTGCGCGAACACGCGTCAGCTATCAGTGTGAAGCGAGTGTGGTGGCGCCGGATTCAACAAGCTACGTGCCGCTGCTGGATGCACTGCAGGCTCGGCATGGCAAGATGATTGGTTTGTTGCGGCAGTTGCCCGATTTCGTATTGTTTCGCTTGTCTCCCAACGCGGGTCAATTCGTCATGGGGTTTGGACAGGCCTTCAAGCTTTCAGGGGCGAATTTTGACACCTTTGAACATGCCAGACGTGCGTAAGGAGTGGCCTTGACGATGACTTTCCTCTCCACGGGCCATTGACACAATGGCTGACTCCAGCGAGCTGCGTACGGAACTCAAACGAGCGCTTGGTATTATCGACGAGACTCAGCTCGAACTCTTTCGTCAGGGACCGCTGATGAGTAGTGATGAGCGTGAGCGTCGTATCGATGACATTCTGTCGCATGAGACATCCGACATAAAGCTTGCGGTCAGCAAAGCTCGTACATTACTTGCAGATGTTCAGCGTGCTTATGGCGACCCCTTCGCGAACTACATTTCACCAGTCAACCACAGCAGTTACCAGCGTAATCGCAGTGGCAACCTCGTCGGTATCGGTATCAAGTTTCGTTCAAGGGACAAAGACTATCCAGTTGTAATCGGCCCCTTGCTCGGCGGCCCTCTGGATAATTTCGATATCCAACCCGGTGATGCCTTGAAATCCGTAGCGGGTGAATCACTGTTTGGTGCAAGTGCCCGCCAGGTGCGCTCAAAGCTTTCTGGTCCTGCTCGATCTCGCGTATCAGTGACACTGGGCCGGGGCGAGTCAATTACGACCACGCTTGAAGTCGAGAGACGTTCTGTCGAATTGCACTACGCGCGCGAAACACTGCTTGCCGATAACATTGCCTATATCAAGATCAGCCGCTTTGGTACAGACACGTTTGAACGAGTAAAGACGTTTGTGCTTGATTTTGAAAGGCAGGGAGTACGTGCCTACATACTTGATCTACGTGATAACCCGGGAGGATCGACACGTGCAGCCCGAATCATTATGTCCATGTTTGACGATGCCAGCTGGGTCTACTGTGAACAGTATAAAGGAGGACGCTCGAGACAGTTGCCAAGAGAGGGTGAGCAAATAAGCAAAGCGCCACTGGCTATACTGATCAATGAACGTAGTATGTCCTCGTCTGAAATTCTCGCCGGTGCCCTGCAAGCGCGTAAACGCGCAACACTGGTAGGAGCCCCCAGTTTTGGCAAAGGCCTGATTCAAAAAGTGTACCCGTTAAAAGCGCCCATTGAAGGTGCGGTACGTACCACGATTGCGACCTATGCAACGCCAGACAATTTGCCCTTGCATGCGCGTGGATTGACGCCCGACATTTACGTGCCCACCGCCCCACACGAACTGTATCGTGAGACGGGGTCGCTGAATGTCAGTGAACAGACTCGCGTATTCAGGGCATCTCTGAATGCGGATCGATTGCGAGAGAAAATTGGTTCCAAGGATGCGGAGGCAATCTTGGCGGTGGCTGACATGCAATTGCAGGTGGCGTCCGAGTTGTTTGCTCGGTAAGGCTGCACCAGCGGAACTACCACACGATGCTTATTCGTGCAGATTTACTTGGTTGCGATCCTCAATCGCGCTTTGTGAGCTCTTGTCTTGTACTGAGATACGAGCTGACATCGCTTCACGATACCCAACACTTTTACCCAAGAGAAAGCTCGCACCGAGTACAAGTACCGTAAATAGAGAGATTGCAATCGGTTCGTATATTTTCATCGTGGTTGCAGAATTACTGTGAGCTGGTTCTCAGTATTTGTGTGAAGATTATCACATTGCCAAGGGGGGGCTCGCGCACCTTTAGGAGTGGAAACGCGATGTGCTGCAAGACTGGAATCTTGTCGCGTGTGGGAAACACAGGGTTTGCGGTAAAAAAATGTGTGGCCCACTACGGGTCATAAAGTTGTCGTCGTTCAGGCCCAAGCAATACCGCCGCTAGTGACTCTAGGTAATAGCGGAGAATCCATCGTGGGTGCAGGAACCCTGTTTTTGATCATGGCGGTTGCGATTGCCGCGCTGGTTGTGTTGATCTACAACCGGCTGATCACCCTGAGAAATCGATTTTTGAATGGTTTCTCGCAGATCGAGGTGCAACTACAACGACGTTACGAGTTGATCCCGAACCTGGTCGAAACGGCCAGCGCCTACATGAGACATGAGGCTGAAACACTGACGGCAGTCACTCAGACGCGTAATACTGCACAGCAGCGTTGTGCCGATGCTGCGAAAGCCCCGGATGATGCTGGCGCTATCGGAGCATTGGCAGTTGCCGAAGGGGCTCTGGACTCAGCTCTCGGACGATTGAACATGGTCATGGAGAATTATCCGGATCTGAAAGCCGACGCACAGATGATCGCACTGCATGAGGAGCTTGCGTCCACTGAGAATCGTGTCTCCTTTGCTCGTCAATCCTATAGTGATTCGGTAATGGAGTACAACATCGCGCGTGAACAATTTCCGGCGATACTGGTTGCAAGTGCTTTTTCATTCAAAGAAGCGGACCTGTTTGAAGTAGCAGAGTCATCTGCACGCGAAAAACTGAACGTCTCGTTCGCCTGATAATGAACGAAGTTCTGTGCCCGTTTTCGTCGCAAGGCATCAGCTTACGGTAAACGATTGAATGAAATTCTTTGCGCATCAGGACAATCGCCGTCGCCAGTCAAAATGCTTGCTGTTAGGGTTTGCAGCGGCATTGTTGGCAATGGCGTTTATCATCCATGTCAGCGTCGCGTTCTTCTCCATGCTCCTTGGCGAAACGAACAGTTTGTATACGCTGTCAACGCCTGCGATGGCGCTGATCGGTATTGTCTGGCTGACCGTCATGTCTGGCTGCTTTTTTCGCGCACTCGATGTGCGGGCCGGTGGTGAGGTTCTTGCCAGGCGTTTTGGCGCAACCCTCGCCGCGGACCGTTCTCGTTTTGAAGCAGAGCAGCGATATATCAACATTGTCGCTGAGATGGCAATTGCCTCTCGCACGCCTCAACCGGCGGCTTACGTGATGCGTCATGAATCGAGCATCAACGCATTTGTCGTCGGTATGCATTCTGGAAAAATGGCAATTGTGGTTACGCAAGGGGCGCTGGATGCGTTTGATCGTGATCAACTCCAGGGCGTGATCGCCCATGAGTTCGGGCACATAAGTAGTGGGGATTTACCACTAAACATGCGTTTGCTGATCGCTCTTGGTGGTTTGATGGCGATTGATGAAGTAGGCCGCTTGTTACTGTACAAATCACCTGATGTGCGGGTTCATCCTGCCATGGTTGTCGGCTACCTGTTACGTGGGTTTGGCGTTATCGGTGTATTTGCCGGGCGTCTGATCCGATCAGCCTTTTCACGCCAGCGAGAATATCTGGCAGATGCCTCTGCGGTGCAGTTCACGCGCAATCCTTATGCTTTGGCCTCGGCGTTGGCGGTTATTCGAGATACTGATGAGGATGCACCGCTACATTCTTCACATGCAGAGGAAATCGCCCATCTTTGTTTTCAGACTGGCGATGTCCGTAACTTTTTCAGTAGGGTTTTTGCCACGCATCCACCGGTGCAGAAGCGCATCGATCTTGTCGAGCCTCATTTTGAAGCCAAGCATCGGCAAGTTCTCCGTGATGCCGAGAAATTCAAGAAACTTCGTCATACCGCATCAAATTCGATAACGGGGGCACACTTGTTAAGTGCCAGTGCTATAGATTCGACTGGTGGAATTTCGTTTATGGCGCAATCCGATCAGGACGCGCATCAAATCATTACGATGGATGTCAACGATTCGATCCTGTCTGATCGTGTGCTGTTGATGTTGCCGGATGAGTCGAGTTGTCTGGCAGCCATATTTGCTGTGTTTGCACCCGAGAAAGCATTTCGGCGTCATGCATTTCTGAGTTCATTGGCTTTCAGTTTCAATCAGAGCTTCGCCGATCGTGTCAAGGAATGCATGGGAAACCTTACGTGCGAGCTCAGCACAGATAAACTGGCCATCATCGATCATTGTGCCACAATCTTGTGCTCGGAAATCAAAGCCGATAATCGCCGACTGATCATGCTCAAGCTTGAAAAACTTCTTGAGGCAGATGATCACTACGACTTGATGAGTTATGCGACCTTGCAGTTGGTGCGACGCAAACTTGATGTTGAGTTCCCGGTGATCGAAACACTGGCTGACGAAGCAGAAAGGTGTGCCGAGGCCCGTCAAGCCAAGAGCTTTGACAGCATGGGGGAGGAATTTGCGCTGTTGTTGTCATTGATGGTCGAGACATCAGGCGCGCCTCCGGAAGAGCTTGAAATTCAATTCAAACGTTTGTTGACCTGCTATACGCAAAACGAGTACCCGCGTAGAACAGCATCCGAAACCGGTATCGTTAAAGAGCTGGAGGAAGCTTTTCAAACTTTGTATGTTCAACCGAAACCGATTCGTATGGCATTTGTCCAGCACTGCGTTGAAATCATTCGCGGTGATGGACATGTTGCTCACGCGGAGGCTGCATTACTCGAACTCTTTGCAGCATCGCTTGACTGTGATGAGATGACGCGACTTGCAGCCTGATTTTAAGATAGCTCCCATTACTATCATTCGTTGATAGCCGATAAGGTTTTGTATTTTGCCTTGATCAATGGTGCGGCGATATCCGGACGATCAGTTACGATTCCCTGAGCGCCGGCATCGAGCGTCGCCTGAATCAGTTTCACGTCGTTTAAAGTCCAATACACTGTTTTGATTGATCGGCGTTTGGCGAAGTTGATAAACGCTGAGCTTGCCAACGGTAGCCCGATGTAGCGGGTAGGGATTTGCAAGTATTGATAGGGCAGGGTCGATTCATCTGTGCGTCCATGTGGTGACCACCGTGAAAAGTACAAGGCGGCTACCTCTCGTTGGGTCGCTGCGGTGGTAACCCGTGGCAAGAGATTGCGGAAATGCTGCAGCGGCGCAGCATGGAAGCTACCGACATTCACCCGTTGAGTACAGTCATACCTGTCTATACAGTTTGCGACCTCGTTGGCCGCGACCAGTGCGTTGTCCTTGATGTCAATATTGATTCGTGTCGTTGGATACTGTTCGAATAACTCATCAAGGGACAACAGGCTGATCTTGTCGCTACGATAGGATCTACCGTCAGGGTTTACGAATCGATAGCCAGCATTGAGCCTTTTGAGCGCATCATACGTACAGGACTTTACAGCGCCCGTTCCATCCGTCGTCCGATCCACTGTTTCATCATGTGTCACCATCACCACATTATCGCGACTCAAGCGAACATCAATTTCCAGAACATCCACGCCCAGCTCCAAGGCGAGGTCAAACGCCACCGAGGTGTTCTCTGGCGCCAGTATCGAAGTCCCCCGATGCCCATAAAGATCGACATTTTGGGGGTCGGACCACGGCAAGCTACTAATATTGCAAGGATTGTTGTTCATAAACTCGGGTTAAAATCCCTTAAGCAGGCTTTTTAGGGTGAATATGGTCATGTTAAGAGTCAGTTTAATCATCTCTACCGTCCTCGTCAGTGCAATGTCTGCGGCGGCCACTGTTTTCGTGTTGGCACCCAATGCCGTGAACGAGCCTGAACTTGTGGTAGTCGAGGCATCGGCTACGCAGTCGTCGGCGGTGCTCGCGGCTGACAGAGCTGCTCGCGAGGCAAATACCCCGGTGACTGACTTACACAGCTTGAAACAGGAGCTTGACGTGCTCCGTCAGGAACTTGCAGATGCACAAGCCGAGCGTGGTCAGTTAGCCGAGACAGTCGTCAGCTTGAATCGTCAGGTGGCAGACCTTGAAAGCAGCGCATTGAACCTGGCGTCTTTGGCGAGTTTGCAAGCTGCCGACGAGCAATCCGTGGCAGAGTCGTCACCAAATCCAGATTCAGGTAACGGGACAGGTTCCAGATTTCCGAAGCCACCACCCGCCAAGTCACGTTATGACAGTCTGCTTACCGCTGGCGTGGACGTGGCCTTGGCAGACGAGATCACGGCGCGACGAAGTCGTTACCAGCTCGATCGGCTGGAGCTAAATGACTTGGCCACTCGAGAAGGCTGGGTCGATACTGATCAGTATCGTGAGCGCCTTGCAGAGCTTGCTGCTGAGCGCGTTGATCTTCGAGCAGAGCTTGGCGATGAAAAATATGACGCGTATCTGTTTAATGTGGGACGCAATAATCGTGTAATGATCGAGTCAATCATTTCGGGCTCCGTGGCTGAAGCCGCCGGTGTACAGATCGGTGACGTGATCATGAGTTACGCAAACACGCGTATCTACCGAGTTTCGGATGTGCAAGAGACGACCAGAGGCGGCAGTCGTGGCGAATTGGTGGAGATGACACTTGAACGCGAGGGGCAGTTCCTGACGTTGAGCGTACCTCGTGGTCCTCTAGGTGTGTCGCTCGATGGCTTACGGATATCACCGTAACGCCACAGCCCGGTGTTTATTCAACTGTTAAGGCGAAGTCACCGGTGGCCCAGGCACCGGGCGCCAAGGTCATTACGCCACTGTTGATACCTTGCGTCGAAAGGTTAAAACCATCATTGGCATTGGTCACAGGTTCAATCGCAAAATGTGGTTTGTCCGGATTGAACAACACCAGATGATCGCAGTTTTTGCTCGCCCGCATCTGCAGAAAGATATCACTGCCGGGCCAGGCAATAGTTACTGGACCGTCAAGCCCGCTAAAGCAGTGATCAATTCGTTGGGTCGGATCCAGCTTACGCGCATGGCGAAAATCGAGTATGGCTGGCAGGGCATGACTCGGGCCGATCGGCAGGCAATCTCCATGGGTATCTGAGTACACCCCGGTAACCGGTAATTGAATTTCGGGCGATTCACCGTCAATGACTCGCACAAAATAGGGGTGCCAGCCGAACCCGACTGGCATTGGAGTGTCACCATCATTACGTACGCGTATTTCACTCAAGATGGTATTGCTATCCAATGTGTAGCGAATTTCCGTTGTCATCGGCCAGGGCCAATTCACCGCTCCATCCGTTGGTGCTGAATAGGTGCAGAGGATGTCGCGATCCGTTTCGTTTTTCACCCGCCACGGCAATTTGCGTAATGCGCCGTGTATGGCATGGTTATCAGCGCCGGTGAGCTGAATTTCGTTATTATTGAAGCAAAATCGTCCATCACGAATGCGGTTGCTGTAAGGAATCATGTGAAAATTGGCTGCAGCCAGAGGCGCTGTCTCGTCCTGGCCGGCTCGCGGAGTCGGAACGACTCGCTGAGCGGTTGCCGACCGCGTGTCAGAGGATTCGGGCGGTGGCCGGCAATCAGCAACGACCGATACCCAACGCCCGTCCTGTCGTAGTTCAGCGGCCATCCATTGGACGCCGCGAGCCGGATCGAGCCACAGCCGCCAGCGATCCGATTGCAATAGCTTCATCGGCTTTGGTTATCTCGAATTTGCTCAGCGCTGACATTACCATTTATCACCAAAGCGCTGTTTGCCGAACCGGTTTGTCATGTCACAGGAGTTGCAGCGTCCCGTCCAGCTACCTAAACTTAGCCTTGGACTGAATTTTTGACATTTCCCTTATTCCCGAACAACGTGAACACTCAATTGATCAAATTAATACTGCCGTTAATCGCTTTTCTTGCTTCAGGGCTCGTCAATTCAGTCCATGCTCAGGAAAATTCCGGCCTAAAGCTGGGTCAACCTGCCGCCCCTGCCGAGGAGAAATTGGATTTGGGCGCCGCCCCGCCAGCTTCCCGACAGACGCCCGAAGCGGCGGCGGTAGCGCCACCGGCCGCGAAGGGGATTCAACGCACGACCTATGGCGCCTGGGAGGTTGCGTGTGCTGACGATGGCAGCAATTGCGCGATGGCGCAGATTGGCAATGACGATAGCGGCACACCGATTCTCGAAATGGTCATTCGAAAGCTGGCTGAGCCGCTGGAGGTTGGTGAGCGTACCGCGATAGCCGTTCTTGATGTCATCACACCGTTGGGTGTCGTGCTGGTTGAGGGTTTGAGTGTCACGATTGATGGCGGTAACAAGGAATCAGCTCCCTTTCAGATCTGTACCGAGCAAGGTTGCCTGGTACGCGAACCGGTGGACGACCGTCTGATCACCCGAATGAAAAAAGGCAAAAATGCTTTGGTGTCTGTTATCGCGGCCAATCAGGGCGAAGTAGAAGCGACATTGTCACTGACAGGTTTTACCAAGGCTTTCGGAGCACTGAAGTAGCATCGGAGGCGGACGTGGATGAACACGAGGAAGGCTGCTTCGATTTTTTGAGTTCACGTTGTTGAATATCGCGATTATTGGCGCCAGCGGTGGTATCGGTTCGGCGCTGCTCAACGCGATTCTCGATAGCGGCATCGCAACAACCGTGCACGCGACGTCATTCAAAAGCGATCTCGACGTTGCCGCTTTATCGGAAAACAAGCGCACCGTTGTCAAACGCGCGACCCTCAATGCAAGCTCTGAGCAAAGTATCTTGCGCTGGGTTGATGAAGTCGATTCGCTTGATTGGTTGATCAATTGCGTGGGGTATCTGCATGACGAATCCTATGCCCCGGAAAAAACCATAAGACAATTTGATCCAATCCACTTTAACAAGAACCTGTCAGTCAACTGCTTGCCGACGCTGTTGCTCGCGAAGCATGTTTTTGGGAAATTTGACGGATCGAGCGCGCCGATTTTTGCAACGGTATCCGCCCGAGTAGGCAGTATCAGCGACAATCGCCTTGGGGGGTGGTACAGCTACCGTGCAGCGAAGGCCGCCTTGAATATGAGTCTGCGTACCTTGTCCATTGAATGGGCAAGACTCAACCCGGCAATTCGAGTTGCGGCATTGCATCCCGGAACAACTGATACAGCATTATCCAAGCCGTTTCAGAAGAATGTACCGACCGAAAATTTATTCAGTGCGGAAAAAACCGCTGGGTTACTTCTCGGCCAACTACACGAATTGCATCAGCATCCGAGTGGCCGCTTCATTGCCTATGATGGAGAGGAGATTCTGTGGTAGCGCGCAATGTGATGTCGTCGATGGCAATGCGAGTTGTGACAAAGGGTAGTTTTTCGTTCCCATAACCCACGCGTTCGTTGGTATCGAAATCATAAAGCGTACGGTCGAGTAGATGCGAAGGCGTAACATTGCCGAGTGCTGTCAACATTGATGCTATCCGAGATGGGTCTGATTTTTCCCAAGCGGATAAAAGTGATTTCATTGCCTGACGCTGAAGGTTCGGTTGCGAACCACAAAGGTTACAAGGAATGATCGGGTACTGCCGCAACGCCGAATAAGACTTGATCAATGCTTCGCGAACATAGGCTAGCGGTCGAATCACGACGTTGCGACCATTGTCGGCGTGCAATTTTGCGGGCATCGTTTTCAAGCTGCCACCGTGAAAAAAATTCAACAGGAACGTTTCGAGCAAATCATCTGCATGGTGACCCAAGGCTATTTTACTGGCCCCCAGTTCATCGGCGGTACGATAAAGAATGGCGCGGCGCAGACGCGAACAAAGCGAACACGTTGTTTTGCCTTCGGGAATTTTCTCCGTCACGATACTGAAAGTATCTTCTTCAACGATTTGGTATTCAACTTTCAATTCATCGAGATAGTCAGGCAAAACAGTGTCGGGAAAACCGGGTTGTTTCTGGTCCAGATTCAC
Organism: uncultured Granulosicoccus sp.; assembly: GCA_937924505.1. The sequence continues at coordinate 6,669 of CALDSR010000001.1, read as the reverse complement.
GGCGACAAGAGAAAAATCGATAGGGGCAACTCGCTGCAGATGCAGCAAGATATCGAGCAGGGTGTAACTGTCCTTGCCACCCGACAGACAGACCATAATCCGATCACCGTCTTCGATCATGTTGAAATCGAGCACAGCTTTCGCCGTCTGTCGGCGCAGTTTCTTTTCAATCACGTTCATTTCAGTGGAAGATTGCACCGGGTGGTAGTCCTGTTAAAACTAGCTGTAAGGATAAGAAGAGCCAAAAGATAACGCAAACTGTGTCTAATCAGATGCGAAGCCTGTATTATCGGTCAGGAAGTCGCTTTTCTGGAAATCGATTTACGCGGTCTGTGGGTAATGTAGGACCATGAAAATACTGATCATCGATGACCACACTCTTTTCCGCAGCGGTATGGTCCATTTATTAGAGGATCTTCAACCGCAACCGCAGATTGTTGAATCATACTCTCTCAAGAATGCACAAGAATACCTGTATGACGGACAGGAAGTCGATCTGGTCTTGCTGGATTTGCGTTTAAGTGACACTGTCGGTCTCGATGGTCTTGCCGCTTTACGAAATGATATTCCCGATACCCCCATTATTGTACTGTCAGCAGAAATGGATCCGCTTGTCATTCATCGCTGCATCGAACTTGGCGCGATGGGGTTCATCACCAAATGCTCGACACACAACGAATTGCTGGGTGCGATTCGCCTGATAGTTGCTGGCGGTATCTATCTGCCGGCCGCTGTTCGAAATGGTCAGCACACGCCGGCAAACCACGGATCTCGCCCTTCGGATATTGCGTTGCTGACATCGCTGTCGAAACGCCAGCGAGAAGTCCTGACGCTATTAGTACAGGGTAAGCCGAACAAGACGATTTCCACACAAATGGACATCTCCCAGAACACCGTGAAAGCGCATTTGTCGGCAATCTTTCGTGTGCTTGGTGCGCGCAATCGCACCGAAGCGGTTTATTTCGCAGCCCGGGCGGGTGTACCTCTCGACTGACGGGTAGCCGGGGGACTTTATTGTTCATTCGTGATCGGTCAGCTTGATCCACATTCCCTCGTCATGGGATCTGTAAACGGCATTCTCGATTTCTCGGTTGACCAGGTAGGCGGATGCATGGTTTTCCAAGGCAGAGCCGATCAACAAGTGATCTATCACATGGCGATTCGTGCGGTAAACGCAATCGCCGCCAAAGTCGATATCCTCGTAATCATAGTGACATTCAAGCGATGTCTCATCGCCGCGCCGACGGTGGTGGATTGCGCCGTAGCCGTCCAGTACCAGCGTGCCAGCGGAACCTTCAATGACCATTTCGCCCATGGTGCGTCTGAGATTATCCGTCGCGTGATCCGATAGTCGATTTCCGTTGAAAACGCCTCTGGCACCGGTTTCAAATTCCATGATGACAACACCTGCATCCTCGCCAGCGATAACCGGGTTCAAGGTTGATAGTCGCGCAAATAAACCGGTGATGTCGCCAAAAAGGTAGCGAAAAACATCGATGTAGTGCACGCCGGTTTCTCGAACCAGAAATTGCTCTTGCTGTTGAAAGTATGGTTGCCGATCAAGATAGGCGTCTGATCCCTGTCCATCGCCGGGCCGAAGGTTGAAACTTATTTCGTATGGATCGCCAATCAGGTTTGTTGACAAGAGTCGATGTAGTTCTCGATACCATGGCTGAAAACGAAAATTCTCATGGACGACAACGGTTGCGCCTGCAGCGTCGATGTCGTTGATCAGTGCGCGTGCTTGTATCAGATCATCGCAGAATGGCTTCTGGCAAATGCAGGGAATGTTGTGCGCCATACACAGCCGGACGATATGCGCATGAGAAGGTGGCGGGGTGACGATATCCACTAGCCCCGGTTTACTTGTATCGAGCATCTCGTCAATATCGGTAAAAACGGCTGGAACCCCATACTCTTTGGCAACCGCTTGTCCTTCGACTGCATCCAATGTATGTAGTGCAACGATTCTCACATCTTTCATACGTTGCCACGCACGGAAATGAAACTGGCTGAAATAACCCGTTCCTATCAAAGCGATATCAATCATCAGATGACAGCAATATCAAGACTATCAAGTTCATGATTGACCGCCTGCGTTACAGCAAGCAGCCCGGCATTTCCTCCAAGCTCGGTAGTGACAAGCTCGCCTTCGGCAAATGCCCTATCTATCGCACGTTCGATCAGCCTTGCAGCGCGTCTTGCGTTGTCATCATCGTGTTTGTCTGCAAGCCAATCAAGCATCATTGCGCCAGAGAGAAACATCGCGGTTGGATTTGCCAAACCTTTGCCGGCAATGTCCGGGGCACTGCCATGACAAGGTTGAAAGACCGCATGGTTGTCACCGATGTCAGCTGACGGTGCATATCCCATCCCGCCAATCAGTCCAGCGCCAAGATCTGACAGAATATCTCCGAACATGTTTTCGGTGACCAATACGTCGTAGTCCCATGGTTGGCACAAGAGATTCAATGACATGATGTCGACGTAGGCATGATCAGCGGGAATATCGTAGCCTTTGGCAACTTCATAAAAAATCTTTCTGAAAAACGCAAACGCTGAAAACACGTTGGCCTTGTCGATACAGGTAACGCGAGGAGCGCGACTATGGTCATTTTTTCTTTGTCGACAACGCGCTTCGGCCAAGGCGAAACTAGCCTTGAATAACTTCTCCGACACGTTTCGTGTAATGACCAAGGTCTCGCGAGCCTCACGATCATCAATGATTTCACTTTTGCCTTGCGGTGCGAATAGTCCTTCTATCGATTCGCGCACGAGTACGAAATCAATATCCTTTGCACGCGGATCGACCAGTGGACTTGCAACCCCGGGGATACTTCGAATCGGACGTAGTCCGGCGTATAGCCCCAGTTCAAAGCGCAAATCGATCTGCGGGGTAAGTTCCGTGCCATCCTCATAACGAATGGCCGGGTCACCCATGGCGGCAAGTAGAATGGCATCGGCGTCTCTGGCGGCCGTCAACGAAGACGGGGGAAGTGCGCTACCAAGCTCTTGATACGCTTTGGCGCCGGCAGGGACGTCCGCGGTCTTCAGCGTCAGGCCACCCACCCGTTCGCAAGCTCGGTGCAATAGTGCCACGCACGGGCGCATGATTTCGTTACCTATACCGTCTCCGGGAAAAACGGCAATCGAATACGTGCCTGATTTGCTCACAATGCAATTACCTTGTATTTGGCGAGGTGAAAAAGGGTCATGAATTTTTACTACATTGCCCCGGCAAATTATCCGACAAATTCGGCCAAGGTGCCCAGCGGCAAATCCCAATGGGGTAATGGTGCGCCTGATACCGGGGCATCAAACCAGGGAATGGTCTCGCCAAGCAGATTTCCGAGATAGCACCTCGACAAGTCAGGACCGCCAAACGCAAGATTGGAAATGTTTTTCAAGGCTGTACTCGAGACATTGTCAAGGTGCGGTCTGCCCATTTCGCCGCGTTCAAATGCAGCAACTACATGGTCCACATGAGACGTATCCGAATCTTCAACCCAGATTTTTTGCTGACCATCGGCTTTTACCTGAATGACGCGATTACTGACGATGCTGGTGACCCAAAGCCCACCTTCCATGTCCAGGGCGAGACCATCCGGAAAAGTACCATGACCAAATGTCGCCTTCGTCGTACGTTTACTGAGCTGCCCGTTGTTGTTCATTTCAAATTCGGTCAAGCGCTGGGCAAACGTTTCGTTGACGAAAACCCGGCCGCGAATCTCGTCGATAACACATTCATTGGTATAACCAAGGCCATCAGCGACGATATGCGCGTCCGAGCCCCCTGGTTCACATACGGCGATAAACCCTGTGCAGGCATCTGGTCTGTAGTCTTTCGCACGAGGCGATTTACGCGTACTGACGGTAATCCAGAGCCGGCCTTGTCGATCCTTGACCAGATAATTGGCTGGCGGCATCGGATCGCCATGTACTGTCAGGACAACGGGCTCGACATTGCCTTCGGTGTCGAGTCGAAAGACGCCACCTCTTTCATCGCCAAGATGGGCCAGTAAAAATTGGCCGTTTTCCTCAAGTGCAATGCCATTGGGTCTCAGGCCGTGAGCCAACCAAGGTGCTAGAGTTTGCGGGATATTACTCAGGATGTGACGCGTGTCACCACGGGTGTTGATGATGCTCACACCACCGCCTTTTGCCCAGCTCGGGACACACAACAGGCCGCTACCGTGTGTCAAAGCGCATTCCGGACGCGTCAGCCCGTCGCCTATCCACCCCACAAGGGGAGGAATCAAGGAATTATCTGGCATTAGTTTCGTTTTTTCGTTGGCTCTGGTTGCGTCATGTACTCGTGTCCCATAGTCTCGACCCATCATCTCGATTTATTGTAACGATCAGTCATGATTTGGGCTGATTCGACTCGCTGGGGATTAAGTATGAACAAGCCTGCAGAAAATGTGGATATGCGTGAACTGATCGAAATGGATCGCGCCAACATCTGGCATCACCTGACTCCGCATAAGCCGCTTGAGAGCAAGGATCCGCTCATCATTGTCAAAGGCGACGGTATGCGTATCTGGGACCAGAATGGCAATGAGCATCTTGATGCGGTATCCGGCGCAGTGTGGACGGTTAATCTGGGGTATGGCCGCGAGAGTATCGCCAATGCAGTACGTGATCAACTGATCGAAATGTGTTATTTCGCCGGCTCCGCCGGGAACATTCCCGGTATCAAATACGCAGAACAACTAATCGCCAAGATGCCAGGCATGAGCCGTGTTTATTACTCGAACTCGGGTTCTGAAGCAAATGAAAAGGGCTACAAGATCGTGCGTCAGATTGCGGCCATGCAAAATGATGGCAAGAAGCACAAAATACTCTATCGTGATCGTGACTACCACGGTACGACCATCACCGCTTTGAGTACCTGTGGTCAGAACGAACGTCGTGATCAATATGGGCCGTTTACACCTGGATTTGTTGAGGTGCCACATTGTTGCGAGTATCGCAGCCAGTTTCCCGATGAATCTGAATACGGTGTCAGGATTGCACGCGAGATCGAAAATATCATTTTAAAAGAAGATCCCGACACCGTCGGGTCCATCGTACTCGAGCCGGTAACGGCTGGTGGTGGTGTCATCACGCCGCCAGAGGGTTATTGGGAAACTGTGCAAGAGATCTGCAAGAAGTATGGAATCCTGTTGCACATTGACGAAGTCGTTTGCGGTGTTGGCCGCACCGGCAAATGGTTCGGTTATCAACACTACGGCATCAAGCCGGATATCGTCACCATGGCCAAGGGTGTTGCAAGTGGTTATGCCGCGATTGCTTGTACGGTGACAACTGAAGACGTCTTCAACCAGTTCAAAGGCAATGATGATCCGATGGCTTACTTCAGAGATATCAGTACCTTCGGTGGTTGTGCCGCAGGTCCCGCAGCTGCGCTGGAAACGATGCGCATTATCGAAGCGGAAAATCTTCTCGATAATGTGACAGAAATGGGCGAGTACTTGATGGAAAAACTGCGCGGCCTGCAGAACAAGTACAAGGTTATTGGTGATGTGCGCGGTAAAGGCCTTTTCTGCGGTCTTGAATTGGTTAAAGATCGACAGACCAAAGAACCAGTCGATGAATCAATGCTTGTGGCCATCGCAGCTGATTGTATGGACAATGGCGTTGTCATTGGTCGCACCAATCGTAGCCTGACTGGGCTGAACAATACGATTTGCTTGAGTCCCGCTTTGATCTGTACAACGAAAGACCTCGACGAAGTGGTCGAAGCCATTGACAACGCACTCGGGCGTATTGCTAGCTGATGTGTGGCTCTGGGACGTAGAGATGTAGTGTTGTCTGTTTATGAAAGATAAAGAAAAAGGCCCGTACAAATTTGTACGGGCCTTTTTTACGGCAGTCTTGTCGAAAGACTATAGCTAGGCGTCAGTTGGCAAGTCCCTTCAACGTATCCATGATTGGGCCCAGAGCTGGGGACAACACAGAACCTACGCCATCCTTGCCAAGCGTCGTATCAGCCAACGGTTGTAGGCGCGCAAGACCATTTGACACAACAGATTTCAATGGACCACGAGCAGCTTCGGGTACCTTGTCAAAGTCAGATGCGGCCTCGGTCAATGTCGCACCCGCTTGCTCAAGTCGCGGAAGAATATTTGTTGCTGATTCAGCATCACGTACGCTTGCCAGAGCGCTGGAAGTCGCTCCAAATACGTTACCGAACTTCCGGCTGATCCCACCGAGGCTAAAGCTGCCACGATCAATTTCTGTGGTCGCAGCTTCTTCACCGGCTGTTTCCGTTTCCGTCTGTTCGGTCACTGACTCTTCAGCGCTTGATTCTTCGTTCGCTTCATCACCATCAGCTGCAGCGTCCGTAGCGTCAGCAGCGGCGTCGGTCGCAGCATCCGTAGCATCAGCAGCGGCGTCGGTCGCAGCATCCGTGGCATCAGCTGCAGCGTCGGTCGCGGCATCCGTAGTCTCAGCAGCAGCGTCGGTCGCAGCATCCTTAGTCTCAGCAGCGGCGTCTGTTGCGGCATCCGTGGCGTCGGCAGCGGCGTCGGTCGCAGCATCCGTAGCGTCAGCAGCGGCATCTGTTGCGGCATCCGTGGCGTCGGTCGCAGCGTCCGTAGCATCAGCAGCGGCGTCGGTCGCAGCATCCGTGGCCTCAGCAGCAGCGTCAGTCGCGGCATCCGTAGC